>CAZVJW010000001.1:0-181361 GCA_964627535.1 uncultured Eubacteriales bacterium
CAAAAGAGGGGCTGTATCAAAACGCTGAAAGTTCAGCGGAAAGATACAGCCCCTTAAAATAATTTGATAGCCAAGGACCGGATGCTAAACGAAAAACATAATTACCGGGCATAGACATATAGCGATCATCAGCGGAATTTTTTCATCGGCATTAAAAATAAATTCCAATTTAGCTTTTAATCCTGTACCCATAAGATCATAGTAATTCAGTGTATATGTTTTATAGCTTTGCGAGTCATTCTCATCAATTACAAATACTCTTACGCCTCTTTTATCGTCACCATATGAACGAAAAGCGGCGCCCGGCGTTTGAATAATATCTACTCCGCGCAGATTACCGATAAAAGAATTGATATGGTCATGGCCAAAGACTACAGCTTTTACATCGCCTTGGGCAGAAATTGTATCAAGCTGCCCGAAATTTTTCTGAGTAACACATGGGCCTTCACCCAAATCTCCTGTCGCTTTTTCGGTATTCAGAATATAGTATTTGCCGTCCTTTTCAACAGCGCCTTTAGCACACTTGTCGACCTCTGTCAGAAGCTCATAGGTTTCGGGAATAGGAATATGCTGGAACATTAAGGACATAACCGCCTCTCCGCCGTTTTGCGCACGGAGCTCATCACTTTTAAATTTATACCAATCAAGTGCTTCGAAGCTTACATATTCAAAGTAATTACCGTTTTCATCTTTTCCGGCGGATTCCATCAGCCAAAGGTTATAGGATATCTTTTTTCCATCCGAACTCGATATCGGCAGATTAAAAGTGCTTCTTCCGATTGACGGGTTTTCATCGTTGAACCCGATACAATTTGAATAACGGCGATAAATTTTGATCTGCTCCTCTTTTGAAATACCGCATTGATCATCATGGTTGCCAAATGTTACAGCAAAAGGTATACCTCTGACTTCAAGCGGTTTAATAATTGCATCAAGGGCAGTTACAAGAATTTCACATTTTTTTTCATAACTTTTGTTTTCACCGATCCTTCCAAGTATATTGTCACCGGTGAAAATGACCAAATCAGGCCGAACTTTGTCATAGGCCGCATTCAGCATATCAATCATCGCTTTCCGCGGATTTTGATTGTCCTGCGGATCCGCGACTTGCATAACGGTAAATTTACCATCGGGATTAAATTTCAAGCTTCCGTTCGCCTCATTTCTGTTTTCCGCAAAGGATATTATTACCATCGTGGTCATAATAGAACCTATTAATGTTAATGCAATAATCCCTTTTATACCTTTTTTCATACCCAACATCTCCTTTTCTCAGATACCGGCTCATATCTTGCCGGATTTATCGATCATTCACTTTTTAATGCTTTCGAAGTTCCGTTTCTGCTGCTTCGCTGGGATAAGATAACTGAGCCAAATGTCAACGCGCTGCCAACCCACATAAGAGGTGTGAAATTATCCTTGAAAATAATGACTGAAAGTATACAGCCAATCACGCACTCCAGACTCATTATCAGAGAAGCATGTGAAGGAGTTGTGTATTTTTGAGCAACGGTCTGCACAAGATATGCAACGCATGTGCTAAGTATGCCTAAATATAAAATTGAGCCAACTGTTTGCATGTTCATATGCTTTGGTGCATCCTCAAATAACAGTGCCGCGGCCAGGCTGATAACGGCGCATACCGTCATCTGCACAATGGTCAGTACAATTGTATCATGTTTTTTTGAATAGATTCCAAGCAGAGAAATCTGAACGGCGAAAAGAAAACCGCATATTAAGGTTAAGATATCCCCGATATTAACATTACCGAAGCTGCCGTCATACATAAGCATTGCGATACCCGCAAAGCATGAGAAAGCAGCGGCTATTTGGGTTGCCTTTGGTTTTGTTTTTATCATCACCCAAAAAATAAACGGAACAAGAACAACATAAGCTGAGGTAAGCAAAGCGTTTTTGCTTGCGGTGGTGTACTGAATACCAATTGTTTGAAATGCAAATGCTAAATAGATGAACAATCCTGAAATTGCACCGGCAATCAAACTGCTTCGATTGATTAAAGTCAGCTTTTTATAGAAAACAACACTGATAATTACAGCCGCTACAAAAAATCTCGCTGCCATAAGCCAAAGCGGAGAGATATATTCCAACGAATTTTTTACCACGATAAAGGCTGCGCCCCAAATTAAAGCAACCATAAGCAGGCTCATCTCGGAAATGATTGTTTTATTTTTAAACTTCATTGAACCTCACAACCGCATTATTTCTATGAGCAGTATAAGCCATTTCCAGCAACTCGGACAAATTTCTTGCTGCATCAAGACCGAATTCTATCAGTGTTCCTTTAATGCAAGCATCAAGGAACATAATTATCGGATTGGGTAATGCTTTCGGAAGACTTGTGACCGGGATATAACCTTTATTTATATCCTTTAACACGGAACTTGTAAGCATAAGCTGCTGACCATCGCGGTCAATTAATGTGCCTTCAGTGCCGTAGATTTCGAAGGATGACGGCGTGTTATAGGATACAAGCGATGTTTCAACAACAGCGATGCATTTGTTTTCAAATTCAATCAGATTAACAGCGTTGTCTTCAACTTCTCTGCCGGTTATTGTATTATACATTGATGTTACTCTTTTTGGTTTTCCGCACAAATAACTGACGCCGTACATTGGGTGACAGCCTAAATCCATCATCGCGCCGCCGCCCGCCATGCTTTCATCATACCAATAATCCGGCAGCCAATTTGCTGTTGAGCCGTTATGCCCGTTTCTTATCCTGATAAGGGTTATTTGTCCCAGCAATCCGTCTTCAATGGCTTTTTTTGCGAATAATGTTTCGGGACGGCATCGCCAAGGCATAGATATAAGAAATTTAACATTGTTTTCAATAACAGCAGACGCGATTTCATCGCATTCGGCAGTTGTTGGCGCAAGTGCTTTTTCGGTAAATATTGATTTGCCGGCTTTTGCCGCTTTTATAATTACTTGCTTGTGCATCGCGGTTGGAGCGCAGCATGCAACAGCGTCAACATCAGCCCTTGCCAACAGCTTGTCGAGATCGGATTCAAATTCAGCGCCGATATCTTTTGCCCATAATGCGCCTCTTTCGGAATTTTCATCCCAAACACATGTAATATTCGCACCGTATTCTTTGATTTGCTTCGCATATCCTTCTGCATGGACATGCCATTTACTTAACATCGCAACATTCAGCATAGTGATTCCCCTTTATAAATAATATTTTAGTTAATTGCCTCTGTTAAAAATTTTATATCCAGCTTTTCAAATCTTTTTAGAACTTCATAGAGAGATGTAAGCATTACCGCTGTGCCGCCTTCTGCAGCGCTTTCCGTATTTAGTACCATAACCGGGTCGTGAACACTCAAACGCAGCAAGAACCATCCGTTGCCGTTATTTTCATCCGTGGAGACTCTTATTCCCTCGTAATTTTCTTTTGCTGCTTTCCATCCGTCTTTTTCTGATGCTAATTTCTCTAAGGTTTCTATAATCTGCTCTCCATAATTTTTATAATCATCCCTTAATATATTAAACCTGATTTCTATATTTTCCGCCGGTTCTTTAAGGGACGAAATTATATCTTCCAAACTCTTGTTTTGCTTGCCGATTAATGCCATTTTTATGATTAATTTTGTTATCAAATAGGCACCGTCGTCTAAAAAGTAATTATCACTGAATGAAGCATGCCCGGATGTTTCTATTGCCAAAGGACAATTTATCCCATTGTCCGTCAGCTCCTTTTGTTTGTTGATTATATTATTATATCCTCTTTTATACCGCAGATGATGTCCGCCGTGTGCTTTAATAAACGATGTTAAACCATCAGAGGTTATACTGTCTGTTACAATCATAGCGCCTTCATTGTTTTCCAGTGTTATCGCTGCCGCTAGCGCTACAAGACGGTTGCGGTTTATCTCAAATCCACCCTTCCCGACACAGCCGGCGCGGTCAACATCCGTATCGAATATTACACCGAAATCAGCATTGCTATTAATTACTGCATTACTTATCGATTCCATTGCTTCGTTATTTTCCGGATTGGGAGCGTGATTTGGGAATGTGCCGTCAGGCTCCAGAAACTGGCTTCCTGAAATATCCGCGCCTAACGGTTCAAGAACCTTAGTTGCATAAAAACCGCCTACACCGTTCCCCGCGTCAACAGCGATTTTATAGCCGCGTAATGGTCTGAAATAATCCGTGTCATTCACTCCACGGCATATCATTTCTCTCAAGTTCGCTGAATATGTATTCATATAATCAACAGTTGCAACATCTCCTGCTTCCCTTGCAGCAACGAAATCTTCATTCGCAGCAAATTCAAGAATTTCGTCAATATTTTTGCCTTCCAATCCACCGGCGCGGGTAAAAAACTTCAGGCCGTTGCGGTCATACGGATGATGGCTTGCGGTTATTTGAATCGCTCCGCTGCATTTTAAATCAACTGTCGTCATAAACATTGCCGGGGTTGAGGATAGACCGCAGTCAAGAGTTTTTATCCCTAACCCGCTCAATTTATCTATAACGCTTTTTTTAATTTGCTGGGCGGATATTCGCGAGTCGTGACCGACTGAAACAAGAAGTTCCTTATAACTTTTATTTGTGTTTCTGCTTAGCCAAATGGCATATCCCATCGTTATCCGTGAAACTACAACGTTGCTTAAATACAATTGATTGTCACCGCAAGCTATACCATAACCGCGTATGTCACTGCCGCTTTTAAAAATGGACCATCTTTTATCCGTCATAACAAAGTCTCCTATTCTCCCAATGAAACATAGTCATCTGATATGCATTTTAAAAAATTATACATGGAAGTGAATCCGCAGTATGCGGCTTTAAGATCGTTAATTATTTTATTGCTTTCAAGAACGCTTAAATCATTTGATTGAGTAATAAAATAGAAACTCTTAACATTGTAATATTCTTTCAACGCCGTTGCAACATCAGTTTTCTTCTCTTTTTTGTAGTATTCCGCTTGGAACTTTGCGCCTTTTTCCTCAACCATGCGAACAGCTTTCAAAAATTCTTCGGGGTGTTCAATCAACGCTTTGCGGTAAAGGTCCATATAACGAGGTGTTATATCAAAGCAACTGACCCCATACGAATAACCTCCCGGGGTTATCTCAAACCACATGCAAGGATAATTGGGCCATTCCGTTTTTGGACGCATGAACATAATCCAGATATTTTCACGATAAAGGGTCTTGTCTTTTGAGAATCGTGTGTCTCGCCTTATTCTTGAAATCATTTTTACGGGATTCAGGTTCATCAAATCATCAATTTTATACATTTCTCCCGCAATAATCTGCGCTATCTGTTGCATCGGCTGCAAAGCGAGCAACTTTAATTTTGCTTTGTTGGCATCGTAAAACTCCTTGGAATTATTAAACTTGTTTTGACCCAACAGCCAAAATGCTTCGCTTGTTATTCCATCGTATTTATTCATTATATAAAACCCTTTTCAAGCATTTCCTGTGCAGCTAACAGCACACCTGCTTTTGCGCTGTGAAAATTCAACCCGCCCTGCATCCAAGCGGCGTAAGGATCACGAAGAGGAGCATCGGCTGAAAGCTCGATCGACGCGCCCATGGTAAAAGCACCTGCCGCCATAATGACCTCGTTTTCATATCCGGGCATATTCCACGGTTCCGGCACAACAAAAGAATCAACCGGCGCACCTTTCTGCATACCCTGGCAAAAAGCAATGAGTGCTCTCGGGTTTCCGAGCCGGACAGACTGAACAATATCAAAGCGTTCATCAAAGCTTTTCGGATTTACCTCAAAACCAAGTTCTTCAAAAAGAGCCGCTGTAAACACAGCCGTTTTTAATGCCTCGCCCGTGACATGCGGAGCGTTGAATATACCCATAAAAAGGCTTCGGTTCTGACCGAGTGTCGCTCCTACTTCCCGGCCAAGACCCGGTGTAGTCATTCTGTAAGCGCACAGCTCAACCAAAGAAGCTTTTCCGGCTATGTAACCGCCTGTTTTTGCTATGCCGCCGCCGGCATTTTTAATCAAGGAACCGACGATAATGTCGGCATTAAAATCAGTCGGTTCTTGTGTTTGAACAAATTCACCATAGCAGTTGTCCACAACGACTATCGCGTTGCTTTGAGACTTTACCATTCTCGTTATTTCACCGATTTCTTGAACAGAAAGGCTCGAACGAACGCTGTACCCACTGGAGCGCTGAATATAAACCAAGCGGACCTTTTGTTTTAATGCTTGCGATATTGCGGCCATATCCGGCTTGTTTTCGCTGTTTAATTCGAGCTGTTTATAATGAATGCCAAAGTCCTTAAGAGAACCCTGGCCTTCACCCTTTATGCCAATTACCGGTTGCAGTGTATCATAAGGCGTTCCCGTAACACAAAGCATGGTGTCGTCCGGACGCAAAAGTCCGAAAAGGACAACCGATATGGTATGGGTGCCGCTGGCAAAACTATGGCGAACAAGTGCATCCTCGGCTCCGAAAGAATCGGCAAAAACACTGTCCAAAGCTGCGCGACCTCTATCGCCGTAGCCATAACCTGTGCTTTCAACAAAATGTGTCTCACTGACATCGTTCTTAATGAACGCGGAAAGCACTTTTAGCTGGTTATATTCTGTTATCTCTTCTATCGCTTTGAAAGGCTCAGCAATTTTCAACATAGCCTTTACACTGCAATCAAGGAGTTTTTCATCTATTTTAAAAAACTGCTGCCGCATCAAAATACCTTCATTTCTTAGACTAACACCCATTCTCCGGTCTTTACAAACCCGAGTTTGCTATAGAAATCAACTATGCCGTTTTTCGCACAAAGGAGCTCGGTTCTTTTCTTTTTTTCAGATGTCAATCCGGCAAGAGCTGTAACCAGAGAGCCTGCATATCCTTTTCCCCTATACTCCGGCAAGGTAGCAACCGCACCGATCAAAGCTGCTTTTTCAGTTTCAAACAGAATCATTGCGCAGGCAACCGGTTTAGCGTCTTCTTTGATGACTGCCGCACATGCTGTATTTTTTTTGAGTCTAAATAAAACATCAGAAAGCCATTGCAGTTTTTCGGGTAAGCCGTCAAATCCGGAGCGATTCAGTATATCATATACATCGCATAATTCAAACTCGTTAAAAAAACAAATATCTTTATTTTCTGCTGATTTTTCATTGCCTTTGAATTCAACAACAAGTCCTGTTTTTTGCGGATCAAGATTTAATTTATCGCAAACAACCGCATCACACATTAAGCTTGAATATCCTGCAGCATCAATAAATTCTTTAAGTTATTCGAAGTCAGCATCTTCTTTGCAGCAAAGTGTCATATTACCGTCAATTATACACACCGCAGAAAAAGCATATTCATCTTCATCCTGCATATAAAATAAAGCGAATGGATAATCCGTGTCATATGTCATAAAATATGCTGATATTCTTGTGCCGAACACATCATGCATACATAATTCTAAAAATTCATCCTCCTGTTTTTGCAGCAATCTAAGCATTTGCAAATTCCTCAGCCAATACTTTTACAATCTTCGCTACCTCACCAATGTCCGCTTCGCAAATCACGCATGAAGGCGAATGCAGATAACGGCAAGGTAATGAAACCGTCAGTGTACGGACTCCAGCTCTGCTCGAGTGAATAGCGCCCGCATCGTTACCACCGGCAACAACTGTTTTTGGCTGAACCTTGATACCATGTTTTTCAGCTAATGTAAATGCCAATTCATAAAGCCCGCGGTCGTAAACTGTACTTTTGTCCATAAATGATATGACCGCTCCGGCCCCTAGCATACACACCTGTTTTTCTTTCGGAAGTCCGGCAATATCTGCCGCTGTGGTTGTTTCCACGACGATAGCATAATCCGGATCAACCGAAAAAGCTGCTGTTTTTGCGCCTCTTAAACCGACTTCCTCCTGAACCGTAAAAACGAAGCAAGTATCATAATATAATTCACTTTTTAATATTTCCAGAAGAACCATACATCCCGCTCTGTCATCCAAGGCACGGCCTTTGATTAAACCTTCTCCGAATTCAACAAAATCAGAATCAAAAATTGCTGCATCGCCCGGGCTGACATACTTTTCCGCTTCAGTTTTATCTGAAGCACCTATGTCAATATATAAGGTGTCGTTTTCTGGGATATTGCATTTTTTATCTTCTTCCAACATATGCACAGGTTTTATCCCGACAACTCCACAGATACCTTTATCACCGATGATAACCTTTCTTCCAAGGATTACACAGGTGTCTAATCCACCGACAGTTGCAAATTTCAGATAACCCTCATCCGTTACGAAGGTAATAACAAGTCCCACCTCATCCATGTGCGCAGCAAGCATCACCTTGTTTTTTGGTATATACATTCCTTTTTTAAAGATAATCAGGTTACCTAACGCATCAACGCTATATTCCGACAGGCCTTCAATTTGTGCAATGATGTAATCTCTTACATTTTCCTCTCTGCCTGATATTCCGGGCAGAGAGCAAAGTGTTTGAAGTGCTTTAAGCATTTGATCCGCTCCTTTCCAGAATGTATTCAGACATAAGTCTTGCTGTATTCTCAACATCCTCTAAATCTATTATCTCAACACAAGTATGCATGTTTTTTAGCGGGATTGAAAGCAAAGCCACCTTTGTGCCTTTTCCCGATGTTTGAATTTCATCGGCATTGGTGCCGGTTCTGCCCCCCATAACTTCAAGTTGAAACGGAATTCTTATCGTCTCAGCAATGTTTTTCAGTTTTTTATACATAGCGTTGTCCAGTGTCGGAGAAATACCTATCATCGGGCCTTTGCCCAAATTTCCGCATTTCTCTTTTGGTATGTCCGGAGCCAACGCAAAGCTAACATCAACCGCAATTGATTCATCGGCCGCCGCGGAAAAGCTTCCTGCTTTCGACCCGCTGCCACCGGTTTCCTCCTGAACAGAAAACAGAACTGAAAGATGGCAATGACATTGTTTTTCTTTAAGTATTTCGAGACATCGCAAGATAACAGCTACGCCTGCTCTGTCGTCAAAAGCGGGGCCGCAAATTTTATTGCCCAGAAGAACCGTATGTGAACCTTTCAGTGTTACTCTGTCACCAATGGCAACAAAGTTTATTGCTTTTTCTCTTGACATGCCGATATCAATAGATAGTTCATTAAAACTCTTTGCCCTCTTCTCATCCTCTTTTTTCGAGAGGTGCGGCGGTGTTGAAGTGACAACCCCAAAGATTGGTTGTTTCCCCCAAACAGTGACTTCATGAGCGGCTAATATTCTAATGTCCATACCGCCGCATTTATCAACCATTAAAAAACCTGTTTCATCAATTGAAGTGACTATCATTCCGATTTGATCAATATGGGCATCAAGAAGAATATGAATACCTCTACCGGAATTTTCACCTCTGATATTTCCCAAAGCGTCAACAGATACCGGCATATATTCTTCAAGCTTGTTTTTTGCATACTCAGCAGCTACATATTCATTTCCCGAAGGACCGTTTTCTTTTGAAAGTCCTTCAACAAGAGCTTTAAGTTTTTCGTAATCAAACATCAAAATACTCCTAAATTGTCATTTTCGGAACTAACCGCATATTTTAACTCCGCCAACAGGGCGAATAGACAGAACATAGCATGTATCCGAACCGAATATATTCTCCATACAAGTCTTGTAATCTTCAAGCATCACATTTGGAACAAAAGCTTGTATGGTGCCGGCAAATCCACCTCCGTGAACACGCCAGGCACCTTTTCCTTTCAATAATTTTTCACTTATACATAGAGCAATCGAAACAGGTTGGCAATCAGGTTTATTCCCAAGAAAAACATTCTGATTGTACATATATGATGACTGACCACTCTCAATAATCTCTGCTTTAAATCTTTCAAAATCCCCAGCTCTTAGTGCTGCTGCTTGCCGTTGAACTCTATCATTATCCGCATAGAAATGCATTGCGCGCAAAACAGCCCTATCTCCAACTTCTCCACGCAGTTCAGGGATTTTTGCTTCAAAATGCTTAAATGATATATCCCTTAAAACTGAACCGCCAAGAGCAGCAGCAACCGATTCCATTTCAGTTCGAACCGCTGTATATTCGTCTGTTAACCCCGAATGGCTTCCCTTTGTGTCAACAATACACAATGAATGTCCGCATTCGTTAAAATTAAAATCAACTTTTTCTATTAAAGGTTTTTTGGGATTATTAAAGTCAATTGCAACAAATCCGCCAACTGAGCTTGCCGTCTGATCCATTAACCCGCAAGGTTTACCGAAATATTCATTCTCGGCATATTGAGCAATTTGCGCAATTTCAATCGCGCTTATGTTACCATCATTATAAACATGGTTAAATATTGTGCCTAACAGAACTTCAAAGGCTGCAGATGAAGAAAGTCCTGAACCTTTAAGCACATCGGAAGCCGTTGCAGCGTCGAAACCTCCAATTTTGTAACCTCTGTACTTAAAGCCTGCGCAAACACCGCGTATAAGCGCAATAGATTTCCCTCGTTCTTCCGGTATCACTCCAAGCTCCTTTAAATTAATGACATCCATTGTATAATAACCATCGGATTTTACTCGAACGATATCATCATGATTTAATGAAACAGCTGCTATGGCATCCAAATTAATGCTTGCGGCTAGCACTCTGCCATGGTTATGATCCGTATGATTTCCGCCGATCTCTGTTCTGCCCGGAGCGCTGAAAAGTTCAATACTTCTTTCTGCGCCGAAAAGTGCCGCAAAATTATCAATTGTTTTTATTATTCTTACTCTTTGCTCAGCTATATTGTGAGTGGTAATATATATTTTTTTTAGTTCATCATCATATCCTCCGTCTAATATACCAATTTTCATCTTTAAAAGATTAGTCATACTTGCTCCTTACCGAATTTAATTTCATATTTTACATAGGATAAATTTATTCAATATTTATTTTGTCATGAGCGGCATGGTGCTTTTTTCCAACAAAATTCCAAATCGTATTTATAAACAGCAACGAAAAACCCGATATTGACAAAATTACAATAATCGGAGTTAAAAAGGATGCCGAAAGCGGGTCGTACAAATTACGGCCAATGGTTGTATAAGATATAAGCTTAGGAGCATAACCAAATAGGGAAAGAAGAATAAAGTTTATATATTTAAATTTCATTTGGCCGTAATATCGGCTTACACTGTTCAGGGGGAAATTCGGAATAATCCTGAATGCAATTAACAGCCATGGATTACCCTTGCCATTATTTTCCAGTAAAGATTTCACCTGATTGTTTTTAAAAAATATATTATGGTCATTTTCTCCGCCGAACTTCCGCCCGATACAATACTTAATACTAAAGCTCATAATTGTACCTGCGATATTGACGGGAAGAGATATATAGACAGGCAACACCATACCTGTTATAACACAAATTGCCGAGGTGGAAATTAACGGAATTAAAGATTTAATAAAATAGAGCAAGGCAATAACTATAATAAAAAGCCACCAATCCTCTATAGCAGCAACAGCTTCCTCAAATTTAAACAATTTTGCTTGAATTCCTGTATACCAAAATTTAATTCCTTCAATTTTAACAATGTATATTAAACCGGCACAGCATGCAGCCAAAAAAAGCGAAATGCATCCTGATATATTTAATATATATCCTCGAATCATTTCCTTTTTCAAAGATTCACCTTCAGCCTTTATAAGAATATAATACAACAATTGTAAATCATTTTTCACCTTTGGTCAACTTCATTTGAAAATCAATGTAAATATATTTATTTTTAAAGTTTTATATGTTATAATACAAAATAATTAAGTTTATGATTGGGATGATTAAGCATGAGGAGCAAGCGTGCAGTTGTCTTAAGCGGCGGCGGAGCAAAAGGCGGATATGAAATTGGCGCTTGGCAAGCTTTGCGCGAACTGGATTATACCCCTGATATTGTTACAGGTACTTCAGTAGGTGCATTTAACGGCGCATTGATAGCTCTGAACAAATACGAGGAAGCACTTGATTTATGGCAAAGTATTGGCATGGATAGTGTTTTTTTACAATTTTCTGAAGCGGTTAAAAATGACGAATCAAAATTGGACGGTTATATAACAAGACTTGCCAAAGAAGCCATTCTAAAAGGCGGTGCGGATTATACACCTCTTCACCATTTAATTACTTCTATTATTGATGAGGATATGTTACGCAAATCAACCGTTGATTTCGGGCTTGTCACCACAACATTTCCATATAAAAGACAGGTCGAGCTTTTTATTGAAGATATTCCCCGTGGTAAAGCTGTTGATTATATTATTGCAAGCGCTTCATGTTTTCCGCTTGTCAAATCCTATAAAATTGGTAACACTAAATTTATTGACGGAGGATATTCTAACAATTTGCCTATCCAAATGGCATTGAACCGCGGGGCCGAAGAGATAGTTGCTGTCAACATCGGCAAAATGACCGTTAAAAAATTAAAAGAGAATTGCGCAGAAATCCATTATGTAAAAAATATAAGGCCGTTTAATGAAGATCAATTCGGTACAATTGCAATATTTGACAAAGAGCTTTCTATGCAAAATATTCGTCAGGGTTATTTAGACACGTGCAAAGCGTTTAAAATACTTGACGGTTTTTATTACTCTTTCGAAATTTATGAACGTTACAATGTATGTAAATATGAAAGAATCTGCGAGAAAAAATTCAGCAGTGTTTTCAGCGTTCTCCCGAGCGATAGTATGTTTGAACGCACCGGCAAACAAAAGATCGTTGAATTACTGAGCAGCTATGAAAATGACCCATTCGGATTTAACACAAATGTGTTGAGCTGCGCTGAGATTGCAGCCGAGCTATTCAATTTTAATCCCCGTGAAATTTACACACTTCAAGGAATGGTTGACCGCCTAATTATTGAAAGCATTGCATTACTTTCAGAGGATTCAGCAGGAAATATCGCAGAGCTCACCCGCCAACTGGACAAAGGATTCAGTTTGGATTTGTTATTTACGATAAAAAAAAGCTGGGATAAAAAACTGATTATCGGTTTCTGTTTGCAATTATTTCTGGAGGAAAAGCTTGAGCTTGTGCAAAAAAGGCGGCTTTGGGTTATCGCTTCGCTTATGCCGGATGTTTTTTGCGCAGCTCTTTTCTGCTGTTCAGCTATACTAACCGCTGGCAATAGCCTGACAGACGAAATTATTAATATTGGAGGCAAGAAAATATGAAAATTGTTATTTTGGACGCATATACAACGAATCCCGGCGATTTATCGTGGGACTGGCTTAATGAATTTGGGGATTATTCGGTTTATGATTTTACAAAGCCCGAGCAGGTCCTTGAAAGAGCATCTGACTGTGAAATTGTTTTTACCAATAAAACGGTTCTTAATGCTGAAATACTTGCTCGGCTCCCAAAAATAAAATATATTGGTTTACTGAGCACTGGATTTAATGTTGTGGATATCGGATATACCTCCGATCATGTTATACCCGTTACCAACATTCCTTCTTACAGCAGAACCGCTGTTGCCCAAATGACCTTCGCGCTTATACTTGAGCTGTCAAACCAAGTCGGGCTTCACAATTCTGCGGTCAAAAACGGCGAATGGAGTTCAAACAGGGACTTTTGCTTTTGGAGAACACATCTGACCGAATTGTATCAAAAAACAATCGGAATCGTCGGATACGGAAGGATCGGACAAACAGTCGCCAATATTGCCTTAGCAATGGAGATGAATGTTATTGCTTATGATCCCATTGCACGCAACCATAGTCAACATGAGCATTTTGAGTATGTTGAAATGGACGAGTTGCTGAAACGTTCTGATATTGTCAGTATGCACTGCCCATTATCACCGGAAACAGAAAAAATGGCAACCATCGAGTTCTTTTCAAAAATGAAACCCTCTGCTTTTTTTATAAACACTTCACGCGGAGGCGTTGTTGACGAAGCGGCTCTTTCTTTTGCTCTTAACAATGGAATTATTGCCGGAGCAGCCGTTGATGTTCTTTCCGTAGAACCTCCCAAAAGTGACAATCCCCTGCTTTCATGCGAAAAATGCTTAATTACACCTCATATTGCCTGGGCAGGGTTGGAAACACGGAAGCGCTTAGTAAGTATACTTGAAGAAAACCTGCGGGCATTTATCAACGGAGCTCCAGTAAATGTCGTTAACGAACAGAAGTAATAATCATTGTCCAATAATTTAACGTTAAAATATCGCCGTAAATTCATGACTTTAATCCAGCATGATTTGCAACGAATGATATATTAATTTGTATGATCATACTAATTACTCATAAATCCTAACTAAAAACTCCGTACAAAACTGCATAAATCAAAGCTTTTGCTTAATTATTTAGAGGTTTTTTAATCGCGAATTAGTATCACATGATATATTCAATAATCTGGCTGACAGAACTTACCACATTTGCACCGCAGTCCAAAAGAGCACTTTCGCTTTGATGCCCGGTACTGACCAAAACGCAATTAGCGCCAATAGTTTTTGCCATTTCATAATCATGAACCAAGTCTCCAACGACAAGAACACTTAAAGGATTAATTTGATTTGATTCAATATATCTCTTCGCACGTTCAATTTTACTGGATGCAAAAAAGTCTTCGGCACCGAGCACAGCATCAAAATAATTCTCAAGATCAAAATACTTAACATAATAATTCAGCTGGTTTTGCTCGCATGAGGAGATTACCGATTGCCGCAGTCCGTTGCTGCGAATTATATTAAGAGCTTCCCTTGCACCGTTCGAAAGACCTATTTCATACATTTGATTCTCATATCCATCATTGTACTCTTTCAATATCCCGGAATATTCCTCATTTTCAAGATCAAAAATATGTTCATAAAACTTTTTAATCGGTATGTCAATATATTCATAATATTGGTCCATATCAATCGGTGATTTGCCTCTGCGCTCAAGCATTGTGTTAACAGAATTAAGAGCCGCTCCGACATCATCGAGAAGCGTGCCGTTCCAATCCCAGATTATATGTGTAATCTTAACATTTGATTTTTCCAATTTCAGCATCTCCATATATCTATCAGCATTCCTTATGTCAGCCGTATACCATGAACTTCAGTATAAACGAGATTTCCTGCTTTTCTTTCCGATTTCATCAAACTTGCTTTATCTATTTTTGCTGTTAACGGCTTATCAGCTTCAACAAGCGTTTTGATATCAAATCCATCTTCAAAATAAACTTTCCTGCCAAGCGTTAGATGAGGTTTATATGTCCGTGCGTCAAGCTTGAACCCCTCTTTTATTAATGCAAGATGAATTTGGTTCTGCAGTTCCAAAAGCCCGGTACATTTTTCAATACCCAGCCAGCAAACCTTTCCGCTATTGCTTTTGAAAAAACCAATCCCGCCGATACTCATTTCGAACTTAGCGCAACGAACTGAATCAATCGCTCTGCAAGCCGCCTTTTGATTCAATGTTTCACCGATAAATTCCAATGTAAGATGCAGATTTTCCCTTCGTGTAAAGTTGCCGCGAACAGTATGAGTTCGAAGCAAATTAATCGCCGAGCAAATGGCGTCCTTCACAGTTTCATCAAAAGTAATTGCGATAAACAAACGCATATCACATACGCACCCTTCATTATCACCGTAAAATCAATGATATCGGAGTGATAAAAATATGGAAAACAGTTTTAACAGAATTTATGCTATCGTTAAAATAATACCAAAAGGAAGGGTTGCCACTTACGGGCAAATCGCAGCCTATGCCGGCAATCCTAGATGGTCACAGGTTGTGGGCTTTGCATTGCATGTAAACCCTCAGCCCGGAAGTATCCCCTGCCACAGGGTTGTGAACAGGTTTGGCGAGGTTTCAAGCGCTTTCGCATTCGGCGGAGAAAATATGCAGAGGCAGCTTTTAAGTGATGAGGGTGTGGGTTTTCTCGCTGACGGAAGAGTAGATTTGGCAAAACACCTGTGGATCCGCGATTTTGAAATTTGCAGATAAACCGAAAACCCCATAAGCCCTTGGGTATAGGGACTTGTGGGGCTTTTGAATGGTGATCCATCGGCGATTCGAACGCCGGACACCTTGATTAAAAGTCAAGTGCTCTACCTACTGAGCTAATGGATCATTTTTCAACAAAATTGACACTTGCATATAATATATTATTCAGCTCTCAAAGTCAAGCATTTTTCCTGCTGTTGACTAAAATTTTTATTGTTTTTCGTTTTCAGGAGCGGCAAACGCCGCTCCCTGTTTTTGTATCCTTGAATGTCTATTTTTCGCAAAATGTATAGTTCAGCCGGCCATACGGCGCGCTGTCACCCGATTTGTAGAAGGAATAGATATTAAATATATCACAGTTATCCGTCCACTTGAACTGAATGTCGATTTTGCTGTTTCCAAGGCCTAACAATGACCGTTCTATGCGCAGCATCAGCCTATTGCCGTCTATCATAATATCGGCATAGCCGGCTGCTTCAAAAACCGTGCCGTTATAGCGTTCCACCGTTGACCGGCTGCCGGCTACACTGCGGTTTATCAGGTAAGTATATCCGTTCACAGCCGGAGATGGCAAGCCCGTGCAGATGAGCAGATTCATTGCGTTTTCTTCATTCAAAGATTTTATGGTTTCAACCGTGTCAACATAAAAATAAAAATATTGGCTGTCCTTAACCGCTTTTACATGTTGTATATCATTTCTGCCGCTAGTATCAATATATCTCAGGTCTCCAAAACCGGCGCAGTTTCTGTCGACCGTATCGTTTGTGTAATCTTCATATGCTGCGATTTTGGGATTGTTCCATTGCTCAAAGCCGCCGGTTATATCAATCGTTACATTTTCTTGAATTTGTTTTTTTACCGCGGTGCCTTTGAATTTGGCGATTTTATTCACCAGCTGCATGTAGTAATTATCTCCGAGCAACCCGTTCATGGGTTCAATATCCCTGCTGGTTGCCATATCCGCACAATCCACGAACATGATCGGTTCGCCGGGATATGCCGGCTGCCTTTGCGCCACCCACTCATTGAAGCCTGTAACAAAAACAACATCAGGATCAAAAGAAATCGCAAAATCCCATTGCTCGGCAAAATTATAACCACATAATACCGAATTCGGAGTTGTGTCATTCGCGCCGTTATGCCATGTTCGGCTTCTGTCATTTGCGCCGTACCAAGCAGTCGCGCTGAAGCGGCAGGTTGCCGAATGCTGCGCAGCGGAAACGCTCATTATTTCTCGTTTTAAACCCTCGCCGTATACAGCTTTGTATGTAAGCGAACGGTCAAACTCCATCCATGGAAATCCGTCCGGTTTGCGATCTTCTGTCGGCCACTGGCTTTCTTTAATCCTGAAATAATTTTTAACATCATCGCGTAGAGCCGGGTCATCAGACTTGCCAATTATCATCGGTTTCTTGTCCCACTTCATCCAAAGTTCATTTAATCTCGGGTATTGGGCGGCTAACTCCGTTGAGTTGTAAAGCTCATCATATATCCGGTTCATCGTTTCACCCGAGGCTGTATTGGTATAACACGCGATTTTTGGTACATCCCAGCCTTTGAGCAAATATTCATACCAAACAGCAATCAAATCTTTAACTCTGTCAGAATAAGTAACCGCATTTGTTGTATCCAGCACTATAAAATCAACGCCTGCATCTGTTAGCATTTGCAGGTGTTTTCGCATCACCCAAGTATCCTGAGAGGTGTAATAACCAAAAAGCGGTTCTCCCCAGAAGTGATGCTCTCCGACACCGCCCCCGCCGGAAGCAATCCAATTTTCTTCGGATAAAACCGCATCGGAGTTGGCAGCCACTATTTTCGTGTTATCATAAGGGCCACCGGTGCCATGAACACCCTGCCAGAGGAAATAAAACACGCCAACCAGCTTTTCAGATGACGCACCGGATGAAACAATTTCTCTTCCAAGCGAATCAACGCAGCCGAGCGAACCGTTTTTGTTCATATTTATATCGCCTCTTGTGTTAAATCCGAAAAAGTTTGTTAAGACCAGCATAACCGATATTAAAAACGAAAAGATTCTTGTAAGAAACGCAGCCATGTTTTTGCCTCCGGCCTATAATGTAATGTTCATCATTCTTCAATAGCCGCTTTACGCGAATTGATTGCTTTAAAGATACTCATATCAAATTTAGCTGTGCGGTCATATGTATAAAGACCGTTTTGTTCCTGTTCGACATCATATAGCTGAGTATAACAAAAACCAAAAAGACATTTGTTGTCTAACTGAGCATCGGTCAAACCTTTGTAGCGTTCAATGAATTCCTCTTCAGTTATCGGTGCGTTGCCATATCCCCAACCTTCCGTAATGCCGCTACTCCATTTTATACCGCCATATTCACTGACAAACACCGGTTCACCGCTATATGTCTGTCTTACACCTCTTCCGTTCACCTGGTCATACAACACTCCGTCTTCTACCAATTCATCATAATGCTCTTTGAAAGACACAGGGTTTTGATCATAATCATGTACATCATAAATATCTGTGACAACATGATAATTGCCGCTGGTGTCAATACAAGGGCGGGTTCGGTCAATCATCTTGGTTGTATTATAGATTAATCTAAGCAAATCATTTTTTTGCCTTCTGCCTTCATAATCCCATGTTTCATTAAATGGACACCAACCTATAATGGAAGGATGATTAAAATCCCTTTCAACGGTTTCACACCATTCCGGCAAAATACCATACACCGCACCATCGGCGGACCAATCAAGTCCCCAATTCGGATACTCTCCCCAAACAATATAACCTAACCTATCGCAATGATATAAAAAACGGGGTTCAAAAACTTTTTGATGTAATCTTGCTCCGTTGAAGCCTGCTGCAACGGATAATTCAATATCTTTCGCCAAATCATTATCCGAAGGAGCAGTGTATACTCCATTCGCATAGAAACCTTGGTCGAGAACAAGCCTTTGAAACACTGACTTCCCATTGATTAAGAACTTATATCCATCTAAACGTATGTTTCTGAGACCAAAATAACTATTTACTGTATCATCACCAAAAGACAGTATGAGGTCATACAACCTACCATTCCCTATTTCCCAAAGGTGTTTTTCGGAAAGTTCGACAGAAACGGAAACCATACCTTCGCAAGTCACCTTCCCGCTAACACCGACGAGCTTTTCTTTGTAATATGACTCTGCTTTAAATAGACCGGATCCAACTACTTCTGCCTGAATTTCAATTCTTCCGTTTTCAGGGTCGGGGAAATAATGTGCATTCTTAATATAAGATTCCGGTACGAATTCCAGCCAAACTGTCTGCCAAATTCCGGTTGTTCTTGTATAATCGCAGGCGTGTGAATAAAACTTTTCACTTTGTTTGCCTCTCGAAACCATTGGACTTCTGGTATCATCCTTTGCGCAGACCGTCAGAACATTTTTGCCTTTAATTATGTGTTCGGTTATATCCAACGCATAAGAGGAATATCCGCCTTTATGAGTACCTGCAAGCCTGCCGTTAACATAGACAAAAGCTTCATAATCCACTGCGCCGAAATGAAGCATAACTTTTTTTCCTGCTTCCCCGGCAGGTATTTCAAACTCACGCCTGTACCAAACAGCGCTCATAAAATCCTTATGTTCCACACCGGAAAGCTTACTTTCGGGGCAAAACGGAACGTTAATTTTTGAATTTAAGGTTTCGGCACTCTGAAGGTGTCTTTCCTGTCCGCTATTCCCATTATCAATTTCAAATTCCCATTCACCGTTTAAATTAAACCATGAGGCACGTTTAAACTGCGGATTCGGATGCTCCGGGCGTGGAATATTTATTTTGTTTGTCATATACACTTTGTTCCTTTCAGTAATAACTTCTACTTCTTCTCTATCGCTTCTCGTGACGAAGTCACACTTTTCAACTTCTTCTCCTAAAAATAAGTTCCTTCAACCATAGCACATAACGCATGATAGACCGGCATGATCAGTTCCTGGACTTTAAAAGTCTCTTTTTCGGGCATTCTGATGCAGACAGTACAAATATCGCACATAATGCTGGCTTCCTCGCCGGTTATACCAATACTTTTTCTGCCAATTGCATTTGCTGTTTTAACAGCGTTAACAATGTTGGCAGAATTACCCGAAGTGCTTAATGCAATCAGCACATCGGGGCTTTTTTTTGCGTAGCCCCACACCTGCTGCGCGTAAACCATATCCGGCGCAACATCGTTTGAATAAGCCGAAATCAGCGCTGACTGGCTTGACAAAGATACAGCCGGAATTGCCCCCTGAAGTTTTGACGCAAGATATTCCCCGCCTTCTATCCCTTCAAAAAGAGCGGCCGCAGTTGCCGGAAGAGAGCGACGGGACATAAACCCCTTCATTAGTTCGCCTACTATATGCTCGCTATCCGCTGCACTTCCCCCGTTGCCGCAAACAAGCACTTTTCCACCGCTTTCATAACCTTCGCAGAGTATTTCATAGGCATCCCAAATTTTCTTCCGGTCGGGCTCAAGGTTCGGGTATCTTATAAACAAATCCTCAAAGATTTCCGTTGTTTTTTCCATATCCATACCATATCCTTTCATTCTTCAAAGGTTAACCTGTCTATCTGCTGAGCGCAACACCCAGCGCCGCATAATCACCTATAGCATCGCCGAGTTCTGCAGGCATTATTTTGCAGCGTTCCAAAGAAAGCGGCAAAGCTTCCGCTTTGAGAGCCTTTTCCATTGAATCTATAAGAAGATCGCTTGAACGTTCAAAGATACTGCCAACAATAATAGCCTGAGGGTTGAGAATATCGACAAGCACAGCCAGACCCCGCCCGAGATATTCGCCGCAAATATTATATATTTCAATTGCAAGCATGTCTCCTTTTTTTGCAGCATCCGCAACTGATTTTGCCGTGACTTTGCATAGTTTATCTGCTGCCGGGCAAAGGGCGGGTTTTTCTCCCATTTTGTGCTTTTCAATAATTAACGCCTTTGCAAGTCTTTCAATGCCGCCGCCGCTGCAAAAGCCTTCGAATGATCCTTCTTTTCCATACCCGACCGGTCCTTTATCGGCCAGCCTGATATGACCAACTTCGCCGGCCATATCGTTTGTGCCGGAATACAGTTTGCCGTCCAAAATGAGTCCGGCGCCCATGCCGGTGCCAAAAGTAAGAAATATTAGATTTTTTAATCCTTTACCCGCGCCAAAATGCCATTCGGCAAGTGCGCAGGCATTCGCGTCGTTTTGCAGGTAAACAGGTACATCGAAACGCTCTTTTAACAGCGACACAATTGGAACAGCGTCCCAGTCAGGCAAATTCGGCGGGCTGTAAATGACGCCTTTGCTGCTGTCTAGGGGTCCACCGCAGCTGATGCCGATAGATATTAACTCGTTTGCAGTTATATTATTTTTGGCCAATATTTCATCGCATACATTGAAAAGATCAGAAACAACCGCTCTCCAGCCTCTTGTTTGAATAGTAGGAAAGCTTATTTTATCTATGATAAACCCATCAATGCTGCCGCAGAGGATTTCATCTTTCCCCAAAATCACAGCGCATTTTGTACCGCCGATATCAAGACCAAGTAAATATTTTCCCATTATTTCTTGCCTTTCAATATGATGGTAAAATTATAACCTTCTAAGGTTTCAGTGTCAATAAAGTTATGCTTAGAACTTGAATCCGTAAAATTTAAACTAAATAAACTTTTTTTGTAAAACACATTGACAATCGTCTATATTAGATGTAGAATAGATATAGACGATTGTCTATATCATCAAATATCATCTATGCAAGGGAGTAATAACTTATGAAACATTCGGAATATGTACTGATCTTTAAAGCTTTAGCGGACGAAACGAGATTAAAGATTGTTGAATTGCTGGAAAACGGCGAACTGTGCGCATGTAAAATACTTGAAAACTTCAACATTACGCAGCCTACCCTTTCTTATCACATGAAGTCGCTTTGTGACAGCGGCCTTGTTGAAGGCCGGCGGGACGGCGCATGGATGAGATATTCATTAAATAAAGATGTGTTTGAAAGTGTTAAATGTTTATTTGACAGTTTTTGTATAGACGATACCGTAGAAGAAGCAAACTGCGAATATGCTTGCACCAAGTAAAAGGAGTATAACAATATAATGTTCGTATTTGAATGGCTGAATAATCAGATATTAAAAATGGAGTGGCTGAGCACATTGGTTAAGCTTCTGGTCGAAAAGGTTTTCGGGCTTGACACAACCCAAAGGCTCGGCGGCAGCATAGAATTTTTTATTTATGATGTAGTGAAGATATTTATTCTGCTATCGGTTTTAATCTTTATTATTTCATATATACAAAGCTTTTTCCCGCCGGAGCGCACAAAAAAAATACTCGGGCGTTTCAAAGGTGTTTCGGCAAACATTTTAGGCGCGCTGCTGGGCACGGTGACACCGTTTTGCTCCTGTTCATCCATCCCGCTGTTCATCGGTTTTACGAATGCCGGGCTGCCACTGGGCGTCACTTTTTCGTTTTTAATTTCATCCCCTCTTGTGGATTTGGCGTCCGTGCTGTTGCTCGCCAGCATTTTTAACTGGAAAATTGCTATCGCTTATGTGGTTGTCGGCCTTATTTTGGCGGTCACCGGCGGAACCATTATCGGTAAATCAAAACTTGAGAAATATGTGGAACCTTTTGTTTTCAGCAACAAAATGCTTGAGATCGAACAGGAAAAACTAACCAGAAAAGACCGGCTTGTTTTCGGCAAAGAGCAGGTTCTGGCAATTATTAAAAAAGTTTGGCTGTATGTGCTTATCGGTGTCGGTATCGGAGCCTTAATTCACAACTGGATACCGGAAAATATTATAGTTGCAATATTAGGAGATAAAAATCCTTTCTCGGTTTTACTCGCGACTTTAGTCGGCGTACCGATGTATGCGGATATTTTCGGAACACTTCCCATAGCGGAAGCACTGGTTTTAAAGGGAGTCGGCATCGGAACCGCGCTTTCTTTCATGATGGCGGTCACCGCTTTATCTCTACCGTCAATGATAATGCTTAAAAAGGTTGTTAAAACAAAGCTTCTGGTCATATTCGCAGGCCTTGTAACAGTTGGCATTATTATAATTGGATATATATTTAACGCTTTTGGGTATATTTTAATGTAAAAGTAATCTTCATTATAATGGTCTCATATTCGTGAAAGATGTATTCAATAAATATAATTAAGTGAGGTATTATTATGTCAAAAAGTTGGTATCCGGTAATCGATTATGTAAAATGCACGGAGTGCGGAACCTGTATTGAGTTCTGCCCGCACGCGGTTTATGACAAAACTAAATCGCCATCTCCGGTTGTCGTTCAACCCGATGGCTGTATTCAGGCGTGTCATGGTTGCGGTAATGTCTGCCCGGTTGGTGCCATTGAGTATGTTGGTGACAATACCGGTTGGGTTCCGGCAAACGGTAAAAAAGAAGAAAACTCAATATGCGATTGCTACAATTTAAGTTGTTAAGAAGATTTCTGCTGATGAGTAACACAAACATTCCTAAAAAATAACAACAAGAAAAATAGAAACAATCGGAGGTATTAAAATGTTTTTAAGTTCAAAAATTCTGAATGATGCTTTTTCTTCATCTGATGAGCAAGGTGACCCAATATTATATTACTGTTGGGGTTTTGTTCCGATTAGCCAATGGTGGTGGTTACTAATTATTTTATTTCCAGTTTTTGGTTTAATTATAGTTTTTTTCCTTGTACTTAAGTATAAGCATTATTATATTCTTGGGTTTTCAAAAACCAGAGTTGTCATTGTAAGATTTAAAGGCGCAAATAGAATAGTGAAAGAAGAAGCAAAAACGGTCTTTTTCAAGGATTTTAGGAGTATTTCTGTTGTTAATAACAAATTAAATATTTACATTAAAATCAAACTTTTTGATAATAAAAAAATCAAATTATTTGTTGGTAAAAATATTAAATTTTTAGATTCACTACATCGGAACGACTGGGAAAAAGTTTGCGAAATACTTGCCAAAGCAAGCCCAGAATATGAGCAACATAGTTTTGGTGCACAGGCATTATTAAAGATTATAATTCCAATTTTAATCGTTATATTAGTTGCGACAATAGGTTTTGTTAAAAACTCCCAGCACTCTTTCTTGGATAAATCAAATCTATCTGATACTACTGTGGCTACTGAAATCACAAATCCCGATTTCGCCTATAGCGTAAAGGGCAGCCTCGATATCGCAAAGCTGAAATCCTATAACCTCCCGATCATCATTGAGTTTGGGGCTGAATGGTGTGAGCCGTGCAAAACAATGGCGCCGATTGTCACATCGCTGAATGATGAACTTCAAGGCAAAGCTATTGTCCGGTTCGTTAATACAGACGACAGGGTAAATATTTCGGAATCTTATGATTTTCAGTATATACCCACTCAAGTATTCATCAATGCCGACGGAACACCGTACAATCCCTCGAACGCCGCTGCAATGCAAATGGATTTACATTATGACAAGGTTACAGGCGCGCTGGCCTACACAACACATACCGACACGCTGACAAAACAGCAACTGTTAGACATTCTCAATGAAATGGGTATGAAATAATGCAAACAATTATCAACGATTGGCTCAATACATTATCAACGGTTATTGCCGACAATATCTGGCTTGCGCCTTTGCTTGCTTTACTTGCAGGGGTTCTCACAGCATTTACGCCTTGTGCGCTTTCAAGCGTTCCACTTGTTATCGGGTATGTTGGTGGAGTTGGACAAAAAAACACAAAAAGGGCTTTCTTGCTATCAGCAACATTTTCATCAGGAATGGCTGTAACCCTTACCACGCTTGGGATAACCGCTTCTTTGTTGGGCAAATTTTTGCAGGGAACCGGTAAATGGTGGTACCTGGTTTTGGGGGTCTTGATGGTGCTCATGGCACTGCAAACTTGGGAAATATTCAACTTTATTCCTTCAACAAACGCGTTAAGTAAGAATAAAAAGCGAGGATTTATCGGTGCTTTTCTTGCTGGTATCTTGGGTGGCTTTTTCGCATCCCCCTGCGCGACACCGGTGCTAGTCGTTCTGCTCGCCTTTGTCGCTAAGGAAGGCAGGATTTTATTAGGCATCTTCCTGTTGCTGCTTTACTCATTGGGGCACAGCGTTCTGGTTTTAATTGCCGGCACTTCTGTCGGCTTTGTCAAAAAGCTTTCGGCAAGCGAAAAATATGGAAAAATCAGTCAAGCACTGAAAATAATTATGGGTGCATTAATCTTACTGATAGCATTCTACATGTTTTATCTTGGTTTTTAAAAATAAATTTTTGGAGGTATTAATTATGACAATTAAAGTGTTAGGCGCATGCTGCAAAAAAAGCACGGAAACTTTTGAAAACACAAAAGAAGCGGTAAAAGAAATGGGACTTGATGTCGAAGTTGAGAATGTGGCAGACATTATGGAGATTACAAAATACGGGGTGATGACTACACCTGCGCTTGTGATTAATGGAAAGGTTGTCTCTTTTGGGAAGTTGTTAAAGTCAAAGGATATCATAAATATTATTGAAAAGGTGACAAAGTAATGAGGCCATTTATTGATAAAGAACGATGCGCCGCGCAGCCCGACATTTGCCCGCCGATGAAATCCTGCCCAAACAATTCCTTTTCATTCGTTGAGGACGAGAACGAGCCAATCGGCGGGAGAATCGAAATCGACTTGGATAAATGCGAAGGCTGCGGGCAATGCGTTTCTCTTTGCTGCGGCAGCTGCATTGAAATGAGATAAAATTAAAACCATTATACTCAAATATGAAAAGGAGCGGAGAAATGAGTAACAAAGAGGAAACGAGAGACTATATCCGCAACAGATATGCAGGCATTGCGGCTAATAATTCCGCAGGATGCGGCTGCAGTTCAGGCTGTTGCGGCAACACACCTTCTATAACTGCAAATGATATTTCAAAATCCATCGGTTATTCTAATAAGGATTTTACCGATATTCCGGATGGGGCTAATATGGGCTTGGGGTGCGGCAATCCGATAGCGATTGCCGCGCTGAAAGAAGGTGAAACAGTCCTTGACCTCGGCAGCGGCGGCGGTTTCGACTGTTTCCTTGCAAGAAGACAGGTTGGTGAAACAGGGCATGTAATCGGCGTTGATATGACACCGGATATGGTTCGCCTTGCTCGAAATAACGCTGAAAAAGGCAGATTTACAAATGTTGAATTCAGGCTGGGGGAAATCGAACATCTGCCTGTTGCGGACAATTCGGTGGATGTTATCATATCCAATTGCGTCATTAACCTTTCTTTAGACAAAGAACAGGTTTTCCGGGATGCTTACCGTGTATTGAAACCCGGCGGACGTCTCTCTATATCCGATGTGGTCGCAACAGCCGAGCTGCCGGAACCGGTGAAGCAGGATTTAAAACTTCGAGCCAGCTGCATCGCCGGAGCCGAGCATACAGACAATGTCCGCTTGATGCTCCGGGATGCCGGGTTTATAAATATCGTCCTTACACCAAAAGACAACAGCAGAGAAATTATCAGTTCTTGGGTACCCGAAAATAACCTTGAAAATTATGTCGCATCCTTTATTATTGAAGCGAATAAAAAAGAGGAGATACCGAAATGCCAAAAAATGCAAAAGCCGACATAGGATTCTTTCAAAAGTATTTAACCGTTTGGGTAGCACTTTTTATGGGTGTAGGGGTATTAATCGGTAGATTTTTACCGGCTATCCCTGAGTTTCTTAATAAGTTTGAATACGCGAAGGTCTCCATACCCGTAGCTATTTTAATTTGGGTTATGATATACCCGATGATGATGAAAGTCGATTTCAAAAGCATAAAAAATGTCGGGAAGAATCCGAAGGGCCTTTATGTTACATGGATCGCTAACTGGCTGATAAAACCATTCACCATGTTTGCTATAGCCTACTTTTTTCTTTATATTGTTTTCATAAATCTTATCCCTCACGAACTTGCTAAGCAATACCTTGCGGGCGCTATATTACTCGGTGCCGCGCCGTGCACAGCGATGGTATTCGTATGGAGCCACCTTACAAAAGGCAACCCGGCCTATACGGTTGTCCAAGTGGCAACCAACGACTTGATTATTCTGATAGCCTTTGTGCCAATCGTTAAATTTCTGTTAGGTGTCAGCAAAGTATCGGTTCCCTGGGACACCTTGATTTTGTCTGTTGTTATGTTTGTTGTTATTCCGCTTTCGGGCGGAGCATTAACAAGGATGCTTGTGACAAAGCGCAAAGGGTTGGATTATTTTGAGAAGCAATTCTTGCCCAAATTTGATAATGCAACAGTCATAGGTTTGCTTTTGACACTGATTTTACTGTTTTCCTTCCAGGGCGATATTATCATTAAAAATCCCCTGCACATTCTTCTAATAGCTATCCCCTTGACCATTCAAACATTCCTCATTTTCTTTATCTCTTATATTCCTTGTAAATGGCTGAAACTACCGCATAATATCGCAGCACCGGCGGGTATGATAGGTGCTTCCAACTTCTTCGAGCTTTCCGTCGCTGTCGCAATAGCGTTGTTCGGTACCACCTCCCCCGCGGCGCTTGCCACGGTAGTCGGTGTGTTGGTTGAGGTGCCCCTGATGCTGATGTTAGTTAAAATTGCAAACAGTACAAAGAAATGGTTTCCCGCTGTTGCCGATAACAAATAATATTCAACTAAATCTGATTACTATAAAAGAGACCGGTAATGATAATTGTCATCAACCGGTCATTTTTCTTGCATTGATACTATATTTTGCATTTGAATACGCCTTGCTTATTGC
This sequence comes from uncultured Eubacteriales bacterium, assembly GCA_964627535.1. Lineage (GTDB taxonomy): Bacteria > Bacillota > Clostridia > Oscillospirales > Acutalibacteraceae > UBA1447. The sequence goes on from CAZVJW010000001.1 coordinate 27,653, forward strand.
TGAGTTTAACTGTTTTGATAATTACAACTTTTTAATTCCACGAAGCTTCAATGGCTGTTAACCGGCTAACCTCGGACCATAATAAAATGCATGATTTCAGTGCCGGGTATTGCCTGCACAGAAGCTATTTTAAACCCGTAATTTTCATAAATCGGCACATTGTTCTCGTTTTGAGTTTCGAGATATACTTTATGCTCGCTGTCATCCGCAATGGTTAATATTGGTTTAATAAGTTTGCTTGCATATCCCTTACCCTGGTGGTTAGGGTCAACAATAACAACGCTGAGGTACCAAAAAGGATCGCTGATGTTCTCTTTTTTTAACCTTTCGGACCACTTTTGGTATTTCATCATTCTAAACAGAGAAGGAAGCCCGACTTTATAGACCAGAGCAGAACCGATAACAAAATCTTTTAAACTAACCTTAAACTCGTGTTCAAAAGGTTTTTCCCAAAGCACAACACCTTCGAAAGATTCCGATGTTCTGTAGGCCTTCAGATAGTTCATTCTGACCATATATTTATAGAGCGAGTATATCTTCCTGCCACGTGTTTTTGGAATGGGGAAGAAGTACTCATGAAGAGGATCGTCAAACATTGCTTTTGAAAATATTTCCGCAACCAATGAAATGTCCTTCAAATCAATTCTTTCCATAATAACTCCTTTAACAGGAATCAATATTGTAATAAACTTTTAAAATGCTCAATCCGGATAACAATCTACTTTTTCATCTTATAACTTTAACAGAAAATGTCAACACGATTACAGAAACAATCAGATTATATTTGTTTTTACCATGAAAAACAGAGATTAAAGCAAATACACTTTAATCTCTGTTTTTTCTATATTTCTATATTTATATTTTATCTTTTATTCTAACTTAATTTCTTAAATCAAACCGATTCGATAAGCTTGTTCACATCACAGTTATGGCCTAGAACCATAAGTGTTTCATCGGGGGAAAACACGTAATCTGCTTTCGGCATCGGTTTCAGCTCCTGAGAGCCTTTGATTCTTGTTGCAAGAACACTTACATTATACTTTGTCCGAACGCCTATATCACGGATGGTTTTGCCCTCCCATTTCTCCGGGACCGGTATTTCGTAAATCGAATAACACGGTGTGAGTTCGAAATAATCAAGCACCGATTTTGAACTGAGCTTAACAGCAAGACGGTTTGCCATGTCCTTTTCAGGATATATTGTATCATCCGCTCCGACAAGGTGAAGCAACTTTGCATGAGAATCGCTGTCCGCGCGCGAGATAATGTGTTTGGCTCCTTTTTCGCTTAAAAGGGCTGTAACTTCCAAAGAGGTTTGGAAGTTGTTGCCTAATGCTACGATGCATTCATCAAAATTTCTGACGCCGAGTGAATCTATATAGGCTTCGTTCGTAATGTGGCCAATTTCCGCATTTGGTACATACGGCAGGATATCATTGACCTTATCCTCGTCTCTGTCAATGGCGAGTATATCATGATCATATTTACATAGTGTCCTTGCCAAGTGTTTCCCAAAGCGCCCGAGGCCAATAAGCAGAATAGATTTCAAATTAATTCCTCCGATAAATGTTTTGTTATATTTATTAACCAACCGCAATTCTTTCAAGCGGCAGTTTTGACAGTTCTACACCGGTGTTGCGCCTGATTGCATATATCAGCGTCAGGCATCCGACACGCCCGAAATACATCAGGAAAGTTAAAACCAACTTTGAGGAGGAATGCAGATCACCCGTTATACCCATCGAAAGCCCGACAGTACCAATTGCGGAAGCTGATTCAAATAAAGACTTTATCATTGTAACATTTTCAACGACTGATATAAACATTGCGGCAGAAATAAAAAGAATAAGATACATGCTTGTTATCGTAACGGCGTTTCTTAAAACGCTGTCATCTATTCGTCTGCGAAAAGCAATGAGGGACGATTTCTTTTTTGAAACAGTAAGAATATTCAGCATAAGCGTTGCAAAGGTTGTTGTTTTTATGCCTCCCGCTGTTGACCCCGGAGAACCCCCAATAAGCATCAAAACGATTGTAAAAAACAGAGAGCTTTCGAACATGATGCCGGTATCAACAGAATTAAAGCCCGCCGTCCTCGGTGTAACCGCCTGAAAAAACGCATTCAACAGCTTTTCAAAGAAATTCATGCCTTGAAAAGCCGGGCCGTTATATTCGATGACCAGAATCATCAGGGTGCCCGCGCCAATAAGAAAAGCGGTTGTCGTCAGAACCATTTTTGAATGAAGCCTGTATTTCCGCCAGTTCAGTTTATTTACTTTTATATCATCCCAGACAAAAAAGCCTAAACCCCCTATGATAATCAGAAAAGCAATTGTCAGGATAATGCGGGGATCACTGTTGAAATGTATCAAGGACGATCTTTCCCCGAATTCACCAAAAATATCATACCCTGCGTTGCAGAATGCCGATATACTGTGAAAAACAGAATAGTACAGCCCTTTTCCAAGACCGAGCTCCGGAATAAGCCTGAAAGACATGATCAACGCACCGATTCCTTCAATAGCCAAAGAGCCGCCTATAACAAAACGAGCCATGCGGACTATCCCGCCGACCTGATGACCCGCTATAGACTCCTGCATAATTAATCGCTGGTTGAGGCCTATTTTTTTGTTGGTAAAAGTGACAATGACAAGCGCCAGCGACATAAATCCGAGGCCGCCTACTTGAATCAGCGTGATTATGACAAGCTGCCCAAATATCGTCCAGTGTGTAAAGGTGTCATAAATCACCAGACCGGTTACACATACTGCCGAACCTGATGTAAACAAAGTATCTATGAACGGAGTAACAACATGCTGCTTTGAAGATATCGGCAGCATTAAAAGTAACGCACCGGTCAAAATAATCCCCATATAGCCAAAAACAAGGATTTTTACCGGCGGTATTCCATGCAGGAAATGACGGATTTTAGCTCTGTTCATAAAAGAATAAGTCACTACTCCCCTAAATGGATTTTATTGATTCCAGAAAATTAACGCACAATTCAATATGTTTTCGCTCTGCAAATACAGGCACCTAAACAACTCAAATTCAGCGCTGAACAACACTATATACCTTTATTTATTGTTTTACAATAGATTGTTCATAAATTATAATTAGGCTAATATTTAAAATAATGTATAATATCAACAAATTCTGGGCAATCCTTCGCCATACATCTCCGCTAATATTCGAATTCCTCCGATTGCAGTATTAAGCAGAACCATTTCAGCTTCACCTGCAATCACTTGTCCAATCATGGCAGCATTTTCACCGAATTTGCATTTTTTTATACAGTCGAGCGCTTTTTGTCCGTCACTTTCGGCAACAACGGCCACCATTTTACCCTCATTGCCCATATAAAGCGGGTCAAGCCCTAAAATACCGCACAATCCTTTCACTTGCTCAGATACAGGTATCATTTCCTCACTAATTGATATGCAGCAGCGTGATGCCCGAGCGAACTCATTGAGCACAGTAGCTAAGCCTCCGCGGGTAACATCGCGCATTGCGCGAATTTTAACCCCGCTCGCAAGAAGAGCTTCAATCATTTCGTTTAGCGGTGCACAATCGCTTTGGATGGTGTTAACAATATTCATACGTGCGCTTAAAATCGTTGCGTGATGGTCCCCCAAATTGCCTGAAACAATAACGATATCGCCTTCTTTGCAATTTTCAGCACCTATATCGCAATTTTCAGATAAAAATCCAACCCCTGAAGTGTTGATAAAGATTCCGCCTGAACCTTCAACGACTTTTGTGTCTCCGGCAACTATCATTACTCCGGCATTTTCCGCGGTTTTCGCCATTGAGGCAACAATTTTTTCAAGTTCATCAATATCTGCTCCCTCTTCTAAAATAAACCCGCAGGTCAAATATTTCGGCACTGCCCCGCTCATTGCAATGTCATTTACCGTTCCGCAAACAGCGAGTTTACCAATATCGCCGCCCTTAAAAAAAAGAGGTGTGACCACAAAGCTGTCAGTGGTAATTGCAATGGTCGCAGCGCCGGGCAGAACAGCCGAATCCTCCATTTTTCTAAGGAAAGGATTGTCGAAATATTTGACAAATATTTTCTCTATCAGCTCTGAAGTTGACTTTCCTCCGCTGCCGTGTGTCATGGTGATTTTCATTATTTATTCCTCGTGTTTACGTAATAATTATAACAACTGCCCTCGGTTGATACCATGCATGCGCCCTGCTGTGTCTGCGGCGTGCATTCAGAACCGAACAATGGGCATTGAGGAGGGCAACTGGCTCCGGTGAGCACTTGAGCGCAACAGCATTTCGGATTAAGCATTTGGTCTGTATCAAGGCCTTCACTGCCGGCATCATAAGCAATGTATTCATCGCGCAGCATCATGCCGGAAGCCGGTATGATGCCTATCCCGCGCCATAAAGCATCACATGGAACAAAATATTTTTGAACCATACGCTGCGCGGTTTCATTTCCGCGGGCGGTTACAGCAGATGTATATAGGTTCATCACTTTTGATTTTCCGCGGCATTTTACCAGCATGTAAAGAGCTGCCAATATCTGTTCGCCGCTGAAGCCGGCAACCGCAAAAGGCAGATTGTATTTTTCGGACAAAGGCTTATAAATATCACTGCCCGTTATGGTGCTGACATGCCCGGGGGCAAGAAAACCGTTTATGCCGTTTTGATTTTTACATACCCAATCGATAACCGGCGGCATCGTTTTTAATGAGGTCAATATTTTAATATTCTTAATTTCGTTTTTAATAGCTTCTTCCAAAAGCAGCGCATAAACAGGTGTTGTTGTTTCAAAACCGACCGCTGCAAATATATATGTTTTTTCTTTGTCTGCCAGCGCAAGTTTAAGTGTGTCCATCGGTGAATAGACCATCCGCACCTGCCCGCCAAAAGCCTTACAATCACTGAGGCTTTGGCTTTTTCCGATTACACGCATCATATCTCCGAAAGTAACTATTACGGTATTCGGAACCGCACTCAGTTCAATAAGTTTATCAATATAAGCCGTTACGGTAACGCACACCGGACAACCGGGCCCTGAAATTAAGTGAATGTTGGATGAAAGAATGCTCGTTATGCCGCAGCGGGAAACTTCCGCAGTATGGGTTCCGCAAACCTCCATTAAATTTAACGGCGGGTCATCATATTCCTTTAAATATCTCTTAACATCAATCATATATTTTCGATTTCCTCAAACAGTGCTGACAGAGAATCGCCTTCTTCGTGAGAAAGCGTGTTTAATATAAAACCGGCGTGCACAAGCACATAATCTCCCGGCTTAACCGATACCAATTCCGAATAAGCTTCAACGATATTACCGTTGAAGTCAACAGTGGCTTTTGACCCGTTAACGGCGATTACTTTACCCGGCATAGCAATACACATATAGTACTCTTATCCTTCCCGCGCGTCTTAATAAAAAGATGCAAATTTGATTTTTTGTCTGGTTTAGCATTAAATTTTTCTGCAAAGCCATGCCTGGCCAAGGCATATACCGCCGTCATTCGAAGGAACCGCGGAATTAATATAAACATGAAAGCCTGCGTTTCCAAGCAGTTCCGAGCAGTCCTCGGTGAGTAACAAATTTGCAAACACACCGCCGCTGAGCGCAATTGAATTCTCTCCGCTTTCGTCACGGATATGTTTACAAGCGGAAAGCACCATTTCGGCAATCGCTTTGTGGAAACCCAAAGCCAAAGCGCCCGTATCCGTTCCGTTCCTGTAAGCCGTATAAATCTCTTTTATTAAACTTACCTGATCAATCAGCGTTTCCCGATCATCAAAATTAATTTTGAAATGAAGCGGATATGGTTTAAAACCGTTCTTAGCATAATCTGCAGCAGCGTTTTCTAACGCTATTGCACATTCTCCTTCAAAAGAATTTAAGGATTTTATATTGAGAACTGCGCTTACCGCGTCAAAAAGCCTTCCCATACTGGAGCTTTGTATGGTGTTTACATTGTTTGTTAATGCAGAGCACACAACGGAATAATCGCTGTTTTCAATTTTTTCACCCGCGGTATTCAGGTAGCAATATGAAACAAACTCCGCGTTTTTCGCAATGTTGTCTCCCCCGCAAAGTTTTATATATTTCAGGTGCGCCTGCCGTTCGAATTCAGTATCTTTGCATAATAGTATTTCTCCGCCCCATACAGCACCGTCTAAACCGTAACCGGTGCCGTCAAAAACAACGCCGATGCAAGAAGAAAGATTGTTTTCCGCCATCACAGAAGCTGCATGTGCATGGTGATGCTGAATTTCGATTTTTTTAATGTTTTTTATCATAGCGTAATCTTCCGCGATTCCGGAGGTGATGTACCGGGGATGTAAATCGCAGGCGATGATATCCGGTTTCATTCCGAATATTTCCGTCATTCGTGTTATATTTTCTTTATATGCCAATGCTACAAGATAGTTTTCCATATCACCGAAATATTGGCTTATATACGCCCTATCATTATTATAAAAGCAAAAACTGCTTTTCAAATCTCCGCCCGTGGCCAGAATAGTCTGCTTCGAACTATCTTTCAGCATAACCGGCAGCGGCGCATATCCTCTGCTTCGGCGGATCAGCTGCGTTTTCCCCGAAATTATTCTCGCAACTGAATCGTCCATCGGGGTTACAATTCCGCGAATGTTATATAAAACGCCTCCGAGATAAGGCGAACGAAGTTTCAGCATATCATCATCACTTGTAATGATGGGCTCCGAAGTTAGGTTGCCGCTGGTCATTACCAGCGGACCGCACGCATCGGTTAACAGCAGATGCAAAGGTGTATATGCCAAAAACGCGCCGATGAAGCGGCTCTCACCGCTTACCTCTGGACAAAATTTATCCTTCTTTTTATTGAGTAAAACAATCGGCCGGGCTGAGGAAATGAGCAGATTTTCTTCCGGCTCGCTTACTTCGCAGTACTTCTTTAATACACCGAGTCTTGGGAACATAACCGCGAAAGGTTTTCTATCTCTGTGTTTAAGCAGCCGTAGGTTTTTAACCGCAACGGTATCGGTCGGTAAACAGGCAAACTGGTAACCGCCTATCCCCTTGACAGCCAACACTTTACCTTGTTTCAGCAGTTCTATGCCTTTTTCGAGCGCTTCATCCTTTTGAAAAACCTCTCCGGATGTACACAAAATCAGCTGAGGGCCGCAATCTTGGCAGGAAATAGTTTGCGCGTGACGGCGGCGGCTGTCATCTTCATCTATATATTCATGCCCGCATTGCGGACATACAGAAAAGTCGTTCATCGTGGTATTTTCACGGTCATACGGTAAAGAGTTGATGATGGTATATCTCGGCCCGCAAGCGACGCAACTGATAAACGGGTAGCGGTAACGCCGGTTTTGAGGATCATTCAGCTCTTTTTCGCACCCTTTGCAAATCGGCAAATCAGTTGGGATAAGTGGAATTTCATATACGCTGTAATCGCTCGGGACTATTTCAAATTTTTCATAACTCTGCTCCGGCAGGAATTCGGTTATAATTCGTGTCACATCCGACCCACGCGGTAGTTTTTTTGTGAGGCCACAGATAAATTTATTCATTGCCTCATTTTTACCAAAAGCAACAATTCGAACAATTCCTCCGCTGTTCATCACAGTGCCTTTAATATTTAGTTTGTTTGCGAGCCTGACAACAAAGGGGCGGTAACCCACCCCCTGCACAACGCCCAGCACTGAAATCAAAGAGGTCATATGTTTAAAACGCCCTCTGCATTATATTTTTAAAAAGTATTCATTCAATCCTGTGATATGTTGAGCAGCATTTTCAGGATAATAGTTCATCAATGACCTTCTTCATGGTTTCACAAACTTCGTCAACAGCATCCTGTATTTCCGGTGTCATGGCGGTATCAAAAGCGATGTTTTTATATTGAATACCAAGTAATGCAACAGCAGTTCCCGTTTCACTTATAAGATAATCAATCATGATTTTAAGCGGCAGCATGTGGGAACAAAATGTGGGGCCGCCAACATTCTCCGGATTTATATCAACTATATCACCGGGCTTTTGCCCCAAATCCGCGGCGTCAATAATCAAAAGATGTGAGGGGCAAAATTTTCTGATGTTGCCGCTGTAATTTTCCGGCGCCGTTTCTCCCAAATAGAACCTTACATTGGGGTGATTTTCTTCATTGCAATCTTCCATTAAATTTTCAACAACCACAACACCCGCCGCATCGTCCGCTCTTAAAACGGATCCTGCTCCAAGAACCGCAAGCCTTTTCACACCCTGCAGAAAGTCTAAAAGAAATTCATAAAGATCTTTCAATTATATTTCCACCTTCAGCGATTCTCTATCCAAACTTGCTAATTCAAAATTCGTCGTGTTTTCCAATGCATCCTTTGGGCACGAGTCAACACACTGCCCGCAAAATATGCATTGATCCATATGGACAACGGCTTTGAATTGCTTGTCGGCTACCTTTTCAATTTCAATTGCGTCGGAAGGGCAAACACGCTCACATATTTTACAGCCAATGCATTTTTCTTTATCAAATTTCAGTGCGCCTCTGAAATCTTTATCTACAACGGCATCCACAAACGGATAATTGATAGTGTTGGGTTTTTTAACGAGCATACTTAGAAGGTAAGGAACAATTCTGCCGGCGGATTTCATGCTTTCAAAACTCCTTTAACTATCAAATCTATCAATACCTGCAGAAGGGAGATCGGTGCGAGCACTTTCCAGCAAAAATTGACCATCTGATCAATCCTGAGCCTTGCCAGTGCGGTTCGCATCAAAGTAAGCAAAAATACTATAATAAGGACTTTAACTAAAAAGAGCAAAAAACCAAGAATTGGATTGGCAGGAATAAAGACGGGTAAGAAAACGGATGCTATCAACGCAGCCATCACTACAAGTTCAAAATCGATTGCCATCCTGAAAATTGCTAAAAATCTGCCGCTGTATTCGGTAAAGGTACCGCCGACTATTTCGGTTTCAGCGTCCGGTATATCGAAAGGTACTCTTTCCAGTTTTCCCTGCGTGGCAAAAAGCGCTACAATCAGCCCCGGTATATTGAATACCGCCATCAGCGGGTTTGCATGATAAAATTCTGTAATTCCGCTGATTGACCATGTCCCCGCAAGCAATGCAGGGCCGAGGATGGACATATAAAGCGGTACTTCATAGGCAAAGAACTGCGTCATCACCCTTATTGCGCCGAGTTCCGCATACAACGAAGAGGAAAACCAACCCGCAAGAAAGAATGTCAGCGTAGGGATTGTTAAAAAATACAATACAACGATGAGGTCACCGGAAAAAGGATAAAGGGATTCTTTACCCCAAACCGGGATATACATAAAAGCAGCCGCGGTTGCAGCAAGTGCAAAAGCAGGAACAATCTTGAAAATACGCGAATCCGCTTCAGTAGGCACAACAGTTTCTTTTGAAAGCAACTTTATAAAGTCCGCAAGCGGTTGAAACCATGGCGGTCCAACACGATTTTGCAGCCTTGCATAGAGTCTCCTGTCAATCAGCTCAACAACCATTGAAAATATGCTGAGAAAAAGGAACCCCGGGAATATCAGAATATAAAACAAGGTAAGAACCATGCCTGTTAATCTTCCTTCCTGAAAGCATTAATGTTCTTAAAATCAATGCCCTGCTTACCGTACCATTCCATACTGTATTTTCGAAGACCTTCCCAATCGAACATACTTTCTTCTCCGTTTGAAGCATTTTTAACTTTTATTGTTCTGTCGGTACAGGAAAAACACGGGTCTATAGCCGCAATGATTATCGGAACATCGGCCAGATAACCGCCCTCAATCATATGAGTGATAGCCGCAAGATTAGCAAGAGTAGGAGCACGAACCTTAACACGGTCCGGCTTGTCCGTACCGTCTGACCGCGTATAATGGATATCTTCCCCTCTCGGTGCTTCATACCGCGAAAAAGCCTCACCCGCTGGGATTTTGCTTGGCGCTTTAACTGTAATCGGCCCATCCGGTATTTGTTTAATTACCTGCCGGCATATTTTATAACTTTCGATAAGCTCTGTTACTCTGACAATTGCCCTACCATAAACATCGGCATGCTCATCGGTGCAAACATTGAAATCCAACTCTGCATAGATACCATACGGGTCATCTTTTCGAATATCCTTCGCTACACCCGCTGCTCTTAAAACTGGTCCTGTGGCACCGAATCTCAATCCGTCTTCTTTCAAAAGCATGCCTACGCCCGAAAGTCTGCCGATGATTGTTCTTTCCTCTGTAACGAGTTTTGCATAGTATTTCGTTCGCTCTTCAAGTTCATCCAAGCATTTAAGAACATCCTTCGCCTGGTCCTGCGTAATGTCCCTGCGCACTCCGCCAATAGTGTTCATTCCGTAATTGATACGGTTACCCGTTAGCATTTCAAGAATATCGAGCACTATCTCGCGGTCTTTCCACGCATACATAAAGAGGGTCATAAATCCGATTTCATGCCCTGCAACACCGAGCCACAGCAAATGGCTATGAACTCTTTCGAGCTCCCCTATCAATGCGCGAAGATACAGTGCCCTTTTGGGGACTTCAAGACCTGCAAGCGTTTCAACTGTTTGAACATAGCAGGTAGAATGCGAATGCGAACAGATGCCGCATATACGCTCCAAAAGGTATATATTTTGAATATATGTCCTGCTTTCGCAAGCCTTTTCCATGCCTCTGTGGTTATAACCGAGAGCTACCGTTGCTGCCGCAACGCGTTCACCTTGAAGAAGCAAGCTAAAACTCTCAGGCTCTTCAAGCGCAGGATGCTGCGGGCCTAAAGGAATAATCATTTTCCCCATTTTAGCACTCTCCTTCCGGCTTGTTTTGCAATTTGTCCGGTGACCAATCCTTGCGAAGCGGATATTCACCCTTCGGCCAGCTGTCCGGCAAAGGATATTGTCTACCCTTCGGCAATCCTTTGACTTCAACACCTAAAAGACCTTCAAGCTCCAATTCATAAAAAGTAGCCCCATCATAAATCGGCAGAACAGAATCTATAACAGGGTTTTCTTTCGGTGCCCGAAGTTTCAGGTTTAAAACAATGCCATCATCGTTCGAAATATGGTAGATGAATTCGAAATAGTCGACTGCATCTAGACCTGTTATGGTACACAAATGGTCAAATTTCAACTCTTGATATGCATATTTTATTACATTCATAAAAATATCGGATGGCACATCAAGAAATATTCTCCGTTGAACCGGAATCACACCGGTACCTGCAAGGCCGGGAAATGTTCCTTTTATTTTGTCTAAAACCTTTTTTTCTTTTTCCAAAACAGTTCCCTCCGCATCATTTTTTTATACTTGCAAGCAGTTTTACAACGCCGTCAATAATTGCCTCCGGTTTCACAGGACATCCGGGAATATACGCATCGACGGGAATTGCCGAGTCAACGCCGCCCAAAACACAGTAGCAGCCGGAGAACACACCGGTCGAACAGGAGCAAGTTCCGACAGCCACAACAAACTTCGGTTCTGTCATCTGCTCATATATTGTTATCAGACGATCTTTCTGCTGCAAGGTAACAGGACCGGAACAAATCAGCACATCCGCATGCCTCGGGGAACCTTTTAACTGAATCCCGAAGCGCTCAAGATCATATCTCGGGGTTAGGGCGGCAAGCACTTCAATATCGCATGCGTTGCAAGCGCCTGAATTGAAGTGTATTATCCACGGAGACTTAATTCTTGACCAGTTAATGATTTTATCCGTAATCATATTTCTATCTCCTAAAAAGCATAAACAGAGAAGCGACAGTGACAATCAGGTATAATCCGGACATCACTGAAATTCCTGACGGATCGGTAGCAACCATTAATACAACAACATGCATTAACGTAAAGAAAAAAGCAAACTTGAAAAACTGCGAATATTCGGGCTGCCCCTGGTTTTCCGGCATATCTTCTCCGCAAGCATACGACTTCGTTTTTCCGGGAGAATCAACGCCTTTGGCAGCAACGAGTTTACCGGTAAATGAAATACTCAAAGACAAGACCAAAAATATTAAAAAAGCTATTGGCGGCGCAAGCAAGAAAGTGCTCATATTTATCCTCCGTTTTTACAGCTCTGTCCAACCGCAATCTCAGCGATTTATTTTGCGGGTATCAAGCGTTCCGTTTGCCCGGGATAATCCAAGAACCAACCCTGTGGCGACGGCCAAAAGCACGACTTCAATGATTATCACCGTTATCACATAAGCTTCAGCCAAGTCCATTTTCCCGGAAATATAACCTGCAACGATAAGGAGCAGCGTAACACCTTTTGTAAGTATTTCAATTGAAATCAAAATACGCATCAAATTGTGTGTAACAAGCAGGCTATAAATTCCTATTGCAAAAATCAGCACAACGGCAACAATGAAAATTACAAAAAGTATGCTCATTCCTCAACAATCTCCTTAAAAAATATAATAACACCAAAAACACCGGCAAGAATAATTATTATCTGCCCCAGCAAATCTATCTGCCTGTTGTTCCAAAGAAGTTCTTTTACATTTTCTGCTGCCGAAGGAACAAAATAAGACCAAGAAAAATCAATAATATGCGGCCACATAAAAAATAAAACAGCAGCGGCAACTACAATGAGAATAAGGGGAAGAAATAGAAATCTCTTTTTTCTTTCTTTTTTCAGTTCTTCCATTTCCTCTTTTGACTTAATATGAGACATGCTGATTGTACTCATAAAAATTACAGGAATGAGGCCTGCGCATACCGACAGCTCGAAGACTGCCGCTAACGGAGCCCTCATAACAAACATTACAATTGAGAGGATGGCACTGGTAGCCGCCATTGCAACACCGGCTTTTATAAGGTTACCCAAAACAATGCACGCCACCGCACAAACTACCATTCCCGCAAGCAGGATAATTATCACTGTAAGATTCAAACAAAACTCACCTTCTGTCGTTCTAATAATATAAAACTAAATTATGCCGACTCTCTGCATATATATAAGAATGAACGGGAATAAAACACCAACAGCAACATTTATTGCAGAAAGTATAACTTCAACGCTTAATATTCCGATGCTGCTTTCCTTTCCCTCTCTGATTTCCGTAACGGGACTGCTGTAGTAGACCTTTTTCTGGAGCACCAGAAAATACCAAAGTGTTATTGCACTGGCAACCAACGCGGCTATTGCTATCGAACTTGAGACCTTCCAGACCGCTATGATAATAAGCAGTTTGCTCCAGAAGCCGGAAAATGGCGGGATTCCGGCTGTCGATAAAAATGCGATAATGGAACTTGCAGATGTTATCGGCATTTTTTCGGCGATACCGCCCATTTTATCCATATCCCTAACGCCCGTCTTCAATTCAATTGCCGTAAAATTCACAAAGAGCAGAGACTTAAAGGTCGCATGGTTGAAGAAGTGTAAAACGGCGCCGATAAATCCTAAGGGCGATCCGGTTGCGATGCCTATAATAATATAGCCTATTTGACTAATGCTGGAATACGCAAGCATTCTCTTCATGTCTTTATGACCGATTGCAGCAAGCGCGCCTAACAGGATAGATGCGATTCCCATAACAAGCAACATATTCCCAACCGCAGCATTGTTAAGGAAAATATCTCTGAAAACCCTCATCAGCATATATACGCCGGAAACCTTTGTAATAATACCGGCAAGCAAAACAGATACCGGTGCGGGAGACGATGAATAAGCGTTTGGAACCCATGTGTGGAAAGGGACAGCGCCTGATTTTATGGCAAGCCCTACAGTTAAAAGAATAAAAGATGCAATTATCTCAACCGGATATTCACCTTTATCTCCGATAATGTATTTTGCTACATGAGCAAAACCGGTATCTCCGGTGAACATAAATATAAAAGCTATTGATGTCAGAATTAAAAGCGAGGCAATCGCGGATATCATATAGTATTTAAACGCGCCGGCAAGTCCGTTTTTTCCCTTCTTTATACCTATCAGTATAAAGGAAACCGCTGAAATGATTTCAACAAACACATACATGCTGAACAGATCTCTAACCATTACAAGGCCGTTCATGCCGAGCATAATGAGAAGTATCATGTTAGCATAGTTAAAAATGCTTTCTTTTAGAGTCGATTTTGCAACAATCAGGGAAACAAACGCCATCAATCCGATTGTAAAGAGAATCATTGCGCTTAAATTATCTATAGAAAGCATTCCTATATAATTTGAATTCATCACAATGCCGGGTTTTATGCACAGGCCGATATCAACGGCAGCCAAGGCTGTCTGCAGTGCAGTGATTATAATTGCAATCCACAACGCAATCTTTTCATCTAACAGTTTTAATGTAAGACTCAAGACCACAGTTGCAGCGAGCGGGACTGCCAGAAATAAAAGCGGCACTGAAACTTCCTCCTAATAGTAAATTCCCATTTAAATAATTTTCATCGTAATGAGATGAAGAATATTATTATCATAACCACGGTACCCGCAAGCGACCAAATTAGATAAGCTGCATGGCTGTCGCTGTGAACCTTCCTAATTCCTAATGAGATATGGTCAAGAATACGCACAATCAGAACATCATAAATCCAGCTGATACCGTCGTTTACCCACATTGAAAGTGCTGCGAATCCCCTGACCGCATAACCACCGGCATGATATGGGTCGAAGTACTTTTTTTCAGCCATATTGTATATGCTGTGAAGCCCGGGAGCATAATGAAAATGATCCGCGGCTTTCAAACCGCTGCCGGTCTTTTTAGCCCCGTAGACATGATCCAGTGCTGCGAAAGCAAGCACAGCCATAGAGATAACTACAAGCACCCAGTTTGTCTTTGCGCCGATTGTTTCACCGGCTTGCACAACTGTGCCAAGCACAGGCTGAAGCAAATTGGTGATAACCCAAGATTTGCACAAACCGAATGTCAAACAAGCAGCGGCAAGAACAATCATAGGAATTAGCATCGGCCAGGGAGCTTCTTTAACCTTATCGATTCCCGCATTCTCCTTACCTAAGAAAGCCGCATGCCCGAGCTTTAGGAATGAAACGGCTGTAAAGAAAGCACCAATCAACGCAACAATAAAAAAGATCTTGCCGCTTTCAAGCGCGCCGTCAAAAATTAATTCTTTGGAGAAAAAGCCATTTGTAAGCGGGAATCCGGATATTGCCGCCGCTGCAACAATAAAGCATCCGAAAGTAACCGGCATTTTTTTGCCAAGCCCGCCGATCTTTTCTAGGTCTGTTGTTCCTGCCTGGCGTTCGACCGAACCGGCGGTAAAGAACAGGCAGCACTTATAGATAGCATTGTTTATCATGTGAAAAAGCCCGCCGATGATGCCAATCGGAAGCGCAGTACCGATACCCAAAATCATATAACCAACCTGGCTGACGGCATGGTAAGACAAAAGACGTTTGAAGTCTTTTTGAATCAGCGCCATCATCACGGCAAAAAGTATGGTTATCGCACCGAGACTCATAAGAAGGTAACTCATAGCGGAACCAGGCTTAAAATCAAACAGATCAACGCATATCCGCGTTAAAAGATAAATACCAAGCAGTTTTTCAAGAGCGCCCGGCAGCAACGCCATAAACGGCATCGGAGCATTATCCGCAGCATCCGGAATCCATGTATGGAAAGGCATTGATCCGGCTTTTGAAACAGCACCAATCATCATAAATATAAACGCGAATACTCCCCAGGATGTTAAAGGTAAATGCCGGGGATCCATCGCAAGCGATTTGGAAATATATGCATACATTCCTATACCAATCATCATGCAAAGGTCCGAAAGCCCTACAATTACGACAGCCTTAACGGATGTTTTATAAGCTTTTTCCCCACCGGTCATTATCATAGCAAACATAGTAACGAGGATACCTTCCCAGAAAAACAACATAAGAACAAGGTTGTTTGCCAAAACCGCTCCATTGACAAGGGCAACGGTAAGAAGCAGAGAAGCGTAAAATTGTTTTGTATAAGGCTTTCCTTTTAAAAACACGGTTGAAAACATGACTACAAGAAAAGAAAGCACAGCAACGCTGATGAGTATAAAACCGCTGAACTGATACAGTTTTAATGAAAAATCAATACCGTAACCGCATAAAGGTCTTTCAAAAACGGCATTTTTTCCATAAATATAAATATTTGCGGCAAAGTTCACTATAACACCTGTTAAAACAGCGCCTTCTTTAACACTTTTTAAACGCGCCGGGGCAAGCAGCGTCATCACGGCAAAAAGAACAGGGATGAGAATAACTGCCGGCAAGAAATTCGAAACTTCAGCTATGCTCATTTTATTATCACCGCCATTTGCTCAACAATTCTGTTTACAAAACCTGCCGGATAATAAATCAGGAGACCGCCGGCAAGGGACAATGCCGAAAGCAAAGCTACCGAAAATATCATTATCTTAGAACCTTCCCTGACATTTTCCATCTTAGGTTTGCCGAGGAATATGATTGTAAACGCTCTTAAAAGATAAATAACCGTCATTACCGCGCCTGCCAGAAACACAAGCGCTATCCAGGGATGCCCGGCGCTTACTGCCCCGCTGACAACCATATATTTACTGAAGAAACCGCCGAAAGGCGGAATTCCCATAACAGAAAACGCACAGATGAAGAAGCTCACCGCGGTTATGGGCATTGTTTTTACAAGACCGCCCATTTGTCTGATATCCTTTGTTTTGCAATTATGCTCGACAATGCCCGCACAAAGGAAAAGCCCGGCTTTTGCCAAGCTGTGCATCAGTATATACAACAATCCCCCGGCAACCGCGAGCTTGCTGCCGACGGAAAGTCCGAGGAAAATAAAACCGATTTGGCTTACAGTTGAATATGCTATAATCCGCTTCATATCATACTCGGCTATTGCAGCTCCTGCGGCAGCTAATGCACTGACTGCTGCGATAACAGGCACCGCGGTATGCCAGACTTGACTGATCGTAAAGTTAACCAGAAACAGCCTGGCAAAAACATACACGCCAATTTTCACCAGCACGGCGGCATGCAGCAATGCTGTAACCGGTGAAGGCGCAATACCGGCGTCAGCAAGCCAGGAATGAAGCGGCAGCGTCGCCGATTTCGAAAGTATCCCGAATAAAATCAGAATCACAGCCGCATCCGCGATACTTTTACCTTTCAGCAACATGAGATCGGTTGTACCGTACTGCATATATATCATAATAAAACCGATAAGCATAATGACAGCGCCGGCGCCTGTAATAAGAAAAGCTTTATTAGCACGCCTTACATATTCTGTATTTCGGGAGAACCCGATTAAGCGCCAGCAGCAAATTGCCGCAATTTCCCAGAAAATATAAAGAAATATCAAATCAGTAGTGAGCACAATGCCCATCATAGAACCTATAAAAAGAACAACGAACATATAATACTCGTTTTGATGCTCGAAATGCGCCATATAACCGAAAGAATAAATAACAATGATAATCCCTATGAAAGAGGATGTCATTGCCATAAAAACAGCAAGACCATCCGCAAGAAACCCGAAGCTGAGGCCAAGCGGAAGCGGAATATTAAAATAATGCGGCGATGCGGAGATTGCCGCCGGCAATGCAGCGGCAAGCAGCAAAAACGGCACTGCCACCATGGCCAACGCAAGCATGTTCCTGAATTTAGCTGAAATCTTTCCTGCGACGGGAAGAAGGAAAGCGCCGGCCAAAGGAACAAATATTATGAGCAGAAGAAGAGTTTCGCTTTTCATTTTTTATTCTCCAAAATAACTAATAATAAACAAAAAAATAATTCAACCAAAAGCTAAAACAATTCCATTAATATCTGCGGCGGAAAGGATTGGCTTTTCGTCGAAAAAATACATTAATTAAATGCAACTCAGCGCAAGAATATAAGCGTCATTGCTCATTTTCTTGCACCAATTTTCAATATTTCCAATTATTAAATTGTCAAAAGCATTTGCCGAAATTATTATTTAAAACATCCGTCTTGTTTGACGGCAACCAAACGATTTCATTATAGATACGAATAACAATTATGTCAATGGTTTATGATGGAAATTGCCGTATAGCACAAAATATTTTATCAATTCATGCAATATTTTACATATTATTTAATCATAATTTTTTATAATTTATTATGAAACTTATCCCTTGAATGTTTTAAAGTTTAAGCCTATAATAGTTGAAAAATATGCTGCTATTGTGCTTTCGCATGCTCTGCAGTACATTCCGATTTCGGGGTAATATCGGGGACAGCAACGGTTTATCTAAGGAAGGTCACTAACATTATGCATGAATATTCGCTGACAAAACAAATTGTCAAAATAGTCAACAACACCGCCCTCAACAATGATGCCGGTAAAGTTAACTCGGTGCGGCTGGTTATCGGCGAAAGCTCGGGTATTATACCAGATTCCGTTCAGTTGTATTTTGATATGATCGCGCAGGGAACACCGGCCGAAGGCGCGCAATTAGTTATCAGTTGCATAGCTTCCCAGATGCATTGCCCGAATTGCGATAAGAATTTTATCAGGCCACGCTTTTCGTTTGAGTGCCCCGACTGCGGCACGCTTGGCAACCCGACAGATATCGGCAATGAGTTTTATGTGGAAAGCGTTGAGCTTGAAATACAGTAAATAAATGTTTAAAAAGAAAGGGATCCTACAAAATGGCAAATAAAGATATTCAGGTTATGGAAAACATCTATAACGAAAACGATAGGATTGCAGACAGCATACAAAAAGATCTTTCCTTACGGGGAATATACGCAATCAATGTGATGGGCGCGCCCGGAGCCGGCAAAACATCCTGCCTGATAAATATTATCAAGGGTTTGGACGGGATTAAATCATATGTCATCGAGGGAGATATTGAATCCAATATTGATACCGTTAAACTAAATGAAATCGGCATACAAACGATTCAGATTAACACCGGGGGCGAATGCCATTTAGACGGAACTTTAATAAAAAACACCCTTGAGAAAGTAAATTTCGATAAAGCAGGAATACTTTTCATCGAAAATATCGGGAACCTTGTCTGCCCGGCCGAGTTCAGCATCGGCGAAAACATTAAGATACTCATTTCGACCGTGACCGAGGGTGACGACAAACCATACAAATATCCTTTAGCTTTTGAAAAAGCAGCCATTATTATACTTAATAAAACCGATTTGCTGCCTTTTGTTGATTTTGATTTTGATTATTTTTCCAAAGGAATCAGAGCGTTGAATTCTAATGCGCCTATTTTTCCGGTGTCATCAAAAACAGGTGAAGGGTTCAATGAAGTCTGCGCTTGGATAAGAACTCTAATTTAAATATTTACCACTTTCATAATCATTTCTTATTTGCTAAAATTTATTGCTTAAATATATAAAATTACAAGCACTTAATTTCAGTTTTCGCTGAATATTAAGTGCTTGTTAACATTTTAAATGGTCTGAAATTCTACCAAAAATCTAAATATTAACCGAAGAAAGGCATACCCGCTGGCTTGAAGATAAGCCAAACCATAATATAGCCGACCAGCACAGCGGAAAGGGTGAACGGTACGCTTATTCTCATAAACTGGCCGACGCTGACCTCGTGTCCTTCTTTGCGCAAAATACCAAGTCCAGCGATATTTGCGGAAGCGCCGATCGGGGTAAGATTGCCTCCAAGTGTCGCACCAACGACAAGGCCGAAGTAAAGCACAAAACGGGTGTTTTCCGGCATGCCGGGTGATGCGGCAATAGCTGTTGCAACCGGGAGCATCGTCATTACATAAGGAATGTTATCGATAACAGCCGAGAGCGCTACGGAAATCCAAGTCATAATTGTAAAGATAATGAAGATATTGCCTCCGCTGATATTTTGAATTATCTCACTGATTTTTTGAATAATGCCTACTTCCTCAACCCCGCCGATAATAACGAACAAACCGAAGAGAAGAAGAAGTGTAAATGCGTCAAGTTCCATAATTATCGTTTTTATGCTGATACTTTTAACAAGGTTTCTGATTAAACCAAACAAAAACAAGCCGACACAGATGATACCGTTAATCGGAATACTATCTCTTACCGCGTCCGGAATCGGTAGGAATGAAGCAATAATTAAAAGAAGAATTGTGCCAAGCAGAAGGTATGTCGGGACATAATCGGTTACTTTTGTTTTTTCTTCCATGCGAATCGTCTGTTTATCTTTTCGAAAAAGGAACAAAAGAACAAGGCCGGAGACTATAGCTGCAACCTGGCAAATCCAGAAAAGGCTGAACTTTCCCTGGAAAAAAAAGAATTCGGCAAAATTCATGTCTGCTTCCGCGCCGAGCAGGATTGATGTGGTGTCGCCAACAAGCGTGGCGGCACCTTGAAGATTCGAGGAGATGGCGATTGCAATAATCATATTCACAGGTGAAATCTGCAGTTTTCTGGCTACCGTTACAGCGACGGGCGCAACCATAAGTACCGTTGCGACATTGTCCACAAACGCGGAAATAAGCCCGGCAAAAAGTGCCAGGGCAACTGTCGCCCACTTCACATTCGGCATTCTGTCTATTATATTGTCCGCTAAAAGCGCCGGCATTTTAGATTCGATGAACAATGCCACAACACCCATGGTGCCGAGAATCATCATTAAAACATTCCAGTTTGGGATCCAATCTACCGTAAAAATCTTTTCAACAGACATCATACGGGTAAGAACGAATATCAGAGCGGTACCGAGCGCTATATACGCCCTGTATTTCGGAAATACAAGCAGTAAAGCGTAAGTTATCAGGAAAAGGACAAGCGCGAAAATCATCATATAACATACCTCACAAAGATTATTATTGACACACAAAAAGTATTATAACAACATCACCTTGCAAATGCAAGGCGATGTTATTGATTTAATTTATATTTCGACTAAACTATTTGAATGTATCTTTCATGTAATAAACAGCATTTTAATATGCAAGCCTAAGCACATCCAAAACATCATTTTAAGTGTAATTGTGCGCTTTCGCGAGCATCATATCCTTGACCTTCATAAGCCGTGTTGTTGTACTCCGCTCGTTTTCGTCAAGTTTCATTGTTATAAACCTTATTGTATCTTCATACTGAGGAATCATCACATGTTCCAGGGCGTTAACCCTGCGGCGTGTTTTTTCAATTTCGGCCGCCATCATCTGGCAGGACTTTTCAACCTCGGCAAGGCGGAACATGTCCGGCATAATATCGGACAAAGACTTGACTGCGATATCCAAATCGCTTGAGGTGAAAGCAAAACCGTATGAATAAATATCGTTTTCATCAGCTGTTTTCAGTTTTGTCTTGAATTTCGGTATCATGACGCTCATAACATTTTCTTCTGTGATCTCAATGCTCATTTCCTGCGTGGGCAGCATAAGAGCAACATCAAGGCTTTTGTCACTCATCACGGAGCGGGCAATTGCCATATGCGTGTTTGCCTGCATAATACCCGCTTCAACGCGGCGGCGAAGCTGCTTGTTTTCGCGCACAAGCTCAAGGAAACGGCGCATGAGTTCATCGCGCTTATCCTTTAGAAGCTTATGGCCGCGGCGCGCGGTTAGCAGTTTGCGTTTTAAATTTGTCAGTTCCATGCGGGTCGGGTTGATATTCATTACCGCCATGATACCATCACACTTTTCCGTAATATTCGTCAAGAAGATTGTCACTTATTCTCTTAAGCTCGCTTCTCGGCAGAATCTTAAGCAGTTTCCAACCTAAATCCAGTGTTTCTTCAATACTTCTGTTTAAAGCAAATCCCTGCGAAACATATTCTTTTTCAAACTCATCTGAGAATCGGGCATAAATTTTATCCATATCTGTCAGCGCTGCTTCGCCCAGTATAACCATTAGTTCCTTGGCGTCCTTGCCTCTGGCGTATGCGGAGAAGAGCTGGTTCATCGTGTTGGAATGGTCTTTTCTGGTTTTCCCCTCGCCGATACCTTTGTCTTTCAAACGGGAAAGCGACGGAAGAACATCTATTGGAGGGGTTACCGCTTTGCGAAAAAGCTCGCGGCTCAGGATAATCTGCCCTTCCGTGATATAACCGGTCAGGTCCGGGATCGGGTGAGTTTTATCATCCTCGGGCATGGAGAGAATCGGAATCATAGTAATGCTCCCCTCTTTGCCTTTTTGTCTGCCCGCGCGTTCATAGATTGAAGCAAGGTCCGTATACATATAACCGGGATAGCCTCTGCGACCGGGCACTTCCTTCCTAGCGGCGGAAACCTCACGAAGTGCATCGGCATAGTTGGTTATGTCCGTCATAATAACAAGAACATGCATACCTTTATCAAAGGCCAGGTATTCCGCTGCCGTCAAAGCCATCCTTGGGGTAGCGATTCGCTCAATCGCCGGGTCGTCCGCAAGGTTTGAAAACATGACGGTTCTGTGGATTGCGCCGGTGCTGCGGAAACTTTCGACGAAAAAGTTTGACTCTTCAAAGGTTATTCCGATTGCCGCAAAGACAACCGCGAATTGCTCGTTTGTTCCCAAAACCTTTGCCTGGCGCGCGATTTGCGCGGCAAGCTGAGCGTGTGGAAGGCCGGAACCCGAGAATATCGGAAGTTTTTGCCCTCTGACAAGCGTATTAAGTCCATCAATGGCAGAAACGCCGGTTTGAATGAACTCGTCCGGATAGTTGCGGGCTGAGGGATTCATCGGATTACCATTAATATCCATGCGTTTTTCCGGTATAATTTCAGGGCCGTTATCTATCGGTCGGCCAAGCCCGTCAAAAACTCTGCCAAGCATATCGGTTGAAACGCCGAGCTCCATCTGCCTGCCTAAAAAGCGTACTTTGCTGTTGGAAAGGTTGATGCCCGTTGAGCTTTCAAAAAGCTGGACAAGGATATTCGTTCCGTCTATTTCAAGCACACGGCAACGGCGCTTATCGCCGTTTGCAAGCTCAATTTCGCCAAGTTCGTTGAATTTTACATCTTCAACTTCTCTTACCAGCATCAATGGTCCTGATACTTCTTGAATGGTTCTGTATTCTTTAGGCATTGAACTTCTCCTTCCTTTCCAGCGCGGTTTTAAGATCTTCGGTAAGTCTTCTTTCGATTTCCTTGCATTCATCTTCGATTTTTTCTTCCGGAATATACTTGAAACGTCCGATAGCTTCCCTTACGGGCAGTTTAACCAAATCTTCAATTTCTGCTCCTGCATTGAGTGTTTCAAGAGCCGAATCATAATAGGAAATAACCAATTTCATCATAAGGTACTGCTTGCGAAGGGAAGAGTAAGTATCAACCTTATTGTAGGCAAGCTGGTGCAAAAAGTCTTCGCGGATGGAGCGCGCGGCTTCCATCTTCAGGCGGTCCGGGTCAGAAAGAGCGTCCATACCGACAAGCCTGACGATTTCTTCAAGGGATGCTTCGTCCGAAAGCAAGTGCAGCATGATACCCCTTAAAACCGTCCAATTTTCCTCAACATTATTGTTGAACCAAACCCCCAGCGTGTCCGCATAAAGCGAATAACTCGTTAGCCAGTTTATCGCCGGGAAGTGGCGCTTATATGCTAATGCAGCGTCAAGCCCCCAGAAAACCTTAACAATGCGGAGCGTTGCCTGCGAAACAGGCTCTGAAATATCACCGCCTGGAGGCGATACGGCGCCGATAACCGATAAAGCACCCTCGCGCCCGTTTGATCCCAGGGAAATAACTCTGCCCGCTCTTTCATAGAACTGGGCAAGGCGGCTGCCAAGGTAGGCGGGATATCCTTCTTCTCCGGGCATTTCCTCAAGGCGGCCGGACATTTCACGCAAAGCCTCCGCCCACCTGGAGGTTGAGTCAGCCATGAGCGCTACGGAATAGCCCATATCACGGAAATATTCGGCTATCGTGATACCGGTGTAAATAGAAGCCTCACGGGCGGCAACGGGCATATCGGAGGTGTTAGCAATCAGAACAGTCCGTTCCATTAAAGATTTGCCCGTATTGGGGTCTATCAGTTCCGGAAATTCGTTAAGAACATCGGTCATCTCATTACCACGCTCGCCGCAGCCGATATACACGACAATGTCCGCCTCAGCCCATTTTGCCAACTGGTGCTGGGTGACGGTTTTACCGCTTCCGAACGGACCGGGAATAGCCGCAACGCCGCCCTTTGCAATCGGAAATAAAGCATCAATAACACGCTGACCGGTTACAAGCGGCTTATTCGGTGACAGTTTTTTATTGTAAGGCCTGCCCCGGCGAACCGGCCACTTTTGCATCAGCCCAACCGGCATAACACTGCCATTTTCGGCAGTCAGTACGCAAATATTGTCCGTTATTTTAAAGTCGCCCTCGGCAACGGTCTTTACTGTTCCTGCTGTTCCAGGCGGCACCATGATTTTTTGAGTGACTACATCGGTTTCCTTCACCGTGCCTAAAATATCTCCGCCTGTGACTTTGTCGCCCGCTTTTACGGAAGGGACAAAGTGCCATATACTTTCCCTGTTGAGTGAAGGAACCTCGATGCCCCTGGGCAGGTTATTGCCTGCAAGCTCTCTGATAACATCAAGAGGCCTTTGTATTCCGTCAAAAATACTGCCGATAAGCCCGGGGCCCAATTCCACGCTAAGCGGGACACCCGTGGACTCAACCGGTTCACCTGTACCGAGCCCGGATGTCTCCTCATATACCTGAATGGAGGCTCTGTCGCCATGCATTTCTATAATTTCGCCAATCAGCCGGCTGTTGCTTACCCTCACGACATCAAACATGTTTGAATCCCTCATGCCCGACGCAATGACAAGCGGACCGGATATTTTTGCAATTTTACCTATGCTCATTGAAAACACTCGCCTTTCTTGCGTGCCGGTAAAAAACCGGCCTTGTTTACGCGGATGGCCATACCAAACCCGAGGTTTGGTTTAACCTACCAAAAACTATTTATGCATCCGATATTATATCCGAACCGACAGCTTGTTCGACTGATTTGCTTACGTTCTTCATACCCATCCCCGTGTTGCCTTTAACGCCGGGAATTGGGATAATCGCAGGTAAAGGAAGCTCTCTGTAACGGTCAATTTCCTCGGTTATTTGAGAGGTTAACAGTTCGGTAATATAAATAACCGCATAATTATCCTCAACAATTTTTCTCAATGTTTTGACCGCCGCCTGCGGTTCATCAACCGGAAATATACTGAGTCCGAGCGAAGCGAAACCGTAAATACTGTCTTTATCGCCCATAACGGCAATTTTATACATAGACTTCCCTCACTCTCTTTCTTATTTCTTCTGCCGGCAGACTATTAATTTTGGCGGAAAGAATGATGCGGGCGTTCTTAATTTCAGCGTCCCTGTGAATATAGTATGCGATGATCGGATCCGGGCCGAAAGCCGTGAACTTCGCGTTCTGTACCATTTCGGCAATTGCTTCGTCGCACCATTTTTCAAAAGCCACCGCACCGGATTTCAGCTGTTCCGCACCGGGTTCTAATGATGTTGAAGTGATATAATGAATAAGTTCCGTTTCACCCGAGAGCGCTGCTTCAATAAGTTCACCGTTATCCAGAATCTCACATTCGCACATAGCTCTGCTTATAAATTCAGAATCCTTGCGGATTCTTACGCACCTCACAGCAGCTTTAATATTTGCAACCCCGCCGGTAAACTTTGACAGTTCAAGAAGAAGGCTGCTGCCTGACTTTTTTGCCATTTTAATTTTTGTGTTGAGCGCGGCTACATCCAATATAATGTCCGCAAGCCTGCCATTTTCAAGGCGGACTATGGCGTCATAGGCAGCCCCGGCAGGTTCCCGCATATATTCAGGAAGCAGCTCAAAACGCATCGCGCTGACGGCTTCATTAATAAGATCGGTCGAAACAACCGAAGGCTCTATAAAAAAATCGAAAGGTGTTTCATTTGAAAAAGTGGCTTTTAGCGCCGCTTTGAGATTATGAAAATCGTTGGGGATGATCAACGCGTCGAGTTCCCCGATATCAGGCGCTGCTTCAATTAAAAGCTGCCAGGTTTTTTTGCTCTCATTTTCAAGCATTTCAGAGAAATCAGTGCCGCTTTCCGGTAATTTCCAGCCATTGTCGGCAAGAATACGCAGCGCATCTTTATAACTTGACGCGGTGATAAGCTGCTCGGTATCCGCAGCGGAAAGAAGTGAATTTTCATTCGCCCGGATCCTTGCTACGCCATAGGCATATTCGATATCGCGCACTTATACCACCACCGTTCATTAAAATAATATGCTGCAGATTTTTTCCTTCAGTTCGTCGCGGCTCGCCTCAATCAAAGCGGCGATAGTACAGTTAATTTCAATATCGCCGTAAACGAGAATAAAGCCGTCATCAATTGCGGCCGGCTCGGAGCTGATTTTGACAGCAGTGTCCTTTTTTGACAGATTTTCGTTTATATTTTCCTCAAACTTAACAGGTAAACGCGTTAAATCCCGCTTGGAGAATCGCATTTCACCGGTCCCCGGCATAACGTTTTGGATTGCAAGCATCGACAGCGCAGAAAAATACTCATCCGCTGGCATATCCCGAAAAGCACTTGCAGCAGCGGAGAGAGCTTCGTTCAAAGCTTCAATCCTAGCCTTAAGACTTATCTGACCCGCTTTCTGCTGTGCGCCGGAAATAGCCATTCGGATAATTTCATCTGCTTGATTCTTCGCTTTCTCATTCGCACCGCCAACAAGTTCTTCGCCCTCGGCTGCAGCTTTTCCGATAATTTGCGTCGCCTGCTGCCGAGCCTGAGCGATCATATTTTCACACTTCTGTGCAGAATCCAGCTTAATTCTGCCGACAATTTTTTCTGTGCCAGTCATTAGCAGTTCTCCCTATAACGAATTAGACATTCATCTTCGTAATGCTGAATATTGCAAGGATTGAAATAAGGAGGGCTAAAACAGCATAGGTTTCAACCATTGCAGCGAAAGTAATGGCTTTACCGCTCTGATCCGGCCTTTTTGCAACAATACTGACGCCCGAAGCTGCAGTTTTCCCTTGAGCAATAGCCGAAAAATAACCAACTATAGCTATCGGTAAGCAAGCTGCAAAATACATCAACCCTTTTTCAACCGAAAGCGGAACAAAAGTACCGCTAATTACATTGATTTGAACAAGAAGTAAAAATGCGGTTAAAAAGCCATAAAGCCCCTGTGTACCCGGCAGAATCTGGAGAATGAGCACTTTACCGAATTTTGCCGGATCCTCCGTGACTACGCCTGCGCCTGCCTGGCCGACCAACCCAACACCCTTGGCCGAGCCCATTCCCGAAAGGAGTGCCGCCATTGCGGC
Source organism: uncultured Eubacteriales bacterium (assembly GCA_964627535.1). Lineage (GTDB taxonomy): Bacteria > Bacillota > Clostridia > Oscillospirales > Acutalibacteraceae > UBA1447. The sequence continues at coordinate 54,769 of CAZVJW010000001.1, forward strand.
TCCCAGAACTGCCAGAGCCGTACCTAAATTATCCATTTTTTGTTTCCTCCTTGAATCTGTAATATTTTGTATTCGCTTTTAAGGGGGTAAAGGCTCTGCCTCCGCCCTCATAAAATTTTGAGAAAAACTCCACAAATTGAAGCCGGTTGGTATGAACATAGGAGCCTATCAGATTAACGGCAATATTAACCGTGTGACCAAAAATAAATACAAAAACCAGCATAATGCCTTTCACGACCAGATTACTTGATATGGTTCCCAGAACATTTACAACACTGGCTACAACACCGGTTGAAAGCCCCAAGGCAAGCAAGCGTGAATATGAAAGGATATCACCCATATATCCGGCTCCAATATTATAAAGCCCATACAGGCCTCCGCCAAGCTTTCCGGCAATATTTTTTGTTGAGCGCCCTGCGGTTAAAACAATCAAAGCAGCTCCGGCCATTACTAAATATTTACCAATAGCAGCAAAAATTACCGGTACAGATATGACTATGCCCGCGCATAAAGGCGCAGCGCCAAGAACGAGCAAATAAACCGGAATAACATCAAGCAATGCGTCAAGTTTCTTCCCGTCTTTCCAAAGCATGCTGAATCTGACGCCTAGGCCGACAAACAGGTGAATAATACCGAACAGGAAAGCATAAAGAAGGAGTTTCATAGGATCTTTTACCGGTTCAAACCAAAGTGCCAAACTTGGAACGTCTTTATTGAAAAACTGTTTCCCGACAATTTGAACAATATCGCCAAACCAACTGCCGAACATAGCGCCCCAAAACACGGTTGAAATGCCGCAATAAAGAAACAGGTTAACGGTTTTTTTTGTCTTTTCCTCAATATTGACCTTTTTCTTCACTATTAACATGGCAATTACCATTAGCAGGCCGTATCCTGCATCCGAAAGCATCATCCCAAAAAAACAGTAATAAAAAAATGCCATCACCGGGTTCGGGTCCACATCTTCGTTCCCCGGCAACGAATACATCTCGGTAACAGATTCAACCGGAGCTGAAAAAGCATTGTTCTTTAACAAGATAGGTGTTATTTCATCATTACCGGGCTCGTCCAAGGTTATAGAAATTTCAAAACCCGTTTCAAGTTCTTCAATGAGCTGTTCCGCATAACGTTCGGGTATGTAACCCGAAAGCGCAAATACGTTTTGGGTTAAAGAAAGTTTTTTCAGATTTTCGTACTTATCAAGTCGGATAGTGAAATAATCGATGATGAATTCAATTTCATCCTTGTAAGCAGCGTGGGCTTTGATGTTTTCGATTGCTTCTTCAATGACCGAGTTGAGCCTGGTAATGTCATTTTCACATACTTTATACCGGGCTTTCGGTAAGCCGGTTTCGGTTGAGCGGATAAATCCGTTATCTCTCAACGCCTGTTCCGTTTTCGCTGCGTGTTCTTTATGGCAAACAACAGTAATACAGCTTTGATCCTTTGAAGCAAATACAACCTCGGCATCAAGTTCATTAACTTTCGGCATTGCCCCGGCAAGCATTGTAAGCAGGCTTTCTCCGGTATATTCGGCCGGCAATGTTCCGATAAATATTTCCGTTTGTGCGGTTGAGTTTCTGCTCATCGGGATATCCAAATCAAGCCACGGAACCAAAGAGTCCATAGTCGCACGAAGCCGGACGATCTCAGTATTTGACTCTGCTATTTTTTTTGACAAATCGATAATCTCATAACATTTTCTTAAAACGGCATCCGGATTTTCTGTTCTATCAGCAACTTCGGACGAAGTCAGTTCTTTCCGGCCGTTTAAGGAGTTCAGCAGAGACTGCTTGACAGGCACATAAATATTTAGAATAGACTGTGCAGTTTGCGCAACAGACTGAAATTTTTCAAACATCGACAGTGTCGTTGAGGTGGACAGCTTATGAAGAGCATCATGTTCTTCATAGTCTGAAAGCTCAACAACGCCTCTGCGCTGCAGAAGATCAATTATTTTTTTGCTGTCCTCAAGCAAAGCGATTATTTCAATCCGCTTCATTTTCAATTTCGCCAATCAAGCACCTCCTTTTTTAGTGATTACCTATTAACGGTTAGTTTTGAACAGCCGGAAGTATAAACTCAGCCACAACCTTTACGGCTGTTTGCCTCTTTTGCATAGCAGCGTTTTTAATTCTGTCCGCCTCGGCATTAGCCTGCCCGACAGCCTCGTTTTCGATTTCAGCCGCACGGCTTTTTGCCGATGACAAAATTGTTTCAGCAGCCTTATGTGAAGCTTGGCTAGCAGATTCTATAATCTTTTCCGCTGTTTTCTTTGCAGCGGTGATTATTTCTTCTGCCTGTTTTTTTGCTTCACGCTCCTCTGATGCCGCCGCACTTTCGGCAGCCAGCACCTCATTAAGCATCTTGGATGCCATTTATATCTACCTCCTGCGGAAATTTTAATCAAAATCAGAAATTAATATCAACAGACTTTTCTGAACCATTATATACAAATAATATAACAGCTATTTTCTATATAATAAATTACAATAATAAATAAATTATACCACCTGTTTCTGCTTTTTGCTACTTTAATATTTATAACAGATATTTAATTTCTTAACGATATGAACCCAATTCTTTTGCCAATGCGGCAATGCGTTTCATCGACTCTAAGCTTACGGTATTCGGTATAGAATGGTCGGAGCTGAAAATATAACCACCGTTAATTTTAAGCGTGGGTATCAGCTTTCGCATTTCAGCTTCCACCGCATCAATATCGTCCCATAATACAGCATTTAAGCCGCCATGCAAAACAAGCTTATCCCCGTAATCTTTTTTGATTAAATAAGGGTCCATGCCTGCCTTCACTTCAATAGGGTTCAAGGAATCAATTCCGATTTCGACAAGATCCGGAATAAACGGACGTATATCTCCGCAGGAATGCAAATGAACCGGAATGCCTTTATTATGCGCCCATTCCACGGCGCGCTTTTGCACCGGTTTCAACAGTTCACGGTACATATTGAGTGAGAAAAACTGATTTTGCTTATAGCCCATGTCATCCGGCCAGCTGATACAGTCAAAGGTGTATCCGGCATCCCATATCATATCAAATAAAGCGATGTTCATATCCAGGCAATGATTAAAAATATCCATGCACCATTCCGGTTCTTCGGCCATAGCAATCAAAAGCCTTTCGGTGCCGATAAACCATGAGTGGGTAATGTCAAACCCAAACCAAAATCCAGCTTCGAGCCATTCGCCGTTTTTACGCCAAGTTTTGTAATTCCGCTTTAAACCGGACCAATCAACACGGCTTTTTGTTGGGGTCATACGAGCTTTGGCCTTTTGCCAATCGTCTGAAGTTTTCACTTTAAAATTAAGGAATTCGGGGGTTGAGTCAGCATGATTCTGCTGTTTAAGCGTTGCGCCCCAATTGGTGGTGACAATTGTATAATCTTCAGTTCTTTTAACCAGCCTTGATTTAAAACGCGGCGAATTGTCAACACCGATTCCAATAGTATGGTCAACCCCGAAATAGTCATACCAAGCAACATTTTTCGGCATTCCCTCTTTGCGCCATCGCGCTAATGTCCCGCTCCAGGGCGAGTCGATAATCGGAACCCTGTCTGCTTCTTTGTGGGCATACATACGCGAGAATCTTTCATGAGTTGTCATCTCTTCCAACGCTTTCACCTTCCGATTTAAAGATAAAATATTCAGCATTTTATTACCCGAAACCGGTGTGATAAATATATGCATTATCGGTTTGGGCAATATAATATTATTCGTTTTGTTTTAAAGAACCGCTTTCAGCTCGGAAGGCAGCAGCATTGTTTCGAAGCATTCCTTCATAACCGCATCAAGGCCGTTTACTTTCAGCCTCTTCTCTTTCATTGGAGCCGTACATTCTTCAATACTGCTTTTCTTAAAGAGCTTAACAGGCATGTTGCTTATAATGAAGTTGGCAACATACAGTTCAGGCAACGCTGTTTCCGATGTGCATGGTGACTCTGCTCCGTTTTGCGCACATTCGCAAAGCCATTGCATTTTATTGAAGTACCCCTCAAGATTCGAGCCTATAATACCAAACTCTATCGGATTGCCGTTTAATTCGCCATGAAGCCTGTCATCACCCGAACACCACATTTTACCGTTTTCGAAGGTGTATTCAATGTTTGGTTCGGCGCTTTCTTCACTGCAGTGTGAAACGCAAATCATTACTTTAGTTTCACTCCCGGGCATATTCGGAACTGTCAGGCGGACAAACGCTGTATCAAATGTTTCTATATCAAAAGCTTTAAAACACTCCGCCTCGATTTTTGATGGTTCCGCCGAAAGGCTCATAGTGCTGCCCAGCATAAACAGTGGGTTGTGGAGATAGTGGGCTGTCGCGTTTGAAATTATGCTGTCGCCCACATAGTTGCCCTTGCTGTCTTTTAATCTGCCGGCCCAATCATTGCGGTTATAATAGCTGAACGCGCGCGGCCAGCGGACAATAGCTTTCATTGAAAGAGGTTTACCCCAAACTCCCTCAAGGATTTGCTTTTTTGCTTCCAGAATGGCGGGAGAAAAAGACCACTGGAAACCAATCAGCACCTTTTGTTCCGGATGATTTCTTGAGGCCTCCAGCATAGCTTGCGCTTCTTCGAGGGAAGCGCAAAGAGGTTTTTCGCACAGAACATGAAGACCGTGGTTAAGCGCAGAGCATAAATGCCTGCAATGAAGCTGAATCGGTGTTGAAATGACAATTGCTTCCGCTGTGTTTCCCGCTTCAAAGAATCCGTCAATCGTGTCAAAAACCGGAAGGTCCTCAACCGAATCAAAGGCGGGACTTTTGTCAGCAAAAGGGTCGACTATGCCAACGACCTCAATCTCGTCCTCCATATTGAGCGCGGTCATCACATAACCCGCGCCGTAACCACCGATACCTGCAAGAATAACCTTCAATTTTTCAGCCATTTTGAGCGCTCCTTATATATTCGTCTATTATTTTCAAATTAACAATTGTGTTTTCGAGCAAAGGCCAGGTGTGTGTTTCAATTGACATATCCACTTCCGGCATATCCTTTAAGATATCTGCTATTTGATTTTGCCAGTTAATTTCACCTTCGCCTAAGGCTGCCCAGCGGTGCTCTTTTCCCTGCCCAGCAGAATCTTTAATATGGACATTGCAAATGTACTTTTTGAGCGCCTCATATCCCGCCTTATAGTCAAGGCCGCAGGAAGCATGAAAATTCCCGGGGTCCCAGTTTAACAGCAGACCCGTGTTTTCCAAATCGTTATGCAAGCGGATAATACTATCCGGTGTGTCATTCCAGCAGCCGGCTTCGTTTTCGGCTGCGATAATAACGCCTCTTTTTTTCGCAAGAAGAGCAGCCTCTCCGACCGCCTCTATTATCGTTTGATAGTCCTCATCGATGTCATCCCCGCTGCGTTCAACGGCAAAAGTGATTATTTTCGGCACTTCAAACTTCTCGGCAAAATCCAAGGCTTTTTCGAAATTTTTCAGTTGCTCCTTAAATTGAGGCGAACGGAGCTTGCATTTGAAAGTTCCGGGAGATATTGCTGTAATGACAAACCCGTAATCATCAACCAACTCCTCCAAGAGTTCTTTTTCTTCTTCCGATATAAAAGGAACTCTGCCCGCAGATGTTCCGCGCAATTCAATCCGTTTCAGCCCTAACGCGGCAGCCGCTCCCAAGGCAAACAGTAAATTCACGGATATTTCATCTGTTACAATACCAAGGTTCATCCAAACATCCTTCTTTCAATAAAAATTCAAATTTACTTTTTTTCGCGAACCGCGCAATAACTCGGTCCTCCGCCCCGCAGCAGCTGAGCGCATTTGCCACAGGTCGTGCAAAGCAAATTCGCTTGAGGCAGTTTGCCGGACAGAACATCCCTCGGGAAATCCGGATAAGCGAAGCTCATACGCCCAAGGCCTGCAAAGGAACACCTGCCGGCGAGGATTTCTCCCGCCGCCGCGAAGGGAATATACTCTCTTAAATAAGAAAATCCTGTGCTGACAACCGGAGTATTATTACATTCATTCTGAATTTCGCCCACAACCGAAAACATTCTCGAAACGCCCAAAAGCGGAGGTTCGTTTTTTTCAATATCGTTGGGGCGGTTCACAAAAGAGTTATAGTACGGCGAGCCTGTCGTAATATTAAAAATATCGATGCCATGCGCTTTTAGGAATTTTACAAGTTTTAAGGTTTCACGCAAGTCAGGTTTCATATAATCAGACTTGCTGCACGAAAATCCTGAGGTTAAAGCATCAAAGCCGTTTAATCTTGTTCCGGCTATGAAGCCGTTACCGGCAGCAGCGCGGACAGCGTCGACGCATTCAATAAACAGCCTCGTACGGTTTTCAAAACTACCGCCGTATTTGCCCTCACGCCAAAAAGCCGACAGCAATTCGCTGAGCAAATACCTGTGGCAGCACTTTATATCCGCGCCGTCAAAACCAGCTTTTTGAGCAAGCAGCGCTGTTTTTGCAAATTGTTCGGGTATTGCAGCGAGATATTCATCCGAAGCTACCGGCAAATCCGAGTTGACATTGTGACGAAGATCAATTTCTGCATGATGATAAGCAATTATCGGCCGAGGTGTTCCGAAAGGCTTGGAAAATCTTCCAGAATGCGTAAGCTGCATTATGACGATCGGCGCATAACCGTTTGCTTTTAAGCCTTCTTCTTTTATTATTTGCAGAAGGTTTTGAAAAGCGGGTAAGTTTTCCTGTGTAAGCATAAGCTGATTGGCGCTCGCCCTGGCTTCCGACAATACGCTTACTGCCTCAAACCAGATAATTCCGGAACCTCCGTGTGCAAATCTTCTGTAACGCTCAAAGGTCAATTCCGAAGGCGATCCGTCCGGCAAAGAATCGCTGCCTTCCATCGGATGAACACAAAACCTGTTTTCGGCAAACCGGTTTCCGACTTTTTGCGATGATCCGAGAACAGACAGATCATCGCAGAAATTTATATTATAATTTTTAATTTTACAATCTGATTTCAGTTCGGATAGACTGTTAAAACCAAAGCTCAATGCATCACATCCATTTCCTCAGTAGTTATTATACAAAATCTCAGTAAAAGTATATTTCTGTTTTCGTAACATATTGGTATTTTTCGATTTTCTTGCATTTAATTGTTGAAATATTATCTATTTATTTGTATAGTTATAGAATAGATATTTTATTGTATGGAGGTTTGCATATATATGGAGGGGAAACGGCTGGCTATCGTCACCGGCGCTTCAAAAGGCATCGGCAACGCTATTGCTGTCAGGCTTGCAAAAGAAGGCTATAATATTGCTACTATGGGCAACAGTTCGCTTGAAAAAGCAGCTCAGGGGCTAAAAATGATTGAAGACGCAGGTGCCGAGGTTATATATATAAGGGGCAGCCTCGGAGACAGCAGCGCGCGGGAAAATCTTCTTAAGGAAGCAGGTAAAACCGGCAGAATTGATTTGCTTGTCAACAATGCTTCCATGGCTCCAAGAGTCAGAGCGGATATTTTGGAGATGAGCTCACAAAGTTTCGATGAGGTTCTTAATGTTAATCTAAGAGGCTCATTTATGCTCACCCAATCGGTCGCCAATATGATGATAAAACAGGATAACGACGCGTTGAATAGCCGGCCTGTTATTATCAATATCAGCTCTGTATCGGCAGACACCGTATCGACAAACCGCGCGGAATACTGCATCTCAAAAGCCGGCACAAGCATGGCCACGCAGCTTTTTGCCGTTCGTCTTGCCGAATACGGTATTCCGGTGTATGAAGTCAGACCCGGAATTATTCTAACGGATATGATTGCTCCTGTTAAGGATAAATATGAAAAACGGATTGCTGAAGGTTTGACTCCAATCAAAAGGCTTGGCATGCCCGAAGATGTGGCTAACGCTGTCTGGATTCTGGCAAGCGGTCAGCTGACCTATTCTACGGGGCAGGTACTATATGTTGACGGTGGGTTAAATATAAAGCGGCTGTAATATGTCAAATGAGGAAAAACATGGACGAAATAATCAACATCGGTAAGTATTCTGTTAAAATAAACCGTTGCAACACTGTTATAATCGGCAGCGGAGCAGCCGGGCTTGCCGCGGCGAACGAACTCAGCCGAAACGGCAGGGATAATTTCTGTATTGTTACGGAAGGGCTGAGCATGGGAACCTCCCGCAATACCGGCTCAGATAAACAGACTTATTACAAACTATCCGTTGCCGGTGAGGAAAAGGACAGCGTGCGGCAGATGGCAAGGGATTTATTTGCCGGAGGCTGCATGAACGGAGACACCGCTTTTTGCCAGGCAGCGCTTTCCGCGAGAGGTTTTTTCAACCTTGTGAATCTGGGAGTACCCTTCCCGGCAAATGAATTCGGCGAGTATGCCGGATATAAAACAGACCATGACAATACCCTTAGGGCTGTTTCCGCCGGGCCGTTAACGTCGAAGTATATGGTTGAGTGTCTCGAAAAAGAAGTCAAAAATAACGGTGTTGACATATTTGACCATTGTTTAGCTGTTGAGCTTATTATTAATGACGGAGCTGTTAACGGATTTGTTGCGCTGAATACCGATAAGCTTGATGATATCTTGAAAGCTTTTTCTTATTTTATTTGCAGCAATATTATTCTTGCCACAGGAGGACCGGCCGGGCTTTACCGCGACAGTGTCTATCCTCATTCGCAAACAGGCAGCACCGGTATGGCGTTTCGGGCGGGCGCTTTGGGAGCTAATCTTACAGAATGGCAGTACGGCATTGCGTCAACCGGTTTCAGATGGAATCTTTCCGGCAGTTTTCAGCAGGTTTTGCCGCGATATTATTCAACTGAGCCGGATGGTAGCGCAGAGATAGAATTTTTGTCCGAAATGTTCTGCGATAAAGATTTATTGGAAATGACTTTCTTAAAAGGATATCAATGGCCCTTTGACGCTAAAAAAGCTTTGAGCGGATCATCAAGAATAGACCTTGCTGTTTTCAAGGAACTTCAAGCAGGGCGCAAAGTGTTCATGGATTTTACCAAAAACCCTTTGGGCAACCGGTTTGATTTTTCCCTGCTTACCGATGAATGCAGGCAACACCTTGACAAGAGCAACGCAATGCTTGGAACTCCGGTTGAAAGACTGATAAAGTTGAACCGGAAGGCATATGAGGTTTATAAAAACAACGGATATGATTTGATGGAAAGTACTATAGAAATCTGTGTTGCCGCACAGCATTGCAACGGTGGCCTTGCGGTTGATGCGGATTGCCAAACGAATATCAAAGGTTTATTCGCTATAGGCGAAGCCGCAGCAACTTTTGGGATATACCGGCCCGGCGGTACTGCTTTAAATGCAACGCAGGTTGACGCATTGCGTGCCACCAAAAAGATATCCGGGCAAAAAGCAGTGTTAGATTCCTATAAAATTGATGACGCTCAAATCATAAAACTTATCAGTTGTTTTACAGAGCTTATAAAGAATGAGAACAACTCTGTAATTTTCAGGAACGAACTGCAAAAAAGAATGTCCGAGAATGCCTCCTTTGCGCGAAATCCTGACAAGTTAAGAGAATGCATTGACGCCTGCCTCACGGATTTTAATAATTTTACAACAAAGAGCTGTGTCACCTCACCCGCCCAACTACCCGCCGCGCTGCGTAACCGTGATTTAATTATTTCTCAGTTTGTATGTCTTTCCGCCATGCTTGATTATATTATAAAAGGCGGCAGCGGCAGAGGTTCCTTTATTGTAGAGGAAAACGGTATTATTAAACCATTCGTTAATGATGACTTTGCGGATGTTATTCAATATGTTGAGCTTTGCGGTGAGGCATGCAGTACGAAATGGCTTCCGGTGCGCCCCATTCCAAACCCGGAAACCTGGTTCGAAAAACTAATGAGCACAAATTAAGCAGAATTTAGAGGCATTTAAAAATGAAGTATTTATGGTTTATTCTGTTATTTGTTTTTCTATGGATTGGCTTTGATGTTGCCCGAGCGCTGTTGAGAAAAAAATTTCACGACCTGCCAAAACCCGATAATAATACCTTTGAAGGCGAAGTTTTAGCGAGGCTCAACAGAGGCGATGAGATTTCCGCCGATGAGCTGACAGAAAAGCTTAAAACAGCTTTAGCTTATATCAACAGCCGCTATGACTGCGCTGACTTCAAGTTGACTACACTTATCAGACTTTACATTCAGTTTGGTGACAAGCTGCCGCAGCCGGCGTGCGATAAAATCCGTGATACCATTCTAAACTTCAAATACTGGATGGATGAGCCAGGCAAAGATTCCATGTGCTTCTGGTCCGAAAACCATCAAATACTTTTTGCAGGAGCGGAATATCTTGCCGGGCAAACATTTCCCGATGAAATATTCGGGAATGACGGAAAAAGCGGAAAAGAGCATATGAAAAAAGCTGCGAAGCGCGTTGATGATTGGATGGAGCTTCGATACACTTACGGATTTTCAGAATGGTATTCTAATGTATACTATGTTGAAGACCTTGCGGCAATGAGCAATTTTGCCGAGTTTGTTCATGATGAAAAGCTCAAAATTAAAATGAATATGATAATAGATATTTTTTGGTTTGATGTTGCATCTCACAGTTTAAAAGGCGCCTTCGTTTCAACCGGAGGTCGAATGTATTCGGGACATAAAATCAGCAGTGACAAAGGGAACTCTTTGCGTGACGCAATAACATGGCTTTGGCCAGAATATCCTGTTGGGAACCTTGAAAATATTCACGGAATGCTGAATAATTTTGCACTTAATAATGAATACAAGTTGCCTGCCGCCATCAGGAATATTATGTGTGATGAATCAGAACAAATTATTTTAGCATCCAATGGAGTCAGTGTTTGGGAAATGAAAGACGAGGGTTTGATCGGTCAGGCAGATAAACAGATTATGATGCAATTCGGTAAAGAAGCGTTCACAAGCCCGGAACTGATTGCCAACACAATAAAATATCTATCAAAAAATCACATGTTCAACAACATTTTCGTAAATCCGTTAGGTTTCTTCAATATTTTGTTTTTTAAACTTTTTGGGCTTATGGGTCCGATTTCGAAGCTGATTAAATCCCCTTCCGACACAGTCGCGCTAAACAGGTCAAATGTATACGCCTACCGGACTAAGGACTATATTATGGCTACCGCGCAGCAATACGGAACCGGAACCTGCGCTTTTCAGCAGCATATTTTTAGCGCGACACTGGACAGGACCATTTCGCTTTTCACCACTTGGCCAACCAAGCTTTCCGACGGAGGTTCACCGTCCTTTATTATAGGAAGTTTCAGGCTTCCGCATGCTTTTCAGCATAAGAATATTGCAGTTATGCTATACGACTTGACCGCAAAAAGACATCTTGAAAAGAAACCGTTGGACTATACACACGCATTTTTCCCCACAGAGTTAATGGATGAACATATCATTGAAGGCAACTTCGCATTTTGCAGAAAAGGCGAAGCATATGCCGCGATTACCGGTGCTTCAAATATAGAGCTTGGGCCGATGCGGGACGAAAAGATCGGAAATTACGGTCTTACTCAGCCTTACGAGTTAAAACAATCCGGAGATCATCAATACTGGATATTTGAGCTTTCCTCCCTTACCGAAGACACGAGCTTTGTAAAATTCGTCGAACGGATTAAAGCAAACTCCGTGAAATTCGAACAATCTGGTAAAAAAGTTACCTATGCTTCAAAAGGTGACGAAGTTACTGTCATATATAAAGAAAAAGTTATAGTGAACGGCTTGAATGTCAGCACTGAATATAAGCGCTTTGACAGTGCATATTCCGTCACAGACAGAAAAGCGGAAGAAATGGTTATCACATGCGGCGGCGCTAAGCTTACCCTAAATAAAAAAAAGAACATTAGGAAAGAGGAAATTGACCGATGAAAAGAACACTTATTAAATCTGTTGCCACTTTAATGACATTTGTTATGCTGGTTGGGGTTGTACCGGCAAACGCTTTTTTTACAAAAGACATGTTTGATCCGCCAACAAAAATCGGGGTAATGTCTGATACACACTATTTCCCTGAAAGCTATGTTAATAATAATTCGATAGAATATATGCATGACGCTTACTGTGATTCCAAGCTTATGGGTGAATCAACAGCAATAACGAAAGCCGCACTGCAAACAATAGCTGAACGAAAATCAAAAGGACTATATAATATGGATTATCTGATCCTGCCCGGCGACTTAACCTTTGAGGGAGAAACACTCGGGCACACAGAAATAGCTGACCTGCTCAGAGAATTTGAAGTGCAAACAGGAATTGAAGTTTTTGTTATTAACGGCAACCACGATGTGAACAACTACAATGCAGTCAATTACAATGGTCCGGGAGGTAAAAGGATAACCGCGGACAACAATCCGGAACTTTTGCTTACCACTCCTGAAGAATTTAAAGAAATATATGCTGATTTTGGTTATAATCAGGCAGATAGAATATTTACACCCGCTACAGGCAAAGCGGGCGGGCTTTCTTACTCGGTTGGTCTGCGCGGCGGTTACCGTTTAATCGCAATAGACTCGTGTATATATTCCGCGGATGTGACGACGAGCAAAAATGATGCAAAAGAAAGCAGAATGCAGATTACACCGGGACTTGCCGCTTGGGTGTTAAACGAAACAAAAGAAGCGGTAAAAAGCGGTGAAACAGTCATTGCTATGGCGCATGGCAGCCTTGTGGAGCATTTTGACCTGCAAAAGTTTTTATCAAAGAATTCAACAATATTAGACAACGAGAGACTTTCGGGTGAGTTTGCAGATGCCGGAATGCATTTTATTTTTACCGGTCACATGCACTCCAACGATGTCGCGTCAACGATTTCCGCCAACAATGAAACTTTATACGACATTGAAACCTGCGAATTAAGCAGTTACCCCGATACATACCGTGAAGCAAGTTTTTCAAAAGGTTTTCTTCAGGGTCAGGTTAGATGCAATCTCAACAATGTTGACTGCGATGCCGAATCCCTTGTTGACATCAGCAACATCTCCGATAAATACGGAATTATTCAAAAACCGTTCAGTGAAAATTACTGTATGCCAATACTTTATGGCGGTTCCATTGAAAACGGTATTAGGAACAATGGGACAAACTACTTTAATAATGCCTTTCTTTTTAGGGTTTCTATTGCAATTGATGATGCCTTGCCTAAAGGTCTGACAGGTTTTTTGAAAACAAAAGGAATAGATATCGGAGCAGCACTTACGAAAAATTCACCTGCTTTGAAATCAACACTCAAAAGTTATAACCTTACACCGGAAGCATTTACTCAGTTTTTAGGCGCTGTTGTGGCACGTATTGACAATAAATATATCTTTGATAAGACGCATACAGAAGAACTTGTCAGCTCAATTGTGGCACGATTTGCTTCATTTGAAATATCGCCGGGAAAAAGCACGACAGAATTTGGTAAAATTGCTCTGCTCGCACTCGGTTACAACTCAGCCGGCAACGAAAATCCGGAAGATAATCCTGAAATAATCGAAGCGGTATCAGCTTTGCGAACGCAAGCAGGCGCAGACAGGGTTATTGAGGAACTGATTGATATTATAATCAACGATTTGCTTTTTGATGATATCTTACCATCCATCAGCCTGAATGATTTGGACATTCTCCTGCCCGCCGATATTATGTTAAGGCTTCGTGCAATAGCCGGAGACGACTTAAGTGTTGGCGGTATACTTGACCTGATTCTTGATGACGCCGCAAACCGTTTGAATAAACTGCCGTTTATTGGTATAGACAGCGGCAGAGATTTAGTAAAAGTACTCGTTTATACAGCAGGTTATAAATATTTGAACTCGGAAGCCCGCCTTGATATTTCAAATGCGCTCGCGGATATTATCGTTTCGTTTACTTCGGATGAAAACCCTTGTAAACTTGGTGATTATAATACTACACTGGAATATAAAGGCAAGGTGGCAGTAGTACCGACGGCAGAGAATTACAGGTTGCCAGCTGATATCTCCTTATCCGCCGGCACAAACCCCGGTGAAATAAAAATCAATTGGAATACCCTGATGGGCATATACGGCAACAATGTTGAGCTATCACCGCTTTCCGCCAACGCGGTTATTACCGGTTCTTACGAAAGGTTTGAAAAAAAGATACCGGCAATAGAACTTGGTTTCACAACACTTTACAAAACAAAGTCTCTGCTTAAGCATACAGTTACCATAAGCGGTCTTGAAGCCGGCAAAGCATACAGTTATAAAATTGGTGACAGTGAAAAAAATCTAATGAGCGGAACCTTAGAATTCAGAATTACTAAAAACGGCGAAATTGAAACCGGGAGCACAACTGATTCGAGAGATTTTTTTACCGAATTTTTAGATTTATTCAAAGTAATATATACGTTTGTTTTATCTTTTAATGAGATATTGAAATTTCTGAGATAGTAAATATATTTTATATTGTAGAATATCATTTTTCTATTACTGCAATACAGCGGTCAATTTAGCAGGCAATTGACTTGTTACCGATATTTAGATTATAATCGCATTATAATCATTTCATTTTATTTATTTAAACATATACAGGAGGCTAATAATGAAAGTAGTAATATTAGCAGGCGGATTCGGTACACGCATCAGTGAGGAAAGCCACTTAACACCAAAACCGATGATTGAAATCGGCGGAATGCCTATTCTTTGGCATATTATGAAACTCTATTCATATTATGGATACAATGAATTTATCATCTGCTGCGGATATAAACAACATATTATCAAGGAATTTTTCGCTGATTACTACTTATACCGAAATGATGTTACTTTTAACTTTACCAAGGATAATGAGATGATAATTCATAACAATATCGCTGAACCATGGAAAGTGACGTTAGTGGATACAGGCTTAAACACCATGACCGGAGGCAGGGTTAAGCGAATTAATAAATACATCGAAAATGAGGCCTTCATGCTCACATACGGTGACGGAGTTTCAAATGTAAACATTCCAGAATTAGTTAAATATCACAAATCGCACGGTAAAATCGCGACGTTAACAGCAATTGACTTTGGGCAGAAATTCGGTGTTCTTGATGTAGACAGCAACAATAATATTAACGCTTTTCGCGAGAAAAGCAATGATGACAACAGCTTGATAAACGGCGGTTTCATGGTGCTTCAGCCTGACATTTTCGCTTATATTGAAGGAGACAGTACGGTTTTCGAAAAATTTCCTTTGGAAACCATTGCAAAGGAGGGTCAACTAATGTCATTTCACCATGACGGTTTTTGGCAGTGTATGGATACACAGCGGGATAAGCAGCTTTTGGAAGGATTGTGGGACAAAAATGAGGCTCCTTGGAAAGTGTGGTAACTTAGTATGTTGGATTTAAGTTTTTATAAAAAAAAGAAAGTGCTGATAACCGGCCACACAGGCTTTAAAGGTACCTGGCTTTGTCATATGCTGGTGATGGCAGGTGCTGATGTTACCGGATACGCTTTATTGCCGCCAACCAATCCGAGCATATTTGAACTAAGCGGAATTGAAAGCAAAATTATTTCTGTTATCGGTGATGTGCGTGATTTAGGACTACTCGAATCAACTTTTGAAAAGTATCAACCTGAAATCGTATTTCATCTGGCTGCTCAGCCAATAGTGAGAGACAGTTATAAGAATCCTCATTACACCTATGAAACAAATGTAATGGGAACCGTAAATGTTCTGGAATGTATCCGCAAGAATGATTGTGTAAAATCGTTTTTAAATATTACCACCGATAAGGTTTATGAAAACAGGGAAAACGATATCGGATATAGTGAAACCGATCAATTGGATGGCTTTGATCCTTATTCGAACAGTAAATCCTGCTCTGAATTGGTAACACATTGTTATAAAAATTCTTTCTTCTCCGATGGTCACGTTGCCGTTTCAACTGCACGCGCGGGGAATGTTATTGGCGGAGGAGACTTTGCAAATGATAGAATAATTTCCGATTGTGTACGTGCTTCAAGCCAAAATAAAGATATCGTTGTAAGAAACCCCTATTCCATAAGGCCGTATCAGCATGTTTTAGATCCATTGTACGCATATTTGTTAATAGCACAAAAACAATTTGAAGATATAAACTTTTCCGGCTGGTTCAATGTCGGACCGGATGAAAGTGATTGTGTGACTACAGGTGATTTGGTCACTTTGTTTTGCATTAAGTGGGGTCAAAATCAAAGTTGGGTAAATATTGCCGAAAATAACGCACCTCATGAAGCTCATTTTCTAAAATTGGATTGTTCTAAAATTAAAGATCGCTTAGGCTGGCAGCCGAGATGGAATATTAATCAGGCTATCGAAAAAACTGTTGAATGGACAAAAAGTTTTTTAATAAATGAAAATGTCAGCCATATGATGAATTTACAAATAAATGATTTTCTAAGAGGTTAGGTGTTATAATGTTTGATTCCTTTACTGAAGAACAGGCAAGAAATGAAATTTTAAAAGCCGTTTCAGAATATTGTGATGTTTTTCACAATAATAAACCGGTTTATGAGGAAGGTCAGCGGATACCGTATGCGTCACGCATATATGATCATGATGAAATGGTTAATTTAGTTGACAGTGCATTAGAATTTTGGCTGACATCCGGACGTTATACTATTGAGTTTGAGAAGATGCTGAGTGACTACCTTGATGTTGAATTCTGTTCACTGGTTAACTCCGGATCTTCTGCTAATTTATTGGCCTTTATGGCACTGACCTCTCCCCTTCTCGGTGACCGTGCCATAAAAAAAGATGATGAAGTAATAACAATAGCGGCAGGTTTTCCCACAACAGTTGCACCGATTATTCAGTTCGGCGCAATACCGGTTTTTTTGGACATTACAATTCCGCAGTATAATATTGATGTGTCACAGTTAGAACAGGCATTATCATCCAAAACAAAAGCTGTCATGCTGGCGCATACATTAGGCAATCCCTTTGATTTAGCGGCTGTAAATGCATTTTGTAAAAAACACAATCTTTGGCTGGTGGAAGATAATTGTGATGCTTTAGGTTCCAAATATATGATAGGCGATATCTATCGTTATACAGGCACTATCGGTGACATTGGCACAGCCAGCTTTTATCCGCCTCATCACATGACCATGGGTGAAGGCGGAGCAGTATATACTAATAATTCATTGTTGGCTAAAATTGTAAAATCTATGCGTGATTGGGGGCGTGATTGTATTTGTCCGTCAGGATATGACAATTACTGCGGTCATAGATTTGATCGGCAATACGGAGATCTGCCAAAAGGGTATGACCATAAATATGTTTATTCTCATTTTGGTTATAATTTAAAAGCAACCGATATGCAAGCGGCAATCGGCTGTGCGCAACTGAAAAAGCTCCCATTTTTTATCGAAAAACGAATTCACAATTTTAACCGCTTAAAGACAGGGCTTGATAAACTTTCTGATAAAATAATTTTACCGGAAGCTTGCGCA
This sequence comes from uncultured Eubacteriales bacterium, assembly GCA_964627535.1. GTDB lineage: Bacteria > Bacillota > Clostridia > Oscillospirales > Acutalibacteraceae > UBA1447. The sequence continues at coordinate 72,166 of CAZVJW010000001.1, forward strand.
TCCTCAAAACCAAGCTGGTTTGGTTTTTTAATAACTTGCTGTGATGGAACTGATCGCAGCAAGGTTGTTAAATATATAGAAGATAAAGGTGTGCAGACTCGAATGCTTTTCGCAGGCAACATTATCAAGCATCCTTGTTTTGATGCCATGCGTGACGGGAAATACGGTTATCGCGTTATCGGAGATTTATCAAACACGGACAGAATCATGAACGATACCTTCTGGGTCGGTGTTTACCCGGGTATGAACGATGAAAAGATTGACTACATAGTAAAAATAATCAAAGAGGCAGTGAATTAACATCAATAATATTTCTGACATGACACAAGATAAAAGAGGATGTATTCAATTTATCAAGTTTGGTTTGGTTGGGTTTATTAATACGATTATTTCATATTCCATATACTCCGCTTTTGTTTATTTAGGTTTTCATTACCTTGTCGGCAGTATCGCAGGTTTTGTTATAAGCGTATTTACTTCTTTTTTATTGAACAGCAAATTTGTTTTCAAGGAAAAAGACGACAAAGAAAAACGTATTTGGTGGAAGGTACTTACCAAGACTTATGTTTCATATGGTTTTTCCGGTTTACTTATAAATAGTTTGCTGCTGATTTTATGGATTAGCGTAATCAACATTTCACAATATATCAATTTCGCGGTTGAGATTTTAGCAAAGGCCGATATTGTTCGAACTAATACTGAGTTGGCAAAATATCTCGCGCCGTTAATTAATTTACTTGTTACCATTCCCCTTAATTTTTTATTGAATAAATTCTGGGCTTATAGTCAAGTGAGGAGAACAAAGATGAATAATATCAAATTACTTGATTGCACTTTGCGTGACGGTGGGTATGTTAATGATTGGGAATTTGGCTATGACAATATCATCAATGTATTTGAACGGTTGATTAGCGCGGGAATTGATATCGTTGAGGTTGGATTTTTAGATGATCGCAGAATTTTTGACATTAACAGAACAATCATGCCCGACTGTAATGCTGTCAATAAAATTTATGGCGGACTGGATAAGGAAAAATCTCTTATTGTTGGTATGATTGATTACGGCACCTGTGGAATTGAGAATATTTTGCCTTGCAATGAATGCTTTCTTGATGGAATTCGAATCATATTTAAAAAAGAAATTATGCATCAAGCTATTTCCTTCTGCCGACAAGTTAAAGATTTAGGATACAAAATATTTGTTCAGGCTGTATCTATCACAAGTTATTGCGATGATGAAATGATGGAATTATTAGAATTGGTCAATGATTTGAAGCCCTATGCTTTTTCTTTGGTGGATACATACGGGTTGTTGTATAATAAGCAAGAATTAGTTCATTATTATAATTTAACTGATAAATATATGAATAATTCCATTGGGCTTGGATATCATTCACACAACAATTTTCAACTTGCCTATGCGAACTGTGTTGAACTGTTAGAGTCTCCTCCTGAAAATAGGATATTTTTGGTAGACGGAACTCTTTACGGGATGGGTAAGAGTGCCGGAAATGCGCCTTTGGAATTATTGGCTATGTATATGAATGAACATTTAAATAAAAACTATAACTTGGGACAAATCCTGGAAGCAATCGATGTAACGATTTTAGAGATATACCGTAAAATTCCCTGGGGTTATAATTTTAAATTCTTTATGTCTGCGTCTAATGATTGCCATCCTAATTATGTTACCTATCTTATGGACAAGAAGACACTATCAATAAAGTCAATTAATGAAATATTAAGCGGCATTGAGTCTGATAAGAAACTTTTATATGATAAAGCCTGTATTGAAACACTTTATTTAAATTATCAAAAAAGGGACTGCAACGATGAAGATGACATCAAAAAGTTGACACAAGCCTTTGAGGGTCAGCGGATTTTAATGCTCGGTTCCGGAAATACTATTGAAACCGAGAGAGAAACAATTTTAAAATATATTGAGAAATATGAACCCATTGTTATTGCTGTAAATTTTCTGCCAGTATATGATGTTAATTATATTTTTATCAGTAATTCCAGAAGATATGTTCAACTCTCATCGAGAATAAGTAAATTAGACTCGCATATTAAATTAATTGCCACTTCAAATGTTACAAAATCGAACGGAAAATTTGATTTTACTTTTGAATATAGCGCACTTCTTGATGAGAAAGCTTTATTTGTTGATAATTCGATGATAATGCTTCTTAAGCTCCTTAAAATCTGTAATGTAAATAATATTGCGCTTGCCGGTTTTGACGGATATTCAAAAGCTTTAACATCGGATTATGCAAATCCTAATATGGCATACTCTTTCAGTAAAGAAAAGGCTTTTGAAATTAACAACGATGCTATAACCAGCCTGAAAAGGTTAAGCGATTCAGTAAAATTTAATTTTATTACAAAATCACATTACATCGAAGAGATTCAATAAAAGTCAATACTGATGGAATCGGACATCATTTTTATGAAAATTTGAGGTACACCGTGAAAGTAAAAGTTTCAAATTATATAGCTGATTTTTTAACAAAAAGAGGTGTAAAACATGTATTCACAGTTGTGGGCGGCGGAGCTATGCATTTGAATGATTCCTTTGGTCATCATAAAAAATTGGAATGTATCTATAATCACCATGAACAAGCCAGTGCAATGGCAGCTGAAGCGTATACAAGATTAACCGGAACGATCGCTGCTGTTTGTGTAACAAGCGGTCCGGGAGGAACAAATGCCATTACCGGTGTATTAGGCGGATGGCTCGATTCAATCCCCATGTTTATTGTCTCGGGTCAAGTTAAGAGAGAAACGACAATATGGTCAACCGATGTCCGCATTCGCCAGCTGGGGGACCAGGAATTTAATATTACAGACTGCATAAAGCCAATGACAAAATATGCATATATGATTACGGATGCTAATGAAATCAAGTATCACCTGGAAAAGGCCTGGTATCTGTGTTTAAATGGCAGAGGCGGTCCGGTGTGGCTTGATATACCGTTGGACATTCAGGCGGCTATTGTGGAAGCAGATGATCTTAAAGGGTTTAATGAAATTGAACTTGCCGCAGCTGAAAATCCGGTTTATGACACATCCTTAACACCGGTTATTCTTGAAAATATTCGCAACGCCAAAAAACCTGTTATCTTAGCAGGCAGCGGCATCCGACTTGGCAAGGCTCATAAAAGTTTTATTGAATTAATAGATAAACTGAATATACCTGTAGTAACTGCATGGAATGCTCATGATGTCCTTTGGAATGACCATGAGCTCTACTGCGGCCGCCCCGGAACAATTGGTACCCGGGGAGGAAATTTTATTACTGAGAACTGCGACCTTATGCTGGTTCTCGGATGCCGTCTGAATATAAGGCAAATCAGCTATAATTACAAAATTTTTGCAAAGTCAGCTTTTAAAATTATTGTTGATATTGATGCAAACGAACTTAAAAAGCCAACAATCAGCCCGGACATACCTGTTCATGCTAATGTTTTTGATGTTCTCGCATCCTTAAATATGGCATTAGAAACAGCAACTGCCGGCAATCACGATAAATGGCTAAGTTGGTGCAGACAAACCGACAAAAGATATCCTGCGGTATTGGATAAATATTATAAGAATAAATCATATATAAACCCCTATGTGTTCATGAAATACTTATTCAATGAGCTTAATGAAAACGATAAAATAATTACCGGAAACGGTTCCGCCTGTGTCATTTCGTTTCAGGCAGCTAATATTAAAAAAGGGCAGCGCTTGTTTACAAACTCAGGATGTGCGGCTATGGGCTATGGCTTCCCGGCAGCGTTAGGCTGCAGTATCGCAATGGGTAAGGAGAGGGTCATTTGTCTGGATGGAGACGGCAGTTTCCAGATGAACATTCAGGAGCTCCAAACAGTCATATACAATAAACTCAACATTAAGATTTTTATTCTTAATAACAACGGATATTGTTCTATTCGGCAAACGCAAAACAATCTTTTCAAACCGCCGTTGGTCGGAGTCAGCGACGGCAACGGGTTAAGTTTTCCCAACATGAGGAAGATCGCTTTTGCCTATGGTTTGCCCTATTTGTCGATATCCGAGCCTGATACTGCTGAAGAAAACATCAGGTTGGCATTAACAACACCAGGGCCGGTAATTTGCGAGATAATATTAGATTCGGAACAAATTTTTGAACCGAAGCTGTCCTCTAAAATCCTGCCGGACGGAAAAATTGTATCTCCGCAAATTGATGATATGTACCCTTTCCTGAGCAGAGATGAATATGAATCAAATAAATACTCAGAGGAGAATTAACGTTATGAGAAAAGTTTTAATTACCGGCGGCTCCCGCGGTATCGGTAAAGCCATCGCGAAGAAGTTTGCTCAAAACGGGTATAATGTTGTTACTCCATCAAGAGCTGAAATGGACTTGTCAAGTGAAGCATCTGTAAATAAATATATAGAAGATAATAAAAATGTTTATTTTGATGTTATTGTAAATAATGCTGGTATCAATGATATAAATATTCTTGAAGATATCACCGATGAAGAAATTCATCTTATGATGCAAGTAAACTTAATTTCTCCGATTATACTGCTGCGCGGTTTTGCAGGGCAAATGAAAAAAAACAACTATGGACGAATTGTTAACATCGGCTCCATATGGTCGGTTGTTTCCAAAAGCGGACGCTGTGTTTACAGTGCTACGAAAAACGGTATCCATGGCGTTACAAACACATTAGCAATTGAACTTGCCCCTTACAATATCCTTGTGAACACGGTTTGTCCGGGATTCACGCTCACAGAACTTACCCGAAAGAACAACTCGCCGGAAACCATTCAGGAAATCGCTAAGGATATTCCTTTAGGAAGAATGGCCGAACCGGATGAAATCGCAGAAGTTGTGTTTTTCCTTGGTGATCAACAAAATTCTTATTTGACAGGGCAGAAGATCGTTGTCGACGGAGGTTTTTCCGAAAGATGATTATTAATTCTTATATAAGCAATTACAAAGTAAATATAGAAAACGATTTTTCATTTGTGTACGAACTATTAAAATCAGAAAATGCACTGATTATTATTGATAAAACGGTTTATGAGATTTACCGTGAAAAGTTGTTTGATACAATACCTCCGGAGAAATTATTTCTGATTGAAGCTTTGGAAACCAATAAAACAATAGAAACCGCACTTGAAATATGTGAAATAATGACCTTGATTCCCGCTAAAAGAAACGCGCATCTAATTTCTTTCGGCGGAGGGATTATCCAAGACATAACCGGATTTGCCGCAAACATATTATACAGAGGAATTCATTGGACATTTATTCCCACAACACTTCTTGCAGCATGTGACAGTTGTATCGGAGGGAAGACCTCTTTAAATTATAAAAAATATAAAAATCTTTTAGGCACTTTCTATCCGCCTGAAACAATTTATATTTGTTCTGAATTTTTTAATACACTTTCAGAAAGGGATTATAAGAGTGGGTTGGGAGAAGTAGTTAAATTTAACATAATGATTGGAGATATTGGATTATTTAATATTGAAAATAATATTGATCTATTATTGGAGAGAAATAAAGAAAAATTAGATGAATTTGTTAAGCAATCTATTTTATTTAAAAAGGGCTATATCGAAAAAGATGAATTCGATAAAGGCATTCGAATTCATTTGAATTTCGCGCATACTTTTGCGCATGCTTTTGAGACTGTCAGTAATTATCATATCCCTCACGGAACAGCCGTAGCAATGGGAATGCTTGTTGCAAACAGGATTTCTTTAAGCAGAGGTTTATTAGAAGCAGAAATAGTTATTCGCATAGAATCAGTAATTAAAAAAATTATATGCTCAGATTTATATTTAACTACCCTCTCCTTAGACCAGATGATTGATGCAATTCGAAAAGATAAAAAGCAGACTGACAATAATTTAAAATGCATTTTGTTATCAACAAATATGAAACTTACTATTTGCAATGATTTACGAAAAGAAGAAGCAGAACAAGCCATCACATATGTACTTCATATCATAAATAAATAAATATTTTGCATTGAATTGGGAGAAGTAAATCATGAAAACAATCAGTATTGTAGTACCTTGCTTTAACGAAGAGGAAAATGTTGTACCTCTCAGTGAAGCAATTGTTGACATCTTTCATAAAGAGTTGGAACAATTCGACTATGAAATTATCTTCATTGATAACTGCTCCGTTGATAACACAAGACCATTGCTGCGCTTTTTGTGTAAGTCAAACCCGAAAATAAAAGCAATATTCAATACAAAAAATTTCGGGCAGTTCAATTCCCCTGTTTACGGATTAACTCAGGCAACCGGTGACTGCGCGATTTTAATCGCAGCAGATTTTCAGGACCCTGTTGAAAATATCCCAAGTTTTGTTAGAGAATGGGAAAACGGGTTTAATATTGTATGCGGAATTAAAACAGCAAGCAAAGAAAATAAATTGACTTATCTGCTTCGTTCTATATATTATAAACTTATCAAAAAGATGTCCGATGTAACCCAAATTGAACATTTTACCGGATTCGGACTTTATGATAAAAGCTTTCTTTATGTATTGTCGAATTTAGATGATCCTCAGCCTTTTTTAAGAGGAATTGTTGCCGAGTTAGGTCCTAAACGCAAAGAAATATATTATGAACAACCAAAAAGACGTGCGGGAAAAACCAGCAACAACTGGTATAGTTTATATGATGCGGCAATGCTTAGCTTCACCTCGTATACTAAAATCGGGATGAGAATAGCAACAATTTTTGGTGCTTTCATGTCACTCATGAGTATTCTGAGCGCTGTTATCTATTTAATTATGAAAATCATCTTTTGGGATCGATTCCCCGCAGGAAACATTCCGATAATGCTCGGTGTTTTTGTATTAGGAGCAATTCAGATTTTTTTTATCGGTTTGTTAGGTGAGTATATTTTGAATATTAACAGCCGAATCATGAAACGTCCTCTTGTAATCGAAGAAGAGAGAATTAATTTTAAGGATGAATCTAAAACCGAAATGAAATAATGTTGAATAGGTTAATTTTTTTCTGTTTGAGACGAACAATAAAATGCTTCTTTGTTTTTTTATATCGCAGTTTTTTCACTCTAATCTTTATCGAATTATTTTAATTAAGGACATCTTATGAGATTAAATACAAATTCGAAAAATAAATTTAAGATTTTTCTTCAGTATCTATATTCGCCTTTCTTTGTTATGACAATCCTGCTGATTGTTTTTAAAATGAAGGGTATATATCCTTTTGGTATTGTTACTATTGATTATGCCGATATGGGACAAATAAATGCTCCTATTTACTACCATTTGTATGATGCTTTACATGGCACAAAGTCCCTTCTTTTTGATTGGTACACAGCATTTGGTATTAATATGTCCGAATCAATTTCATCGGGCAGTCTTCTAAGTCCTTTTAATTTATTTTTCTTTTTTGTTAGCAGAGAAAATATTCTGCAAAGTCTATCTATATTTACAATGTTAAAATTGATGACCATGTCTGTTTGTATGTATTCATTTCTCCGCAAGGCATTTCCGATCAATATCTTTTGGAAAGTTGTTTTTGCCACATGTTACGCATTTTCCGGATTTGTTCTGCAATATTATACAAACAGTCAGTGGCTGGATCTTGCCGCAATATTTCCTTTGTTATTATTATCTTTATACACCCTCTGTAAAAATAATCGTATAGCTTCGTATATTACCATGCTGGCATTATGCCTCATTATAAACCTTTACGGTTCAGCTATGATACTATTATTTCTATTTTTCGCCGGTGGTCTATATATCATGATTTCTGACAAGAAAGATACCGAAAAACATTTAGTAATGAATTTCGGTATCGGCACCTTTTCTGCAATCGGGCTTTCGGCTTTTATCCTGCTTCCCGCATATAAACAGACATCTGAATCTGTTCGAATGGCGAGTTCTCAAACTATAATAAAGCAAATAATAAATGTTTTAAACGCTAAGGATTATTGGAACAGCCAGAAATGGCTAATGTTGCTTGGAACCGCTCTTGTTGCAGTTATTATCATCAAAGGTATTATAGCTACAAGAAAAGACAAACGAACCAACATCCTCATAATTGGCATTATATTAATTGTTGCTCTTCCAATATTTTTTGAAAACATTAATCTTATTTGGCACTTTGGAAGCTATAAAGGGTTTCCCTTAAGGTTTGGATATATCATAAGCTTTGTATTGCTTAGTTCAGGATGTTATTATATCAGTAAAATTAACAATCTTAACGAATTGAACAACACAACCGCAAGAAAACCAAGCATAATCAGAAATATTGTCATGATTGTTGCAGGTATAATAACTGTATTCATAATTTTTAAAGCATTGCTGATTGCATATAAAAGCATTTTAAATAACAATCATTATTCGAGATTATTGTTCGTTATGATTACATTATTTTCCATTTTACTAACCGGTATATATGCAATCATGCTGCACAAAAGCAACCATTTCTATAATTACCGTTGGATAAGCATCCTCATTGCATCAGAGATGCTTATGGGTGCTTATGTATTTATATGTCCGCCAGTAAGTATATACACAAGTCCCGAACAATCCTCAGCTTTCATTCCGGTTACCAACGAGCTGCGAAAGGAAATGGATATTTCATCTTCAAATTTGGATAGAATAAAAAATATCGGCAATACTTTAAACAGCAATTATCCGTTTGTACTTCAACGCGCGGCAGTATCAAATTGGACGCACTCGGTTACAGGTGAATTACAGAAAAATTTAAGTGCATTGGGTTATTCAACCAAGTATACACGTTTGATGGATTCAGGCGGCACGGTTTTCTCGGATGCATTGTTAAATATCAAGCAAACCATATCGACCTGCACATTGGATAATGATTTGTATACTTCGACAGCAGAAATGCAGCCCTATTATTTATATGACAATAAATACACTTTGCCTTTTGGAATTACTGTATCAAGTTCTATTTCTTCACTCTCGAAGTCATATGTAGATTGCTTTCAATACCAAAATGACTTTTATGAGCAACTCTCCGGACAAAAAGAGTTAATACATCCTATTAAGAATAATGAAAACCTCGATACCTCTGTTATCACACAGATTTCCGGAGAAACAATTGATGCGAAACAGGAAATTGATTACACATTGTATATAACCGGACATCAAGTTTTATATTTTTATTCAAACGGTAATCCAAACAATATGTCATTTTTTGTTCAGGATAAAGCAATCCGTATACCTTCAGCAGGTCAAGAAAACAATACGATTTTTCCTATGAATTTTAATAATAAATTGCTTTGTTTCGGAGCGTTTTCAAATCAAACGATTAACATCAAAATCATATGTCCATCTGAATTTTCAGCTGAAAATATTCAATTGGGTTTACTTGATTTAGACAAGTTGGGAACCTTAACCAAAAGCTACGAAGGCTATCATTCAAATGTGACTAGCACCAACAGAGGGGTAACATTAACAGTAACCGGAAGCAATGAAAAAAACATATTGTTCCTACCTGTTTCTTATGATTCCGGGTGGAGTTGTTTAATTAACGGACAAAAAACAACCGTTGAAAAAGTTGCAAATTCTTTTATTGGTGTACACCTTCAAACCGGTGAAAACAATGTTCAGCTTACCTTTTTACCAGGCGGGATGAAGCTCGGCAGTCTCATCAGCTTTAGCACATTAATATTTTTACTAATTGGATTTTTAATCCAAAGTAAGATGAATTTTACACTCTCCGAAATGTTTTTAAATGTTGTAAAGTTTTCTTTTTGTCTCGTTTGGAGTTTAGCTGTTATTGTTTGTTATGTTTTCCCTGTGTGTTATGTTGTTTTTTATGCAATAATTTGAATACTAAGCAGATATACATATGATTACCATTTCTGAGTTTTCTATTTTATAATAGTTCTGATATATAACATAAAATTATTATATTGAAAGAGGCTGTGAGCACTTGGATATTCAAAAAGTTATTGTAACTGGAGCCACAGGCATCGTCGGGGTTAGTTTCCTTAATTATTTATCTCAAAAAGGCATTAGCGCTGTTGCTCTTGTCAGACCTAATTCTTCAAGAACTGAATATATAAGAAACTTGGACTTTATTACAGTTACCGAGTGTGATTTGTCTCATTTGTCAGAATTTGAAAGCGAAGAATGTTTTGATGCTTTCTATCATTTCGGCTGGGAAAACGGTAAAAAGGAATTCAGGAACGATTCTTATCAGCAGAATAGAAATATCATATATACATTGGATGCTGTAAAGCTGGCGGCTAAACTTGGATGTGAGACTTTTGTCGCTACAGGATCACAGGCGGAATATGGCAGAGTTTCCGAACAAATTGCACCTGAAACGCCTACTTTCCCCGACAACGCTTATGGCGCGGCAAAGCTTTGCGCATATAAATTAAGCCAGATTTATGCAAATTCATTAGGACTCCGTCATATATGGGCAAGAATATTTAGTGTTTACGGTCCCTATGACAACCCCGACACATTAATAAGCATGGCAATTCGTAAGTTTTTAATGAAGGCAACACCGAATATGACCAAGGGAGAGCAGCAATGGGACTATTTATATTCAGAAGACCTTGCAAAAGCGCTGTATCTAATCGGTCAAAAAGGAATCGCGAATTCTATCTATTGCCTCGGGAGCGGCCAAACAAGATCAATTCGCGAATATATTAATGTATTAAAAGATTGTATCAATCCTGATTTGAATTTAATTTTTGGTAAAATCCCATACAATGATACTCAAGTAATGCATCTTTGCGCCGACATTAGTAATTTATCAAAGGATACCGGGTTTTCGCCGGAGGTTTCTTTTGAGGAAGGAATATTAAGAACTATTGCCTGGTTTCGAGAGTCTCAGGATATGACAGCTTTATAAGATAGTTTGATGCAATTTGTATTTTATAATACAAATATTTGTATAACAAATCAGTTCAATGCTAAAAACAGCTTAAGTATTAATTTTTTCGAATTCAAGATACAAATATGCAATAATATCGTTTTTATTATCAATATATCGAAAACAATCTCTGAAAAATAAAATAAACCCAAAAGCCAATATAAATAAAGGCTTCTGGGCTGGTGCCGGTGACCGGACTTGAACCGGTACAGTGTTGCCACCGAGGGATTTTAAGTCCCTTGCGTCTGCCGATTTCGCCACACCGGCGTTTTGCTTTATTAATTGAAAGCTTTTGTATTATACGATACAGACTATAAATTGTCAATATTTAATAACAGATTTATTTATTAAAGTCAGGACAATTGATGATTATATGGTAACAATCAATTATATGGTAACAATCAATTATATAATTAAAAATCAAATTTGCTTAACAGTATTGTTGCTTTTTTAAACGAAATGATATAGAATATCTAAAATTTAATTTTTCTATAACCAAATGTTTTAATATTTGTTTAAATATAATACTTAGTACAGGGGAGGCAATCAACATAACAAATCTTTTAATAAAGTTATTTATTAAAGACAGCGATAATACGGGCAACACGGTTGTTCGGACACATTACGGCTTATTAAGCGGTTTTGTTGGAATATCTTTAAATCTTGTATTATTTTCCGCAAAGATTATAACCGGTATGATTACCGGCAGTATTTCAATAACTACAGATGCCGTTAATAATCTTTCGGATGCGGGTTCTTCGGTAGTAACACTTTTAGGTTTCAAATTATCCGATAAACCAGCTGACGAAGAGCACCCCTTCGGCCACGGTCGATTGGAATATGTCGCCGCTTTGATCGTTGCCTTTGTAATTCTCGTTGTAGGTGTAGAGCTCGCACATAAATCGATTGATAAAATCAGAGAACCCAATGCTGTTATTTTTAGTTTCCTTGCAGCAGCAATTCTTATCACGACAATGATTGCAAAACTTTGGTTGGCTTTTTTCTATCGTAATATTGGTAAAAGAATCAACTCGCCCGCAATGAAAGCCGTTGTTGCGGATAGTTTCAGTGATATTGCTGCCACTGGTTCCACATTATTTGTTCTTGTTTTTTCTCATTTCAGCTTGATACCGATTGACGGCTATATCGGTCTAGCTGTTTCTGTATTCGTTATTTTCGAAGGAATCAGCATTATTAGAGGCACCATCGGTCCTTTACTCGGTGAAACCCCCGATGTGGAATTTGTTAAAATCATTGAGGAAACAATTCTGTCATATGACGGTATAGTTGGCATACACGATTTAATGTTACACAACTACGGTCCGGGTAGAGTTTTCGGAAGCGTGCATGCCGAGGTTGCCGCTGATAAAAATATTATGATTAGTCATGACACAATTGACTTGATTGAGCGCAGAATAAAAAGAGAATTCGGTATAGAAATGGTTATCCACATGGATCCGATTGTTGTTGATGACGAGCACATTGACCGTATTCATGCTTTGGTTCTTGATATGGTTCTGGATATTGATGATAATTTGGCAATTCATGATTTTCGTGTTGTTGATGGTCTAACTCACACAAATTTAGTTTTCGACTTGGTTACGCCGCACAATTACCCGATTAAGAACGGGAAATTAATACAGGAAATTAATAAAAAATTAACCCAACTCAATGATAAATATTTCGCGGTTATTACTGTTGAGCAAGGCTATACCAAAAAAGTTAAATAATCTCTAACAAATTCTATATTTAGTAGCTTAACAAGATGTTTTGTCCATTATTGACAAACATCTTGTTTTTTTATGAGCTATTTTTTCTACATAAATCTATATTTTATAGTTACAATTTGTTCGAAATGATGTACAATTATATTGTAAAAAATATATACAGCAAATAAATGTTTTGGGGGAAAGAGAATGGCTGATATTATTGATGACTTCAACAACATGCCAATCGGGCAAATTGGTTTAATTGTAATGCCAGGATGCGAGGAACTTGCTGAAAGAATAGATAATTATCTTGTCAGTTGGAGAACTCAACGAAAGAGTGAACATTCGGAAAGCCTCGCGTTCACTTCAGGTTATCAAAAGCAAAGTTATATAATTAACACCCTTTTCCCAAGGTTTGGAACAGGTGAAGGCAAGGCTGTTATTACACAATCAGTCAGAGGCTATGACCTGTTTATACTTTGCGATATGTTCAATTACGGTATTACCTATGAAATGTATGAGCATAAAGAAGTGCCGATGAGCCCCGACGCACATTATGCTAATCTAAAAAGAATTATCAGTGCTATAGGAGGTAAGGCAAAAAGAATAACAGTTATTATGCCTATGCTATATGAAGGCAGACAACACAAACGCTCCGGCAGAGAATCGCTTGATTGTGCTAACGCTCTGCAGGAGCTTTGTAACTTTATGGGCGTTCATAATATCATTACCTTTGATGCACATGATGCTCGCGTTCAAAACGCTATACCCCTACATGGTTTTGAAAATGTTCAACCGGTTTACCAAATGATTAAATCACTTGTTAATCATGTTGATGACATTCAAATAGATAAAGATCATTTGATGATCATCTCCCCGGATGAGGGAGGAATGAGCCGGGGCATTTATTATTCCACAGTTCTCGGTGTTGAACTCGGAATGTTTTATAAGCTGCGAGATTATACACGAATTGTCAACGGCAGAAACCCGATTATCGCACACGAATTTTTGGGTGACAATATTGAGGGGAAGGACGTTATTGTTGTTGATGATATGATTTCATCCGGCGATTCAATGATTGATGTTGCCAATAAATTGAAAGAACTTGGTGCAAATCGTATTTTTATTTGCGCCGCTTTCGGTCTTTTTTGCAACGGTCTTAAAACCTTTGACGATGCTTATAATGCCAACCCGAAATTAATCGAAAAAGTATTTACGACGAACCTTGTATACCGTACCCCCGAATTGCTCAAAAGAGAATGGTATGTCGAAGTAGACCTTTCAAAATATATCTCCTATATTATAGACACGCTTAATCATGATATGTCGGTGAGTAAACTGCTTAATCCTGTTGAACGCATCAATAATTTGTTGCTACGATGCGGTTTCCGCAAAGAAAACGGCGAATCGTGTTTTGAAGAAGACCATATGGAGAACAAATAGGCGTATATACTTCAGAGGCGGTTCAAAAAAAGAACCGCCTCTTCTTATAATTAAGAAGAGGCGTAATATAATATATGCGTTTTAGTTTGTTCTCTGAAATTTTAATTTCAAATAAGTAAACATGTCATATTCCTTTTCTTTGATGAGTTCTTTTTGAGGAATGTTAATAATCCCGGAGCAAACACCACCGGCAAGCTTAATTCTTTTTCGCAGAATATCCCCCGCCATACCCGCTGTTCTTCTTGAATGTATCAACAATCCCGAAACATCACGGCCCGCGAAATTTGTCCCGTGCAAGAACTCGTTAACTGCCGGAACAGGATTAAACCCCCAAACCGGCGTTGCTATTATAATTGTATCATAATCATTAAGTTTTACATTAATCTCTTCAATTTTCGAACCGGTGCCGCAAATCGCTTTATAGGTTCCGACTGTAGCTGCCCAAAGTGAACCTCTTAAATACCGATCACGCAATTCAACAACATCAACTTTACTGTGAATTTTTGATGCCTCGCATAATTCACGAATACTGCTGTTGTTAGAAAAATAAAGAAGCAATGTTTTCATATTTTCTCCTTTCATTTTAATATTTTATTTATCTAATTGTAATTACTTTAGCTACCCAATCAACTATGTCATTATAAATTGTTTCTTTATCCAATTCATTTAAAATTTCATGACGGTCATTTTTATAGAGCTTCATTGTGACATTTTTATGTCCGGTACTTTTTAGGTCCTGATAAACTTGTTGAATTCCTTTTCCGTAATTTCCAACCGGATCCATTTGTCCGGAAATAAGCATAATCGGAAGTATAAAAGGAACATTTGTATACCATGACTTTACTGAAACGCTATTGAGAACTGTGGACATATCTCTATATCCTACAGCGGTAAAAAGAAACCCGCAGTATTTATCAGTCATATATTTATCTACCTGCTTTTCATCCTTTGAAAGCCAGTCATAGGGTGTTCGTGGATTTGTTATCTTTTTATTAAAAGCGCCAAATGCAAGCTTGTTGATAAACTCGCTGTGGTAACGGCTGCCTTTTATTTTTGCGATTAAATCAGCAAGTTTAATTGCTATTCCAACTGCTGGGTTTGTTCCGCTTGTACCGCAAAATATAGCTCCCGCCAAATCGGCTCCGAATTTTTCTGTATAGCTTCTGGCAATAAACGAGCCCATACTGTGACCGAATAAAATGACCGGTTTGTCGGGATACTCGGCTTTTGCAATATCTGTTAATTGTTTTGCATCATTAATGAAGCTCAACCAGCCGTCACGTTCGCCAAAATAGCCCAAGTCTTCATCTGTTACAACGGATTTACCGTGTCCTATATGGTCGTTAACAAAAACCGCATATCCATTTTCGCACAGGAACTTAGCAAAATCCTCATAACGTTCACCGTGTTCAGCCATACCGTGAGCAATTTGAAATATAGCATTGATTTTCGATGGATCTTGAGGCTGCCAGCTTCGTGCATATATATTAGCTAAACCTGTTGTTGAAGGATATGAATATTCTCTTCTTATAACTTCCAGAGTAACCACTCCTTAAATAAATTAATTTTATTACATTTTTTAGATTATATCACAATTCCTTGCTTTTGTAACCATTTTGTTACCTTTTTTATTATATTCAGTAGTTTCGCACAAATTATCCTTGTATTTTTAGGCATATTTATTATTATATTTCTTTTTTTCAGTTATTTATTTTATTACTGATTTTATTTCTATATATTTTAAAAATTGATACAAATACATATTGATTTATTTATAAAATCTGATATAATACAAAAGTCACAGAAGAATCGCAGTTCTTAAATTTTGGGGGTGTAGCTCACCTGGGAGAGCGCTTGAATGGCATTCAAGAGGTAAGGGGTTCGATCCCCCTCATCTCCACCAAAAATATGATGCAGGGTGTTATTCCCTGCATCATATTTTTTATATCGTCTGAACCTTTTATGTTAATATTTTAATTTGTACTGTCTTTTCCATTAAAATATCGTACATTTTTTCCAATATCAATAATTTTACTTCTTTGTTATACCGCATATCTTTATAACGCTTAGTATACTCCAAAGCGTTGCTTCTGCCCGCGACATAGACATTATTGGACAGTGTTTCTCTTAACAGAGCATCTACAGCATTTGAAAGCTGATCTTTCATTTCCTGCGGCTCCCCTGCTGTATCTATTGCATTTGCTTTTTTAAGCAATGCGCTATATTTTGATATATCTATTAGATCTTCGTAAGCGTTTTTCAGTTCGCATTTTGATTTTAATATGTCTGTTATTGAGTAAGTATCTTCGGATATGATGACCTTTGACTTTTCCAACGCGGCGTTAAACTTCATATAACTGTATTCGTTATAATTTGATTTATCTTTGACAACCATGGATTCAACCAGCGTCTGCAAAGCTTTTGTTGAATTGCTATTTTTCTTAAGTGAAGGATTTACAGGCATCTTATTTTGTTCAGCCGTATTTATATCCGATTCATCCAGCAGCACTTCAAACATAACAACACCATTATGATTGATTGTTATATTCAGTGTTTGCGTTACGCTGTCCCATTTTTTCGTAAAAGTAAAAGGCCGGTTTTGAGGTCCGCTGCCATTGGCATTGCTTTTCCATATGATTTGCGGTTCATCGCCATTGAGCGTTCCGTTCACCGTTATGATAGTATTTCTTTTGAAAGAATCGTCAACGCCTAACGGGTTACCGTCTTCATCGATTATCATATATTCTCTGCAAACTTCAATCCAATTTTTAGTTGCGCGGTATTCCGGCGTTACTTCTTTGACCATCTTCGATTTATCTGTCCTGTAATTTGAAATATAGAATGAAAGCCTATCGTTTTTTTCAGAAATGACCGCGGATGTATGTTCAGCTGAACTTATTGAAAATGATGAGGCTGAACAAAGCACCGGCTTCATTTTTGCGTATTTCACTGCCCTTTCGTTCTCTACATTGTTTATAAAAAACCATTGATTCGCGGTACAAACGGCGTATGTGTCGCTTTGAGTTTCATCGTGAAACATATTGTCATAAAAGCATTGTTTGTTTTTCTTCTCAATCAAAACTATACCATTGTTCTCAAGCTCAGACCGTTCAGCCAGCCGCAGATTGGACGGCAGCAAAGGAATAATTCTGTATCTGCCTGTTGAAGGATAAAGGTTGGATTCCGCCAGGTTGTAATTAAACATAGGATAATTCGCTTTGCCCAAAACCGCGGCAGCAGTTTCGTTAAGAACCTCTTCGCGTGATGGAATTGATATTACGCCGCTGAGAATATTATTAAGAAGCGGAGATATTCCGTATTCAAAACCGGCAATCGGAATGCCGCCGGCGGAGGTTGAAAAATTCGGTGCTTCCGCTAAAAAGCAGGTTCCGCCGCAGCTCATAACAAGCATCATGGACTGAACATACATGTTTTCAGGAAAAGATAATATACGGTCCCACTCATCGTCGACATATTGATCAAATTCGCCGAAAAGAGATTTTTTATCACCGTCAACCTGCCAGTGCCACCAGTCCGAGGATACACCCCAGTTCCCAATCAGCCCTGCAAGCCAAAGGCCCTGCATAACCGAATAGGTCGAAGGGTCTCCGTAAGACTCTTTGTTCATCAGCACAATATTCGCTGAGTTGTTTTTAAACGTTGAATAGAAGGCTTCGTTGTTTTCCAGCCACTCCAGCATCATTCCGCTCTCATAATTCATATTGGTATCCGTCCATATGAAATACGTGCCGTATTTCGCAGCCAAATTAATGCAGTCGATAATGTACTGGGAATTGTCGCTCTCTATTTCACCGCACCATGAAACACCGTTATACATTTCAGCGGCGTTTAAGCCGTAAAAATACTTGTGCTGTTTCGCAAAGCGGCTTTCCAAATAGGCAATAGGAAGTTTTTCCTCATTGTGGAATTCGCCGTTTATATTTTGAATGGCATATGGAATACCGGCAGCTTCGCAGGTATCGGCTGTTTCTTCAAGGTATTTGAGGGAACTCCCCGGCAGCAGCGGATGGCCCGGCAAAATCAGGAGCAAAGAAAACGGCTTCTGGTTTTCCGGAATGGACGACCAAAGAACGGGAACGGGTTCGTTGCCGTAATAATTAACCACGTTGAGGGGATGCGCGTTGTCGATAACTCTTTTCAGAGTTGCCTTTTCACCGGGTTCGAAAGGTTCAAACGCGGAAAGAAGAACATCGCGGGTTTCCGGTTTCAAGTTTAAATCATCCTTGGGTTTCTGGTCATTAAAAGCATAACTAAACATACCGCTTAACAGCGAAAAAAACAGCGCGGCGGAGGTTATCAGGCTTGTAAAATTTGTAATCTTTGTTTTTATTTCGGATATCAATGTAAGTCCCCCATTTCAGCATATAACTATTGAACCGGCATTTTATGAATATTAAAACTGAATTTCGATTTTATGCCTGCCGATACCTGTTTTAAAAGATATTTCCGACGCTCCGCCGTTTCCGATTTTTTCCGCCGTATAATCCCCTTCAGCGGAGACGGTCTTGAAAGGTTTGTGAGTATATATAACGGTTGGTGCATCGAACACCTTTTTTTGGTCATAAACAAGCGTCAGCACACCATTGACCGAACTGTAGCCGAATTCCAGTATTTCTCCGGAAACCGCTTTCGGATACGGCCGCACAAGAACTTCAGACAGCGGCGCCTCTAAAATCCCATCGTTATAATGCCAATATGTATAACTCCACTTGTTTTTTTCAAAAGTTTCAAGCAGGAATTCGACATGCGGAAGCCATTCCGTTCCTTCTCCCCCGCCTCCCCATTCGCCTACAATGGTCGGCACGCTTAAACGTTCCTGTGTTCTTTTATGTTCCGCAAAAATAGCTCCGACCCTTGAATTGCTGGCATATTTGTATGCAGGGGTATCCACCGTAAGGTCGTAGCCATGCGGCTGAAAGCATTGTTTTGCCTCACGCAGACCGCCGACTTCAATCGGCAGATTTGAGCAAGGGATGCCTATATTGGACCAGTAGCTGTTGTCGATAAACATAATCCCGTTATCGGTCACTTCCCTTACCGCCGATGACATTTTATTCAGAAACGGTGAATATCTTTCAAGGTCAAACTTCTTAATCAGATCTTTACCCGCCGATGTTATTTTGACGAATATCTCCCCCGTATACTGGTCCAGAACTTTCACGCGTCTGTCTTTATGAACTGCGTCAGATAACAGTTTTATTCTGTTTATTCTCTTGTCAACAAGGGTGACCCTTGCGCATTTATAAATAATTTTTCTGAAAACCTTTCCGCCATCTTTACCGGGATAGGGTTCGTTCATAAAATCGAATCCAAAAAGAGCAGGCTTATCCTTAAATCTGTTCGCGATATGTTTCCACATAGCAGCATAATAATCCTGCAGGCATGTGTCGTCATATTGCCTGTTCGTCCAGAAATTATCAAATGCGCGGTGAACAGCCTTGCTTCTGAAATACAGTTCCGCCCAAACATACTTTGCCAGTCTGGGTTTATATTTATCCATAAGCGTAGCCCAAGCCGGTGACCCGTTTCCGAAGCATTTTGAAGAATAACAGTCCTGATGGATATCAAGGTAAACGAATATCTCTTTTGCGGCGCACTTATCAAGAATCTTTCCGACATCATCAAGGAAAACATCGTTATATTTTCCCGGTTTGGGTTCGACAGCGTCCCAGGAGAAACCGAGACGCAGGATATTGAAGCCCTTTTCTTTAAACTTATCAAAAAAAGCATCATCAACCTCAAAATCGAATTTCTTTTTTCCATCCTTATTATCCCCTTTGTCGACGATATTGAAGCCGTGAAATATTCTTTCCCTGCCAAAGCTGTCAATAAACATTTTGTTGAGTGTAGAGATTTTTTCCATAACGATCCTCCAATTTATTATATTTACGTTATTGATTCGTTTGCAAGCAACCCTGAATTATAATCCTCTTCTTCGGCTCTTTGCCGCAATATTTTAATAATCTCCTTGTGTTTTTCCTCCGTTAAGTCATAAAAAAAGTATGGAATAGCAGTCAGGACTGTCGCTGCAGCTGCAATCAAAAATGTGACGGCAACGATTTTATTTCGGAATTGGGGCACATACATAATATCCCAGTCGGTTGTAAACCCGAGATTGGCATAGATTTTAGGAATTATCATTCCGCCGAGGGTTGCGATCGGAGTCAGTATTAAACCAAAAATGCCCGCGCAGCCGTCAAGCCGCTCGCCGGTCTTGTATTGTTGATAGTCCCATATATCAGCAGTCATGGCCGATCCGGCTGTTCCTGCAGGACTTACCAACAATTGGGCAACATAATTGACAACAATAAACATAATGACATTGCCGGTTTTGATTGAAAAATAAGTCGCAAGAACGCTAAGCAGTCCAATTAGTTTTGAGCCCAATATCAAGTCCTTTTTGCCGAACTTTTTTATAAACCATGGTGCCAGCACTAATCCCGGAATATAAGCCGTCCCGATTATTCCGGAATACAGTCCCAACCACCAATCCTGCCTGGTAGTAAAGATGAATAGGATATTTATAATCGAAACCGATCCGGAAGAGATGCAATTGCCAAGGCCGGATAAGTTCGTAATCCAAAAATATTTATTCTTTAAGACTGCTCTGAAACCGGTGGCAAAGCTTACCTTCGCTTGATGGCCCTTGCTGATGATCACCTTATCCTTAATACCGAAAGCTAAAAATAAGGTAAAGGCCGAAAATGCAACAATGCCAAACGGGATAATTGTTCTGTATGTTCTGATTGAACTCAGCCCGCCTGTCATCATGGCAAAAACAGGGAATAAAATGTTAACAACGGATGGTATGGTGCTGTAAGCCAATGCGCCAATCGACATAATCTTGGCGCGTTCCTCAGAGTTTGGCGAAATTACATTATGCAGATTGCCGAGCTGATTTGTATAACCGCTGAACATCCCATAAATCGAAAAGCAAAAATGCAAAATCCAAAGTCTGTTGTAATATATCATTTCTTTAAACGGTAAAAACACGATAAGGAAAACCATTATTATTGACGGCAAAATACCTACAATAATCCAAGGCCTGTATTTACCGAATTTCGGAGACAGTTTTTTGTAAACAAAAACTTTGTAATAAACGCTTATTCCGTTAAAAACCAGCATTGTGGCAACTATTTGCGGAAAAGCAGGCATAATTTTTTCAAAATACTGCTGCGGAACAAAGTACAGGATGAAGCCAATAATTGTCATGGGTATGCAAACAGCGTTTATCAGCTTTGCAGACTTCTTTGGCACATCGCCCAAATTGTCGGTGACAATCATATTAATCGGACCCATGATATAGCCCAACGGCATGCCAATTAACCCCATTAAATAAATATCCTTAAAAGATATGCCATATATTGTTCCAACTAAAAGGCAGCTGGCAGCAAAGCCGATATATCCCATAAACGCTCCGGCGCTGTTATTCCCTGAAGCACCGATTGTAAAATAAAGCCATTCCTTATAGGAAACATAATTCCCCTCTTTGGGATATTTCCAATATGTTTTAAAATCCGATAACCCGAGTTTTGCTTTGCCTGCAAGGCCGTTAAAAACATTCATCAATTTACGGCCTCTCTCTCACAGCCCCAAGCCAAGCCGATTTTGGTTTTAACAGCATCGGTTTTTCTGGGCAGCCAGTCTTTGCCGAGTGACACTGTTGAGGCATCTTTTGCCTCCATTGACATCAACGCTATATTCCCGCAATTATAAAACGCGAAGTCACCGATAGATTTAACGGATTTCGGAATAAACATCTCCGTTAATCCTGTGCAGAAAGAAAATGAATCAATTCCGATTTTTTCAACCAGATCTCCCAAAGAGATACTTTTGAGGTTGACGCATTTTTGAAATGCCCTGTCTTCAATCAATTTTATACTGCCCGGCAAAACAACTTCCGTCATATTCGAGCATTTATAAAAAGCATTCATTGATACCGTTTCGACGCCTTCGGGGATCACATATCGGGTGCTGTTCATATTCGGGAAACATAAAATGGTTTTCATATCCTTTGAATAAAGCACACCATCTTTTGAAGTATAGGCTTTATTATCTCTCGACACATTAATCGATTTGAGCACCGGGCAATTCGTAATGGCCCAGCTGCTGATGATTTCAACATTCGCCCCGATGTTCAGTTCTTGCAGATATTCACTGTTGGATACCGCAAAGTCAACCAGTTCGACGACCGGTTTACCCTCAAAGTTATCCGCAACAGTAAACTCGACATCGGTTGATGTCCCGGTAAACTTTTTAAGATAAACTCCGTTATCGTTTTCACCGTATTTTACAGAGAAACGCTCCTTTGAAGTCAGCGAGCACGATGCCGTTGATAACAGAAGCACCGACGCCATAAACAAAGCTATAACTTTTCTTATCAACAAGGCACACCAACCTTTTCAAGCACTTCGTTCCGGGAAGAAAATCAAAACCTGTATGCCCCTGTTTTACAAACCTCAATTTTATTAATAAACGTTTCTTTCCTGCATTCGTCAACAATAATTTTCAAACTGCCGGCAGTGACAGGCTCATCAAAAACCGCTATTTTTGAAAACCCGATAATCGTGCCCTTATAAACGCATTTATCTCCGGCATAAACCGAGAACTTTTCAACCCGCTGCGATTTTGTCGTATCCTCGGATAACCTCAGCCTGTCAACAGACTGTTTTTCAAAAGCAATGTCAATTTCAAAATCAGTTTTTTTCTCAATGATTGCATTTTTGATTACGCACTCGTCCTCCACCATAAGCCAAGAACCCATTTCTTTCAAGCGTTCAATATCATTTTTACAAAATAAGCCTTGTTTGTTCGGAGGAATATTCAGCAGCAACAGGCTGTTGCCGCCTACGGTTGAATAGTAGATTTTCATCAGATGCTTCAGCGATTTGACAGAAAAGTTCTCGATGCTGTGGTAAAACCAGCCCCTGCGAATAGAAACATCGACTTCCGCCGGATACCAATTAAATTCGCTGTAGTCCGTAAGGAATTCACGTGAACCCATATCCTTATGATAAACATCCTTGCATCTGTTTTTAAAGTTTTCGAAATAACCGCTGTTTTTGCAGTTGACGGCAAAGTTCTGAAATTCATATCTGAATTTCGGCACAACATTCCATTCGCTTTCCCGGGAAACGCCGCTTTCATTGCCAACCCAGCGTATATCCGGCGCGCAGCCGGACATAGCTATGTTAGGTTGCAGCTTCAGCGCGGTGCTCCAAATCCTTTCAAAATCATATTCCTGCACCGGTTTCCCGTCTCTGCCCGGTTCACAGGCGCCGTCCAGCCAAAGCATAAATATTTCACCGTAGCTTGTCAGAAGCTCCGTCAGCTGCGCAATATAAAAATCCATATATTTACCTGTTGCATAGTATTCACTGTTTCTATCCCAGGGGGATAGATAAACGCCGAATTTCAGGCCGTATTTCCGGCAGCTTTCGGATAGTTCCTTAGCAACGTCACCTTTGCCCTTTTTGTAGGAACTGTTCTTAACGGAATGTTCTGTCGTTTTTGTTTGCCATAGGCAAAAACCGTCATGATGCTTGCAGGTAAGGATAACGCCCTTCATTCCTGCAGATTTTATTGCCTCGCACCATTGGTCGGTATCTTGTTTTGAGGGGTTGAAAACGGAAGGGCTTTCTTTTCCGTCGCCCCATTCTTTATTGGTAAAGCTGTTTACCGTATAGTGAACAAACGCGTAGAATTTCATCTCCTGTATTTTAAGTTGCCGTTCGTTCGGAACAATGCTTGTATATAGTTCAACTCTGTCGATGTCGTTTTTCATATCGTCGCTCCTTTTCCGTTTACTTCAATGATATCAACAGCGATTAAGCCTGAATATGGTTTAACCTCAACACAATGTTTCCCGAATTCAAGTTTTGAAGCACTATAAACGATTTGTGACGTTTCATCGGACTCAGAACATAAAGGAACTGTACCAAACAGACAGCCATCTATCCAGACTTTCATCACCCCAAGCTTTTGAGCTTTCGGTGAGTATATATTGAAGCCGTCCCCGATGAAATTCCATTTTGCTTTAATATTGCCCTCACCTGTTAAACATTCCTTTGTTTGAAATTTCAGCGTGTTATCTTTTGTCCAGTTTTCAATCAGCTGACCGGCGTTTAAAAGCGCTTCCCATGAATTATATTTGAGTTTATATGGCAGCCTTTTGCCTGCAATCTCAAATTTTGTACAATTCAGTACCGAAAACTCATGCGCAATGACGGCTAACGGATTTGGTCCTGTTATGTCAATGACTGCCTGACCAACTTGTATCTCATTCAGAAATAGTTGAATCGTGTTTTGGCGGTTATTGATTATGATACTATTAATTTTGCTTCGAAATGCGCCATCAAAAAGTTCAGTCTCATTGAGCAGGTTATCTTTTTTGAACAATTTATATTCGCCTGACTTATTCAACACAACAGCATAATAAGATGACAGCGATTCATCAGCGGGCGATGCATCAGAACTGTGCATATTCGGCCCTAATATACCCGAATAATCGAAAGCAATTTCTATGGTGCCTGTAAAATCAATTTCAGCATTTAAAGTAAAATCTTTATAGGCAGCTAACAACGGCGAAATCGATTTCCCCGCATGGCTGGAAAAGGTGAAGCCATCGCTGAAAGGCTTATTCCATTTTCTTTTTGCAACGGACAATGTGCCGTATCCTCTTTCGTCCTTTGTCGGATACATAACATAAAATTCGTTGTTTCGGACAAAGCCATGAATAGTCTGCCCCCAAATACCGTATTTCTCATCTTTCAGCATTCTGCTGTGCCAAACTCCGCCGTCGGACTCCAAACACCATGTTGAAGGCATATGCGATTGCTCCAGATCAGCCGCAAAAACTGCCTGATAGTTTCTGTTCTTCGAAACGGATGTTGCGGGAGCATACACCATACTTCCAACGGTAAAGCACGGATGAAACTCAACTGGAGCCGGATAATATTCCGGCCTTGCAGATGAGAGTAAAAGCGTCGGTTCCGACCATGGTCCGTGCGGTGTTTTTGCCGTCATGCAGCAAAGTCCCCAAGAAAAATATTTGCCTGAATCCAAAAGAGTAAAAGCAATCCAGTCGTTTTTCCGTTTTAGCAAGGTAGATGCATAGCCCCGCGAAAAAAGTCCGAACTTTCCGAATTGCTCTTTGTTGCTGAAAAACGGCTTTTTCAGCCTTGTGAACGGCCCTTCGGGTGAATTCGCCCAAGCCAATGCCGCTCCGGAGTCGAAGGAGCAACTATCGCTTTTATGCGCGTCTTCCCATGTAAAATTGTTGTCGCACCAGTCATAACAAAGCCAATAAGTGTCTTCGGCCTCATCATAGGTCAGAACAACATCGGGGCAGCTGTCCGAAGGAAAATCATGCCCGTCGAATTTGAATCCCAATTCAAAGCCATAACCCAAATGCTCCCAAGTCTTTCCCTCATCGGCAGATTTATAAATTAAAAATCTGCATGGATTTGTTTCGCTCTTCGCGTATCCAAACGGATATATACCGGCATATAAATAAAAATTCCCTGTTTTAGGGTCAACAAATAAAGAACCGTTGACACCCCATTCGTAAGGAGTCTCCGATTTATGAATGGTGTCGCCGATCTTTTCAAATGTATCAAACGAAGGGTCTCCTAAAGTAGGATGCCGCAGCCAGAAATCTCTGTTATCCATTTTTGCGTAATCTATTTTCAACATACGCCCCCAAAATACCTTGATACTAATTCACGATAAAAACCTCTAAATAAATCAAACAAAAGATTTGATTAATGCGGTTTTGTGCGGGTTTTTAATGTGTAATTAGTATGAGACGGTCAAGGAATGCCCCGATCGTCTCAATCATTTAAAACTCCGTAACAGCTTTCATTTTTTCCTTTCGCGGATAAATATATTCGTTTTTCGGTGGCATTGAATTGTAAACCATTTCGATATCCACTGTGCCGGTTTTCGGGAATCCGATTATCCCTTGATAAGTTCCCTTTATAAGAACCGATTCCATTTTTAGGTTAACGGCAAGTATTGCTGCTTTGCTGCCAACCGGTATCTGATTAATTTCATTGCCGAAAGGTATCAGTGAAAACAATACTCTATCCGTACCGGCTGGCCCTGCCTGAATAACCGGTATTATATTGAGTTTGTGATTATTATCAAAATACGCAATGAATTTTAGTCCGTCCAGCTTCGCAAACAGGCCTCTGCCAATTTTAGTCAGTGCCTTATTGCTGCTTTTCGCATGTGTTGGCACTGCAAATCTTGTTAAAATTGCGCCTAATACAATTTTACCCATATTCAACTTTTCTAACGGAGATATATCTTCCAGATCCATATAATAAATTGTGTTGAAGCCAAAATAAGTATTGTACCTGAACATAGGCTTGGCATTGTAATTATCAAATTCCTCACCGGTGTTTGCGGTATGCGTAAAGACAGCATTGCCCCTGAGAAATTCCATATCTCCGTTGAGCGCCAAAAATCCTGTTTCCGGCCTTTCAATAACATTTTTTTTTGACATTCCTTCGCAAAACTTGCCAAAAGTCATCTGATCTTCTCCAAGTGACTGAATAGATGAAATAAATGAAATATGAGGATATCCATCTTCGTCTTCTGTAGCAATCAACCCAATTTTGCTGTCGTTTTCGAGCATCACTTTTTGATTTCTGCTGATTTTTTTACTCATCGATGTTTTCCTCCTGTCTCAATGCGCCGGTAATCCGGATATCCTTGCAGGCTTTTGTGTTTTTTGCACAAACAAGAAGCTGATCCATTTTTTCTTTTGTCATCAATTTAGTGTCACCAAACTCCCATTCAATTCCAAGCCTTAAATACTTATCCCTGCAAAGGTTGTTAAAAGCGCAAAGCTCCCATCGTTCAACGCCGTCATAATTTCTAAGAAAATTACCGATAGCCGTAATATTTTCTTCACTGTCGGTGGCTCCGGGGATAACCGGTGTTCTTACCCAAAGCCTGCCTCCTTGACTGGCCCAAATGTTTACAATTTTGAAATTTTTTAATATCTCTTCGTTTCCGTGTCCTGTCCAATTCATGTGTTGCTCATTATTCAGCAGCTTTATATCATATAATACAGTATCAGTATACTGAAGTGCCTGTGTTATAACATCAGTAGGAATAAGTCCGCATGTGTCCACAGCTGTGTTCACACCTGCGCTTTTTAAGTCTTTAAGCAATTCAATTGCTCCCTGCTGCAGTAACGGTTCACCGCCGGAGAGTGTAATGCCACCCTCTTTGTCAAAATAAGCTCTATCTTTTAAAAGCTCTCTGCATAGTTTTTTTTCTTCGATTTTATTCCCTTTCAATTCCATCGCGCCGCTCGGGCAAAAATCAACACAGGCAAAACAGCTTTTACATTTATTCCTGTCAATCTCCATCCCGTCATATGTAAGCTGCAAACTGCCTGTCGGGCACTTTTTTTCGCAGGTGCGGCAGCCAAGGCAACGCACACTCAGCCATTGCACCTGGCCTTTAAACAAGATGCTTTCCGGATTGTGACACCATTTGCAGGCAAGGCTGCACCCTTTTAAAAATGCTGTTACCCTCAATCCCGGTCCGTCTTCACTGCTCATACGCTGAATATCCAACACCGTAATTTCCATATTTGACTCCTAATATTTATTGTGGCTTTCTCTTGCTATAATCTCATTCTGAAGTTCTTTTCCTATACTCGTAAAATAGGCATTATACCCGGTAACTCTTACAAGAAGATTTTTATATTCCTCAGGATGTTTTTGCGCGTCCCGAAGCATATCTGCATCAAGAATATTTATTTGCAAAGCTGTTCCTCCGTTTTGTGTATATCCGCGTAAAAACGACTTCAGTTTTGCTCTGTGCTCAATATCGCGCATTAACGAAGGTGAAAGAGTGATGGTATGGCTTGCACCGTTCGGCAGACAATTAAACCAATTGCCGAAATCGCCGCCTTGACCGCTGCCGCCCAGTGCTTTACCGACAGAATTTGCATTTGAAGTGGGTCCGTTAATATCAGCACCGTTTACCGGACAAATGGCATTTGAAAGAAATTGACCCTGTTCGCGCCCGTCCGGGCTTGCGGGAAGAATATATCCGGAACCGATCCAATAATTCCAACTGAGCATGCCACCCCTGAACTGCGCATTTGTGCCTGTAGTACGGTATTTCCATACTTCATCCGACCAGTCTTTCATAAATCGCTGCGCGAGAGCATCTGCATCATCATCATCCCTGCCGAATTTCGGAGCTTTGTTCTTCGCAGTGGCCTGCAGCATTTCAAAACCTTTCCAATTCGCCTTTAATGCTTTTATGAGAGTATCAAAGTCGCAAATCTTTTTGTCAAATATAAGGTATTTAACAGCAAGCAGAGAATCAACCGTTGTTGCATAGGTAACGCCTTCAATAGTAACAAAGTTTAATTCCGCGCCGCCTTGAGTAATATCAAGCCCCTTTTCGGCACATCCGCCAACCAAACACGAAAGATAAGGTGTCGGGCTGAATTCCGCTCGAATATTGCTGCTTTCGTCATAGAGCGCTGTTATTCGTTTAATTAAATATTTCGTTTGTATTATAAAAGCTTTGTAATATTCTTCAAAGGTTTGAAAAGAATTCGGTTCCCCTGTTTTTGGCGCATCAAGATCACTTTCATATGGCTTCCCCCAAAGGCTGTCATTATATTTACTGAATTCTCCTCCATTGCAGAGTGTCAGCTCGACAGCTTTGAGAAAATTCAAATTGCAATCTACCGTTGCGGAACGGTCATTGCCGCACATAGTGTTTTCGAGACAACCTACCGATGCATAATCAAACACATTGTTAATGTTGATTAAGTCGCCGCAATTTGCCATTTTCGCTTCACGAAGCATACCCGCCATGGAACGTTCATCAAAGTTAAGAAGAAACGGTGCGCCCTGGCTGACCGAAACCATATCTATCACTTTGTCAAGAAGTTCGTCCGGCGAATTCATATTAAGCCTGACATTGGGTTTGGGTTCGAGGATAGGGCTCATCTCGTCAATTACTTCAAGAAATACATAAGTAAGTTCATTGGTCATATCCCGCCCGTCTTTGCCTAACCCCGAAAGATTAAACAATTGCCCATAACCTGCGGTAATACCCTGGTTGCCGGTTGATATCATGGCGTCATACGCATAATTGCAGTGCATCCAAAAGCATTTCAACAATTCTTTGCCGAAATCCCTGTCCATACCGTCGGAAATTGATTTTTCCCAAAACGGAAGCAGATATTGATCAATTCTGCCAAAACTGACACCGGCACCGGGATAGTTTTCGTCCGTAAGGACAAGCATATGTGTCAGCCATAACGCCTGTAAAGCCTCCCAAAAATCCTCTGAGGGCTTTGCAGGGACTTTTTTTAGTTTAACTTGCATGGCAAGCAGTTCCAATTTTCTTGTTTTATTATTTTCGCTTGCAGCTAATTGCCCGCATAAAGCGGCGTATTTTGCCGCAAGCTCGCAAGGCATATCACAGGCGGTCATCATAGCTTTTAGCTGTGAGCCTTTTGCTCCTGCTTTCTCGTTTTCGGGTAAAGCATTGTATTTTAAGTTGATATCGGCTTTTACGCCTTCAAAACCTTTTTCGAGAATTTTCGGATAATCCGGAATCAGATGACCTGAAGTTGCACCGCAATTACCAAAGCCCCTGTCTTTAAACTCTATAATTTTATTACGGATGCCGTCTTTACCTGTTACTCTCTCATTTCTGGCTTTCGCTTCTGCTTTTGACCAGCATCTTGATGCCATAAGGCTGAATCTGCCGCCGGCAATTAAATCACCCGGTAAAATTTCAGTAGGAATATTGTTTACAATGGCTTCTTTAACAAACCATGCTCTCCTTTCGGGTAAGCTCATTTTGTAAAAGTCTTTACCGCATCTAATAGGCAGTGCTGCCTGAGCAAAAGTCTTATTAAAAGTATTGAAAAATGCATAAACCTCAGGAACAATATAAAACGTCAGCTCGTCGAACAATTCGTCCCATGCGGTGCCTGTTGTAAAAGGCGAATATTCATTGTTCCATTTACGGCCGGTTCCTTTAAAATAATAATTTCTCAGCCACTCAACGCGCGGAGAAAGGTTGTACGGGATTTTTACGCCGTTTTTGTTTTGCATATTTTGCATATTAACTCCCCTTCAGCATCCTAATGTGAAACAGTTTTTTTATTCAATTCAGTTCAAATTCAGGTTCATTATAAATACAACAATTCCTACTTTTATTTTCTGTTTTATATCAGCCGGAATTGTTTTACTTATATCATATATTATCATTTATTTATATAATGAGCAACACCTCGTATAAATTTTTATGTATTATTACAAATAATTTTTAAATTCACTTGAACTGTATTGCATTGATAGAAATATTTGATATAATTAACACTATAATTCTATATAGCAGGAGTGATATTGTGGATAAAAAAATAATTATTGCAGGCGCCGGCCACGGTGGCATTGCAGCCGCAGCGAGGCTTGCAAAAGCAGGACTGGATGTCACCATTTATGAAAGAAACAGCGAAGGTACGCTCGGTTATGACTGGACTGACATATTTACGCCGGTAGCCTGGAAAGCCGCCGGTATAGACATGCCCCCGGAAGATAAATACGAGTATAAAAACGATATGACATTTTACAGTTCAAATCAGGAAAAAGCGCTAAAGCAAACCATACCGAAGGACCAGCTTGAAATGAAGATGGAACGTAAGGATATTTATACGCATCTGATATCACACGCATTAAAATACGGTGTTAAATTTATATATGACTGTGAAATTTTGTCTCCGATTTTATACGGCAACCGTGTTGCGGGAATAAGAACCTGCAACGGTGATTTTTTCGGGGATCTTATTATTGACGCGGCAGGTCTGCATTCCCCTATTCGCACCAATTTACCTAAAATGTGCGGGATTGAGAATTCTGTCGGCCCTAACGAACAATTTTACGTTTACCGCGCTTTCTACAGTAAACCTCCCGAAACAGAACAGGATGTTAAGTTTAAAGTATACTTTTATCCCGATAAAAAACTCGGTATCGCTTGGGTTGCGGCGGAAGAGGAATATACAGATTTGCTCATAGGCAGATTTGAACCGTTTGATTTCGACGAAGCCGCAGCGACTGCCGAATTCTTCCGGCAAAGCAATCCATCCCTCGGGTACGACGTACTCAGGGGTGGTCAGTTTACGAAAATCCCGGTTCGCCACCCGCTTGCCGTAATGGTATGTGACGGGTATGCGGCTATCGGTGACAGCGCATTTATGACGATTCCTATCATCGGTTCTGGTATTGCAAACAGCCTGAAAGCGGCAAAAATGCTTGCTGACACTGTTCTTGCCGACAAATCCGGCGCATACTGTTCTGAAACACTTTGGAGTTATCAGGATAAATACTACAGCGAAATAGGCGCTTCGTTAGCACCGACTGCTTGCATCAAAATTCTTTTAACAAAGCTCACTCCCGATGAGCTTGATTATGTTTTTGAAAAAGAAATCCTGACTGCCAAGGATTTAACCATTGGTTCGGACAAAATCAGTATAGGCAAAATGATGAGCATGCCCCCTGCCGAAATCAAAAACCGTCTAAAGGAAATCGGTAAAGACAAAGATCTCGCAAAAAAAATCCTTCTTGCCGGGCTGCAAATCGGCAAAGTAACCGCTGTAACAAAACTCATGCCTAAAAAATGGAACCGTTCCGATGTGTTTAAATGGTCAAGAAAATATAGAAAAGCATTTGAGAATTAATGAAATACGGTGAATAACAAAAGCAAAATGACTTATGAAGTTAATATCACACTAATTACGCATAAAAACCTAACTAAATAATCCGCACAAAACCTCATAATACTATTCTGCATTAAAATGGAGAATAGTATGAATCAAAGCTTTTGCTTGATTTTTTAGAGGTTTTTTAAACATGAATCAGTATCAACATAAAAGATGCCCTTGGCTTCGTTTGCCTTGAGCATCTTTTAATATAAAAAGTTTGGACAGTATTATTCTATTATCGAACCCGGGTCAATAACTGTTACCGTAAAGGTTTGTATTGCGTCATATTTGCCATAAGATTCTTTATTCTTAACAAATACCGATATTTCATATATGCCGGCTTTTCTTGGTACCCATGTGCAAAATTGCTTTGATGAATATTCCTGAGTTAAATTTATACCTTTCAACTCATCTGAAACATAAAACTTGTAAAGTAAATCCGACCCGTTTGTTGCTGTAGCATTTGCTTTTATTGTAAGTAATGTTCTTGCCTTTGCATTTGCATTCAACTCGGCTGAGTTCGTTGTTATGATAACACCTTGTGCTATACTTTCATTTGCATCGGTAACATTGACAGTAATACTTTTTTGGACTTCATAGGAAAGTGAACCCGGTCCTTTTGCCCTGACCTGTATTGTATATTGACCAACACGGGCAGGTATCCAGTCAAAATCGTTTGAATAACTCCAACCCTTAACAAGTACAAAACCCTTTGCGTCATAACGCCAATATGAATATTGAATACTTTCCTGTTCTACCTCGCCTAAAGTTGCTTCGGCTGAAAAAGAAACATCTTCACCCTTTATCATATTAATCGTCGTCATACCGCCTGCAGCATCAAAATTAGAAGTCAGCTGTATGGAAAGGTTGTCACTACGCTTGTTCTCAACAGTTCTTATAAAAGCATCATCATAACTGCTAACAGCGGTTCTCTTAACATAACCATACACGCTGTATATACCGTAATTATCAAGTGCCAACGTTTGCACATAGTTTGTCCCCGGTGCTGACACAGCGCTCATGACAATTGGTGTTGTCCCCGGTTCGCCGATTTTATAATAAAATTCCTGACCTGAAGTTATTGTAGGATTAATGGTAACATTAAACACATCTGCGCTCTTCTCGCCAATAACATTAACCGCACTGATTATGCCAAAATTACTTTCACGATATTTTGAAAACAAATTGATTGTTATTGTTCTTTCGTCTGTTGATGTTTCGTTACTTGCTGTAAATTTTACAGTATACTTACCGGCTTTTTCGGATGCTATATTCCATTTAAAATTATTACCCGAGTCTGTAGCGGCAAGGGTTCTTCCCCCTTGTATTATTGTCGCAGAATAAACGGTGTCTGCAACGCCGTTGCCAACAACAGAAAAATCTATGATCGCGCCTGTTTTAATTTCTTTTGATTCCTGTTCGCTGTAAAAATTGCCATCAACAAGAACTTTGGCTATTTTTACTTCCTGTGTTTCTGCCGGTGAAAAGGCGTCCATGCATTCGCCGACATAATTGTCATTTTCGTCTATAACTCTGACATCTATTGTATAATTGCCGTCCGGCGAGGTAAAATTGTCGATATAAAAGCTAATGCTGCCATCCGCTTCCACAATATCTGCTTCCGACGAAAGGGAATACTCTTTTGACAGAATCCATTGATTTGCAGAAACAGTTGTTTTATTGTTTAATAATAGATCACTCGTAACCTTCTGATAACTCCAAATTTGATATTTTTGGCCTTCTTCAAAATTTTTGATATTAACCACAGAATTTGTGCCGTATTTTGTTAATGTTACGGTGATGCTATTTGAAATGATAATAAAAGTTATTGAGTTGCTGGCTGCATACGTTTGAGCATATGAACCGGCATAACCGCTCATTTTTAAACCGGTGGTACCTGAAAATGCTAATGCGCCAATACTGGTTACACTATTTGGTATGGTTA
Organism: uncultured Eubacteriales bacterium; assembly: GCA_964627535.1. GTDB lineage: Bacteria > Bacillota > Clostridia > Oscillospirales > Acutalibacteraceae > UBA1447. Next base: position 105,925 of record CAZVJW010000001.1, read on the forward strand.
TATTTTTTAACAAAGTGCAATTTTGAAAACCATACATTCCAATACTTGTTACTTTGTTTGGAATTGTAATATTTGCTAATTTAGTGCAGCCTTTGAAAGCGCCGAGACCGATAGAGGTCAAGCTGTCCGGGAGTATTATGCCCACCAATGAAGTACAGCTTTGAAACGCATAATTGCCAATACTTTCAAGGCCTATTTGAATTGTTACATTTGATAATTTACTGCAGCCAGAAAATGCATATGCACTAATAGTATCAACATAGGGTCCTATTGTCAGGTTTGTTAATTGAGTGCATCCTTGAAAAGCATTGCTATAAATGGTACTTAGAAAATTCGTGATTGTTACACTTGCTAATGTAACACAGTTTTTAAAGGCATTTGCACCAATTGCGCTAACCATAGTTCCATCAATGTACGAAGGTATGACTAAATTAGTCGGTGCACCGGTATAACCCGTGACCATTCTTCTATCTGTGTCAAAAATCAATCCTGTTTCAGGATCCGTTATCACGGCAGCACTTGCCTTGATAACAACACCCGGTAAACTGAGTAACATGCTGCACGAAAGTACTGCGGTCAACAATAACGAAATAACTTTTTTCAAAAATCATCATCCTTTACAGTTTATAACTAGATTTTAAACAATACTTTATATAATTCATCGTAATAAAAAATAATATAAATATTAAAGTTCATTCCGACTATAGTTAATAATACTAAACATTAATCAGTTTTGCAACCTAAAATTAAAATAATTACACAAATATCCATAAATAATATTAATTTTTATATAAATTTTTAACAATAAGAAATCCCATATCAACATAATCGTCGTTTTAAACAAATAATATAGCTGGATTTTGTTTTTATTCAACAAAACCCGGCTTTTAAAATTAATACTAACCACCGATAAAACACATTGAATCTTTGCGGTCTTTTTTGCGCCGCACTGCGTTGTCCTCCTTGCCTTGCGACAGCAAAGCATCGTCGTCCGCCTTGTGCAGCACAAAAAATCATCGCAAATCTAACAACGCTTTTCATCGCCGATTAGTATAAGCAGATTTAACCAATCACAAACTTTTCATTTGCAATATCAGCCGCTGAAATATCCGGATGGTGGTATCTCGTGCGAAATTTGGTGCTTATTCCGAATTCAATAGCTTTTTGAGGGCAAAGCTGAATACAAGCAACGCATTGTGTACAGCCTTTGCCCCAAACCGGTTTACCGTTGATGATTTTGACGGTTCCGGCCGGGCAGACCTTTTCGCATATGCCGCAGCCGTTGCACTTGCTCGTGAAGCGGTACAACTTTGCCATCAAAGGGGTAAAGCGGGCAGACTTGTGGTTAAATGCCATTATTGCGTTATTTTGCGGGATAACTACGGAAGTTTTATTTTGAATCGCTTTAACGGCAGTGTCAATAGCCTCGTCAAGTTTTGGCAACCGTTTTTTCGGGCTTGTTGCCAGCGGATACATGTTGATATAATTCGCGACCGTAACAGCAGTTTGGTAAAAGCTGAGTTTCAGGCCTTTTTTACGCAAAATAGCGTTCAGTTCGGCATAGCTGTTGCCCGCTCGCCTGCCGCAGGTAGCGAAAGCAAATATATACGCATTAGGGTTCATTTGTAAATTGCTGATGAATTCGGCGCACCCTCCGGGCAGCCCTTCCATATAGACCGGGAAGACAAAGCCGATAATCTCCGCTTCCCCGGCAGGATATTTCTCCGGTTCGGTTTTCATGTTCACTAAAAGTGTATCGCAGAGGGCTTTGCCGATTTGCTTCGCGGCATAAAGGCTGTTGCCTGTACCGGAGAAATAGTAGATTACGTTTTTTGCCATTTATTTATCTCCTCAATCTTAGAACTTTAACAAAGGTCAATCTTGAAGCTGTCATTCCTGCCACAGATATGTGGCTTATCTAAACGCAGTGAAGAATCTTTCTACAATGGAGATCAAGATCCTTCGTCGTACCTCCTCAGGATGACATTTCAAACGCCGCAAGCCCCTCTTCCAATGTGCCTTTAAAAAATACGTTATTGCTGTTGTTGCTTTCATAGATAAAATCGCGCAGGCTCTTGCTTGTGTACCCACTGAAGTCGCCGATGATGGCAACCTTCAGATGATAATTCGAGAACTTCTGAAGGACTTCGCCGGCATTTCCGGTTTTGAGGTCGAAAAATTTATCGCCCAGACTTTCCTTATATATAATGATACCCTTGCATTGATGGGTAAATACGGCATCGGCAATGATGTCCAGGATATCCTGAACATCGCTAATCTTTTCATCTTTTGCTATTGCGGCTAATTTAATTTCGTTCTTATTTAATATTTTCATTTGTAACAGCGCCTCATTTATACACTATTTTTCTGACCGTCTCAGGCGAAAGGCAATATTCTTCCGCAAGGTTATCTATACTTACTTTGTGATAGAATTTGAATCGAATTTCCTCGTTTCGCTGTTCATAGAAAATCTTTGCACCGGAGCCATCTCCCCATTTTCTCCGTTCCCTGGCTTTCGGAATATACAAAGCTTCACCCTCGGCATATTTCTGAACCTCTTTAAGAAGCTCATCCGGAAGAATATCCGATGCATTTCGGTATTTCATTGTCAATGCTCCTCAATTCTTCAGTTTTGTGCTAGGAAGTCCTCCACAGTGTCATATTTGTTTATTTTTACACCGTGATTTTCAATTTCATCTACAATGTACTTTTCAAATTCGATACTGCGGTTTTTCAGTTCGGTAAGGTTTTCGGCTTGGTAACAGCCGAGTAAATCCATTTCGGCAAGCCCAAATTCCTTCTCGACTACCATCAGTTCTCTTTGCAGATAACATGCCACGGCAAACGCTTGATGGACATCTGCAATATCGCAGTAATACCGCAACCTGCGCCAAATCAGTGAAAGCTCCTGATACCAATTCGCCAAATCAGTGAAATTATTGTTTATCATCGGATGAGTTTGTACCGGCTTGTGACCGGCGATAAAACGACGTGTAACGCTAATCAGCAGATGCGATAAGTTTTTCAATTCATCCGCCGTCTTGGCATTGATAACCGCATTGCTATATTCAATAAAGCTTTCCGGAAGCTCTTTTGCCTCTGCACAGCTTTTCGAAAGCTCCTCTTCCTCCGGCAGTTCACACTGCCGTTTGCCAAATACGGAACGGTATCTCCCAAAATCGGTGTGGTAAGTGCCGTTCAAATACGCCACGGCTTCCGAAAGATAATCGACCACAAAGCATGACGCCATGCGCACCTTATAAAGCGCATCCTCAAACATCATTGTGCGATACAAATCCATGGCAACATCTAATCTTTCCAACGCTTTTTTATAGGTAAAATCTGTGTCGGCAAGGTTATCAAACAGCTTTTGCCTCAGAGCTAGAAAACGGTTTTCCTGTTCCGGGCTTTTACTATAAAGAATTTTGGCATTGCCTAAACAAAGAGTACCTCTATCATCGAGATTTGCTGTTCTTTCTGTACGCTCCCAAGTACGGGGATATAGATCATACCCAATACCGTTAATGATGACTTCCAGACTTAGTTCTTCACCTCTTTCGGTGGCGGGAACAAAGTAGTCAAAGCATTCGCCGTGCCTGTCGCCGTTAACCGAATTGCCTTCAACCGCTATGAGCAGTACCACATCGTCGGGATAGTCTGTTTTGATTTTGTTTATAGCCCATTCGGTGAGCTTTTGTGTTGTGTTGTTCATATAACAGCCACCTTTAAATTTATTAGTAAGCAACGGCCGTTTACTTACAGTACCATCATACGGATTAATCCTTAACAAAACAATGCCGAAGTTAATTACAATAATTTTTAACCTTCCTTACCCGTCACAAACACAACAGCAAATTCGGTTTCAAATTGCCTTTCTATATTTAACCCTGCTTGCCTAATTCGGTTTTCTGTATCCTCAGCGTTGTCGGGGAACAAAACAATCTTTCTTGTGCCGTAGTCCAAAACTCTATCTTGGTTCTTAGAAATAGATAAGACAAACCGGCCGTTTGGGGTTAACAAACTCGCAATTTTGTTGATTGCCGCTTGCTTATCCCGGATATGCATAAAGGTAAGCGATGAATAGATCACATCAAACTTACTGTCAAATTGATAGTCAAAAAAGTCAGCACAAATTAAATTTAAGTTAGTAAAGGCGTTTAAATTAATCTTTGCGCGTTCAATGGTCTTTGGCGAATAATCTATGCCGGTAAAGCTTTTGCAATTGCCGCAAACCTTTAGAGCGAGCCTGCCGGTGCCGACACCGATTTCAAGGACGGTTTTGTTTTCTGCAAGCTGCAGTTGGTTAATAAATCCTTGCCCATCCCATTTATCCATATACACCTGCGCCTCTATCGGGTCGCGGGTAGGATCGTTGTCTTCATCGACAAGGCTTTCGTAGTGCTGCTTGACCGTTGAACCCAATACTAATGTAGGAAAAACGCGTCCGCCTTTTTTTTGCAGGGTAGCCCCCTGCCTTTTCCACAAGGCAATAGAAGCAAGGTTATGTTTTTGGATACTGCAGTATAAAGTTTCAAATCCGGCTTGCCGGGCTTCCTCAATGGCAATCTCAAAAGCCTTTGTCGTACATCCTTTACCCCAGCGATTGCTCTCAACCCAATAACCGCATTGGGCCGTTTTGTTCGCAAAGTCACGGTGGCTTATAGATATTGAGCCAATCGGAACAGCATCCTGCAAAATGCAATAACAAACGCTATTGGTTTTAACTTCCCATGCTTTGCAAACCGAATAATACTCATCAGCACTTGTTTGCTTAATCGGTTTTGATGACGACAGCTCCCTGTGCAGTATTTCGTCCGTGCTTAGAATCTCCGAAAGCCGTTTGCTGTGTAAAATATTTAATGGCTCTATAGTAATCATTTCATACCCTCACTTTACCCCAAGTCTCATTCGATAGCAAAAATCAAGTTCAAATTCTTGATCGCCAAAGGTATCTTTGACGACAGCTTTAAAATCATCAAGCTGTCCGGTTATTAACTTCGGTTTAGCTTTTATAATATTTTGCAAGCCGCCTTGACTCAAGGCTAAATTTATCAACCGTTCGGCGTTGCATTTCTCGGTGTTTGAAAAAACGATTTCCCTGGCAAACCGGAAATAACCGCTTTCTTCTATGTTTTTCAAATGGTTGTTTTTATCCCATCGCCTGAAGCTGTCTTTTAAACCGGTGTTCGCCTGTTCGATAAGTTCTGCTTGCTTAAACAGGTCATTATAGGCTTTTTCCGCCTGCCAGCCGCAAACAGGAGGCCAGTCGCAGTCCACAGATGCAAACATACCGTTTCTTTTGAGAATTCGATTAATTTCACATAATGTTTGCACCGGTTCCATCCAGTGGAAGGATTGAGAGCAAATAACGGCATCGGCGAAGTCATCTTCTATTCCGGTTTCATGTGAAAAAGCCTGACGAAAAGACATGCTTCCGGTTTGCTTTTTCCGCGCAACCGCTAACATATCTTCATTGGGGTCTAACCCAATCACTTCATTGCAGTGATTGTGCCATACAATTGTGGAAAGCCCTGTACCGCAGCCCAGGTCAACTACCTTATCGGGATTACCGCCCAAATATTTTTTAATGACATTAACAGGGTAATTCGGCATAACCGGGCGTGCCTGCTCATAAAGCTTGGCAAATCCAAGAAACCTGTTCGCATTTTTTTCAGCTTCGCTGTTCACAACACATCTCCCAAAAGTGAATTTTCTTTATTCATTCAAATATTTCAGCGTATATGGGCAAACAACAATACACTTCCCGCACTGGGTGATTTCAATACCAAAGCTTTGCATGGCTCTTTCTCTCGCAATTTTTCTGCAAAGGGGTGCGTCGAAAATTTCATCGCGATGAGTGTCAACCGTCCAGTTCTTGCCGAGAACCGCGCCTGCGGGGCAGGCATTCGTGCAAACCAAGCAATCCCCGCATTTTGATTTGTTTATCGGTATAGCGGTTTTCAACGGCGCGTTGGTTAGAATGGAAGATATCCTGACCATTGAACCAAATTTTTCCGTTACCAGCAAGGCGCTTTTGCCAATCCAACCGAGGCCTGCGCGGGTGGCAACGGTTTTGTGCGGCAATCTGGATTCATTCTCGGTCTCCCACTGTTTCACATAATCCATTGTCTGTGCCACTGCTTCGTAACCGAGCATTTGAAGAGCTTCGGCGCCAAGCTTTACCAATAAATCGAGCTTTTTGTTCAGAAGATTGTATTGGTCATAATATTCCTTGGTTGGCATTTCTGCAATATCCCGGATAACCGTTTTTGGATATTTCACCGCAACGGCAATACCAACAGGCAGGCTGCACCGTAAGTTCGGCGGCAGTTGTGTTAAATCCCCAAAGCCGACAAGGTCAGCCCCGTGGCACAGCAATTCATCTTTTACAAATTCGTTTATATTGTTCATACATTAACCTCAATTTTCAACTCGTTGCAGATTTTTGTTTTTACTTCACCTGTACTTTCATCTTCGTTTATTAAAATATATTTCCGGTTTTTTAACTTACATTGCTCTAATAAATAATTATTGTGCCACAACGAACGGTATAAATAGTTTCCCAGCATCTTTTTCGGATTGCTTGCTTCTTTGCAGAATAATTTATTATTTTCCAGTCTTTTCGCCAACAAATTTTCATTGGCAATCAGCCATACTGACTTTACTTCCTCGGTTTCTAACCCATCCAACATATCCGGATATATCGCCCAGCCTTCAATAATAACCGGAGCTCCCCAAGAGCTGTGAATATCAACAAGCCTTTTTATCGCCGGTTTTATTTGCGCGTGATACACTTTTATATCTTCAATCAGTTTTTCTTTATCGGTGTTACTGTAATAATCTATATAATTTTGACCTTTCATGGGGTTAATATCCGTTACAGTCTGCAAAACTTCTCCTATATCATCGGTAGATATACAAGCCCGGTTGAGCTTTGAAGCAAGTGCTATTGCAATTGTCGATTTTCCGGTCATCGGACTGCCGCCGATTAAAATAACTTTATCCATTTTTTACCTCAAAACAACTTTATAAAATTCTTCTGTACTTTTCTGGTATTTAGCCGCAATGCTCATAAAACTGATGCGCGTCTGTCCGGTTGAACCCGGAAACAAACGGTTAATATTACTAAGCAAAGTTAAATATCGGTTTTAAATATAATAACATAGAATTAAATAATGATCTACCATTTTTATAATCGTTTATTCACTTTCCCTTAAAACTTATTGACTTTGAACCCCAAAACCTTTAAAGTTTAATTAATATAATTTTACGTTAAACCGATTTTAAGGGGTTGTAATTTTGACAAAGATCATCTCGATTATCATGACAATCGTATTATTCTTTTCCGGGCAAATGACCGGCATTTCATCATTTTTCAACGCGTTAAGCACTGCGCTGACAGGCGCGCCGTTATTTTCTCTCGGCAGTTTTGACAGCTTTTCGAGCGGGCTAGACGACGAAAACATTGTGAAACTTTCCACAAACACAGGCTATGTTGACGATATTTTACTGGTCTTTATGGAAAAGGTTTCGCTTTTTCAAAGGAACTCGATTTTTAAAAGTGTAGACGGGCGATGCATAGGCTTCCTTGAACCTGCCAACCTTTTTGTTTTGCAGGTATCTTTTGACAATTTGGATGAATCCGAGGCCCTTTGCGAAAAGCTTATGCAGGAACCCGGTGTTGTTTTTGCTTCCGGAAGTTTTGCGTTTAAATATGAGGATGACTTTACCCCGAATGACCCGTTTGACGGCTTAAACAGCGGAAGCGACAAATGGGACGAAAGCAATCCCGGCGGCAGCACATGGTGGCTGGAGGCGATTGACGCCAGAAACGCATGGGGTTACAGCGATTATTTCAACCATATCAACATCGGCATTGTTGATTCCGGATTTGAAACAAACCATCCGGAGTTAGACGGAAAAATCGTTTTTCCCTCGCGAATGCTGGCAAAACAAAATATACCCGATGCCCACGGCACACATGTTTCGGGAATCATTGCCGCAAAAGGCGATAACGGCGAAGGGATAAGCGGCATCTGCCAAAACTCCACGCTTACCTGCGTTGACTGGGAGCCTGAGAAAGGCCAGCTCTGGATAGCGGATTTAAGAATCATCTTTGGTGTGGGTTATGCCGTTAAAGCGGGCGCAAAAGTTGTTAACCTTTCGGTTGGCGCATCGGGAAGCATCGCAAACGGTAAACCGGCTTATCCTGAACTTTGGATGGATACCGAAGCCGCGCTTGTTTCGGTTTACACCGCCCTTTTAGTCAAAGAAGGCTATGATTTTGTTATTGTCCAATCCGCCGGCAACGGCGACAGCAACGGCAATGCGGTTGACGCGTTCAACAACGGCTCCTTCTGCTGCATAACGGAAGACAATTCTTTGTCTAAGCTTGTCGGCGTGCCCGCCAAGGATATTCTTGACAGAATTATTATTGCCGGCTGCGCAAGAAATCTCGGCAACGGTCAATTTATGCAGTCAAGCTTTTCAAATGTCGGCAGCAGAGTTGATATATGCGCGCCGGGTTCAAGTGTTTACAGCTGCAGTTCGGCTAAAAACAATTATTACCAGTATATGTCCGGTACATCCATGGCCGCTCCGGTCATAACCGCTATCGCCTCGCTTGTCTGGTCGGTTAATCCCGCCCTTACAGGCGCGCAGGTGAAAGCAATCGTCTGCGATGACGCGAATACCCGGTATGATGTTCCTGAAACAAGCAATCATTTTTGGGCTACACCCGGTTTTCAAACCTACCGTTTAGTCAACGCGAAACTTGCGGTTGAAGCGGCGATAAAAACAATCACTCCCGTCGGCACAGTCAAAGGCAGGGCAGTTAACAGCATCGGCCAAGGAAAAGCTTGCGAAATTATTGCCGACACCGGAAGCAATGAATACAGCTTCTGCGCAGGTTCGGACGGATATTTTGAATTTATACTACCGCCCGGCGAAGTTGTCATTAATCTGAGGAACTCGGATTCCACCCTTACAACCATCAACGCAAGTGTAACAAATAATCAAACGCTGGATTTAACTAATGTTGTGATATTGTGAAATAATAAATATATTATGAGGTAACCTATGAAAAACGCAAAAATAATCAATCACGGCATTGTGTACCGCAATATCGGCAGCCCATTTTGCTACCATGGATGGCCAAGCATCTGCAAACTGGATGATGGCGCTTTTGCGGCGGTCTGGTCCGGTTTTCGGACCGCGCATGTTTGCCCATATGGAAAGACAGCAATGAGCATCAGTCGCGACGTAGGCAAGACCTGGTGCAGCCCGATGATTGTGAATGACACACCGCTTGATGACAGAGATGCCGGAATAGTCAACACCGGAAACAATTCACTGCTGTTAACCTGGTTCTGCCACCCAAAGGAATGGATGATAAACACCGCTATGCCGAAAGGGTTAAAAAGTCTTCCTGCGGAAATAGCTTCGCTCTATGAGGCTTATACGGGCTTTTATAACACCTTACCGGAAGACGAGGCAAAAGGCGGCTCCTTTGTCCGATTAAGCCACGACAACGGCACAACATGGGGTGAAACCATCAGGGTACCTGTTTCTTCTCCGCACGGGCCGAATGTCCTTGCAGACGGAAGCCTTGTTTACCTTGGCAAGGTGCTTTTTGAGGAGAACAGCGATGTTGCCGCCTATAAAAGCACCGATAAAGGCGCGATATGGTCACTTCTCTCAACATTGAAGATGCCCGATGGAATGCCTTTGGATTTATTCCATGAGCCTCATGTGGCCGAAATGCCCGACGGCAGCCTGCTCGGCGCAATTCGTGTCCATGGCGAGGATTATTTTTCGGTATACTTAACCCGTTCTGCCGACAAAGGTAATACATGGTCAATCCCCGAGCCGCTGGTTCCAATCGGTTCAGTCGAAAGAGTCTGCGGTTCTCCCCCACATTTACTCGTCCATTCGTCAGGCGCGGTCATTTGCAGTATCGGCCGCAGAAAAGAACCCCGCGGCGAGCATGTTTTGGTCAGCATGGACTGCGGACATACCTGGGAAGAATTTGTTTTGAGGGATGATTTGTTAAATTGGGACCTTGGATATCCGGCTTCGGTTGAGCTTGCGGACGGGTCAGTTTTAACAGTCTATTACCAGCGGTTTGAAGAAGATAATGTAACATCAATTTTATATACAAACTGGAGACTTTAAGACCTGTTCGGATTCAACAATTAACCGTTTCGATAACATAATCGCAACGGTTTTTTTTGCGGAATACCATTCAATTTTGATAAGCATTAATATATTGTTAAATATTTATTCACAATAGGTTGACACGAACTAATATTGTGATACAATATCTTGTATGTCCGAAGATTTTAGGGGGAGAATTTATGAAGATTTCACCAAACGCGATTACTGTGCTTGAAAGAAGATATTTGGTAAAGGATGAAGGCGGAAACCCGATTGAAACTGCAGAGGATTTATTTGAACGTGTTGCAACTACAATAGCGGCATCCGATAAAATATATGACAAAAACGCCGATATTAAAAATACAGCTAAAACATTTTATGACATGATGGCAAATCTTGAGTTTTTACCAAACTCCCCCACTCTGATGAATGCCGGCCGCCCCTTAGGACAGCTATCGGCATGCTTTGTGTTGCCTGTTGAAGACACGATGGAAAACATCTTTGAGGCAATCAAACAAGCCGCGCTGATTCATAAATCGGGCGGCGGTACAGGCTTTTCATTTTCCCGTATCCGCCAGCAAGGCAGTTCAGTCAATTCCACAGGCGGAGTCGCCTCGGGACCGATCAGCTTTATGAAAGTGTTCAACATGGCAACAGAAGCAGTCAAACAGGGCGGCACACGGCGCGGAGCAAACATGGGGATTCTACGCATCGACCATCCGGATATTATTGATTTTATTGACTGCAAGGCAAACAATAAGGAAATAACAAACTTTAATATCTCCGTTGGCTTAACAGAAGAATTCATGAAAGCCGTTGAAAATGATACCGAGTATAATTTAATAGACCCGCATACAAAAAATCCTATATCCCAACTTCGCGCCCGTACGGTTTTTGACAAAATTGTTGATGCCGCATGGCATAACGGTGAGCCCGGCATCATTTTTCTGGATAGACTCAACAGGGATAATATTGTACCGTCCCAAGGCGAAATCGAATCAACAAACCCTTGCGGAGAGCAGCCGCTGCTTCCCTATGAATCGTGTAATTTAGGTTCGATAAACCTTATAATGATGCTGAAAGAAACAGAAGGAAAATATGATTTTGACTGGGATAAGTTCAGCTTAACAGTTAAAAATGCCGTACATTTTCTTGACAATGTTATTGATGCCAACAAATACCCTCTTGAAAAGATTGGCTATGTAACAAAACAGACACGAAAAATAGGCCTGGGCGTTATGGGTTGGTCCGATGCTTTGCTGTTGTTGGGGATACCTTATAACTCCAATGAGGCTATTGATCTCGCCGAAAAAATCATGGCATTCATTACTTCTGCCGGCCGGGTTCAAAGCAACGAACTCGCAAAAATCCGCGGTGCATTTCCGCTGTTCGGCGAAAGCACACTTTCGCAGGACTTTCCTCAGCGCAACGCTACAATCACAACCATCGCGCCGACAGGCACGCTTTCGATCATTGCTGATTGTTCCAGCGGAGTTGAACCGGTTTTCGGCTATGTTTATATCAGAAACATCATGGACGGCACCGAGATGGTTGAAGTCAACCCGATATTAAAGGCAGAACTTGAGAAAAGAAACCTTTATTCCGAGGATTTGATGAAACGAATTGCAAAAGAAGGCACCATTGCGCACATGGAAGAATTACCGGAGGATTTACGCCGCGTTTTTGTTTCAGCCCATGATATAAAACCGGACGATCATATTCGTATGCAGGCAGCGTTCCAAAAATATACAGACAACGCCGTTTCAAAAACCGTCAACTTTTCAAATAACGCCACACGCGACGAGGTTGCGGAAGTTTATATGCTCGCTTTCCGGCTTGATTGCAAAGGCGTCACCATTTACCGCGACGGCAGCAGAAACGAACAGGTCCTTAATATCGGCAAGGTTAACAGAGAAGGTTTACAATCAGACGATGAGCTTGACATCAATACACATATTATGCCAAGAGCCAGACCCGATACGGTTATGGGTATTACGGAAAGAGTCAAAATTGGCTGTGGCAACCTATATATCACTGTCAACTACGATGATAAAGGCATCTGCGAACTGTTTACAAACACAGGCAAAGCCGGAGGCTGCCCTTCACAGTCAGAAGCGACCGCCAGGCTTGCATCCATCGCTCTTCGCAGCGGCATTGATGTCAAGAGCATTGTTGACCAACTGAAGGGTATCCGCTGCCCTTCAACCATCCGTCAGCAAGGTATGAAATGCACCTCTTGTCCCGATGCTATTGCCAAAACCATTGAGCGTGTGTATAAACAGCAGGTTGACCTTGGTGTATGGCCTGTTGTAAACGATATTTATTCAAATACAATTGTTTCTGACGAACCTGTTAAAGAGGAAATTGACGAATACTCTGTCAATATCAAATTCTGTCCCGAATGCGGTACAAAGGTTGCTCATGAAGGCGGTTGCGTCATCTGCAAAGAATGCGGTTTTTCAAAGTGCGGATGATGAAACGGGAAAGCCGTTGAAAAGAAGTTGAGAAGAGGTTGGAAGGAAGTAGGGGTACGGAAGAAAAAGAAAATCAGCGAACGATATCATGAATTTTCAATAAAAACTCCAATATAAAGCGGCTTTGCAACTTGCGGAAGGAACGGTGATATGATGCCATTAGACCTTTTCAGCAGCGGTGCGAGCCGCTATTCTGTTGTTATTCCGGTTCATGCAGCGCCGGCGGTACGCTATGCTGCGGAGGAATTCATCAAATATTTCAAAGAGACCTGCGGTGCGGAACTCCATTTACTTGCCGGCTACAGCGGCTGCCCTGCCGAAACAATTATGATCGGTACGGGAATAGCTGAAGACCGGCTTGCCGAATGCGGCAAGGAAGGTTTTATTATTCAAACTACCGATAACAAGGTTTTTATAGCAGGTAAAACCCCGCGCGGCACGCTTTATGGCGTATATACCTTCCTTGAAGATTATCTGGGTGTCCGCTTTTTCACGCCGGATATAACCCGCGTTCCCAAAAGCGCAAGCATTTCGATAGAATCCGGCATTAACAGGCTTGAAAAACCCGCTTTCGAATACCGCGAGCCATGCTTTCGCGAGGTTTTTGACGGAAACTGGGCAGCAAGATTAAAAACCAACGGCAATTTTCCGGCATTGACGGAAAAGTATGGCGGCAAGACAACTTACGGCATGTTCGGCCACAGCTTTCAGGCTCTTTGCAACCCCGAAATATATTTTAACGATCATCCGGAATACTTTGCGGAGATTGACGGTGTTCGTCTTCTCGAAAGAACCCAGCTTTGCCTGACAAACCCAGAAGTTCTGAAGATTGTAACTAAGAATGTGCTTGAGTATATCAAACAAAATCCTGAAATAACGATCGTTTCAATATCTCAAAACGACAACGAAAATTACTGCCGCTGCGAAAACTGCCGCAAGGTTGATGAAGAAGAAGGCAGCCAGTCCGGCACCATCATCAGGTTTGTCAATGCGGTTGCCGCTGCTGTCGAAAAGGAATATCCCAATATCGCGATTGACACCTTTGCTTATGCGTACTCACGAAAATCACCGAAGTTCGCAAAGCCGCGGCATAATGTTATCGTCCGCCTGTGTAATATCGAAAGATGCTTTCTGCACCCGGTAACAGAGCGATGCCCCACCTGGCCAAAAACCCGCCCGGGCGAAGAGGACTGCACCTTTGCGGATGAACTTATCAAATGGGGCAAACTGACCGACAGAATATATATCTGGGATTATTATGTCAACTTCATCCACTATCCCCTGCCTCACCCGATTTTGCATGTTTTTAAACAAAATCTCGAGTTTTATAAACGCAACGGCGTCAGAGGGGTTTTTGAGCAGGGAAGTTTATGCTCCAACAACAGTTACTTTGCGGAATTGAAAGCATACCTGCTTTCCCGCCTTTTATGGAACCCCGAAATTGATGACAAAGCTGTTATCGATGAGTTTTTAGCCGGGGTTTACAAGGGCGCAGCCCCTGTTATGAAGCGCATATATGACGAGTTTTACGCCGATGTTCTGAAAGACAACTACCATCTGTTTTTCACCATGCACGCGGAGGTTATGTTAAAAAGCCTTAACCTTGAGAATATCAAAAAGTATGACGAATTATTTGAGGAGGCTGAGCGTTCGGCGCATGATCAAACCGTGCTTTATCAGGTAAAAAAGGCTGAAATGTGGCTGCGGTACCTCAAAATATACAAAACACCGATGGGCACTCCCGGCAGAAACGAAATCATCGACCGATATATATCCGACTGCGGGCTTTACAACATGATAGCCTTTGAGGAGCTTTTCACGCTTCAGGAGTCAAAAAAGTGGATGAAGCAAAGCATGGACCCGGAGAGGCATAATTACGATGACCCGGACAATCCTTCGCTTTATGATTTTCCGGGATTTGAAGACTGATCGTTTCGTTCTATATATCATAATCCAAATATCAATATTGATTATCTTTCACTTATACAAATTCACGATTAAAAAACCTCTAACAATTCAAGCAAAAGCTTTGATTTATACTATTCGTTATTTTAATGCAGAATAGTATTATGAGGTTTTGTGCGGATTTTTTGTTAGGTTTTTATGAGTAATTAGTATTATGTGCAAAGAAGCCGGCATTCCGAAAGGAGCACCGGCTTCTTTGATTTATTATGAAATATTGTGCATACGTTTATACTAATCGGCGATGAAAAGCGTTGTTAGATTTGCGATAATTTTTTGTGCTGCACAAGACGGGCGACAATGCTTTGCTGTCGCAAAGCAAGGAGGACAACGCAGTACGGCGCAAAAAAGACCGCAAAGATTCAATGCGTTTTATCGGTGGTTAGTATTATACATCAACCAATCCCGTAATTTGACTAATACTCAGTATATAATTTTGCGCATCAATCAAAACCGTATAATCATTTTCATCAAGTATACCGTCTTTAAAGATATCACCCGCTTTCACTGCCTCATCTTCCGGAGCCGGCAAAGAATGATTGGCAACATCAATCAATGTACACACATCGTTAAGGTCAATTATACCATCACCGTTAACATCCCCGAAAATAACAACCGTATATGTTTCGAGGGCTTTATTTGTATTATTATTAATAATATTTATTAATGTGCCGGTACCGAAAGTTCCGTCCATAGTTGAATATTCAATTCTAACATTGCCGTTTAAGCTGATGAATTCGCTCTCAAACCGTGTTTTTGTCAAGCCCTCTTGAAGACCGTAAATAAAGCCTCCCTCTCTGTCAATAAATGCGGTGTCACCCGCGGCAATAATACCGGGTGATGTTATAAATATATAAGGAATTGTTTGAGTACGCGCATAGCTCAGCGCATAAGAGCCGGAATATAATTTGATGCTCAGCGAAGTGCACCCTGCAAAAGCATCCATACCAATGTTGACAACGCTTGCCGGAACAGTAACAGAAACAATATTGGCTGAATCCATAAAAGCATAATCCCCAATAATTGTGACGCTGTCCGGAATAACAACAGTTTGAAGCCCTAAACAATAACCGAACATCAAATCGCCAATATATGGTACACCTTGTTCAATAATAACCGTTGTCAATTTTTCACAATTATAGAAAACAAACTTACCGATAAAATCAATACCCGCAGGAATCGTTACACTTTTAATACTGGCACAGCTTCTGAATGCATGGTCTCCTATAATTTGAATGGTGTCGGGCAAATCTACCGTCATTAAGCTTCCGCATCCATCAAAAGCATGGTCTCCAATGTCCTGAAGATCCTCCGGAAGATCAGCTGACCCCAAATTGCTGCAATTGAAAAAGACATAGTTCCCAATATTCAGAAGACTATCCGGTATTGAGACGCTTTCTAAATTTGAGCAGCCGTAAAAGGAATTATCTTCCAAGTCCGAAACTCCTTCAGGTATCGATACTCTTGTAACAGTAGTATCGTACTTAAAGGCTTGATACGCTATTGATGTTACATAGACAGGAATATAAACAGCGCCACCCGCACCTTGGTAATCCAGAAGCCTGCCATGGTCAACAATGAATTCATCGAGATTTGAACATGGTATACCGTTTGTCAGTGCGTATGATAAAGCCGCAGTTCCGCTAAACGTATATATAACAAGATTCGGGCATAAATCAAAAGAGCCTGTCCCAAAGGTTACAACACTTGCCGGAATAGTGATTGCCTCAAATTGAGGGCAATTTTTAAACGCATCATTGCCTATTGCCGTTACGCTTGAAGGAATAGTGATGTTAGTTAATCGGGGGCAATTGACAAAGGCATTTGCGCCGATTGTCTCGACATAAGAAGGGATATCAACCGTCGTAATGGGACAACCGGAAAAAGTGAATGCATTAATTATTTTAAGGGTTGACGGTAAAGTAACCGAGGTAAGAGCTGTACAGTTAAAAAACAGGTTCGGAGGCAATTGAGTTATATTTGCGGATATGACAGCATCTATTAAACCTGCGCAGTTTGCAAGCGCGCCGTCTCCCAAACCGGTAACCGAAAACGGAATATTTATTGATGTTAAGCCGGAAACTTTAAATGCCTCATAACCAATTGTTTCAACACTTGCGGGAATAACAATTGATTTTAGTCCTTCGCAATATTTAAATGCATAATCTCCGATTATGTTCAAAGTTGACGGCAAAGTTACCGAGGATAGAGCCGTGCAGTTGTAAAACAAGTATACAGGTATCTCAGCAGTTCCTTCCGGAATAACTGCTCCAGTCAGACTTGTACAATTTGCGAAAGCTGTAGCTCCAAAATTTGTCAGCCCGGCAGGCAAGTAAATGTTTTTTAAATTAGAGCAATTTCTGAACGCAAAGGTACCGATGCTTATCACACCTTCAGGTAGAGTAACATTTGTAGCTGTCGTACATCCGTAAAAAGCAGAGTCGCCTATAGCTGTTACATAATAAGGAATCTCAACAAAATCGCGGTTTCCGACATACTGCAACACTGTATTTCCTGACATAACAAAATCAATGAGATCAATGTAGGGTATTTTATTTGCGATGGCATAATCATATGCCGTATAGCCTGAATGGCAATATATTGTAAAGCCTTCAAGCGGTTTAAACGCATCTGTTTCGATATTTGTAACCGAATCGGGTATTTCGATTGTTTCTATTTTTTCGCAGTTCATAAACGCGCCGGCTGCAATCGCATCAAGCGTTCCCGGCAGGACAATGTGCTTTGGCGAAGTCAGGTATTCTATAAGCAAACCGCCGGAAGGCAGAAAGTCGGTATATGTTACACAACCAATACCAATGTCGTACCCGTAGGCTTCAGCTTTTGAACCCTCAGGGCAATATATTTTTAATAATGGGTCGCATAACGAAAAAACGTCTTTGTCGAAATCGGTAACGCTGCTCGGTATAACAGCTGTTTTCAGCAATGCGCATCCCGAAAAGGTTCCTTCAGGAACAACCATGAAACCATTCTTAAATGTCGCAGACACAAGCATTATATCATCAGCAAAGACATACGGACCCATGGAAGTTACGTTCCCCGGAAGAATGATTCGTCCCAAGTTCTCACACGCGGTGAAAGCGCCCGTTTCAAGAATATTCAGGCTGTTTGGAAGATTCGCAAATACAAGCTTGGAGCAGTGTAAAAAAGCCGACTCACCGATTTCTGTAACGGTTTCCGGTATCGTAACACCTGTTAAATCAGCATTGTCCATAAAGACTTTATTTTCTATCCGCCAGACTGTTGAAGGAATTACGATATCCCCTCCGTGGCCGTTGTATCCGATTAAAACACCGTCTATTACCACGAACGGATCATCTTGCGGAGCCGCAGACAGGGAAAAAGAAGGAAAAACGAAGATACTGAAAAGCAGGCTTGCCGAAAGAATGACGCTTAGTATTTTTTTAGTTTTCATTTCATTTTCACCCCTTATAAAATTTAATATCTCGATATTGCAAAAACACAGGTTCAAACAGCAAGATAATATTTTTGCATTTTCATTCTACTCTTCATTTATTTAAAAGTAAATAGAATTCATCTTAATAATTCCGTCATAATAAACAATTTTTATCAATTTTGTTTACTATTAATGTGCTATAATTTACAATAAGGAGTGGCTTAGCCACTCCTTATTGCATTTATTATTCATTATTAATTTTATTATCTATAGAGCATTAATATGAAAACACAACCATGTTTTCTTCAACTGTATAGCTCTCATTTAAAACATATCCGTAAGCTTCAAGTGATGTCAAAAATGCATCAAGCATTTCTTTATTTGGAAAGACTATTTTCGCGTCAACCCTAACATCACTTGGTTTGCAGCTTTGAAATACGACAAATCCCGTTACCCACCAGCTTTTTTGCATCGGTCTGGTAAAAAGAAATTCATTCTTATAATACAGATCCATTTCAACATCAAGCATCATCTCGTCCGGCACACAATCGTAAAGAGTTGGGGGAAAATAAGTTTTGTCGGGTTTGCGATAATAGGTACCGATTTCTGCACCGGTCGAATAACCGCCGTACTGCCCTTTCCAAACCTGAATCATCCAGTCATAGCCATTATAAATAAATTTAAATCGTTTTGTATCAAGGTTTGTAGATGACAATGGCGCTATCGCGTCATAAGCGAGGCAATACCCCATTTGGCGATTCCATGGATTCATAGCGTTGAAGAAGATACCTTGGCCTGCATCAAAATCATAGCCTATTTTTGCAAACCCCTTCATATCATCATCATAAATAATATCATTAATATAATCATAATCAAAATTAAAATTATATCTTGGGTCATCACACATGCGTACCAATGCCGACCTCATAAAGTCTTTTACCGCCTTTGTTTGCGAGGTTATCTTTACACCAGATAATTTTAAAAGCCAAATTTCATTCCATTGATTCCAAAGTTCTTCATCTGTTGCAACCGGATACGGCAGATTTTCCGCACTGCTATTAAGGTTGTTTGAAGCGACCACAGGCAGTTGATTTGCCTGTATGCTTTCAGTTTCGTTTCCACTTTGAGGTTCAGCTGCAATTTTGACTGAGCCTTCATCCTTATTTAGCACAGTTACCTCATCATCATTGTCTGAACACATGACCGTTTCAGGTGCTGTTATACCTGTTTTCATGGGTTGTTCGAAAGCAATGGTATAATTATTTGCAGTAATTTTTGTGCAAAGAATAAGCGCTGCCACCAAAAGAAAGGATGTCATCCTAATCAGCCGTTTTTTCATCATTACTCCCCTTATTTCATTTATCATTTTTTTTGCCGCCTTTCTTTTTTTCATTTTTCTTTGTTTTCATCGTGAAGTCAATATTTGAAGCTTTTTCGTTTTTCTTCTTTTTACGCTTCGGTTCATCACTTATTTTCTTCGGTTTTTCATTTTTACTGTTTTGTTTTGTATTATTAACCGTTTTATTCAGCTTCATTATTTCCTTTTCGTGCTTTAAGCGTTCGATTTCTGCAATTCTTTCAGCCTTTTCACGCGCTTCCGCTTCCTTTTTAATCTTTTCACTTTTTTCTTTCCGTTCTTTCGCCTCATCAAACATTGCCGCTATATCATCAAAATGCTGATAGTTTTCCTGTTGAGTCAGAAGTTTGACTGCATCCTGATAGGGTTTTGTGCTACGTCTGTAAAGAGAGTGCCTGTTTGTGGCAACTTTAATGGCTCTAAGTATTTCATTCCTTGTAACCTTAACATTTCTCACGTCAAGCTTAGCTTGCTTAATTTTGTATTTTTGTTTTTTGCTTTGTGAGTCAAACAAATTTTGATATGCGGTTTCAAGGTCATCTTCCGCTTCATCCTCCTGTTCAAAGAGCTTGTCAAAAAGAGATGTGTCAAAAACTTCAAGACCATCCGGATAATTCTTAATAATAAGTTTTCTGCTTGCAAGTCTGCTCTTCGCAAGACCCAATGCCTCTTTTCGAATTTTCTTTTCTTCTTTTGTAGTTTTCGGCATTCGCTTAGCATCATCAATAACCGACCTGTCAACATTTACTAACCCCGTTAAGCCCGCTTTGTAGATTGTTTGAGCCAATTGAACTTGATTTTGAACATGTTCGGTGTTAAATTTATTCATTTCTTCAATAACCATTTGAGATATTTCTATCATCTTGTTATGCTCAACAGCAACTTTACGGTCTTTTTTTTCTGATATGATCTTTATTTTGTCGCCCGATTTCTTTGCGTCGTCAATACCGGTGGAAAATTCGTTCATGCTTTCTGCAATTGCATAAACTCTTGCCTCCCGTACAAGATTAATTGCTTCGACAAGATCTTCGTCCGAAAGCGCGTTATTTCCGTAATCCTCAAACAGCGCCCTGATTTTAAGGACGTTGACAATCCCCCGTTGCTTTGTTTCTTTCAGATCGTAAAAAAAGTACGGTATGACATTTAAAACCGCACCGCAGACAGAGGCAAAAATCAGTATATGAATTAACTTGTCATAAGCTTCGGGCTGCCTGAGAATTTCCCACGGGTTTGGTTTGCCGAATTTGTCAAGTTGACCATTGCCCTCAAATATTCCGTACGCTTTATAAATTGCCGGCAAAACAGAACTTGTTCCGAGGGTAATCAAGCTGCCGATAAGGCCGACCGCGGCAAACATACCGTCAATCCGCTCGCCCGTTACATACTGCTGGTAATCGCGGATATCAGCCTGAATGCTCGGGTCAAGCACATGCGCAAATGAACCTACTATGCCATTGAGATAAATGAAAATAAGAACAAGCCAGATGCTGTCAATAAACGGGTAAAGCGCCGCAATAAAAAATATGTTGCAGATGTTGGTGTAAATCAACACCTTTTTTTTACCAAGTTTTTTGATAGCAAAAGGAGCAAACATCATGCCCCATAAAGCCGCATTTCCTGCGAGTAATGTTATCAGCGCATATTGCGAAGCAGAACACTTACCGCCGTACTGGTAAAGCCAGTATAGAATCTGTCCTTGAGCGCCTTCAAGGAAACCGAGCCAGCCGGCAAAAGCAAGAATCCAAAAATACTTATTCTTTGCAACCGCTCTAATAGCGTCCAAAAATTTTATTTGAATAATATGGGTCTTTGCCTGGACTATTTTCTCTTTTGTATTAAAGTAAACTATTCCGCTGACAAACATACCGACAATCGCAATAGGAGGATAGGCGTACCTGTAAAGACGAATATCATTCAGGTCGCCGTTGGTCAGCCACCCGGCCAGCATCGGCATCATAAAGCCGATAATCGAAGGTGCAAGCGAGTATACAACGGATTTTATGGCGACAACATCCGTTCGCTCCTGGGAGTTGGGAGACAAAACATAAATCAAGTTTTCATATGAATCCCTAAAGAAGTTAAAGAAGAATTGGAAGGCGATATTAAAAAGCAGTATTACTCCGTATTTTACCATCGGCTGCATTTTGTCATATGGCATCCAAACAAAGGCAATTGCCAGTATGACGCACGGGATGCCCATTCTGATGATAAACGGACGGTATTTGCCCTTTTTACTCCTGGTATTGTCAATAATGTTCGCCCTGAGGGCAGTCAAAGGAAAGCTTGACAGGACACCCAGCACAAAGAGTATATACATGGTTTTCGGGTCAACACCGATGGTGTTGCCGATCAGTGTGTTTCCGGTTGAGAGAATCATCGCGCTTACGACGACAATGACACTATAAACGCCGAGACCGCCGCCGCTGAACGCAACGATCTCTTTATAGTTCATATACCTGCCCTTAGGAGGCTGGTTCCAGTGCAGCTGCACATTCGTCTTGACGTCGCCGATTTTTCTCATTAAATCCATTTGTCAGCCTGCTTTCGGATTATACTGTCCGGATTTTGCGTGCAGTATGAGGGCTGCATAACCAGATGCTTCAGTTTTGTGTTATAACAATTTCCGCTGATTTTCTTATCATTTTGATATAATCATCGTATTTTTCCGAAATAAGAGCTGATTCTGCAATAGAATCAAAGCCGTTATTCTCGGGATATTTCCCGGAAACTTCAAGCTTTGAAGCGCGCTCACGGATTTCGGCCTGTGATGGTTTTATCTCCTGCTTGGCGAGTATATTCCTCAGTTCCATAACGCCGTTGTCCAGGTAATAGGTATAAAACTGTTCTATTTTAATCGTTTTTATACCGACGACGCCTTCTTTGTTGCTGTTTTCCTCATTAAAAGCAAGCGCTATATTATATAGACCTTTGTAAGTAATATCGGTATATATCCCCTTTTCCCGCATTAAAACAAACTGTAGTTTAGCCATGACGCATTTTTCGAGTGCCTGTTCGTATAAATCCTGTTCGGGTGATTTGCCGCCGAATTCTCTGCTCCAAATATCGGGCGAGTATTCCAAGGTGTATTTCTGCATATAATCGCTCAGCACTTCGGCTTTCAGCTTGCCCTTAAAATAGTCGAGTTCATCGATTGTTATGCTTTCGCCGTTTACCGTCGCCTGAACAGTTGTATTGTCATCTTCATTCTGCCGGCCGCAGGCACCGATAGGTGCAAGAACACACAGAACCAATAGGAATAAGCAAATTTTTTTCATAAGCATTTAAGACAACCCATTGAAAAAGTCAGCTATTCTGAAGAAAAAGCCGAATATTCTTTGAAACACCACTTCAGAGGATACCTTCCCCTCAAGTTCGCCGTCAAAACAGCCGATTGAATGCGTATCGCCAAGCGTGTTGCCGTAGAAATCATGCGCGCCCATATCGGCTTCAACCTGCGTACCGGCTTTGTAGCAAGGCGAACCCGGTTTAAGCACAAAGCTGTTTTTGTCGCTCCAATCATTTCCTGCGAATATCGGATTTGCGTCCAATGATGTTAAATCCAGAATCGGGTGGAAGGTATTATAATAACAGTTGTTGCCCAGCTCATATTCCCTTGAAAAATCGTACATGACGAATTTAAAGGTTTTCATATAAAAAATATTGTTTTTAATAACGGCCCTGTCGTAATTTTTAAATTGATAAGACCCGCTGTTGACAAGGGTATTGTTATAAAACTTAAAGTCAATCTCCGGCGCTTTTTGCCACCCGCCAGCGCTTTCAATTACATTGTCGTTAACAGAAAGGCAGTAGCGCACCGTGTTATGGCCAAGATCCGTAAGGCTCGGGCAGCACTGTAAAAAACGCACATTGTCATGCGAATAGACATACTGGTACAAACTGTTGTCTGTATGATCGTCAAAATCAACGGTCATGCCGTCCCGCGTATTTTTTGAACCGGCGAATTCACAATTTTCCACCAGCCCGTTTGTCACACCCCACAACCACACCGGAGCCGTGGCGTAAAGACCGTCGCTTTGGGTGGTTTTAATAATGCTTGAATTGCGCAGGATAATCCCGTCTGTATCCGACATAATAAAAGCGTCATCATACATATCATGCAGACTGCAGTTTTCTACAATGATATTTTTGTTATAGGGTGTATCGGGCGTGTTCGGGTAGTTGCAGCCGGTGAATATGCCGTAACCGACATTATAGATTTCGCAGTTGTTTACTCTGATATCAACAAGATGCGCGCCGGGTGCATACGCACTGCCCATAAGCCGAAGCGCGGCGTTTGTACCGCTGTTGTAAGTGTTTGAAGGATAATTGCGGATGTCGTGCATGGTAATGTTTTCAATCAAAATGTTTTCGACTGCTTTGGTCTCAAACCTGATCAGAATGCCGTTGCCGTTCGGAGCGGTTATTTCAAGGTTTCTGATAACCCAGTTTGATTCGTCAATGGTATATAAAACAGTTGCATCCTCAAGCGTTGTAAGAAGCGGAGCGTCGCCATCGCCGTAAGCGTCCACTGTTACCGGACTTTCAAGCGTTCCGGAGCCATGAAGACGGGCTGAACCGGTAAAAACGCAGCCGCGTTTAAAAAGAATTGAATCACCGGGGCTAAAGACAGCCGCATTTACCTTCGAAAGCGACGCCCAAGGAGTTGAAACCGAAAGACCGTCGCTGGAATCAGAGCCGTTTATGCTATCCAAGTAATAAATCGTACCATTTGCTGCTGATGCGCTCATAACGAATACCGATGTAAAAACCAAAACGCATACTAAAAATAAAAGTGATTTGCCAAACTTCTTCATAAATTTTCCTCTTAATTTCAGAATCAATTTTTCGCAGCTGATACTGATTACTCATAAAAACCTAACTAAAATATTCGCATAAAACCTCATAATACTATTCTGCATTAAAATGGTGAATAGTATGAATCAAAGCTTTTGCTTGGTTTTTAGAGGTTTTTTAATCGTGAATTAGTATGAATTGCGCTTTTTTCTTGCATAGCCGCAAACAGCGCCGACCGACAGTGATGCCCATGTTATAAGCAGAAAACCCGTTTTGATACTCGTAGCCGCCGATGCAAAACTAACCGTTAATGCGCTTAAATTGTTTGAAAGGAGCATGACATAGGAAAGAATATTTTCAACATAATCCGAAACACATAAAATTATTATTGATATAAAAACAAAAATATTCTGCTTTTTAAACACCTTATTGGCAACCGAAAGATAGAGAAACGTGTAAATAATCGGATAGATTAAGTCCAGCGGCAGTTCACCCATCAAATAGATGTTCATGCCCCGTTTACTCATAGCGCCAATAAAGGAGTTCACATAATTAAGGTTATATCCCATGGCCTTCAGATCGAATATCGTCATACCCGGTGTGGTTTCGCAAATGATTGGTATCAAAACGAAGCTCATCACATAAAGAATGATGATGTCTGCGGCAAAGAGCAGCAGTATTTGCTTTTTTCTTATATGTTTATTTATCCATTCCGACAGTGCATCAAGCAATGAAAACACTTCCAATTAATATTCAGTTTTATTTAGCGACTAACCAAAACAGCATGCAGCAATTCAGTATAGAGTCCGGTAAAAGTTTCCGATTCAACATCCTGCAGTTCTTATAAAATTTCTTCTTGAAAATACTTTAGCATGACTGCTGAAAAAGAGCAACATTAATTTGAATATTCCTATTGCTGCAATTCAAATATATTTACCGTTCCGTACAATTATCATATTTTAAAAAAATAGGTTGACAAAAATAAATTCATACTTTATTATTAATTTAAAACTTTAATATATAAAATCATTAAAGTTTATATTTTTTTCCTGTGTCTGTCAGCATGGCCGCGCTAAAACAGCCGCATAATTCATAGCCAATTGAAAGGAGGCAGCCTTATGTTAGGAATGGGAGATTTTCAGATTTTTTTAGTTTTCATATTATGCATATTGTCGGGATTGCTTTGCATCGGATACGGCATAATGAAATGGAACAAGGGCGAAGACCCCACCAGCAGAGAAATTAAAGAAGAAGTGGAATGGGATAAAACGGAAGCTGAAATCAGCGAAAATCTTGATGTGTAAAAACAGATAAAGAAGGGAGAAGTAAATAATGACCTTAACTATTGTCATCGTTGTATATATCGGCATCCTGGCGTTCCTCGGTTATTTGGGATACACTAAAACAAAGAACACTTCGGATTATTACTTGGGCGGCAGAAAAGTTCATCCCGTGATAATGGCTTTATCCTACGGTTCCACCTTTATCAGCACATCCGCGATTATTGGTTTCGGAGGCGCCGCGGGTGTTTTCGGTTTCAGCCTTTTATGGCTGACCTTTTTGAATATTTTCCTCGGGATTTTTATCGCCTTTATTTTCTTCGGCAGGAGAACCAGGAGAATAGGCTTAAATATTCAAGCCCATACCTTTGCCGAATTGCTCGGCAAGAGATTCCAGTCAAAATTTATCCGTAAATTTGTGGCTTCTGTAATCTTCCTGTTTATGCCGATTTACGCTGCCGCTGTTATGATCGGCGGTGCGAAGTTCCTGCAGGTTGGCCTTAAAATGGAATATAACACCGCATTGTTTGTTTTTGCGATTATTGTCGCTACCTACGTTTTCTTCGGCGGCATGAAAACAGTAATGTATTCAGACGCCTTCCAGGGGACATTAATGCTTGTAGGCATGTCAATTTTAATCATTTCCGTTTATTGGAAACTCGGCGGTATAACGGAAGCTCACCACAAATTAACGGCATTATTCCAAAACGCCGCCGTTCTTGAGCAGGTGCAGAAAGTGCCCGTATTAAGTGAAACGGCCGGCTTCCAAGGGTGGACTTCAATGCCGGAGTTTTTGTCAAAGAACTGGCTTACCGTTATGACGAGCACGGTTTTGGGTGTCGGCATCGGCGTTTTAGCGCAGCCGCAATTGGCTGTTCGCTTCATGACCGTTAAGAGTGACCGCGAACTTAACCGTGCAGTTCCCATCGGCGGTTTCTTCATTCTGATGATGACCGGTGTCGCTTTCACCGTTGGCGCACTAACCAATGTGTTATTCTTTGAAAAATTCGGACAAATTTCTGTTGTGTTTGCCAAAGGTACAGATGGGATCATCCCGGCGTTTATTGACAACTTCATGCCTGCATGGTTTTTGCCTGTTTTC
This sequence comes from uncultured Eubacteriales bacterium, assembly GCA_964627535.1. Classification (GTDB taxonomy): domain Bacteria; phylum Bacillota; class Clostridia; order Oscillospirales; family Acutalibacteraceae; genus UBA1447. The sequence goes on from CAZVJW010000001.1 coordinate 132,464, forward strand.
CTTGTAACGCTGCTCTCCGCAGGCATGTCAACGATGAGCTCGCAGTTCCACACGATCGGCACCGCTATCGGCAGAGACCTTTTAGGCAAGGACAATACAGACCAGAAGAAGGCGATGCTTATCACCAGAGTCGGTATGCTCATCGCAATCGTCTATACGATTATGATGGCATATGTTCTGCCGAAGGTTTGGAACGATTCCATCGCTATCAGTACCGGTTTGTTCTTCGGGCTTTGCGCGGCAGCTTTCCTGCCGCTGTATGTCGGCGCGCTTTATTTCAGAAAACTTACCAAAGCAGCCGCCGTAACCGGTATGGTCGCAGGCTTTTCTGCCAGCCTTTTGTGGATGATGTTTATCCACACCAAAGAATCCTTAGCTATGAAAATCTGTCAATTAATCTTTGAAAAGGACTCCCTTGCGATTAGCTCTAAAATAACCCAATTTGTTGACCCGATCATTATCGCCCTTATGGTTTCAATCATTGTAACCATCATTGTTCAGATTATCAGCACGAAAAAACATCAGTACTCGGCGCAGCACATTGAAGAATGCTTTGAAGGGGTAAAATAACCACCCAAATAGTATGTAATAATGAGTCAAACCGCATAACCTTAACCGGTTTTGCGGTTATCATTTTTGCTTGTCTGTTGTTTTCATCTGTTTAAGAATGATTGTTCTTGTTTTTGTCAATATTATATGATAAACTGATATTAATATTTCAGGAGGGCAATAAATATGGCTAAACTTAAATCTATTTCAAAAATAGCAAAGATATTCATCTCGGTTGCCGCCGTTACGGTTGCAGTCTGTGTTGCCGGCGTTTGCTATTTAACAGCCGGCGACCACCTGAATATTCCCGAGCTTTATATTCATACCGAAGACGGCGGCTCGGCGCAGGCCATCAGAGGAGGTTTCGAATGGTCAGCCCGGGGCAAACATACACTGTCCGACTCCATGTCGCCGCTCGACTTTAACTATAGCGCTGAAAACAGTTTAACTGTCAAAAAAGGAGTTCAGCTTACAATAAGCAACCAAAATTGTGATGGAGATAAAAAGTATCCCTTTACAATTTATTCACTTTCAAATTATAAAACAGACGGAAACTCGGCAGTGCCCGGCTCTTCCAATTATGTCATCAAGGACAGCATTTTAACGATAAATGCTCCGGAAGTTAACGGCGAATATATATATGATTTAACGCTAACGTATAACCAGGGCACGGTGAACTACGGTTTAAAAGTATTTGTTACCGATGACGGTTTACCGGTTAAAACACCCACCGAAAGCACCACAATCAATCCATTGGACGCCGAGTTTTGGTTTCCTATGACTAACCACTTGCATACTTTCAGTTTTGATGGAAAAGAGTTCACATCGGAAGATGATTTCATGGCGGAGCATGCCATCATATCCGATTTGGACGCCAGTGTTTATTTTGATGTTAACGCCTTGTGTAAATACGCGAGGGAATTGTCCGGCCTTTCGGAAAGTCAGATCGACGCCATAGCTGCATACCAAGATACAAAGACTATCGGTGAGCACCGGTATATCAATTTAATTGATTTGCGCGGTTTGGGGGTTTACACGGTTGTTGGCTGGATATATTCATCCCATACACCGGTGGATTTTTATACGAGTGAGCCGGAAAGTATTAACGGTGATGTTACAGTGTAAAACCCTGTTTTTATACGGACGGCATAACTGTCCGATTGAAACACAATTGACTATTAAGAGGAGTAAATCACATGAAAAGCTTATTTAATAAAGTAAAAGATGGATTAAGAAGAGGGGCAGTGGCAGGATCGGCAGTTTTGATTCTTGGTGGAGTTAGTGGATGTGCTCAGATTGAAGGTCAGACTACAACTTCAAGTGTTGATGGCCCAAAAGAAACAACTACCAAAAATAATCCTGAGTTGGAAGGTGTGGCTCCAGAAAGATTGGAGTTTACCAAAGATTTATTGAATCTTTATGATAAAAGCATAACGGAAGTTGTTACCAAAAAAGGTTTTGAAACGGCTTTCAATAAAATTAAAGATTTTATTAATCGAGATCAGATTATTGAATATGGTAAAACTGGAGAAACAGGTGAAAATTTGTCGATGGTTAAATATAAAGATGGTAGTCCTGCGGTGGCTTTGGTTAATTGTAATGACAAAGTTGCTAGTGCTTTTGAGGGAATGGTTAAAGAAATAAGCCAATATGATTCAAATTTTTTAAAAAAATTGACAGAGAACGGGATGGTGGCTTTTATGATTAATAGATTTGATAATAATCGAGGTGACACTTTTACTTTTAATAAAAGTGGTTTGGTGGTTTATAATGCTAGGCCAGAAATGGTTGATTTAATTAACTATAAGGTTTTAGAAAGAGCAATACCTACTGAAGTTTTTGGAATTAAATGTTTTAATTTGGGTGGTGATTATGGTAAATATTCTGGTTTTATAAAGCAACAATTGGCAAGTGATTGTCTTGAAAAATTATATGAGAAATCGGGAAAAGATTATTTTAAAGTTTTTGCAATAGATATTTATTTTATTGGTAAAGATTATTATGGTGGAATTTATTCACCAGTAAAACTTGAGGATGAAGAAATACAAAAATTAATTAAAGGCGCTAGAGATTTGATGGAGCCAATTGGGGCAGATTCGTGGAGTGAAATTAAAGCCAGTACATTTACTGAGTAATTAGATAAGTTCTTTGGATAAAGTTTAAATAACTAATTGATTTTTATACTAATCCCTCTTTAAAACATAGCTAAAAATTCGGCACAAAAACCCATTTGTCAAAGGTTTTGCTTGATTTCATAGAAGTTTTATAATCGGGATTAGTATTAGTTGAAATAGATTATAGTTTTAGTAGATGAATGAGTTTGGTATAAACAGAGGGTGCGGTTCGCATGTGTTTATCACACACAGGAGCCGCCCCTCTTTGTAATTCAGCTTTACAACGTAATCTTATGAAATATCTTCTTGCCCTTTTTTATTATAACGCTCCCCTGCTCCAGCTTTTCGCGGCTGACAGCAAAGGTATAATCCGGTACTTTCACATCATCAACGGAAACACCGCCTTGTTCAATGAGCCTGCGCGCCTCCCCTTTTGACTTTGCAAGACCTGCTTTGACGAGAATGTTCAGGATATTTGCCTGCCCGTCTTCAAAGTCATCATCGTTCAGCACCGTAGTCGGCATGTTCTCTGAATCGGCATTATTGCCGAAGAGTGACTTTGCCGCTGCCTGCGCTTTGTCCGCCTCGTCTTCGCCGTGTATCAGCTTGGTGACTTCGTAGGCAAGCACTGCTTTGGCGGCGTTAATATCACTGCCCTCAAGCTTGCCGTATTCATCGATTTTTTCCACCGGGATAAAGGTGAGCATCTTCATGCAGTTGACCACATCGGCATCATCCACATTGCGCCAGTACTGGTAGAAATCGTAGGGTGAGGTTTTTTGCGGATCAAGCCAGACTGCTCCCTTTTCGGTTTTGCCCATTTTTCTGCCGTCACTGGTTTGCAGAAGCTTGAAGGTCATGCCGTAAGTGTCTCTGTTGTCCGCCCGTCGGTTGAGTTCAACGCCGTAAATGATATTGCTCCACTGGTCATCCCCGCCTAATTGCATCACACAACCGTTTTGACGGGCAAGTACAAGGAAGTCGTAGCTTTGCATAATCATATAATTCAATTCAAAAAACGAGAGCCCGGTTTCCAAACGCTGTTTGTAGCATTCCGCGGCAAGCATACGGTTGACGGAAAAATGAACGCCGATCTCGCGCAGAAAATCAATATAGTTCAGGTTCAGCAGCCAATCGGCGTTGTTGACCATGATCGCTTTGCCGTCTGAAAAGTTAATGAGCTTGGACATCTGCTTTTGAAAACAACCGATATTGTGTTGAATATCTTCTTTGGTTAACATTTTGCGCATGTCGGTTTTACCGGAAGGGTCCCCGATCATACCCGTACCGCCGCCGAAAAGAACAATGGGCACATGGCCGGCACGCTGCATGTGCGCCATGACCATTATCTGCACAAAACTCCCTACATGAAGGCTGTCCGCCGTCGGATCAAAGCCGATATAGAACTTTATCTTTTCCTTCGTAAGCAGTTCTTCAATCTTTTCACTGTCGGTCATTTGGGCTATCAGCCCGCGTGCCTGCAATTCCTCAAATACATTCATTTCATTTCCTCCTAAAAAAATAACGCCCCCTGCATAATGCAGAGGGCGGAATAACCGCGGTACCACCTCTTGGTTGCTGTGCTTTCGCAAACACAGCCTTAACGGGTACAAACATACCCTGCGCTTTAACGGGCGCATGCGGCGCAGCCTACTGCTGATTCAGCTTCGCGGCTCTGAGATGTATTTCGCACGTTGGCCACATTCCCTTACAGCAACCGGGAATTCTCTGCGCTGACCTGCGGTGTTACTTCTTCTCGTCATTGCCATTGAAAGGATTATATAGGATTAATTTTAGTTTGTCAATGTTTTTATAATGCTTTTAAAACTGCCAAGGCGAGCGGTGCTTCTTTCGCGAAATCTTTTGTGCCTGCTTCCACAGAGCAGCGTGTACACCCAGCTTCATTCAGGGCGTTCATAAACGGTGCGTAGTCAAAACCGTCGCCGGGTTTGGGATAGCACCTGCCGACAGGATTCGCTATATGAGCATGGATGATCTTACCTTTCAAAGAAGCAATATCTTTCATCTGATCATTTTCTAAATACACATGATACAAGTCCGCGAGTGTTTTAATGTTGTCACAGCCTGTTGCCTCCGCAACAGCTACTCCCTCAAGAACAGAATTCAGACAATTGCATTCATTCTTGTTAAGGGGTTCAATAGCAATTCTAATGCCGTATTTAGCGGCTTCCGGGCTTACAATTTCCTTGAGGAAACAGGCAATTTGCTTTTGTGCATCCTCTTTGGCAATCCCTTCAGGCATGCGCCTTGCGCCGCCGCTGCCGAAAACTGCGGACTTTATGCCGGCACGGGACGCCCTTGCAAGCGCCTTAGCGACATAAGCGGAAATACTTTCATAATCGACATCCTCACCCACAAGCTTATATTCGCCGGGAATAAAGCAGTTAGATGCTTCACAGGGTATGTCATTTGTCTTTAAAGCCAGTAAAAACGCTTCATAACTCTCTTCGCTCATTGCGGCAATTTCTGTCATATTGGTTTCCGCATAGTCAAATCCCGCTTCTTTCAATACCGTGATTTTCGCCGCGTCAGTACCTACGCATGCTCCGAATTTCATCACATTTATTCTCCTTTAATAATTATTTGCCTCTTCCAGCATCTCCTGTGCGCTTTTAAGCTGAAGTTCCGTAATATTCAGTCCTCCGATTATTCTTGCCAGCTCCCGTTTTCTGCCATCAAGATTCAAAACATCAACTTGTGTATAAGTTTTTCCGCCGTTAACTGACTTACTGATTAGCATGTGACTATCAGCCAAAGCTGCTATTTGCGCCAAATGCGTGACGCAAATTACCTGACGGCCTTTAGAAACCTGCTTTAACTTCATGGCAACTTTTTGAGCGGCTCTGCCGCTGACGCCGGCGTCGATTTCATCAAAAATCAAGGTGCCGACATCATCACATACCGACAATACATTTTTAATAGCCAGCATAATTCGCGAAAGCTCACCGCCCGAAGCAATTTTAGCAATTGGTTTCGGCACCTCGCCAGCGTTTGCGGAAATAAGAAATTCTATCAAATCCGCTCCGTTCATATTTGGAGGAACATCAACGCGTTCGACAATGAAATTGACATCCGGCATATCTAGAAAGTTCAATTCAGCTTTAATACTCTCCGTAAAAACCGCGCTCGCTTTCATACGGCTTTCGCTTAAATCCGCGGCAAACGCTTTTACACGGTTTCGAGTATTGATTATTTCATTTTGTAATTCAAAGGTACGTTTTTCAGAAAATTCTATCTTATTCTTTTCATTTATTGCCCGGTCCAGAAAAGCAAGCATTTCCTCCTCATCGGAACCGTATTTTCGTGAAAGACGATAAATTGTATCAAGCCGTTCCTCAATTTGCGCAAGATCCTGCGGGTCATAATCGAGCACATCAAGCGCATTTCTTATATCAATTGCATATTCCGCAAGGTCATAACTTATATTTCGTATATTTTCAGCCGTTTTTTCCAGGTCAGTATAATATGCCGAAGCTGAATCAATACAATTCGCGGTAAACTCCAGTTGCTGCTGCGCGCCGATGCCCTCTTCCGTTCCGTTAACCGCAGCATATGCTTCGCGTAAACTGCCAATCACTTTTTCGGAATTGATAAATAGGCTGCGCCGGGCAGTCAGTTCGTCATGCTCGCCAATTTGCAGCCGGGAAGTCTCCAGTTCATTAATCTGATAATTAAGCAAATCCAATTTACGGGATTTTTCCGTTTCATCCATGTTTAATGCGGCAAGTTCTTTTTCAAGTGAGCAGAGATGAGAATAGGCTTCCCTGTAAGATTGCAATACTGCCGCATTACCGGCAATGCTGTCAATAAACCTGTAATGCCCTTCCGGCGAAAGCAATGCCTGGTTATCATGCTGGCCATGTATATTAATAAGTTCGCCGGCAATGCTTTTTAACATAGATACCGTCGCCGGGCTGCCATTAATCCTGCACAAATTACGCCCGTCCAAACTGATGGAACGTTGAAGCAAAAGAGTGCGGTCCTGTTGTGCCTCAATATCAAATTCCAGCAGTTTTTCGTTAACGGCAAGACTGACATCAGAATAAAGGGCAGAAACCTTCGCTGTTTCAGCTCCCGTGCGTATAAGTTCGCGAGATGTCCGTTCCCCTAAAACCGCATTTATGGAATCAATGATAATGGACTTACCGGCTCCTGTTTCACCTGTTAAAACGTTTAAGCCGGTATCAAAATCAATTTCCGCATTTTCGATAATTGCGATATTTTCAATTTTAAGTTTGAGAAGCATTTAATCACCAGCCGTTTATTTGCCCAGCAGCCTTTGAATCGAATCCTTCATTTGCGACGCGTAACCTTCTGTACGGCACACAGCAAAGATGGTGTCATCACCGGCAAGAGTGCCGACAAGGCCTTCCCACTGCATTGAATCCAAAGCGGCACAGGCTGCCTGCGCCATGCCGGTATAGCAGCGGATAACAATCATATTATTTGCATAGTCCGCCGATATAACGGATTGAACAAAAATTGCATTAAACTTCTCAATCAGTTCATCTGAATCGGTTTTGTTATGCACATATCGGTATTGCCCGTTCGAGCTCATCATTTTGACAAGCCGGAGTTCCTTGATATCTCTTGAAACCGTTGCCTGTGTTGCGTCAAAGCCGTTGTCGCGAAGCCTCGCCAACAATTCTTCCTGTGTTGAAATGGTGTGCTTTTCTATGAGTTTGCCGATCAAATCATGCCTTTTTCTTTTCATTATGATTCAAGTCCTTTCGGAATTTCTTGGACAGCTTTTCATTCGAAAGTGTGTCTTATTCATGCCATTGAGCCAACTTGATGTTTAATACATCAATAAAAGTATCTGATTTAATTCTGATAAACTCGGCCGAAATATCTGCAGTGCTTATGCTGACAAAACAGTCATCCGGAATTAAAATCGGTTCCTCCCCGTCGCACGAGAAAGAAGCCTCGCTGCCTGGCATCACTGTGACCGAAAACACAGAGTCAGCTTTTAAAATAAAGGAACGTGCAAAAAGAGAGTGCGCGCAAATTGGGGTAAGCAGAATGCTTTCAAGCACAGGGTCCACAATAGGCCCGCCTGCAGAAAGTGAATATGCGGTTGAGCCGGTCGGTGTCGCAATTATTAAGCCGTCGCCAATATATTTGTTAAGATATTTGCCGTTGCAATCTACAGCCAGTTCAACAATTTTCATTTTTCCTGTCTTCGAGATAACCGTATCATTTACGCAGTATTTGGAGGCAAGCACTTCGCCGCCCTTCATTAGCCGGGTATGCAGCAACATACGCTTGTCAATAGAGTAATCCCCATTTATTAAATTCTCCAAGAGATACAGTTCATGGCGTTCAATACCCGCCATAAAAGCAAGCCTTCCGGCGTTAATGCCCAATACCGGTTTCCCCAATTGAACGGCACTTTTTGCAGCATGGATTATTGTGCCGTCTCCGCCGATTGTTATAATAACATTACAGCACTTTATCATTTCATTAAAATTATAAAACTCCGCTTTTGTCTGAAGAAACTGCTCTTTATCGGACAAAGAAAACATATAGGATGCATTTAAATCATCCAATTTCTTACAAACCTCAAGCGTAACCTTAAGGGCATTTTCTCTTGTTAAATTTGGCAGCAGAGCAAACCTCAATTGGTTTCACCTCCGTTTAATTCCGTATGCGAACGATAAACCAGTTCTTCCACATCCATTTTACAATGGTTGAGCGGTGTTCCCGATTTTTGAATATACATTAAATATTCAATATTTCCTTCAGGGCCCTTTATCGGTGAGAAGTCCAAATCAATAACATCAAAGCTGTTTTCGACAGCTGATGCGCAGATATTTTTAATTACCTCTGTGTGAACGCACGCATCCCGTACCACGCCTTTTTTACCGATTTTGTCCCTGCCGGCTTCAAACTGAGGTTTGATCAGACAAACCGCCCGCCCATCTTCTTTCAATAAATGCGATAATGGCGGCAAAATCAACCGCAGGGAAATAAACGAAACATCAACGCTTGCAAAATCAATCGAATCAGTAATCTGTTCCTTTGATACAAAACGGAAATTGGTGCGTTCAAGATTAACAACACGCGCATCAATTCTCAGTTTCCATGCAAGCTGTCCATAACCGACATCAATTGCGTAAACTTTCTTGGCGCCGTTGCTCAGCATACAGTCGCAGAATCCGCCGGTTGACGCACCGATATCCATACATATACTATCCAGCAGATCGATTTTAAAGTGTTCAACGGCCTTTTGAAGCTTTAAGCCCCCCCTGCTGACAAACGGATTGGGATTACCTTTGATGTCGATTATATCATCAGCTTTAACAGAAAGTCCAGCCTTTGTTGCTTTATTTCCGTTTAAATAAACCTGACCCGCCATTATCAGTGCATGTGCTTTTTCGCGTGAAGGAGCAAGTCCTCTTTTAAACGCAGCGGCATCAAGCCTCATCTTCTCATTCACGGCAGATACTCCCCAGAACAGTACTTACCATACCGGCTTCGTCCAGACGGTATTTTTTAAACTGGCTTTCAACCGTTGCCTGCTCAACAAAGCAATCATCCACTGCGGTTAAAGAAAACCTGCCTTTATATCCGCTTTCCAGAAGCATAAGCGCCATTTTTTCGCCGACACCGGCAGAACGCAGTCCTTCTTCAAAGAAAAATATCCTCTTCGCATCATTAACCGCTTCGATTGCTCTTTCATCAACAGGTTTAATTCGATTTAATTTAAGAACTTTAACATTGATGCCTTCTTCTGCAAGTTTTTTGAGAGCGGCACATGCGAAAGAAAAACATCTGCCATATGTTGCTAAAACTATTTCAGAAGCTGAATCGCCGTAAATATCAAAGTTGCCGAAAGTAGGCTTAAAATCATGCGGATGTCTGCCGGCTTCACCCCTGGGGTAGCGTACAGCAACCACATTTTTATCATGGTACAGCGCGGTGTTCATATTGCTGTTCAATTCCGCATAACTTGAAGGGGAATATACAGTTATATTCGGAATGCTGTTCATGAAAGCAACATCAAAAAGCCCCTGATGCGTTTCTCCGTCTTCACCGACGAAGCCCGCACGGTCAACAGCGATTACAATTTTTTGTTTTTGCAAAGAAGCATCGTGTATCAACTGGTCATAGCTTCTTTGTAAAAATGAAGAGTATACCGCAAACACCGGCAGCATATTAAATTTCGCAAGCCCGGATGCAAAGGTCACCGCATGCTCCTCCGCTATACCTACATCAAAAAAGCGGCTGCCAAACTTATTCTTAAATTCTTCAAGACCGGTTCCGACAGACATAGCAGCTGTAATTGCACAAATCCTTTTATCCTTTTCGGCAACCCCGCACAAAAATGTTCCGAACTCCCCGGAAAAGTTCTTGCCGATGTCGATCGGATCGCCCGAATTTATATCAAATTTCGGAACTCCGTGGAATTTGACCGGTGACTGTTCCGCCAAATCATAACCTTTGCCTTTTATTGTATTAATATGAAGCAGCACGGGGTGATTGACGATTTTTGCACTGTCCAATGCTTCGCATAACTGTTGGATATTGTGGCCATCTATCGGGCCAATATATCTGAAACCCAATTCTTCAAACCAAGTGCTTTTGTAAATTGAATTTTTTATAAATGTTTTAAAATCAAATATCTTCATCGAGAGATGTTTCCCGATAACGGGAATGTGATTCAATATACTTTCTGTTTGCGCTTTTAAGCGATAGTATCTCGGTTTTGTGCGGATAATTGTCATGTAACGTGCCATCGCGCCAACATTTTTCGATATTGACATTTCATTGTCATTTAATATTACAATAAGCCGGCTGTGAGAGCGCCCCGCATTATTCAGCGCTTCATAGACAAGCCCACCTGTGAAAGAGCCATCCCCCACAACCGCAACAACATAACTATTGTCCCTTTTGATTACCTTTGCTTCCGAAATGCCCAGCGCCGCGGAAACAGCTGTACCGGAATGACCGCTGTAAAAACAATCATGCTCGCTTTCTTCCGGGCGTGAAAAGCCGGAAAGGCCGCCTTCCGTTCTTAACGTACCAAACCGGGCATATCGGCCGGTTAATAATTTATGTGTATAACTTTGATGTCCAACATCCCAAATGATATGATCAAATGGTGAATTAAAAACTTTATGCAGGGCTATTGTTAATTCAACAACACCTAAATTTGATGCTAAATGCCCGCCGTTGCGCGTAACGGTTTCAATCAGCTCCTCTCTGATCTCCTGCGCAAGCGAGGCAAGCTCTTTTTTGTTGAATTTTTTTATATCTTTAGGCGATTTTATGTTTTTTAAATATACATTTTCGCTCATCAAACGGCTCCTTATACTAATTACTTATAAAAATCTAACTAAAAAATCCGCACAAAACCGCATAAATCAAAGCTTTCGCTTAATTTTTGAGGTTTTTCAATCGTGAATTAGTATTACTTGTTCCTTTTCGCCAAGCTGACGGCCAACTGTACTAAAAATTCGGCTTCTTCACCGAATATTTTCAAAGATTTTATTGCCTCCTGTGTTAAGATAGTTACTTTATGCTTCGCAGCTTCTATACCGAGTACGGAAACATATGTTGCTTTTTGGTTTTCTTCATCGCTGCCTATTGGTTTACCCAATGCATCTTCGTTGCCGGCAACATCAAGAATATCATCGACCAGTTGAAATGCAAGCCCTATATTGCAAGCATATAAGGCTGCGGCGGTTTTCTCATCCTCGCCGGCACCTGCGGCTATACAACCCAAAACAGCGGCGGCAATAATGAGCATCCCGGTCTTTTTATGGTCTGTTTCAAGCATCATTTCCCGTGATACTTGCCTGCTCTCGTTTTCCAGGTCCATCACCTGCCCGCCTATCATACCACCCCATCCCGCGGCGGAAGAAAGTTTGCATCCGGCTTCGGCAATTTTACCGCCATCAAGACCGGAGCTGAAAATAGTTTCAAAAGCAAGTGTTAACAGGGCGTCACCTGCCAAAAGAGCGTTTGCCTCACCAAATTTAACATGACAGGATGGCTTTCCCCTTCTCAGTTCATCATCATCCATACAAGGCAAATCATCGTGAACGAGGGAATAGGAATGAATCAATTCAACCGCACAGGCAAACGGAAGTGCCGCTTCCTGCTTGCCGCCGCAAAGTCTGCAAAATTCAAGCGTCAACACCGGGCGGATTCGTTTTCCTCCGTTTTCGATGCTGTATCTCATAGCTCGGCAGACAACGCTTTCATCGTTTGCAGGCAGCAATTCATTTAATGCAGCATTGATTTGAGCTGTATATTTTAACAGTCTGTCGGTTTTATTCGGCATCGGAGTTCTCCACGCTCTCCAACGAGGAGAGTTCAACAATCTTTTGCTCGGCATTATCAAGACAGGAATTGCAGAACGAGGCAAGCTTTGTGCCCTCTTCAAAAAGTTTAAGTGTTTCATCCAAGGGCTTGCTGCCTTCTTCAAGTATTTTTACAATATTTTCAAGCTTTATTATAGATTCCTCATAGGTTTGTTTTTTCACAGTTAAACACCGCTTTCGGTTCATTTATTCAGCTCAATTTTCAACACTTTCGACACGGCATAGGAGTTTTCCCTTTTCAAGTCTCACATCGATATCACTGCCGGGGTCGACTGCTGCGGCATCATGCAGTAAAACACCGGAACTGTATGCAAGCGCGTAACCCCTTCCGAGCACCTTAAGCGGGCTGAGCGTATCCAGCTTGCTGCTCAAAACCGCAAGATTGTTTCTGCCGTTTGAAATTTTTATATTCAGACAAGTTTGCATAGAAAACAGTTGCCCGTCAAGCCTTTGTCTGTATGCTTCTATAACCATTAACGGGCTTATTAAACCAGGCGAAGCCTGTAATCGGTTCAGCCTTACGCGCTGAAAAAGGATTTCATCCTGAACTGCTTTGCGGCACCTGAATTTAAGTGCCGAAATATAAGCCTTTTGCTCGATACTATCAGGAACTGCCAATTCCGCCGCGGAAGAAGGTGTCGGCGCGCGCAGGTCGGCAACAAAATCGCATATTGTATAATCGGTTTCATGTCCTACAGCCGAAATTACCGGAATTTTACTGCCCGAGACTGCCCTTGCGACCGACTCATCATTAAAAGCCCAAAGCTCCTCTATTGAGCCGCCACCCCTGCCTATAATCAAAACATCCGCATAATGTCCATCATTAAATCTTTTAACAGCATCAACGATCTGAGGTACAGCGGAACTTCCCTGAACCTGAACGGGGCAGCGAACGACCTGTGAAAACGGGAAACGGCGTGAAAGGATGTTTAAGATATCCTGTACCGCAGCGCCTGTGGGAGAAGTAATAACCCCTATCCTTGCCGGATATTTCGGAATAGCTTTTTTTCGGCTTTTGTCAAATAGGCCTTCTGCTTCAAGCTTGTTTTTAAGCTGCTCAAAAGCAAGATTAAGCGCGCCAAGCCCATCAGGCTGCATATCATCTATATACAGCTGGTACTGCCCGTCACGCTCAAAAACAGATATGCGGCCGCGCGTAATAATACTCATACCGTTTTCAGGTTTGAATTTCAGGCGTTGATTTGCCGTACGGAACATAACGGCACGTATGGAAGAGTTTTCATCTTTGAGCGTTAAATAGTAATGTCCGGTTCTATAATGATCGGTAAAATTCGAAATTTCGCCGCAGACAAATACATTGATTAAATTTATATCGCTGTCTATAATTGATTTGATATAAGTATTCAATTGACTTACGGAAAGAACAGAAGGAGTATTCATTCTATTGTCTCCTTTGGGATTTTATGCCTGCAAGAACCGCTATGCCGGCAGCATTATCGGATGAAAATCCCGGTTCCGCAAAAATCGCGCCGTATTCGTTTGATATTCTCTGCCTGATGATGCTGTTGGACATCACTCCGCCACAAAATACAAGCGGAAGATCACCGTATTTTTTAAGAGCAAAACGAGCCATTTTTTCTAGAACAGCGCAAATATAATCTATGCAGTATTTTGCAATATCCTCCCTGCTTTCACCGCCTGCGAACATTGTCCCGCACTTGTTTTCGAGCCCGGACAGATTGCAGTCACCCCCGGTGACAATCGGTTTCACGCTGAAATCTGTTTTGCTTTCCAATGCAAGTTTATCAAACTGAGGGCCGCAGGGAAAATCAAGCCCAAGCATAAGACCTATTCTGTCCACCGCCTGCCCGGCGTTCAGGTCAAGTGTCCTGCCGATAATTTCTATGTTTAGTATTTTTTCAATGTCAGCCCTAACCAAAAGCATTTCTGTTGTTCCGCCGGAAAAATGGAAGGCTATAAAGCATTCCCGAATGAGATGAATCTTCCCCGCGGAATAAATCGCTGCAGCTATATGCCCAGCTTGGTGCGAAAAGCGATAAAGAGGTAGATTGCCTGCTGCTGCTATACAGCGGGCGGCGTTTAAACCGGCAAGAAAACACGGCATGTAGGAGCCCTCCGTATCACGCGGAAAAGCCGATACGCCGACTGCTGAAATATCTAGTGTACCGCCGGAAAATATCTCCTCAACGAGAGCGGGAAGCGCAACCGTGTGATGAAACAAGGCATCGCTTTGGCGCAGACCTTTTTCGCCTTTGCCAACCGGCAGCAGCTTTCTGTTTTGCAAAACAACCTCTTCCACGCTTTTATAGACAGCGGCAGAGGTTGTGTAGTTACTTGTATCGATGCCGAGATATCCACCCATTATTCAGCCTCTGCCTCAACGGCTCCATCGGGCTTATCATCTGTTGGGGCACGTGATATTGAGCCGAGAATACCGTTGACAAAAGGAGCATCCTCCTCGGCACCGTACTTTTTACAAAGCTCAACGGCTTCATTGATGGAGACACTTACCGGCACTTCGCTTATGTACATAATTTCGCATATGGCAAGGCGCAGTATAGCCAGTGAAACTTTTGAAATTCTGCTGATACGCCAACCAATCGAGTTTTTTTCTATAAGCTCATCAATATCAAAAAGCATCTTCCATGTTGTTTTGGCAAGGCGTGTTGCATACTCGTCTTCCTTAATCAGTTCCTGGTCTAAGTTTATCTCTATAATATCATCTAATTCTGTTTCGGGATGAAATGACTTTTCAAATAATATTGCAAAAGCTTGCTCACGTGCCTGCCTTCTTGTCATGTTACTGCCTCCACCTTCAGTATGCACTCGTTTTCCGCAATCATCTGTTATGATAAGTTGATGTAGATTTTTACGATGCGCATGCTAAATACTATTCTTTTTTTCGTCTGCTTCTGTAAAATCAATACCCGCAATATTGATATTAACCTTTGTTACAACCCTGCCTGTCATGCTTTGTACCGCGCTTTTAACATTACGCTGCACCTCTGCGGCAACCGAAGGAATTTTTTTAGCATTTTTAATTATTAAATAAATCTGAAGTTTAATATCATTATCACCGGCTATAACCTTAACAGATTTAAGCGGGCCGTCGCCAATTTTTAGGATTGAATGCATATCGGGCGGACGCGTCGCGAAACCGGCAACACCTTCAACATCCTTAGCCGCATTAATAGCTATGGTAGCAATAACCTCTTCGGAAATTACAAGTCCGCCAAGATTATTATCATTTTTTTCATCAATATCCACAAGGAGCACCTCCTTCTTTGATATATTATAACACAAAGTTTAAAATACTCAACTGTTTAATTTAACAAATATGAATACTGATATTTAATCGTACTTTAAAACTACTGTTCTGCGTTACCGGAATTTGATTATTTATTGTTGTATTAATAATCGGTAAACAATATTAATTGACCTTGAAAATTCAATATTAATATGATAAACTAATTTTTAACAACTTTTATTGAATTGCGAATGACGGAAGGAACGGTACAACATGGGGAAGAAATTACTTGGGAATCCCGATAAAAAAGAATCGCTGTTTAAACGAATATATATCAATAATAAATTCATTTTTATTGCTTTTTTGTCATCTGTTTTTGTAATGACATTTATTTATTATTGTTTCGGCTTGCTGCCTTTCGGCGGCAATACAATTTTAAGAATGGATTTATACCATCAATACGGTCCTCTCTTTGCCGAATTGTATGAACGGATTGTGGGGTTGAAAAGTTTCCTGTATTCATGGAACTCAGGACTTGGCAGCAGCTTTATGGGAAATTTTTACAATTATCTTGCAAGCCCGTTGTCGCTTATTATTGTATTTTTCGGCCACGAGAATATTCCGGAGGCTATCTCAGCACTCATACTGCTCAAAGGAGCTTTCGCCAGCGCTGCCTTTGCATATTATCTAAAAAGAAGCCAGAATAAAAACGATTGCTCCATAGCGGCTTTCGGTTTGCTTTATTCCTTTTGCGGTTTTTTCATTGCTTATTACTGGAATGTTATGTGGCTTGACGCGATGGTACTTTTTCCGCTTGCAATGCTGGGCATTGAACTGATCGTTAAAGAAAAAAAATTCGGGCTTTATGTGTTTGCACTGACAATGGCAATGCTTACAAATTATTATATGGCGTTCATGCTTTGCATATTTGCTGTATTGTTTTACATTGTAAGCTTCTTCAGCAGATATTCATTTTCAAGCTATTATGACGGCATCCCCACAAATATTGTAAACGGGCAGGAAATCAAGCCGCCGATATGGCAAAAGCTGAAATATTCAAGGTTTTTACGCAGCGGCTTCATATTTGCTTTCAGCAGCCTGCTTTCGCTTTGCCTTGCCGCTTTTGCCTTGGTTCCTTTGTATTTCATTTTAAAGAACTGCTCGGCAACAGCTGACGCTTTACCAAAGACCTTTACCTCATACTATAAAATATTTGACTTTCTCGCAAATCATCTTGCAAATGTTGACCCGACCATCCGCAGCAGCGGGAATGATGTGCTTCCGAATGTTTATTGCGGAATTGCAACTATTATTTTAATTCCGCTTTATCTTTTCACGAAATCAATAACCATCAAAGAAAAATCCGTTTATATAGCTCTTTTGGGATTTCTGTATTTTAGCTTTAATATAAACTACGCCAACTTTATATGGCACGGTTTTCACTTCCCGAATGATTTGCCATACAGGTTTTCTTTTATGTATTCTTTTATACTTCTTTTACTTGCTTACAAAGCAGTTGTACGTCTGAAAGAATTTACCGGCAGGCAAATTCTTTCAACCGGTATTGCCGTGCTTTTCGCCATTGTATTGATACAGGAATTGGGTTCAAAAAATGTTGTTGATCTTACCATAATAACAAGTCTTTCATTTGTTGTTTTATATACACTGATTTTCATCCTTCAAAGCAATAGCAGATTTCCTGCCGCTGCGTTTTCTTTGCTTTTACTTATAAGCTTTATGGCTGAAGCCTGCATTGCCGACACCGACAGATTTCAGATAAGCCAAACAAAAGCTGATTATGCGGGTGATCTTTCGGATTTTGAAACACTGAAGAAAAGCCTTGACGATTATGACGGAAGTTTCTACAGAATGGAGCTCACATCACTGAGAACAAGAATGGATCCTTGCTGGTATAACTATAACGGGGTATCGACTTTTTCATCGATGGCGTATGAAAAGGTTTCCAATTTACAAAGCAAGCTGGGCATGGCAGGTAATTACATCAACAGCTATACCTACAACCCTCAAACCCCTGTTTACAATGCAATGAATTCTTTAAAATATATCGTCAACAACAGTAAAAATATCGAAATGAATCCTATATTTTATGAACAGCTTTTCAGTAAAAATAAATTTACTGTTTTTAAAAATTCATACTATCTTCCGATAGCTTACTGCACCGATTCTTCATTAGTCAACTGGGATCATTCATCTTCAAATCCTTTTGTTGTACAGTCCGATTATTTTACGAAAGCTACAGGTTCAGAAGATCCTTTTGTGCGGCTGCCGATTACCGATGCGGAATATTCAAACATTGACGAAATTTATTCCGGTTTTGAAACCGGCAATTTCTATTTCAATAAAACCAATGCCGACAGCGATGCCTCCGTAACCTTCATTATTACACCTGAAGTTACTCAAAGCTGTTATCTCTATGTAAAATCCGGTAATGTTGACAATATAACGATTACTGCCGGCGATTTTATTCTTTCACATAATGATGACCGTGAAGCAATTATCGATATGGGCGTCCGTACCGCCGGCGAAGAAATAAGGGTAAAACTTCCGATATCCGAAGGCAACTCGGGCAGTATCAATTTATATGCCTATGGACTTGATACAGCCAAATTTGTTGATGGCTACAACAAATTACAGGCAGGCGGGCTAAACATAACTACCTTCGAAGAAACTCATATTATCGGTACTGTTTATGCTCCCGGCAGCAGCATTCTATACACTTCCATACCATTTGATTTGGGTTGGGTCGTTACAGTTAACGGGCAAACGCTTTCGAGCGATAAACTGATTAAGATCGGTGATGCGATGCTGGGGATTCCTCTTGACCAAGAAGGACCAACCACTGTGGAATTTCAGTATAAACCGACTGGGCTGATGCCTGGGGTATATATTTCTTTTACCGCACTTACTGTTCTCATTTTATTTCTCATTTTCAGAAAACTGTTCAATGGCAGTGGCAGGAAATCTGACCGGATACCTGAAATCGCGAATAATTATGCGGATATTCCGCCCATCACACCCGGCAATTACAGCTATGCTGATTTCAGACCTGATTCTCAGGATAAACCGGTACCGGTTAAAGTACCGGAAACATGGCCCAGAGATACAAATGAAAGCGATCCGCCAGCCCCACCTGCCGAATCGGTGTCCCCGCATATAAGGGAGATTTTAGAGGAAGATTTTGAGATAATTGATAAAATATTTAACGAATAACATAAAAGTAATTTTTCAAGAGCAGCTGAGGAATAAAATCCAAAGCTGCTTTTTTCAACATTTATTAAATATGTATATTTGTCGTTATGCAGCACAATCATACTAATTACTAATAAAAACCCAATTAAAATATCCGCACAAAACCTCATAAATCAAAGCATTTGCTTGATTTTTTAGAGGTTTTTAATCGTGAATTAGTATCAGTATGCAATCCGTGACATACAGCAAATTATGTGGTATAATTAAATAAAAGAAATGGAGTGATGCTATAGTTATTGTAATATCCCCGAGGGTATGATTACTGCAAAAAAAAGCGCCGGAACCTAACGCACGGGAAGTGATGGTTGACGAGGAGAGGGTTTATCGAATTTTCGGCGGATGCCCTCCGGTTTAATGCGTAAAACCGCAAGTCATTTAACAAAATCCACGGGTAACCGCGGTGACAAAAAAATGATCTGTACGCTCATAAATCAATCGTTGAATGCAATTCATTTTTATCTTTATAATTAAAACCGGTTGATTTGGCCGGTATTTAATTGTATTTTTTGAACTGCATTAAACCAAATTTTGGAGGAAAAATAAATGTGCGGAATTGTAGGATATGTTGGAGACAAAGAATGCGCTCCAATACTTATTGAAGGACTTAAAAAATTGGAATACAGGGGTTACGACTCGGCAGGAATAGCGATTTACAAAGATAAGGACATAAGCGTCGTAAAAGCAAAAGGCCGGCTTGCCGACCTTGAAAAGAAGCTCAACACAGAAGGTACTCCACAGGGAATTTGTGGCATCGGGCATACCCGCTGGGCAACCCACGGCGAACCTTCCGATATTAATTCTCATCCCCACAGTGTTGAAAAAGTTGTAGTTGTCCATAATGGAATCATTGAGAATTACAGACAAATTAAGCAAATTCTTGAAGAAAAAGGAATCACATTTTCATCACAGACAGACAGTGAAGCTGTTGCGCAGCTTCTTAATTATTATTATAAAACCAATCCCTTAGATGCGATAATAAAAACTATGAATAAAATCCGAGGATCCTATGCGTTCGGTATTATGTTCAGGGATGTGCCGGATACCCTTTACGCTGTCAGAAAAGACAGCCCGCTTATTGTCGGCCTTTCGGAAGGTGAAAACTTCATTGCATCCGATATCCCGGCGATTTTAAGCCGCACACGCAACTATTATCTTCTTGACGAACAAGAAATAGCGGTGATCCGTAAAGACAGTGTTGCAGTATATGATACCGCAAAAGAAATCATTTCAAAAGAAGTCATGACCGCAACATGGGATATTGAAGCCGCGGAAAAAGGCGGATTTGCTCATTTTATGCTAAAAGAAATTTTCGAGCAGCCAAAAGCGTTGCGTGACACCATAAACCCAAGAATTTTAAACGGCATAGAAAACATTTTAAAAACAGAGTTGGATAGTTTAAACGAAATAAAGCGCCTTCATATTGTTGCCTGCGGAAGCGCAATGCATGCAGGTTTACTTGGCAAGAGTGCCATTGAATCACTGGCACGAATTCCCGTTGAAGTTGATGTTGCTTCTGAGTTCAGATACAGGAACCCGATATTCCTGCCCGGCGACGCATGTATAATTATATCTCAGTCCGGCGAAACAGCGGATTCATTAGCAGCATTGCGGCTTGCTAAAAGAGAAGGAGTTCCGACTATTGCAATTGTTAATGTTGTCGGTTCATCAATCGCCAGAGAAGCCGATAAAGTAATATACATTTGGGCAGGGCCGGAAATAGCCGTTGCAACCACAAAAGCATACACGGCACAGATTGCGGTCCTTTACCTGTTTGCTCTACGTTTGGCCTATGAAAAGAAAACAATAAACAGCAAAAGGGCAAATGAATTGTTTGAAGCTTTAGCAGATTTACCGAATAAGGTTGAAGAAGTACTGAAAAACTGCAATCACTATCAATACCTCGCTTCGCTGTATCAAAACGCGCGTGACCTTTTCTTTATCGGAAGAGGCCAGGATTACGCTCTTTGCTGTGAGGGTTCTTTAAAACTTAAGGAGATTTCATATATTCACAGCGAGGCTTATGCCGCAGGTGAGCTGAAACACGGAACCATATCGCTTATTACCGAAGGAATCCCGGTTATTGCGTGCGCTACCGATGAAACATTACTTGAAAAAACTGTCAGCAATATAAAAGAAGTTAAAGCACGCGGTGCTTCCGTTATATTTCTTTCATCCCTTAATGAAATTGACTGCCGTGATTTTGCGGACAAATTTTATAACAATACCCAAAGCAGATGTATTTGTCAGGCCTGTTATTGCTGTGGTTCCCCTGCAAGTTTTTGCCTACTATACCTCTGTTTTAAGGGGCTGCGATGTTGATAAGCCCAGAAATCTTGCAAAGTCGGTAACTGTGGAATAATTTCTGTTGAATGGGAGCCATCTCACGCATCATTTGTGAGATGGCCCCTTTTTATCTGTCTTAAATATTTTTTAAATGTAATACTATCACAACCAAGCGAATTAAAATTTTATATATTACTTTGCGGTAAATACTTGATAAAGGTATTTAAATAATGTTACAATTTTATTTAATATTAAAGATCAAATGATATCTGACTGAGGTTGTAATACGAAAGCACTGTAACTGCCGGAAAGTCACACATTTAAAACGGAAAGGTGAACTGAATGAACAATCAACTTGTTATCATTTTAGATTTCGGCGGGCAATATTCCCATTTAATCGCACGAAGAGTTCGCGAATGCGGCGTTTACTGCGAGGTGAAGCCCTACACAACACCGGTTGAAACGCTTGCGGCGATGAACCCTTTGGGAATTATACTCACAGGAGGTCCTAAAAGCGTTTATGCGGAAGGCTCCCCTCTTTGTTCCACAGCTCTTTTTGAAGCAGGCATTCCTATTTTGGGCATATGTTACGGCGCACAAATTGTTGCATATCTGAACGGCGGAAAAGTCGAAAAGGCGGCCAGAGGCGAATATGGCGGTGTAAAGTTGACTGAAACCGAACCCGGTTCACCTCTTTTAAACGGAACTGGGCCTGTTTCCACTTGCTGGATGAGTCACACCGATTATATATCACAAGCTCCCGAAGGATTTATAACAACGGCAACAACCGACACCTGCCCCTTTGCCGCTATAGAAAACCCGGATAAGCTCATTTACGCGTTACAGTTTCACCCGGAGGTTGTCCATACGGACTGCGGTACAATCATTCTGTCCAATTTTCTTCATCATATTTGCGGCTGTACGGGTGACTGGCAAATGTCCGAATATGTTAAAAACACCATAGCCGGGCTGAAAGCCAAAATTGGAAACAAAAAGGTTATCTGCGCTCTTTCCGGCGGTGTCGACTCCACAGTTGCCTCCGTCATGGTTCATAAGGCAATTGGGAAAAACCTGACATGCATTTTTATCGACCACGGGCTGCTGAGAAAAGACGAGGGCGATATGGTTGAGGAAATGTGCCGCTCAAAGTTTGATATGAACCTGATAAGAGTCAACGCTCAGGAGCAGTTTATTTCAAAGCTTGCCGGAGTGACCGACCCGGAAAAGAAACGCATGATCATCGGCGAGGAATTTATAAGAGCTTTTGAATCGGAAAGCAGAAAAATCGGCTCCGTAAGCTATTTGGTACAGGGCACCATATACCCGGATGTTATAGAAAGCGGTCTTGGAGATTCGGCAAAAATAAAAAGCCATCACAATGTCGGCGGGTTACCAGATGTTGTTGATTTTGAGGAAATCATCGAACCGCTTCGCCTTCTGTTCAAGGATGAGGTTCGAAAGGCCGGCATTGAGCTCGGGATTGACGAAGCCCTTGTATGGCGCCAGCCGTTTCCCGGCCCCGGGCTTGCGGTGCGCATCATTGGCGCAATAACAAGAGAAAAAATCACTCTTCTGCAGGAAGCCGACGCGATATTCCGCGAAGAAATCGCGAACGCGGGGCTTGACCGCAGCATCAATCAATATTTTGCCGTGCTGACCGATATGCGCAGCGTTGGCGTTATGGGAGACGGGCGCACCTACGATTACACCGTCGCACTTAGGGGTGTTACTACTTCTGACTTTATGACAGCCGATTTTGCCAGAATCCCGTATGATGTGCTGGCGAAGGTTTCCTCAAGAATCGTCAACGAGGTCGGTGGAATCAACCGTATTGTTTATGACATTACCGCGAAACCGCCTGCTACCATTGAGTGGGAGTAGGCTTCGAAGCGGTCAGTGGTTAGTGGACAGTTAATAGAATTGTAGGGGCTGACGACCACGGCGGCCTATATTATTAACAGCGGAAAGCGTTCAGATGTTTACAGCGTTCAAATACATTTCGTATTTGGGCGCTTTTTTATACCTGCTTTAATATTGGTAAAACAAATTTAAACAATTTTTTATATAAATTTTAACAATTTGTAAAACTATAAAAACACTGTTGACAATCCTTTTAATTCGCGCTATAACATAGTTGAGATTGGCACTCGTGGGCCAAGAGTGCTGACCGAAAATTAAATTTAATTTGTAAAGGAGTTGTTTTTCATGGCAGGATTAGTACCTTTTAACCGCAGAAAAGGTGAATTGACAAGCACGGGGTTTGAAGACTTTTACAACATGCTTGATGACTTTTTTACTGACGGTTGGGGCGTTAAAAGAAGTCTCGCAAGTGACACCTTTAAGGTCGATGTGAAAGAAGATGGTAAAGGTTACACTATTGAAGCGGAATTGCCCGGGGTAAAGAAAGAGGAAGTAACCATCTCGCTCGATGACGGAAAACTTCTTATTACAGTAACCCGTGATGAAAATGTTGAAGAGGATAAGAAAAACTATATTCACAGAGAAAGACGTTATTGCTCGATGCAGCGCAGCATGTATCTCGCAGATTCGGACAGAAGCCAAGTGAAAGCAAAGCTTGAAAACGGCGAGCTTATAATCACCGTACCAAAGAAAGAGAAAGTAGACACTTCAGTACAAATTGATGTTGAATAAGTAATACTAATTCACGATTAAAAGACCTCTAATAAATCAAGCAAAAGCTTTGATTTATGCTGTTTTTCGCGGATTTTTTAGTTAGGTTTTTATGAGTAATTAGTATAACTGCACAAAACCGCACCGTTGGCCCACGATGCGGTCTCTTTTATTTGTATTGTTCAATACACCATCAGTCCTCTTTGAGCAGAGCAATCTGTCCCGGTGAAAGCCATATTCCTGCGGTTTGCCCCATCTGCACATCTTTTGCGCCTATCGGGTCGGTATGCGTACCGATGTTTCTGAATGTGTTGCCGTAATCACATCGCAACAGATTGAATCCGGTTTTCATGGTTATGCTGACATAAGTGGTCTCCTCGGGTGAATTGCAGCAGACAATGTAATAAGTCTTCCCTTCCTTGTCATAAAAGCGGGAGAAAATCAGCGGAACATCATCGTTTGACTCCACTTCGAGCACATTGCCGAAAGGCTCAAACAGCGGCATGCCGCCGTAAGCCTTGCCGACATGGTAACAAGTATCTATTTTAAGCCCGGCGACGATTTCACCGCAATAGTTATTAAACCCGCGGTTGACCTCGGACATATCGGTAAAAGCCTGCGTGCGCTCACCCATCTGGTTAATCGGCGCATTGCGGTAATTATCATTGATACCGGTCAGCTGAATAACATACCACGAAACCCCGGCAGCACCGTGCGCAACGGAGGTGCCCAGCTGCCATTGAAGATCGTTCTTTGAAGGGCAGCGATACCGGTAATGCCCGCAGGAAAGAGCAATATTGAAGAAAGGAACATCAAGGCGTTTTGCTGCGAGATAATACTCCCTCAGATTTTCAAAGTAAATATCCAATCCGTTAAATTCATCCTGCATCTGGGCATAACAGTCATAAGAAAGCAGTTTTGCATGCCCTTCCGAAACAACCCTGTCAAGATAATCCGCCAGATTGCTTGTACCGAACCGGTAAGCCAACCATGTGAACCAAGGGAGCAGATTCAGATAAGCGACCAGATGCGGTGCCATCTCGCCCTGAACTCTTAATGCGGAAAATGCGTCGGCAGTATCTTTGGCATCCGGCTCATCACCGGCAAAAAAACCGTAAACAGCGGGGTGCGAACCGAAGTCATCAAGCACCTGCTGAAAAAGCGTCCGGTATCCGGCTTCGCTGAGCTTGGTCAAATTGCGCCAGTGGGTTCGGTAATCGCGCATGATGACTTTAATATCCAGCTCCGCGCAGCGGTCCAGCAGTTTGATGACATCCTCTTTATCGGCAGCGGAATATCCGGGTGACATAGCGAGTGTAATGCCCAAATCGCGCCACATTCCGGGCGCGTCCGGCACCATACTTTGCATATTGACATTGCTCCAAAAGCTGATGGGGTATTTGGACATAATTTTTCCTCCTCAAAACAATTCTCTTCTTTATCGTAAAATATCGAAACATTAAAACGACTCAAGTGCTTTAACTGCGCTTATCACAACGGTGAGCAACCGTGTAACAATATCCCAAAAATACTTCTGATTTGATATCAGAACACCCGTTCCGGTCAGGTCTTCCGAGTCTCCGTATCCTTCGAGAGTAACATTCAAATCCGCGGGTGCGTATGAGTCCGAGGTAAAGCCCTGCAACAGCGGTTCAATCATCACCTTAATGATTTTACTTGCCGCCGTTTTCATATACATCAGCTTTGCGGCATTGACGTAAGCATTATTGTTCATCGCGATGCCATTAACGGGCAAGCCAAGATCATTAAGAAGAATATTGACTGTGCCGGCCGGAATATTAACAAGCGCGTACACAAGCGCTGATTTGAAGCATTGCCCGAAAAGTCGTATCTCAGGTGAATCATATAGAATATCTTCAACGCCGGAATAGTGCGCGGCAAGGACAGCGCCGATAATATCCGGCAGATTTTTATATGCGCTCGCATCGATGGTCTCGCCAACACTTGCCGCAATTTCCTCAACGCTGTCAATCTCCGCCGTGCCACTTTTATCATAGATCGGCAGATTCAGCGAGGCGCCCAAATTCATCATTACCGCAGCAAGAGCATCGTAAGCGGCCGTTCCCTTTTCAACTTTTAAAGCATTTGCAATTGAGCTTGGCGAACCTAAGTATCTGTTTATAAAACAGTTCATACCGGCCTTGAAATAACCGTAACTAAAAGCTTGAAAATTATTTTTAATAAGATCAAGCTGCGCCTCCGTATAACCGTCAACAAGGTCAGCGATATCAATTTTATCAATATTTTTACTCTCGATTTTCACCGATTCGTTCGTAAAGGTTACTTCTCTGTAGGTGTTTGGATAAGCGATGAGTGAACATGTCTCAACATCGTAAATTGTATTGCCCGTTTCCGATGTTGCACCGGAGATATCGTTTCCATGGACATGGCCGGTAAAAACATATTTAATACCCCAATCAGCAAACTGTGTCGATATTTCCCTATATTTATCAACCATAATGTATTTAACGGCAATATTTTGATTTTTAAAATGCTCGAGGATGCTGTAGTGAATCATCCCGACCAATTCTTTACCGTCTTCTTTCGCCTTGCTTACCTGGGTTTTTATCCAATTCAACAAATCAGAACTTATTATACTTGTATCGGTTCCGTTTACAACCGCGTCAATTGCTAAAAGGCGGTACTTGCCGCCAAGGTCAGCGGTATAAGAAGCGGAATCGGGGTGAACAGCAAGTGCTTGCGAATAACCGAATTCATGATATATTGTCTTAAATTCAGCTAAGTTGATACTATTATCTGTTACGGCTCCCCTGATATCATGGTTCCCGTTGATGACAAAAATTTTTTTCCCGGTTTTTTCTTCAAACTGCTTGAATTTTTCGGCAATGCCCTGATGTTCCGGCAGATAACCGTCATCTGTTAAATCACCCGCAACCAGTAATATTTTCGAGGATGACGCTTCAAACCTTGACAAAAATTCGTTCATAACAGCATCAGCCTCGTAAGTCAGCTGACCGGTAGTATTGGCATGCCAATAAAGCGGATCACCCGGAAGGCCGTTTTGTTCACCTATCGGGCTAAGCATGCTGTGCGGTCTGTAATGACAATCCGCAATCACCCAGACGGATAGAGGATTTTCAGGCACCGCCTTAGCGGCCACTGCAACCGGAACAAGGAGTGATAAACTTAGGATAATGCATATGATAGCTTTCAACTTGGTTTTCATATTACTCGGCTCCTTTAGACCATCAAAATTTAATCAGCTTATGAAGGAACCGAAAGGGCTTTCATGGTGTTCAGTATGATGCCCAAAAATCTTAATATGATGTTCAGGATATAGCCGGTGTCGGTAACAGCCGCCGGCCGGCCTATCAAATCCCATGTGTTTCCATACGGTTCGAGGGTAACATTGAGGTCCGCGGGGGCATAGGTATCGGATGTTACGCTGTTCAGCAGCGGCTTGATAAACTCAATAAAAATAAGTTTTGCCGCTGTTTCCATATAGATCATCTTTGCTGCCTGTGTGTATAGATTATCTTTAAGGCTGAAATTCATGTCGGGCAACCCGATACTTTCAAATAGAGTGTTCACCATACTCACGGGTATGTTTGTCAGGGCATATACAAGCGCGGCATTGAAACTTTGCCTGAACAACGTAACCTCCGGAGAGCTATAAGCTATGCTCTCATCACCGGCATAATGGCCTGCATATATAGCGCCGGCTATTTCCAGCGCGTTCTTAAAATCGCTGTGTTCCAGGGTTATACCGGCTTTTGCCGCAATTTCTTCCACGCTGTCTATTGCCGGTGTTCCGGCGGTATCATATAAAGGCAGTTTGAGCGCGTCAGCGATGTTATTCATCACTTTGGCAAGCGCGTCATATGCGGCTGTCCCCTTTTCAATTTTCAGCGAACCGGCAATCCGCCCTGTATTATATGGCATATCATACGCGACGCTGACCAAGCTCGATTTGAAATAGCCGTAGCTGTAAGCGGTGAAATTGTTTCGAATCAAATCAAGTTTAGCCTGATTGTAACCTGCAGGTAAATATGCTGTGTCAATCGTATCAATGTAGTTCGTTTTCACATCTACCGCGCTGTCAGTAAATATCACTTCACGGTAGCCGTTAGGATATGTAATAAGGCTGTCTGTTTCAATATCAAATATTTTTTTGCCTTTTTCCGAAACAGCCATTGAGATATCATTCGCGTGTTCATGGCCGGTAAAGAAATATTTTATTCCCCAGTCTGCAAATTTGGCAGCGTTGTCCCTGTAATTATCCAGGCACAACAGATTACCCGCAACGCTTTGAATGCCGAAATGTTCAAGCACGCTGTGATGAACCATTCCGATGAGTTTTTTTCCGTCAAGTTTCGCCTGTTTCACCTGCGCTTCAATCCACGCGAGCAACTCCGGTGACATTTTGCTGCCGTCTTCACGGTAGATACAGGCATCAATGGCCAACAAACGGTATTCGCTGTCCAGTTCCGCCGTATAGGAACCGGAACTGCTGTGGCGGGTAAGAGCATCGCTGTAACCCAGGTTTTCGTACACGTTCAAGAAATCCGACAAATCCAAACGGCCGCCCGAAGCGGAAGTTCTGATGTCGTGATTGCCGGGAATCACAAATATTTTTTTACCGGTTCTCGCCTTGAATTCATTGAGGATCTTTGCGATACCGAGATGCTCCGTCCATTGCCCGTTTTCACTCAAATCACCGGCAATCAGGAGGTATTTTGCGGATGAATTCTCAAACTTGGAGAGGAATTCGTTTAGGATGGCATCTGTTTCATAAGTCAGCATCCCCTTACCGTTTACATGGTTATACAGCGTGTCGCCTGGTATTGCGTCTTGCTCCTCAATCGGGCCGAGCTCGCTTTGTGGATTGTAATGAATGTCGGAAGCCACCCAAACGGATAAGGGCTCCTGCACTTTCGCCGTTACGCTTATCGTAACCGGAATGAGCAAGAAAACACAAAGCAGGATACACAGAGACATTTTAAATGCCTTTTTCAAATTTTCAACCCTTTCTTGATTTAATATATAAGTTAATTAATATATTAACATCGCTAGAAAGGAAGGTCAATGCCTGTTCTATAAAATAAAGGCGTGGTTTTGGTCACGCCGCTCTAACATTATTTCATTATTAGAGTATTTAGGTCCCCACAAGAGATAAAAAGATAAAGAGATAACTTTCATTCATCGTTTTCGTGTCAATTTTTTGCAACAATCGTCACTTCTTGATTAAGTTTAAACCGCAGTTTAAGCAATAATTATCAGTTGGCTTTGATTTTGTTCCACAATAAGCGCAATATTTATCAGGTATACTTGGTGGTTGTAGTTTTGTTCCGCATTTTTTACAGAATTTATTTTTATCATCATAAATATTATCACAATTGCAATTGCTGCAAACAGCCGTTGTTTGAGAAGACACCGTTGTTGGTAAAAAAGTTTGCTGCTTAAATTCATCCGTTTTAATTGTGCTTTCTTTGATTTTATAGTTCGTAATTATTTGAACCACTAATCCTGCAATCACAAGCAAGATACCAAGAGTATTCGCCCATTCGCCTTCCAGACTTCCATAAAATAAAAAGCTCTGTATGAAACCGGCGTCATCAAACATCGCATAAATTGCATATCCAGCTAAAATTCCCCCTGAAATTGCTGTTGAAATGATAAATATCGGTTTAATTAAAACTGCTGATAGGATGCCAATAACCGCACCGCTGAATAATGCTATCAATTGAATTGGACTGTCGCCGGTAATAAGCATATTTATTACCAGCATTGATAAATATCCTATCACTCCTGAAACCAGTATAACAAACAATTTAAAAAACGCATATCCCAGAATTCCGCCAATTATTGCCATTACAACTGCGGAAATGATTACCCAAATATCATCAAAATCCATTTGATATGCTAACAATATTCCAGCTATTGAGGAAAAGATAGCAGTTTCAAGACAAATGAAAAACTTTTGAATTTTAAAACCAAAAAAACAACTTGCCAGCCCAAAAAGAGCAACTAAGCACATTAGTAATGCAAACAAGGGGTTGAAATTGCTATAACCGTAATATTCCATATGCAGCCTCTTTTCTAAATTTATTATTACTTTGTTCATAATTATCGCTGATGACAGATTGTGTTCTTAATTTTTTAAGTTGCCAATTCCATTTGTAAAATATAACTCTTATTGTATCTGTTGCAATTACATTGCCATTGGAATCCAAAAGTTCAATCTTAATATTTGATGCGCGTGACCATGATTTTGTATTTGTAACATGTCCATATTTATTAATAAACACTTTTTCATTGTCAGATGTCCAACGTATATCTGCATAATTGATAGCAGCATTAAATTCCAGATCCAGTGAAACTTTTTTGTAGTATTGAAATGCTTTTACTTTAATTTCAATTCTTTCACCAAGAATATCATTATCTATACAGATTGCTACATGCGGTACAGTTGTTACCGTCAAACCCGAGCTCGCTGTCGATTCTCCCGCCGCATTGACTGCTCTAATGGTGAAGGTGTAAGCAGTATTCTGTGTCAATCCCGTTGCTGTGTAGGTTGTCCCCGTCAGCGGCGTCGATGTCAGTTTTATACCTCCACTGTAGACATTGTAGCCCGACGCTCCGCCTACCGCGTTCCATGAAAGGCTCACCGTGGTGTCCGTTTTACCCGTTGAGGTAAGCCCTGTCGGTGCAGCCGGTATTGTCATGTTGGTCGTCACCGTCAAGCCCGAACTCGCCGCCGACTCTCCCGCTGCATTGACCGCCTTAACGGTAAAGGTATACGCTGTGTTTTGTGTCAATCCCGTTGCCGTGAAGGTCGTCCCCGTCAGCGGTGTCGCGGTCAGTTTTGTTCCACCACTGTAGACATTATAACCCGAGGCACCGCCAACGGCGTTCCATGAAAGGCTCACTGTGGTATCCGTTTTACCCGTTGAGGTCAGCCCTGTCGGTGCAGCCGGTATTGTCATGTTGGTCGTTACCGTCAAGCCCGAACTCGCTGCAGATTCTCCCGCCGCGTTGACCGCTTTGACGGTGAAGGTATACGCTGTGTTTTGTGTCAGCCCCGTTGCTGTGTAGGTTGTCCCCGTCAGCGGCGTCGATGTCAGTTTTGTACCTCCACTGTAGACATTGTAGCCCGACGCTCCGCCTACCACGTTCCATGAAAGGCTCACCGTGGTGTCCGTCTTGCCCGTTGAGATCAGCCCTGTCGGTGCCGCCGGTATTGTCATGTTGGTCGTTACCGTCAAGCCCGAACTGGCTGCCGATTCACCAGCAGCATTGACCGCCTTGACGGTGAAGGTATACGCCGTGTTCTGTGTCAGCCCCGTTGCTGTATAGGTTGTGGTTGTGATCGGGGTAGCCGTCAGTTTCGTTGTGCCGCGGTACACATTGTAACCCGTTGCTCCACCCACTGCATTCCATGACAGGTTCACAGTGGTGTCCGTCTTGCCCGTTGATGTCAGCCCTGTCGGTGCCGCCGGTATTGTCATGTTAGTTGTCACCGTCAAGCCCGAACTCGCTGCCGATTCACCCGCCGCGTTGACCGCCTTAACGGTGAAGGTGTATGCCGTGTTTTGTGTAAGCCCTGTTGCCGTGTAAGTTGTACCCGTCAGCGGAGTTGCGGTCAGTTTTGTTCCGCCATTGTAAACATTATAGCCCGACGCTCCACCCACGGCATTCCATGACAGACTCACGGTGGTGTCCGTCTTGCCTGTTAAGGTAATCCCTGTAGGTGCAGCCGGTATGGTCATATTGGTCGTTACAGTCAGTCCGGAGCTCGCCGCCGATTCTCCTGCTGTATTAACAGCTTTAATGGTAAAAGTATAAGCTGTATTCTGTGTCAGCCCTGTGACTGTGTATGTTGTCCCGGTCAGCGGTGTCGATGTCAGTTTAGTTCCGCCGTTATACACATTGTAGCCTGTCGCTCCCCCGACCGCGTTCCATGACAGGCTCACCGTGGTGTCCGTCTTGCCCGTTGATGTAAGACCTGTCGGCGCGGCTGGTATTGCTATATTGGTCGTTACCGTCAAGCCCGAACTTGCCGCCGATTCTCCAGCCGCATTGACCGCCTTGACGGTAAAGGTATACGCTGTGTTTTGTGTCAGCCCCGTTGCCATATAGGTTGTTGTCGTTACCGGTGTCACGGTCAGTTTTGTACCGCCGTTGTAAACATTGTAGCCCGTTGCTCCCTCAACCGACTCCCATGCTAAATTTACAGTTGTATCAGTTTTGCTTGGGGATGATAAGCCTGTTGGTGCCAAGGGCAAGGTTACAACTGTTGAACCTTTTACTCACCTTGCATATAGCATAACATTAGCGGTGACCTTTGCCGTTGCGAAATCCCATTTGTTTGTGCTACTATCTTCCTTATACCAACCATAAAAGGTAAATCCGGTTTTCGTTGGATCAGCAGGCTTAGTAATTGTTTGATTCAATGTGGCAGCTATTGGAAGAACCGGAGACCCCCCTTGGTTATCAAACAATACTGTGTAAGCTGTTTTGGTTGTTTGCCAATTTGCATATAACACATAGTTGTTTGACGGCATTAAATTTGCAGAGGTGTGTTGGGGTCCGGCACCGTTTTGCCCGGGATACCATCCCAAGAATGTGTCGCCTGAAAGTACCGGTATTGGTAAGGTTCCAAGCGGTTGGTTATAAATAACGTCAAGATAAGCCGTATTCACATTACCGCCGCGAGGGTCAAAGTAAACTCTGTATGTATTAATTGACCACTTTGCATAGAGTGTAATATCAGTTGTTACTTGCGAATTGTTAAAGTCCCACTTTGCTCCTGTTCCGTCCGCTTTGGTATTCCATTCAACAAAGGTATATCCCGTTCTTGTTTGAGCAATCGGCTGAGAAACATATTTGTTGTTTTCTGCATAATGAGTGAAGTTAGACCCTATTCCACCGTTCAGGTTAAAGGTTACAATTTTATGAGTGTCGGTTGGATTAAAGGCTGCCTTGGAATAAGACCAAGTTTCAAAGCCTGTTTTTCCTACTTCATATTTAACACTAAAGTTCGCTGCAACAGCATTAAATGCAGCGGCTCCTAATGTTGGGGCATTGCCAAAAATATAAGCATAAGTTAATTTTGTACAACCTCGAAATGCATTTTCACCAATATATTCTGTATTGTTTCCTAGAGTTACGCATGTTAAATTCGTGCATCCGTAAAATGTTTCTATCGGTATTGATGTTAGTCCATTTCCTATTGTTACAGTCGTTAAGCTTGTGCAATTTCCAAATGTTTGGGTATTAGTATACCTTTCATTACTATGTATGCTTTCTAAACTGTCAGGAAAATTTAATTTTATCAAACTGGAGCATCCTGTAAAGGCACCAGCAAATACAACTTTTAAACCATATCCAAAATCTATACTTTGTAAGCTGGCACAACCGTGGAATGCCCTAAATCCTATATTTTCTACGCTATTTCCAACTACTACGCTTTCAAGTTTTGAACACCCTAAAAAAGCTTCTTCTGGAATTTCTTTAACTGCATTACCAATAGTAACGCTTGTCAAATTTATGCAATTTCCAAATGTTTGGGTGTTAGTGTACCTTTGATTACTATATATATTTTCCACACTATCAGGTATTTGAAGTGTTGTCAACCCTGCACATCCTCGAAAAGCACCAGCATTTATAGTTTTTAAGTTGCTACCAAAAACGATTGTTTGCAAGTTTGTGCAATCATAGAACGCTCTAAAACCTATTTCTTTTACCCAATCTCCAATTGTCAGTGTCGTTAGTTTTGTACAACCGATAAACGCATCATCTGGAATTGCATTTAAGGAGTTACCTATCTTTACACTCGTCAAACTTGTGCAATATCCAAATGTTTCGGTATTAGTGTATGTTTGATTGCTATATATATTTTCAACACTGTCAGGGATTTCTAATTCTTTTAAACTCGAGCAGCCCCGAAAGGCACCCGCATGTATAGTCTTCAAACGTCTTCCTAAGTCTATGCTTTGCAAACTTGTGCAGCCATAAAAGGCTTTTAGGCCTATTAATTCCATACTATTAGGTAAAGTTACTTCCTGAAGCTTAACACAGCCATTAAAAGCATCTTCACATATTTCTTTAACATTATTACCAATTGTTATGTTTGTTAAGTTTGTGCAACCAATGAATGTCTTTTCACGAATTGATTTAATTGAGTTGCCAATTGTTACGCTCGTTAAACCTGTACAATATCCAAACGTACTGGTGTTAATGTAATTTTCATTACTGTATATGTATTCGACAGTATCTGGAATATTCAACGTAGTTAAGCTTGAGCAACCGCGAAATGCTCCTTCATCTATAATTCTTAATCCAATTCCAAATTCTACATTTTTCAAATTTAGACACCCTAAAAAAGCATTCATGGCAATTTTTTTTGTACTATTTGGGATGTTAATAGAACCAGTAAGGTTTATACAATTTTCAAAAGCGGAGTCATGAATAATTTCCAAAAACTCAGGAAACCATATTCCTGTAATTACGCTTTTTCCTTTGAATGCAGAAACACCAATTTCGGTAACATTTTTCTCTATAATTTTGCTGGGCAAATAAATGTTCCCACCATCACCGGTATATCCAGTAATCTTTACATTAGTATTGCTGTCTATAAGTTCATAAGTAAAATCTCCATCCTGCAATGCAAATGAATCAATCATGAAATTTGGAAGCGTCATTGAAAGCATTAATACAGCCAGAAAAAGTGATAGTATCCTTTTGGGATAAATAGCGATATTTTTCATTTTGTTTTTTCCCTTTCAAAATTAGATTTATTATTCTTTGTTTAATTGTTATATGATGGTAAGCGTTTTTGCTATATAATCACATTTGATATTATTACACTTAACAAAATCATCGATTAAAGTAAATGGTATGAAAATTAGCTTATTGATCAATATTGGGTAATCGGTAATGCCTGCAATTTGATTGATGATATCGGAACCGGAATTGCCGATATATATTTCTGACTTATTAATTATTCCGGTAACAGTTCTGCCATCCCTGTCAACCTTAAAACTATCGCTTTTACCATCCCAAGTCACTGTACAACCCATGGCTTCAAAGACTTCACGCATTGGTACATAGGCTGTATCATTTTTAATAACCGGATTAGATGACAGTGGAATTTTCACACCGTTATAATAAACAGAAATCACCTCATTTGCTATATTTGCTACGCTTTCACTGCTGCTGGCAATACTTATATAATCCATCGAAACCCACCCCGATTTTCCGTTATAGGCGGTATAAGCCCAATTGCCCTGCACCGCCGTGACTTCTATCTGTGTATTATTAGGAATTCTCGCTACAATTTCATAATTCTGCCCCGGTCCGGCACGGAGGTTTAGATCATCTCCTTTGGTGGCAATCGTAAATAATTGGTTTGTTCCCGTTGTATTAGCGGAACCCTCGGCGGTTTCAGAAACCGGGGCGATTAAAACCCATTTTCCCTCGTTGTTGAGTTCCATGGAAACATCAGTTGAATATTCATCATCTTCACTGCCGGCATCTACTTTCGCACACAGTTTTCCATCTTCATTTATGTACAAATCCATAAAATCAACTACTGTATATATCTTGCCCGTCTCGTATGTATTGTATTGCGCGATCATGTTTTCAATAGAATAATAATTGTTACTAATAAGAATTTGATCCAGATCCGCAATTATCATAGGCATAGTCAGATTATATATAGCTGAGAGTTCGGCGTTGCCAATAATTTTATCTTCGATATATTCATACAGATAGTAATGCCGGTCTTCAAATCCACTTCCGGGATAAGTTCCATAAGTATGGTTAACCACGATGATAATCATCTG
The DNA here is from genome assembly GCA_964627535.1 of uncultured Eubacteriales bacterium. Classification (GTDB taxonomy): domain Bacteria; phylum Bacillota; class Clostridia; order Oscillospirales; family Acutalibacteraceae; genus UBA1447. The sequence goes on from CAZVJW010000001.1 coordinate 167,718, forward strand.
CTTGTAGGTATATTGGGTAAAGGTGTAATCATATGATTCGTTGTAATCAGCAGATTTCTTATATTCTGTTTGGTGTAATAGAATGTTGTCTCTTAATTCATCAAATTTTGAGTTCATTTCCTTTGCACCAGGTTTATTAGAATCTATTTTAGGAAGCTTAACGTTAAAGCCAACTCTGAAATCAAAGCCACCATCTTCGAAATTCCTTTTATCATCCAACTCATAACCGGTAATGACTGCCGGTGCTTCGGACGCGTTTGTTGTCTCCGGCTGAGTTGTTGCGGTAACGGCAACGCCTTCTACAGATTCGGCGTTCGCTGCCTTATCCCTATTGTTAATATTTTTTGATACAAATACGGCGCCTAAAGATATTCCCGCAATAACAGCAATGGAAACCACACCGGCAACGATTTTTTTTGTAACAGTCAATTTAGCGATTGTAGTAAAAATTCCCGCACTCATATATGCCTCCTAAACAATTCCAATCTGTTAATTTGCTAAGTCAATCAATTATATTATTACAATTAATAAGACATCAACATTACAATATCACCGCTTCCAAGGTCTTTTCGAAAGACCTTTGTCACTTTTCTGTTATACAAAGGATCATTAGCAATGTCGGTTGATTGATCATGAACACCTGATTCGAGTTTGTAATATACCCAACCGTCGAAAATTTCGACTTCTTTGATACATAAAATGTTCTCTTTCCAGTCCGCTAATTCACTGCCCAACCCGCAGTCTTTGTAATCCTCATAATTGATTAGCCGACGTTCTTCGCCAGTGTTGTCAGTGTATACACTGATACCCTTGTCTTTTTTAAAAGCGGTATTTACAAATGTACAGGATTTTGTTGAGTTCGCTTCGCTCCAATTGGAAAGTGACAGGCAGACACTGTTAACGCCTTCCTCAAAGTCATCATTGCAATTGTAATAGTAAAGCTTGTGGCTGCTACCCGTATTTTCAATATAAAATCGTTCAAGGATATTGTTATTGTCTCCCCACTCTATTTTGGTGCCTACTAATAACTCAAAAGCAGTTCCGTCTTTTTTAACTCGGGCAATATTACCGCCCTGCCAATACCCCGCCGGTCCTCCATAAATCCCATACAACATATAAATATAGTCATCAACAAGCTGAATGTTTGATATTGCTGCCGGTGAACCACTTTGAAACTCCATAAATTCATTTCTTGGCGGTTCTTCCTTGACAATAACTTTCTTTTCCCAATTATCTAATGATATAGAATTAAGCACAACAACATCTTGATTATATTTATCATAACTTTCAGAAAAATATAGCATACTGTCATGCAGTTCAAAAAAATATTCAAAATCTGAAAGTAGTGTGATTTCTCCGGTCACAACCGATATTGTGAATAACTGTGAATGGTCTTTATTATCCCCGCAGATTATTATTCCTAACTCTTCGGATACAGCCAGAATAAAACCTTTGCCCAATTCCGTTTTGTTTGCGCCATTCATATCGATTGAATATATAATATCTGGTTCACGTCTGTTGGAATTTACAGATTCGGTCAAATAAAACCTGTCCTTGTATAAATAAATCCGATCTGTACCGGTATCCTTGAACAATTCTTTCTTTGTGCCATCCGGATACAAGCAGACCATGTTCTTTTTGGTTCCACCGATATAAGGATAACTGACATTGCCGTATTTGTCGGCTATGGCACTTCTTTCGATGTCATCCGCTGTATACTCGCGGTAATAAACAATGCCTTTATATTTAACATAAAGGCCGCCGTTGTTTATTACTTTGTCATTATCATTTAAATAACTGATTTGTTTTACATTTGTGTCTGTGTTTACTGACATGCAAATAAAAACAGCAGCAACTAATAACCCGCACATGATTACAAAAGATAAACTATAAATAATCTTTTTTGTTAAAGACAACCCTGTTAGTTTTGCAATAGAACATATTTTTAGCGTAACTGCAGAAAATGTACCCTCTACACCAACAACTTTCGTATTCTGATCAATATTTTTAATGATCCTCACCGGTTCTTTCGTTTTTTTAATATTAAAAACAAATACTGAATTACATGTGATAACTTTAAATATACTCATTTGTATAAACTAGCTATCGATTTTTGCTTTACTTTAGCTAATTCTATATAATTAAGTCTATATAAATTTTATTTGTTCAAAACTTGACATTATTTTGTCAAAATTTGTAGTCCTCTACTTTAAGATAATGCAAAAATATAAATGCCTAAAATAATTTATTTAAATTTCAACTCATCGATTCATCTTTTTGATGTAAAGTTTATTATTTAGCTGAAAAATCGAATTTGCTTCTATTATTCGCATATAGATTTTATTTATTCATCCTTTTTAAAATATTACAACAATATTATCGTTTTGTCAACTATATTTTAGTTTATTTGAGCAAAAATAACCTGCCTCATTTACAATAAATGGGGGATGATATTAATGACCTTTTATGAAATATTGCGCTTTTTAATAGAAGAGCGTGGTTTAACACAAAAACAACTAGCTGAAGCATTGAAGATTCCGGTTTCTACCTTTGGCGGTTATGTGCAGGGCACTAGCGAGCCGGATTTTGTAACACTCAAAATTATAGCACAATATTTCAACGTGTCCTCCGATTATCTGCTTGACATTCAAACAGGTAAAACAAAAACCCACATGGAAGATGACCTTTTGCGTGTTTTCCGTTCACTCAGTGCTGAACAACAAGAGCTATTTCTGGAGCAAGGCAGAGTATTTATCAAGTTGAGACAAAAAAATGTAAACCCTTTAGAATTGATATAGGTAAAATGAATAGTGCAGGCTGATTAAGCGTAAAAAAATAACGGTTGCTTTCATTGTAGGAAGGCAACCGTTTAAATATTGAGTTAAAAATAATTCAAACAACATCCACAACTGATACCTGTAATGAAACAGTCGTCGTAAATAAATTCGCATCAAAGCTGTAATCCAATTGCCCTGCGTATTTTTCAGCAATACTTTTTATAATCTCCATCCCGAAGCCGTGTGACTTTCTATCCTTTTTAGCGGTGATAAGCTTGCCGTTCTCAATAACCGGATTCCCGAATTTTGGATTGGTTACTTTAATAATCAAATACCCTGATTTAACCGTGGATTTTACCGAGATAATTTTCTTCTGTGATTCCGATACCTTCCTGCAAGCCTCGATGGCGTTATTTAGAATATTTGAAAAAACGCCGCACAAATCAGCTTTTTCAACTGTAATGCTGTTGGGTACTTCAAGTGCGGTTTCTATGATTATACCTTCATTTGACGCTTGTTCTATTTTCACATTTAATATGGTATTAATAACCCTGTTTTCACAGATAACTGGCAGTTTGATAGCGTCAATTTTTGTTTCTAATGTGCTTATCAGTTTTATTGCAGTTTCACGATCAGAATCATTATAAGCTTCGGCAAGGGCATATGCGGTTGCCAATTGGTCTTTAAAGTCATGCCTTATGGCGCTTATTTCACGATCGTGGTGCTGCATAAGGCTGTAATATTCCGCGTCCGTTTCCCGCAGGTTTTCAAGAATTGCCAACTTTTGTTGAATTTCACTTTTTTCATTCATCTGCCATAACACATTAAAAATATACACATTTGATGCAATCGCAAAAACAACAGCTACCATTTCAAAAGCAATAAACGAAACCGAAACATGGCTGATATCCTTAAAAAAGGTACCAACCAGTAAGAGAATTTGTGTTACCGGAAATAGTATGAACAAAGGCAGTTGTCCAATAGAGAGATTCAATTTAAGTTTTCTTATAAAAAAAACAGCAATTGTGCTGAAACTAAGAAATACAATCTCAAAAAACATTAGAGATATTATTCGTTCAACCGAATAATCGCTGTAAGACAATGAGCTGCTGCTCCCCCATAAGAAATTAAAAAAGAACATAGTAAAAATGTCGGAGATCACCATCAAAAGAAATTTAAAAATAACAACAAACAATTTATAAGATCGTTTATTGTTATACATAAATAAAATATACAACAAATCAAAAACTATAAAAATCGGAGCTTTTAATGCCACGAGTGTTTTAAATGAATATGTACCAATAGTTATACCTACGAAACAAATAGAATAGACGATCGCGGTCATCAGCCTGCTGCGCTTGGGGGTAAGCAATGCCGAAATCAGCAAGGTATACAGAATCACCTGGATAATATTGTTTATCCATTCCAAAATAATCAGCGAAGTTAAATTCATATTTTCCCCCCCAAATATTTTAAAAAGCTGCATTTAGCGTCTGCAAACCTTGGTCTGCTTACCGGAACAACTTCTCCGCTATACAGCATAACCGAACTGGCATTAAAGCTTTTAATGCGATCCATATTAACAATATAACTCTGGTGGCACCGTAAAAAGTTATAGGGTAACTTACTTGATATATCACTTAGTTTACTGCGTGAACTAAAGACAGCTCCACTGCTGTCATGTACATGTATTATGCGTTCGATACTTTCTATGTATTTTATTGTTTCTGTCCTTAGATTAACGATGCCGTTTTTCGTGATCAGCGTTAAAACGGTTCTTTTTTCTTTTTCTATTATATCATTAATTTTTAAAAGTGCGTCAATGACTTTCATTTTATCTAAAGGTTTTACAAGAAAATATGATGGTTCAGTTTTAAAAATATCCTTCGCATATTCAATGAAACCTGTTAGAAAAATCACTTTAATATGCGGATACTTTTCCTTTATCATTTTAGCGATATCAATCCCATTTTCTTTGCCAAGGTTGATATCTAAAACAACGACATCCAGATTGCCCTTAATATTATCCTCAATATGCGAAACCAAAGAAAAGGCAGACGAATGCTTTGAGACGGAGTGTTCGACTTTTAACCAGTCGTTGATTATTTTTTCGAGCGAATTTAATACGGTTTCATTGTCATCGCAGAGCGCAATTCTCAGCATATTTCTTCCTTCCAACCAATTCTTATACAATAAAATATTCTATATTTTACTCTAACATCTAAATTCAATTTAGTCAATATTTACTATTAATTTCTTGCATAAAAATTTAAGCTGTAATACCATTTTAATAGTATTGCAGCTTAATATAATAGTCAACAGAACTAATTTCATATAGTTATTTAAAGTACTTTTTCAGGTATTGTCCGGTGAAAGATTCTTCAACTTGAGCAACTTCCTCGGGTGTACCCTGTGCAACTATTTTCCCGCCTCTGTCGCCTCCATAGGGTCCCAAATCGATGATATAATCAGCTGTTTTTATCACATCAAGGTTATGCTCTATAACGACAACAGTATTTCCCGCATCGACAAGTTTTTGAAGAACCTCAATAAGTCTATGTACATCCGCGGTGTGCAGACCGGTAGTCGGTTCATCTAAAATATAGATAGTTTTACCCGTGGCGCGCTTTGAAAGTTCTGTGGAAAGCTTGACGCGTTGAGCCTCACCGCCGGACAGGGTCGGTGCCGGCTGCCCGATTTTAACATAACCAAGCCCGACATCATGTAATGTTTGCAGCTTTCGTTGAATTTTCGGTACGCTGCCAAAGAAGCTCAGCCCCTCTTCAACAGTCATTTCTAAAACATCGTAAATGTTCTTACCTTTAAACTTTACTTCCAATGTTTCCCTGTTATAACGCGCTCCTTTGCAAACCTCGCATGGGACATATATATCCGCCAAAAAGTGCATTTCGATTTTAACAATACCGTCACCCTGGCATGCTTCGCATCGCCCGCCCTTGACATTGAAAGAAAAACGGTTTGATTTATACCCTCTTGTTTTCGCGTCCATCGTGGAAGCAAACAGCTCACGGATATCGGTAAAAACGCCCGTATAGGTTGCAGGGTTTGAGCGTGGAGTGCGCCCTATCGGTGACTGGTCAATATTAATAACCTTATCCAATTCCCATATACCGGTCATTTTTTCATGCGCGCCGGCATATTTTTTTGCACCGTTAAGCTCTGCTGCGAGCTTTTTATAGAGTATTTCATTTATTAATGATGATTTTCCGGAACCCGAAACGCCTGTGACCAAGACAAACTCTCCAAGCGGGATGGTTACATCAATATTCGCAAGATTATTCTCTCTTGCCCCGAAAATCCTCAACTCCTTGCCGTTGCCCTTGCGTCTTTTTTCCGGAATCGGTATAAAACGTTTGCCGCTTAAGTACTGACCTGTTACCGATTTTTCACATGCCATTATATCATTAAGCGTACCCGCACAGACAACCTCGCCGCCATGTATACCTGCACCGGGTCCAATATCGACAATATAATCGGCAGCACATATGGTCTCCTCATCATGTTCGACAACAATCAAAGTGTTGCCTAAATCTCTCAATCTTTTAAGCGTCAGCATCAGTTTGGCATTGTCGCACTGGTGAAGCCCGATGCTCGGTTCGTCCAAAATATACAATACACCCATCAGCGAAGACCCGATTTGAGTGGCTAAGCGTATACGCTGGCTTTCACCGCCCGAAAGACTGCCGGAGGAGCGGGCAAGGGTAAGATATTCCAGCCCGACACTGCTCAAGAAATTCATTCGTTCACTGATTTCTTTTAAGATTGGATGCGCAATCATCTCGTCACGCTTTTTTAGTTTCAGGCTGTTAACAAACTCTATTCCCTTATTAATCGGTTTGTTTACAAATATATCGATATTGATACCGCCGACCGTAACACCCAAGGACTCCTTTTTGAGCCTTGCGCCGTTACAGTCCGGACATTTTGTTGAGGACATGTACTGTTCGATATCCGCTCTTGCCCACTCGCTGCTTGTTTCTTTATAGCGGCGTTCAAGGTTATTTGCCAAACCTTCAAAATCCGTCAAATATGTTCCGCTGCCGTATTCGTTGCGGCGGTGAAGCGTTATTTTTTTACCGCCGGTTCCGTACATAAGGACATCTATTGCTTGTTTGGGCAAATCTTTTACAGGCGTATCAAGAGAAAATCCAAAATTTTCCGCAAGACCCTCATAATACATTTGAGCAATTGTTCCGCCCTCGGCAATAGACCATCCGCACGCTTTTACTGCGCCTTGCCTGATTGAAAGATTTTTATCTGGTAAAATCAAATCAGGGTCCGGTTTCATGAAAACGCTTAATCCCGTACAGGTAGGGCAAGCACCGAAAGGATTGTTGAAAGAGAACATACGCGGAGCAAGTTCTTCAATACTCACGCCATGCTCGGGGCACGCATAATTTTGCGAAAACAGCAGTTCTTCACTGCCGACAACATCAATCATCAGCATCCCGCCGGAGAGTACCGTAGCGGTTTCTATTGAATCGGCAAGTCTTCCCCTAATATCATCTTGAATAACAAGGCGGTCAACAATAATTTCAATATTATGATTTTTATTTTTATCAAGTTTAATCTCTTCAGTGAGTTCATATATACTGCCGTCAATCCGCGCGCGGACAAATCCGCTTTTTCTTGCCTGGTCAAGTTCTTTGGTATGCTCGCCTTTTCTACCCCTTACAATTGGTGACATAACCTGAAACTTAGTGCCCTTTGGTAATCCCAGCACCTTGTCGACAATATCATCAACAGTCTGACGGGATATTTCTCTGTTGCAGACCGGGCAATGCGGGATGCCTATACGGGCATACAAAAGACGCAGATAGTCATAAATTTCCGTTACGGTGCCTACTGTTGACCGTGGATTTTTCGATGTGGTTTTCTGATCAATCGAAATTGCCGGTGAAAGCCCCTCGATATAGTCCACATTCGGTTTTTCCATCTGCCCCAAAAACTGCCGGGCGTAGGATGAAAGGGATTCGACATAGCGGCGCTGTCCCTCAGCGTAGATTGTATCAAACGCGAGCGATGATTTACCCGAGCCAGAAAGACCGGTAAAAACAACCAGTTTATCCCGCGGGATTTCAATATCGATATTTTTCAGGTTGTGCTCCCTGGCACCTTTGACAATTAGATTTTTTTGCGGCAATACAATTCCCTCCGGTAGTTACATTGTAAAATTACACGGTTTATTTTCCGCTTCTTATTTTTTCGATTTTATCCCGCAGATATGCCGCATGCTCGAATTCCAGTATTTTTGCGGCAGCTTTCATTTCGGCGGTGAGACTGATAATAAGCTGTTCTTTTTCTCTTGCGCTCATCTTTTTAACCGGTTTTTCATCATCGGTTTTACTTGAAATTTCAAGAATGTTACGGACATCCTTGATAATTGTTGTCGGTGTTATGCCGTTCGCCTCGTTGTATTTTTTTTGCTTTTCACGGCGGCGATCGGTTTCTTTAATCGCCCGCTCCATGGACGGTGTCACATGGTCGGCATACATAATAACCTCGCCCCCTGAATTTCTTGCTGCCCTGCCCGTTGTCTGAATAAGAGCGGTTTCGGAACGCAGGAAGCCTTCTTTGTCGGCATCGAGAATAATGACGAGGGATACCTCCGGAAGATCCAGCCCTTCGCGCAGAAGATTTATGCCCACAAGCACATCAAACTCGCCAAGACGCAAATCCCGTATTATTTCCATACGCTCAATTGTTTCGACATCGTGGTGCATATATCGCACTCTTATACCGATATTATCAAGATAATCGGTTAAATCCTCTGCCATTTTCTTGGTTAGTGTAGTTATAAGTGTCCTTTCTTTGCGTTCGCTTCTGATATTAACCTCTGAAATCAAATCCTCAATTTGCCCCTCGGTCGGTTTTACCGTGATAACGGGATCCAAAAGCCCTGTGGGCCGGATAACCTGCTCGACAATTCGAGCGCTTTTTTCTTTTTCAAAATCGCCCGGAGTTGCGCTGACAAATATCTTCTGCCCAACCCGTTCGTAAAATTCATCGAATGTCAGCGGACGGTTGTCATAAGCAGAGGGCAGACGGAAGCCGTATTCAATAAGGCTTTCCTTGCGGGATCGGTCACCGCCGTACATACCCCTTACCTGCGGAATACTGACATGGGATTCATCAACAAAAAGCACAAAATCATCCGGGAAATAATTAAGCAAGGTGAACGGGGGCGAACCGGCTTCTCTGCCGGACATCACCCTCGAATAATTTTCAATTCCTTTACAAAAACCGGTTTCCTGCAGCATTTCAATGTCATATTCCGTACGCTGACGGATTCGCTGTGCTTCAAGGAGCTTTCCCTTGCTCTCGAAATAAGCTACTCTTTCAAGCATTTCTTCCTTGATGGAAGCCATAGATGCTTCCAGTTTTTCCGGAGGAATGACATAGTGGGAAGCGGGATATACCGCAACATGTGAGAGAATACCTTTAACATCTCCCGTCAGAGCGTGTATTTCGCTGATACGTTCAATTTCATCGCCGAAAAATTCAATTCTGACTGCATTTTCATTTGAATAAACCGGAAATATTTCGACAACATCGCCGTGAACCCTGAATTTGTTGCGTGTAAAACTGATATCGTTTCGCTCATATTGGATTTCAACCAATTTTTGAATAAAATCGTCACGCTTTTTATGCATCCCCGGACGCAAGGAAATTACCATACTGCGATAATCAATAGGATTGCCAAGGCTGTATATACATGAAACGCTTGACACAATAATGACATCCCTCCGCTCTGAAAGCGCGGAAGTTGCGGAATGGCGCAGTTTATCAATCTCCTCATTTATCGCCGAGTCTTTTTCTATATAGGTATCCGTTGTTGGCAGGTATGCTTCCGGCTGATAATAGTCGTAGTAACTGACAAAGTATTCAACTGCGTTCTCTGGAAAGAACTCTCTAAACTCGCTGCAAAGCTGGGCGGCAAGTGTTTTATTGTGCGCCAAAACAAGCGCAGGCCGGTTGACCCTCGCAAGAACATTAGCCATTGTGAAAGTTTTCCCCGAACCTGTAACACCCAGAAGTGTTTGCTCCGTTTCACCGCCGTTCAGCCCTTTAACAAGCTGTTCGATAGCTTCGGGTTGGTCACCTGTAGGTGAAAAGTTAGAATGCAGAATGAATTTATCCATGCGAATTCTCCGTGCAATTAATTATTTCAATTTTAAATCACGGCTTTTTGCGGCTTCCGGGCTTTACCAATTCCAAATTGCCTTCTTTACAAAGCGGGCAGTCCACAGATTCCCATGAAGTGACCTCCGCAGAATAAACCGCTTTGAACGGAACCCCGAAATCTATTTTTCCTCCGGTACGGTCGACGATTGAACCGACACCGGCCACGATACCTCCGGCAATTTTAACAAGCTCAATGACTTCTTTAACGGAACCACCCGTCGTCACAACATCCTCGACAACCAATACTCTCTGCCCCGGCTCAATAACAAAACCTCGGCGCAGTACCATTGCCCCGGTTTCATCCCGTTCGGTAAAAAAGTTTTCACAGCCTATATGACGGCTGACCTCATAAGCCATTTGAACTGCGCCCATAGCAGGGCCGATGACAAGCTGAATATTATCCTTACCGTAAAGATCCGCAAGAGCGGAGCACAGTTCTTCGCTGTATTTTGTGTTTCTGAATATTCTTGCACATTGTAAATACTTGTTGCTGTGCCTGCCGGAAGTGAGTAAAAAATGACCTTCTAAAAGCACTCCGGCTTCTTTGAGAATATCGGTGACCCTTTTACTGTCAAGCATAGTAATTCCTCCATACCAATTTTTGATATTGAATAATAGTATACACTACAATTTATCTTTTGAAAAGCATGTATTTGTGTTATAATAGATTTTATTAAGATTTCGGAAAGTCGTAAAAGGAGACATCAATCTGAAAAGTTTTTTAATAAACGAGAACGACGCGAACCAGAGACTCGACAAGTTTGTCACCAAAAGCCTGCCCGGTATGCCTGTCGCGCTGATTTATAAGTATATCCGTTTGAAACGAATAAAAATCAACGGAAAACGAGCTGAAATCTCATCAAGGCTGGAAACCGGTGATTTGATTGAAATGTATATAAATGATGAGTTTTTCGTGCAACCGGAAAACCGGTACGATTTTCTTGCTGCCTCTAAAAAGCTTAATATATTATATGAGGACGAAAACATCATGCTTCTCGATAAAAGCGTGGGGCTTCTATCTCATCCGGATGAGAACGAGTATACGGACACGCTTATAACAAGAGTTAAACGCTACCTTTTTGAGCAGGGCGGGTACAACCCTGCCGATGAAAATTCTTTCGTTCCCGCTCTTGTCAACAGGATTGACAGGAACACAGGTGGAATAGTTATAGCGGCTAAAAATGCCGAGGCATTACGTTTTTTAAACGCAAAAATGAAGAGCCGCGAGCTTCATAAATATTATCTTTGTGTTGTGCACGGAATTATGCCCTGCGGCGAGGGCTTACTTGAGGGTTGGCTTCACAAAGATGAAGAAAATAACAAGGTTAAGATTTACCACAAGCAACGTGAAAACAGCAAAGAAATTAAAACCGTATATCGGGTTCTTAAATATGAAAACGGGTTAAGCCTTCTTGAAGTCAAGCTCCTAACAGGGCGGACACATCAAATCAGAGCTCATTTCGCCTATATTGGACATCCGTTGCTTGGTGACGGAAAATACGGAAGCAATACCAAAAACCTCACATTGGGTTATAAAAAGCAATTTTTATATTCATATAAACTTATATTTGACTTTGTATCAGATGCGGGATGCTTTGAATACCTGAACCACCGCAGTTTTGAAGTTGAAAATGTTTGGTTTGCGAACAACTTCCCCCAGGATATTCTTTCGGGCAAAATATAATGTTGCCGCCTTTTGTCGAAATTGTAAATTTTTTATAATAAAGAGTATATTAAAAAATTGTCTCTTGTAAAATATCATAAAATAGTTTAATATATATGCGTTATGCCGATATGAGTTGTCGGATATTAATATTTTTGAAAAGGATGTAGAACAATGGCTAAAAACGACAATAGCAAAAGCAAAGCTGATAAATACCGCGAGGAGAGAAAAGCAAGACTTGCAAAAGCTTCAAAGAAAAGTGCAAGCAAATCGGAAAAGAGTTTAAGAATTCAAAAAATCATTCAAAAAACCATTTCTATTGTAATTATTGTTGCTATCGTCGCCGGAATCGGCTGGCAAATTATGGGATTTACCGGTGCAACCCATCGAATTACAACCGTTATGAGTGTCGGCAAGGAAAAAATCAGTCTCCGGGATTTTAATTATTATTATATTTTAATGTATAACTACACCAAAAACCAGGACAGTCAGTATGAGTCACAGTACGGTCAGGATGTTATGGGTTTTGACAGCGCTATTTCTCCCGACGAGCAGGATTCACCTCAAAAAAATGACGCCGGTGAAACTATCACATGGGCACAATATTTAAGTGACTCCGCAATTGATAGGGCACAGCAATATGAGGCGTTATATAAAGAAGCGCTTGCTGTTGATAAAACAAAATATTCTCTTACGATTGATGAACAAAAAACACTTGATGATCAGATAGAATCCATCCGTTCGACAGCGGCAAAGCAAAATTTGTCTATCAACTCTTACTTAAGAGAGTTTTACGGCAAAGGTATCAGTGAAAAGTTTTTAAGAAATCAGCTTGAAAAGGAAACAATCGTTGCCAGATACAGCGATGATAAAAATACCGAATTCGAGGCAGCCTGGACTGATGAAAAAGTTAACGAGGTTTATAATGCCGACAAAGATAGTTATGATGTTGTAAGTCTGCGCGTATTCAGCATTTCCCCAAAAACACTTACCGCTGAAACAGGAGAGACTTCCGACGCCCTTGCAGCAAGACAAAAAGCCGAGAACGATGCAACAAAAGCCAAAGCAGAATCCATACTCAATAAAATCAATGATGAGCCGACTTTTATTTCACAGGCAACCGAAAACAAAACTGTTGCTGAAGGCACTGCATATGATGCTGATAGTGAAACCGCAAACTTTTATAAGAGCAAGTCGACTCTTGAATCAAGCATTTCAGCCGATGCGGCAACATGGGCATTTGCAGACGGACGTTCTGTCGGTGATAAAAGCGTATTCCAATCCGATAGCGGCGAATCATTTGTTGTGTGGGTTAAGACTACACAATACCCGTCAATAACCGTTGATGTAAGGCATATATTACTATCATTTAAGGCTGATACTTCTGACACAACGGAAGCCACCACTGAAGAAATTGCCGCCGCAAAGCTTAAAGCAGATGACATTTATGCGCAATGGCAGGCAGGCGATAAAACCGAAGACAGCTTCGCCGCACTGGCAACCGCAAATTCAACAGACACCGGTTCCAAGGAAAAAGGCGGTCTTTACGAGGATGTCGCTGTCGGTTCAATGGTTGCTCCTTTTGAAAACTGGTGTTTTGACCCTGCAAGAAAACCCGGAGATACCGGTATTGTTAAATCCACTTACGGGTATCATGTGATGTATATGGTTAACAACGATGCGGCCAACTACGCTTATTTATCCACAATCCGTACAGATAAAGCAACAGCCGACAATGACAGCTATGTTAAAGCCCTTCTTGCGGATGATAAATACAAAATAACCAAGAACAATAAGAATATAACCAATGCTGAAGCTGTTTCGTTGAAAATAATCAACACCTTGATTGAATTGGAAAAATCAAGTTCAAATTCAAATTCGAGTTACTCTTAAACAATTATTATAAGCATAGACCGTTCCCTTCATTTTCCTTCATATGGAACGGGGCTGTATCAAAAGTCAGCCTGAAAAAAAGTAAAAAAAAGAAGCAGGGATATG
>CAZVJW010000002.1:0-173084 GCA_964627535.1 uncultured Eubacteriales bacterium
CGAAGCTTATTTCCGTTTTACCGCCCAGAAGTGGAATTTAACTTTGCAATTTACTTTAAAATATTAATTACAAATTTGTATCTTTCTGTTATAATCATCATAATAAGCAAGTACTTCATAACTTGCTATAACATATTTACATGATTGAGGGATTTGTAATGACGGATAATTTGCACGAAGGACACAGAAAAAAAGTAAGAAACAGGTATTTAAAAGATGGATTAAATTCATTTGAAGAGCATCAGGTTCTTGAACTTTTGCTTTTCTACGCAGTTCCGCAAAAGGATACAAACCCGCTTGCTCATAAAATGCTGCAGGAATACCATTCTCTGGATAAGTTGTTTGAGGCAAACCCTTATGATGTTATGGATAAATGTAAAGTGAGCGAGAATACAGCGATCTTGATATCGCTAATGCCTTCCATATCAAAGTATTACTTGGAACATAAAAATAATTTTAAAATGGTTTTGAACAACCCTAAAAAAGTCGGAGAATATGTTATTCCAAAATTTATTGGAATGCATTATGAAAGTTTTGTAGTTTTTTGCCTTAACTCCCAAAATAAAGTTAATCATGAGGAGGTTGTACAAAAGGGAACATTAAACGAGGTCCCCGTCTATACAAGGCTCATTGTAGAATTGGCTCTGCGCCATAAAGCACATAGTGTTATCCTCGCCCACAATCATCCCGGCGGCAGTTTGTTGCCATCTCAAGATGACATTAACATTACGAAAACTATTATCGCTGCTTTGGATACAGTCGGTATAAAGGTTAACGACCATATAATAATTGCCGGCAATGAATACTTCAGTTTGAAGGAGCATAATTACTATTAATAAAGTACTTCTTATTTATGAATATGGGGTAAAACATATTGACGCACATAAATAAGGAGTAAATAAGTAAGCCCTAACTCATCTATCAACGCTTGATAAAATTCTCATATATGTTATAATATATTATACTTAAATATTGGAGGTATGGCAATGATCAAACGGGAAGTTGAAATGATGAAAACCGTCAAACTTGAAATGAGGGGTGGTAATGGGCAGGCATTGATTACAGAGTTGTTAAGCAAGGATGAATTTAATGGCAATGCAAGACTTGTTGCAACAATAACTCTTGAACCTGGGAGTTCAATCGGCAGCCATATGCATGAAAACGAAGAGGAAATATTTTATATAATTGAAGGCACCGCTAAATATAATGACAACGGAACAGATACAATCCTTTATGCTGGAGATTCATGTGTTTGCCTTGCCGGTCAAAGTCACTCAATAGCCAATGAAGCTGAAAGCGGTACCTTAAAGATTGTCGCTATCATTATGACTTTTTAACAATTCGCAAAATCGGTACCGTTCATTAATTTGATATAAAAATTTCAAAATGGTTCGGAGGTTAAAAATGCCTGGGAAGTTAATTGTAATTGAGGGCTTGGACGGAAGCGGAAAAACAACACAGGTTAAGCTTCTTGGGGAAAAACTTATTCAAAAGGGTAATAATGTCCGCTTAATTAAACTTCCAAACTACGATGATCAATCAAGCGTCCTGGTAAAAATGTATCTGGACGGTAGGTTCGGACCGGATCCCAAAAATGTCAATGTTTATGCAGCTTCTTCCTTCTTTGCCGTTGACCGTTATGTCAGTTATAATTGTTATTGGAAAAATGACTATTTAAATGAAGCGTTGATTCTGTCGGATAGATATACAACTTCAAACGCGTATCATCAGGCAATTAAACTCCCGAAAAATGAATGGCGTGAATATTTTAATTGGCTTGAGGATTATGAATACGTTAAACTTGGTATTCCAAAACCTGATATAGTTATATATTTGGATATGCCGATTGAAGTTTCTCAGAAACTTATGACAGAAAGATATCTTGGCGATGAGGTTAAAAAGGATATACATGAAAAAAATCTGGGTTATCTTAAAGATTGCAGCGAAGCCGCTTGTTTTGCAGCTGATATGTTAGGGTGGAAGAAAATTATTTGTGCCGAAAACGGGAATCCACTCTCAATTGAAGCTATCGAAAAGGCAATTTACTCTTATGTTTCGGAGGTGTTAATGTAATGCTTGATTTTCACTCTCCGAGTCTACAAGATAAAAAATGGGCGAAAGAATTGCTCTCGTTTTCACAGTATATGGGCTGTGAGTACTCTTTTGGCAACATGCTTATTTGGAGCCCTATATTCAATACAAAGATTACAAGATATAAAGAATTTTTAATCACAAAAGGCGGCGGTAATGTTCCTTCTTATTGTTGCCCCGCGGGAAGAGGAGATATAAAGTCAACTGTAACGGAATTAATTACTGACGCCCGACAATACGGACATCCATTTAAAATGTTTGGATTAACGGCAAAGTGTGTTGATATTTATAATGAGTTGTTTCCAAATAAATTCATTTTCGAACCATATCGGGAAGGTTTTGATTATATTTATTCAACAGAAGATCTGATTAATCTTGATGGAAAAAAGTACCACGGAAAAAGGAATCATATTGCTGCCTTTAAAAAAAACAATCTATGGTCATATGAAATAATTACCGAAGATAATATTGACGAATGTATATTAATGAATAATGAGTGGGAACTTGATAACAGAGAGAAAAATCCGAAAGATATTGATGAGGAACTAAGCGCAATTAATCAAGCGTTCAAAAACTACTTTTCTCTGGATTTTACCGGTGCATTAATACGTGTTGACGGGAAACCTGTTGCATTTACAATAGGAGAAAAACTGAACAACGAAACCTTTTGTACTCATATTGAGAAGGCATATTCAGAGATAAGAGGCGCTTATCCTATGATAAACCGGGAGTTCGCCGCTAATGCGCTGAGAGGTTATAAATATATTAATCGCGAGGAAGATGCGGGTTCTGAAGGTCTCAGAAAAGCCAAACTATCATATAATCCGGTTATTTTGCTTGAAAAATATACTGCGGTTTGCAGAGGTTAACAATGATTGAATTTGCGAATATAAATGATGGAAATATAATTCATAATCTTTGGAAGACTTGTTTTGGTGACAAAGATTCATATATTGATAACTTTGTCACAAAAAGAATGACTTCTGATAATTGTCTTGTATATAAAGAAGAAGAGAAAATATTTGCCATGATGTTCTTACTAAAAAGTGAAATAAAAATCGGCTTAAATGTTTTTAAGTCATATTACATTTATGCCGCTTGCACCGCACCTGAGCACCGTGGCAAGGGCTTCATGGCGCAACTTATTAAGAAGGCTGAAGAAATTGCTGCTGATGAGGGAGCAGATTATATTTGCCTTGTGCCGGCTAACGAAGGCCTTTTTGATTATTATTCTCGTTTCGGATTTACTGTGGGGTTTGAAAAAAAGGTTTTATCTCTCAGTCGTAACCAGCTTAATTCGATTGCTTCTGATAAAGCTGATGAATCTTATCCGATTCCAAAAGAGATTTACGATTTACGAAATAAAGTCTTTTCGAACGGAGATTTCTATATTTGGGATATTGAAGCAATTAATTATGCGATTTTTGAAAACAAATCTACCGGTGGTGATAATGTTTTTGTACAAAGTTCCGGTATTTTTACAGGATATGCAATTTACAGCGAAAAAGAGGAAAAAACTTTTGTCAAGGAGCTCGGTGTCTTGAATGGGAACCTAGACTTGATATTCAATTTATTGCTGTCGAAAACAAAAGCTGATATTTTTATTTTCAATTTACCGGTAAACTTTCCACTTACCTCAGACAACTTTCACGTGATTTCAAACGGAATGATTAAACCTATAAGTGAAAAAGCGGGAAATAACACTTCTAAGATAGAAAAGGCATATATAGGATTAACGCTTGAATAAAAATTAAGGTTGTGCATAACGATGATCTGTATTTTCATAGCTCAAGGTTTTGAGGAAACAGAAGGACTTACAACTGTTGATATTTTAAGAAGAGCAAAATTGCAGGTGAAGACCATCGGTGTTGGTTCAAAGATTATTACAGGATCACATGGGATTTCTGTTATATGTGATTCGGAAATAAAAGATGTTGAACCGAATGATGATGTAGAAGCTGTTGTTTTACCGGGAGGTATGCCGGGCACATTGAATTTAGAAAAATCAAAAAAGGTTCAAGCATTCATTAACTACGCCTATTCAAACCAAAAACTAATTTGCGCGATTTGTGCCGCACCGATAATTCTCGGGCACAAAGGACTTCTCAAAGGACACGAGGCAATCTGCTTTCCGGGGTACGAAAGCGATTTGATCGGAGCGACAATATCAAGAAAGTATGTCTGTAAAGACGGCATTTTTATAACATCAAAAGGTATGGGTTCGTCTATTGAGTTCGGGCTTGAAATTGCGAAACAATTTATCGGTGAAATTGCTGTTATAAATATAAGGGAGTCACTTCAATGCCCATAAACGGTAATGATATTAGAGCTCAAAAAGCTGAGATCCGTGATCAATCAAAACTCCTGAGAAATAGTTTGTCGAGTGATGATAAACATCGGTTGGATCAAAAAATTGCGAACCGTTTACTCAATCTTTGGTATTTCAGAGAAGCGGAATTATTGCTTTCCTATGTTTCAAATTCGATTGAAGTTGACTCCAGATTTATAATTCGGCAAGCACTTGATCAGGGGAAGCATGTTGCAGTACCGCGATGTATTGAAGGAACGAGAAATATTGATTTCTATATAATCAAATCTCTTGACGAGCTTTCTGAAGGTTCTTTTGGTATTTTTGAACCATCTAAGAATAAAATTAATAAACTAATGAACTTTTCAAACTGTATATGTATTGTACCTGCACTTTCTTTCGATTTAAATGGTTATAGAATTGGTTATGGGAAAGGATATTATGACAGGTTTTTTTCAAAAACAAGCTTAATAACTATTGGGATATGTTATGACGCATGTGTATATAAAGATTTACCGCATGGCAAGTATGACAAGAAAATTGATATAATAGTTACCGAAAGCCGCATCATCAATTTAAATAAATATTAAGGTAAAACAGAAGGTATAAAAATGAAGAACGAAGATATTAAAAAGGAAAATAATAAAAGCAGAAGCGTAAACTCCTATTCTGATGAGCAACCAACTTATAAAGGTGAGGTATATTTTTCGAATCCGCCAAAAGCCGTAAATATACAACCTGTTAAATCAAACACGGACATACACAGAAAGATGAATGGCAGAGTAAATGTAAATATTATAACATTTCTGTCAATTGTAATTATTTCTACAGTTATTTTATCTTCAATAGCTATTTCTTGCATTAATGATATTTTAGCTATAAATCGCAGCAGTGAAATAGTGACAATAAATATACCGGAAAACGCAAATACAAAGGAAGTTATAAAAATATTAAATGAAAATGGACTTGTTAAACAACGGGTATTCTGTAACATATTTACCGATTTAACCGAAAAAATGAAAAAATCAAAGAAACCTGAATATCTAAACGGAGTATATTACATTAAATCCAATATTGGTCTTGAAGCAATGCTTAACGAATGCAAGTCAGTACAAGTAAGTGCCGAAACCATAAAATTAGTTTTCCCTGAAGGCTGGTCAATATACCAGATGATAAAAAAAATAGATGAGTATAATGTGTGCAAATCCGATTATTTATATGCAGCCCTGGCTGAAACAAAATTTGATTATCCTTTTGTTTCAGCAATTAAGGTAAACGATAAACGAACTCAGTCTCTTGAGGGGTATTTTTTCCCCGACACTTATGAGTTTTTTATCAATGAAAATGCCAATAGCGCATTAAGGAGACTTGTTTCGAACTTTGATGAAAAATGGACAGATGATTATACTCAACGCACACAAGAATTGGGTATTTCGATCGATGATGTGATTACAATTGCATCAATTATTCAGAAAGAAGCCGCGAATGAGGACCAAATGACATTAATATCATCTGTAATTCATAATCGGCTTGCAAAATCATCGGAATTCCCCGCATTGGATTGTAACTCAACCAAAGATTATATCACTAATTTTGTAAAACCGGTTTTGGGTGAAGCTAATGCCAATACATATATGGACGCTTACAACACCTACATTACTGTGGGTCTCCCGCCCGGACCCATATGCAATCCAGGTTTAAAAGCCATTGAAGCTGCTCTATACCCTCAGGACACAAACTATTATTATTTTCAACATGATGATTCCGGTAAAATATATATGGCAAAAACATTGGATGAACAGAATAAAAATACAATGGAAGTTTTAAGAGCAAACAATAAATGAAATGTGATGAAAAAATTGAATGAAATTTCTGAAAAATGCAAAATTGAACTTTTAGCTCCCGCTGGAAGTGATGAATGTCTGCAATCGGCATTGAACTTTGGCGCGAATGCTATTTATTTGGGCGGAACAGATTTTGGAATGCGTGCCTCATCAAAAAATTTTACAATCGATAACCTAAGAACCGCTGTAAAAAAAGCACACAGTAAAGGCGTTAAGGTTTATTTAACTTGTAATATAATACCAAGAAACAATGAAATTGAAAAACTTCCCGTCTTCATAGAAGAATCTGCCGACTGCAGCATTGATGCTTTTATTATAACGGATTTGGGCGTTCTTTCATTAGTTAAAAAATACTCTCCGAACATTGATGTTCATATTTCAACTCAATTCGGAGTCACTAATTTTGCTTCTGCAGTAATGCTGCACGAACTGGGAGCAAAACGGATCGTTGCGTCAAGGGAGCTTTCTCTTAAAGAAATATTTGATATCCGTGCAAAAATCCCGCCGGAAATGGAAATAGAATGTTTTGTGCATGGCGCAATGTGCGTATCGTTTTCCGGTAGGTGTCTTCTATCAAACTTTCTTGTAGGTAGAGATTCAAACAGGGGAGAATGTGCGCAGCCATGCAGATGGAAATACAGTTTGATGGAGGAAACAAGACCTGGAGCATACATGCCTGTTTTCGAAAACGACACCGGTACATATATAATGAATTCTAAGGATTTGTGTATGATTGAGCATATCCCTGAACTTGTAAATGCTGGAATAAGCAGCTTTAAAATTGAAGGGAGAGCAAAGTCGGCATATTATACAGCTGTTGTAACCAATGCTTATCGCTGCGCAATTGATGGCTGGTATAAAAATTCAACTGATAAATATAAACCTGCTGAATGGATATTGGATGAACTTGGTAAAATTAGTTTCAGAGAGTATTGTACAGGCTTTTATTTCGGAAGTCCAAATCAGAATGCTCAAGTATATTATGAGGGTGGCTACAGAAGAGAATGGGATGTGGTAGCCATCGCAAAAAGTTATAACAACGGTGTGCTGACAGTAACTCAGCGCAACCGGTTTTTCGAGGGTGATGAACTTGAGGTTTTGGAACCCGGAAATGAACCCTATAAAATAATCGCTATCGGTCTTCAAGATATTAACGGTATATCAATTGCGTCAGCTTCTCATCCCATGATGATTGTAAGATTTAATTGTTCGATCGAAGTTAAAACAGATGCAATTATAAGAAAATCCAAATAAAATAGTTGTCAGTTAATCATAAGTACGAAATTGAATTGACAAAGCAATATATTGGTACTATAATCGTATTAATAATTAAAGGCTTTAAGAATGAAGCAGAGTATTTCATACAGAGAAGAACGCTCAACACATGAAAATGTGTTTTGGCTGTAATGTGTTCTATGACAGATACTTTAGCCGGCCGTCTTAGTTGTTTTGTGACAAAGCCCCGCTGTGAAGAACAGCGGCGTCGTTCGCGTTAAGAGCATTAAGGGGTGCGTTTGCACAATTTGGGTGGTACCGCGGATTATTCCGTCCCATGTTGTCAAAGGCATTTTTTATATTTATTGATTAGGAGTGTTTATAATGGAATGGACAGGGTTGAACGAATTAAGAGAGAAGTATCTTAGATTTTTTGAAAGTAAAGACCATTTAAGGCTGCCCAGCTTCCCGCTTATTCCACAGGGAGATAAAAGCTTATTGCTGATTAATGCCGGAATGGCACCAATGAAAAAATATTTTACAGGTGAACTAAGCCCTCCGAGTGTAAGAGTAACAACATGTCAAAAATGCATTCGAACACCGGATATTGAGCGGGTTGGCAGAACCTCAAGACATGGCACTTATTTTGAGATGCTTGGCAATTTTTCTTTTGGAAACTATTTTAAACGTGAAGCTATTGCATGGGCTTGGGAGTTTTGCACAGAGGTTTTAAAAATGCCGCCCGAAAAGCTTTATATCAGTGTTTATCTTGATGATGACGAAGCATATAATATTTGGATTAATGAAATAGGAATTGCGTCAAATCATTTGGTAAGACTTGGCAAAGAGGATAACTTTTGGGAACATGGTGCCGGCCCATGTGGACCATCCTCTGAGATTTATTATGACCGTGGCGAGAAATACGGGTGCGGTTCACCAGAATGCAAAGTAGGCTGTGATTGCGACCGCTATGTCGAGTTTTGGAACTTAGTATTTACACAGTTTTTAAGTGACGGTGCCGGTAACTATACGAACCTTGAAAACTGCAATATTGATACCGGAATGGGTTTGGAAAGACTTGCGTGTATTTCACAGGAAGTTGACAATCTGTTCGAGGTTGATACAATAAAGAATATTATGATGCATACCATAAAAATTGCAGGTGTAGGTTATAGAGAAAATGAAAAAAACGATATTTCACTAAGAGTTATCACGGACCACATTAGAAGTACAACATTTATGATAGGCGATGGAGTTTTACCGTCAAATGAAGGAAGAGGTTATGTTCTTCGACGTCTTCTTCGCCGTGCTGCGCGTCACGGCAGATTATTGGGGATTGATAATCCGTTCCTTTCGGAGATATGCAAGACTGTAATTAATGAAAACAGAAATGCTTATCCGGATCTCGCAGAAAAAAGTGATTTTATTTTAAGAGTTATCGCGACTGAAGAAGAAAATTTCAGCAGAACAATTGATACCGGCCTTCAGCTGCTTGAGCAAATGGTGAATTCTTCATGTTCATCTATCCTAAGCGGACCAGATGCTTTTAAGCTTTCCGATACTTTTGGCTTTCCGATAGATTTAACTAAAGAAATTCTTGAAGAAAAGGGAATGACTGTTGATGAGGACGAATTTTTACGACTTGCTGTCGAACAAAGGGAAAGAGCTAGAAATTCTCGAAAAAATGCCGGGGCAGATGGTTGGAAGGATACCGGAGTTGTTACGAAAGGTCTGCCGCGAACTGGATTTTGTGGATATAATACGCTTGTAACTGAAAGCGAAATTATTACTATTATCACAAATGGTGACCGTATAGACTTTCTTGAATATGGTATAGACGCGACGATAGTGCTTAATCAAAGTTCATTCTATGCTGAAAGCGGAGGTCAGGTCGGAGATGTCGGTGTTATTAAAAATGATAGTTTTACTTTTGAGGTAAATATGACAACAAAGACGAGTGACGGTACAATTCTCCACCATGGCTCTATAATTGAAGGCGATTGTGCAAGGCAAGGGGACCGCGTTAGCGCTGTTGTTGATAAAGAAATGAGGGCAGCAACAGCTCGTAATCATACGGCAGCTCATTTATTGCAAGCAGCCTTGCGTAATATTCTCGGAAGTCACATTCAACAAGCGGGTCAATTGGTCGGACCGGCTTCTATACGCTTTGATTTTACACATTTTTCTGCCCTTACTATGGAAGAAATATTGGAGGTTGAAAGACAAGTAAATGCTGTGATTCTTTCCTCGTTACCCGTTTCTTCCACCGAAATGCCAATTGATGAAGCAAAAGCAACAGGTGCTATGGCACTTTTTGGCGAGAAATACGGCAAAACAGTTCGTGTTGTAAAATCAGGCGATTATTCCGTAGAATTATGCGGAGGAACTCATGTCAACAATACAGCGGAATTAGGACTGTTTAAGATTGTTTCTGAGTCTTCCGTTGCCTCTGGAGTTCGCAGAATTGAAGGAGTTTCTGGCTTTGTAACGCTTGATTTGATGAATCACAATGAAAACATTATTAAAAATACCGCGCGCGCAATTAAATTGGGAAATATACAGGAGCTTGAGCAAAGGGCAACCGGTCTTATGTTGGAAATTAAAGCAAAAGATAAAGAAATTGAACAGCTTACCTCAAAGTTATCTTTAATTAAAGTCAGGGATCTTATGCAAGGAGCAAGGCTGATTGGAAATATAAATCTTATAACTGCTGTTATTGAAGATTCAACTTCTGAAGAGATTCGTTCAATGTGTGACACTATAAAGGCCAGCGAAAGTAATGTTGTTGTAGTAATGGCAAGTATAAATACGGAAAAGAGAACAGTGAATTTTGCTGCTGCGTGTTCACCGGGTGCAATTGAGTTAGGAGCACATGCGGGGAATATCGTCAGAATAATCGCAACCCTTGCAGGCGGTTCGGGCGGCGGGCGGCCGGACAGCGCAATGGCCGGAGCCAAAAATGCAGCAAAGGCAGCTGAAGCTATTGCGGCTGTTGACGAAACTCTCAGAAAAATGATAAAATAAGTGCAACTCGGAAAATATCAATTTATATAAATGAATTGAGGAGATGAGATAATGGAATGTATTTTTTGTAAGATAGTTAAAGGTGAAATTCCGTCAAATAAAGTTTATGAAGATGAAATGGTTTTAGCTTTCTATGACTTGAACCCGCAGGCACCGGTTCATATATTAATTATCACAAAAGATCATATTAAGTCTGCTGCGGAAATTGATAACATCAATAGTTTTCTTGTTGCGCATGTTTTCGAAATTGCAGCAAAATTGGCAACTGATTTACAGCTTGATAATGGATTCAGAATAGTAACAAACTGCGGTGACATTGCCGGTCAGAGTGTTAAACACCTTCATTTTCACTTACTAGGCGGAAGAGAATTTTCATGGCCTCCGGGTTGATTTCTTTAACGTGCGTATACAAAAACAATCACAGGAGGGAAATTAATGCCTCGGCCATTTGCTGTTATCGGCATAACGTTTTTTCTGACTCTTGTTATGCTGTCATATACAAATGAAAAAATGGCAGTTATTTTTCTTTGCCTTGCATGCATAAGTATAATACCATTCTTGTCAATAAAGGTTTTTAGACAACAGGCAGTTTTTCCGGCAGCTTGTTTTGCGGTTGCTGCCGGATGTATATTGTTCTTGACCGCAGACAAGTTTACATATAAGCCTGCCATAGCTCTTTCCGGTGAAAATGTGAATTTCAGCGGCACAATAATCGAATTGCCTATAAAAGAAAACGGAAGGTTTTACTATATTGTTAAAACGGATAGAGTAAACGGTGATCCGTCAAATGTGAAAATACGTCTTTCGTGTGCTGAGCCTCTTGAAACAGTCCCATATGATAATGTGACCGTGACCGATGCAACTGTTTATGTTTTAGGTGAAAAAAATGAAGATTCGCTAATGTATTTTAAAACTACGGGTACATATTTAGGCGCATATTCATTATCTGAAATTGCGATAAACCCGGCTTTTAATAAACCGGTTATGTATTATATACTGTCGTTAAAACAAATAATATTTAATAATATAAATGAACTGTTGCCAAACGAAAACGGAGGTCTTGTTGCCGCGCTGCTGCTTGGTGACAAATCGTTGATATCGGATAGAAATTTATTAAACTTCGCAGATATCGGAATTTCTCATATTATCGCAATTTCAGGATTAAATCTTTCAATATTTTTATTAATATTCCTTGATATTTTTGAACGCCTAAAACTGAATAAACGAATTGTGTATGCTTCTTCCGCTGCTTTTGTCATATTGGTTATGGCACTTGCAGGATTTTCAGCTTCGGTTCTTCGTGCAGGGATTATGCTGCTTATTCTGCTTATTGGTAAATTGATAAATAAAGATGCCGATGCCTTGAACTCAATAGGTCTATCTGTTCTTTTAATTACGGCGTTTAGTCCGTTTGAAGCAGGATATATTGGATTACAGCTTTCGGTCTTTGCGACACTTGGCATTTTGATTTTAAATAAAAATCTCGCAATACCGTTTGAAATCGTTGCGAATAAAATCAATAATAAAATATTCAGGCGACTTTTTAAGTTTATTTGCGAAACTGTTACGGTGACTCTTTCTGCTTCAGTCTTTACAATACCAATAACTATTATTGCTTTTAAAAGCGTTTCGTTGATATCAATAATATCAAATTTGCTGCTTGTTTACAGTTCAACACTTGCGATGATTTTTGGCAGTATGTCTGCTTTATTCTTTGAATTACCTTTTATTTCATTTATTAGTTATCCATTTGCAATAATATCAGGCTTGTTGGCAAAATATATATTAAAGTGTTCCGAAATTCTTGCAGATATTCCGTATGCAAACGTTAGCGCGAGCGAAAACTATGTAAAACTGTGGTTGGCAGGATCATTTCTTATATTAGCATTAGCATTGGTTATTGGTAAAAATAGAACAAAGCGATATATTTGTCTTTCGGCAACTCTTTGCTCGACAGCTTTAGTAATTGCGGTTTGTTCATATAAAATTGTTAATATAAATGTCACCAGAATTACCGTTGCTGATATAGGGAACGCAAGTTCAACGTTAATTTCAAAACCCGGACATGCTGCGCTTATTGGATGCGGCGGAGATGAGTTTGCTGCAAATAATATATTGGAAGTGATGAAAGAAAATAATGTCAAGTCACTTGAATTGTTACTAATTCCGAGAACCGCTGTAACGGAATCAAAATCGGCGACGGATATTCTTGAAATCTATAGTTCTGATAAAATAATATTGCCTGAATTAAATTATGATTTTGAATATATTGCTGACAACTATTCCACTGTAATTTCAAAAGAAGAAAATATATTCCTTTGGGATAGTGTGGAAATTAAATATTTATGTTATATTGATTTAAGCTGTGCTTATGCGGATGTTTCGGGAACGACTATTTTGTTTATTTTTTATCCCGGTAGTAATACTAAAAAAATACCCTCAGAATGGATGAAAGCTGATATTTTGATTTGCCGGGCAAAACCCCCTGCAGATTTAAATTGCTTAAACTTTAAAACAATAATTATTTCCGGTGATAATGCCCACGTAGTGGATGACATAAATAAAATCAATAATGCAGTTGGAAATACTTATATTACAGCATCAAATGGAAATATATTGATTGAAACGCGAGGGAAATCAGTATTTTCGGTCGGGAGAAAAAAATAATGAAGATATCATCGGAGATTGAACTGAAAAATGTGCTTAAGAGCAATGAAATTGGCGGACTGTATTTTATTTACGGCAATGAGAGCTATCTAAAAATGATGTATGCAAACAAAATAGCACATAAAGCAGTACAAAAAGAATTTGAAGTTTTTAACATTCATTTTTTTGACGGCAGGGTCACATCAGTTGACAAAATTGCTGAAGCTGTTGAGGCCATGCCAATGTTCAGTGATAAAACGTGTGTTGTTGTGAATGATTTGCCTATCCATGAATTCGAACAGACACAAATTGACAATTTAGAAGCTGTTATAACCGATATTCCAAGATCGTGTGCGCTTATTTTACTTATGGATACGGTTGAAAAGAAGGAAAAGAAAGAAAAAAAAGGGAGTATTGAAAACACAGAAAATGAAAACGAAACAATAAATGATACCGATAAGATTATTTCCGAGGAAAAATCAAAAAAAGAAAATGTTTGGGATATAATTTTAAAAATTGCGGTAGAAAAAGGATATGCAATAGAATTAAACAAGAAAACAAACTCTGAACTTGCTGAAATAGTAACTTCCGGAGCGAAAAAAAGAGGATACATAATCAGTAATGATACAGCAAGGTATCTGGTAGAGAATGTCGGAAATGATTTAAGCAATCTTCAAAACGAACTTAATAAAGTTTGCTCATTTGTTAAAAGTGAAGCTATCACAAGAAGTGATATTGATAAAGTTGCTGTAAAATCCATTGAAGCGAAAATATTTGATATGGCGAAATTCTTGATTGAGAAAAAATATGATGAAGCATATCGGATTTTGGATACCTTGTTTTCTCAAAAAACTGAACCTACTCTAATTGTTGGTACACTAATATCACCTTTTATTGACATTTACAGAGTGAAACTTGCTATTATAGCGGGTGAGAAAGCAATCAATGTGGCTAAAAATTTTGATTATAAAGGGAAGGAATTCAAGCTAACGAATTCTGTCGGTTATGCCTCGAGAATTTCTGTTGCTCAGCTTCGTAAATGTTTGAGTGCCCTTGATGATGCCGATGCTGTACTTAAAAGACAGTCGAATGATTCGAAAATTATAATTGAACAGACAATGGCACGCATGCTTCTTGCTATGGATACTAAATAATTCAATTAAGAATCAAATAACAAACTGTAATGATGTTCATATTATCCGTTGTTTTTGTAAAATCCGGTTATAATACAGGATATTAAATTCCAATAGAAATGGTGCTAAAATGATAAAAATTAAACAAGCGGTTATTGTCGAGGGTAAATATGATAAAATTAAATTGTCGGCGATTTTGGATGCTGTGATTATAGAGACAGATGGCTTTAAAATCTTCAAAGATAAAGGTAAACAGCTTCTCATAAGAAAGCTTGCTGAAACTTGCGGAATTTTAATATTAACGGATAGCGATTCGGCCGGATTTAAAATACGTTCGTTTATTAGTGGAACAGTTACTGCCGGAAATATTACACATGCGTATATTCCTGATATATTAGGGAAGGAGCGCAGAAAGATTTCACCTTCAAAAGAAGGGAAACTTGGAGTTGAAGGCGTTCCGTCTAGCGTAATACTTGAGGCTCTGACACAGGCAGGAATTGCTTGTGAAGAGACAACAGAAAAAAGCAGAAAGATTACAAAAAACGATCTATATGAAGATGAAATAACAGGGAAAAAAAACAGCAGACAGATAAAGGCTGATCTGCTCAAATACTTAGAATTGCCTGAAAGAATCTCAACCAACTCATTGATGCAAATTCTAAATGTATTTATGACATATGATGAATACAAAAGAGCTGTTAATATAAGTAAAACTGAGATGGGGGATTGAAATGATCAGAATTGGCAATGGATACGATGTACATAGACTTACAGAGGGACGAAAACTGATAATTGGCGGCGAAGAGATCCCTTTTTTAAAAGGTCTTCTCGGTCATTCTGATGCCGATGTGTTACTTCATGCGATTTCTGATGCTCTTCTGGGCGCGGCGTCATATGGGGATATTGGTGATATGTTCCCTGATGATGATCCGGCATTTATGAATGCTGACAGTTTAAATTTATTGAAATCGGTTGTTAAAAAACTTGATGCTAACGGATTTAAAATTGTAAATATTGATTCAACTGTGATTGCACAGTTGCCAAAACTCAAACCCTATATTTATAGTATGCGCCAAAACATCGCTAATATATGCTGTATAAATATTGATTGCGTAAGTGTTAAGGCGACTACTGAAGAGGGCTTGGGCTTTTCCGGAAGAGGCGAAGGAATTGCCGCAAATGCCGTGTGTTTAATTGAAAGAGAAATAGAGTGTACAAATGCTTAACATTTTGTGAAATTTCTTCGGAAAATTGCATGTGTTTTAGTATTGTGTTAAAATATAGATATGTTTATATATCAAAGCACAATAAATTGCATTTTAAATAATGGCTTGAGATGAGGGAAAACTATGCGTTTTTTAGAGATGCTTGGCAGTTTATGGGATCAGATATCAACAATACTGCTTTCATTCAGAATTCCGGATTTACTTGATATATGTCTTGTCGCATTTATTCTTTATAGCGCAATTAAACTTATTAGAGAAACAAGAGCTATGCAATTAGCCAAAGGACTTGTTCTTCTTGGAATCGGTTATTTAATTATTTCAGCCCTAAATATGCAAACAAGTATCTTCATATTTCAGAAGTTGCTCTCTAATTTCATTATTGTCGTTGTTATTGTGTTTCAACAAGAAATACGTCACGCATTAGAAAGTGTTGGCGGAAGCAGCCTTAAAAGTTTCAGTATTCTTAGTGGAACAAAAAATGATAATATAAAGCGGGATGAAGCAACTAAAGAAGCGATTAATGCTGTATGCAAAGCGGGTAGTGATTTAAGTCAAAAAAAAATTGGTGCTATAATTGCGTTCGAAAAGGGAACGCTTCTGGGCGAAGTTATTAATACCGGAACACTTGTTGATGCGAATGTTACAAAGGAACTAATAGGAAATATATTTTTCCCAATGTCACCTTTACATGATGGCGCTGTAATTATCAGATATGGCAGAATTTATGCGGCAGGGTGCATTTTGCCATTAACACAGAATAACAATATAAGTCGTGAATTGGGAACTCGACATAGAGCGGCATTGGGACTAAGCGAACAGAGTGATGCTATTGTTGTGGTTATATCAGAAGAATCCGGATCTATTTCTGTTGCTTTGAAAGGGGAGCTTTCAAGAAATATTTCAGAGGAAGAACTATTTGAAAAACTGATTAGTTATTTATTATATACTGAAACCCAAAATGATAAAGAAATTGGCCGAATCAGAAAAATCTTTGGGGGCAAAAGAAATGAATAAAGATAAAACATCTCTGAATAAATTATTTTATAACAATAGATTTGTTCTGCTGTTTTCGATTTTATTGGCAATTATTATTTGGCTGATTGTTGCTTTACAGTTCAGCCCTGAGGTTACTCGCGTTATTAAAGATGTACCGGTAAAAATAGAAAGTTCAAATAACGTTGAATCTTTTAATCTGCAATTATTTGGGAACAAAGACTTTACAGTGGACGTTACGGTTGTTGGAAGAAGATATGTCGTTTCACAAAGCATTTTAACCGCCGATGATATAGTGGCAACCGCAAAAACGAATTATGTTGATTCTGCAGGCAAATATTCATTAAGCCTTGATGTTCAACCAAAATCACAGTCTCCGGATTATTCTATCACCAATGTTTCGAATGACCATATAGAGGTTTATTTTGACGAATTTAAAGAAGGTGAATATACGCTGATTCCGGAGATTGTTTCCGATAGTAATATTGTACCTGAAGGTTACTTTAAAGACCAAGAGGTGTTATCTGCAAATACAGTCTCGATTTCGGGACCTGCAACCGAAATAAACAAAATTAGTAAGGTGTATGCAAGAACAACAGTAGAAAAAGCATTAACTTTTACAAAAACCTTTGAAACTGAAATAATTCCTTTGGGTGAATATGGAGGGGCTTTACGTTATTTAACTATCAATAATGGGAATGCGGACATCACATTAACAATACCGGTATATAAACTTAAAGAGTTTCCGGTATCAATAACTTATAAAAACGCCCCTGCATACTATTTGACAAATCCCTTAGTTTATACATGTAACCCAAAAGTTGCAATGTTCGGAGTTAATGAAAATAACATTAATAATATTTCAGAAATCAGTGCCGGTATAATTGATTTTAATGCTTTAAAGGCGGGAATAAACAGTATTACAATAAAGAGTGAAGATATTAAAGATGCAAAAGTTATGGGTGATATTAAATCGTTTAAAATTACAATTGACGCAAGTGATCTTTCGGAAAGAAAATTGTCGGTTCCGCTGGCAAATATAACTACAATAAATAAAAACCAGAGTAATTCTGTAAACATAAAAAGTTCTGGAATATCAAATATAACAGTTGTGGGGAAGAAATCCATTATTGATTCTCTTACCGCTGATGATATTTTTGCTGATGTTGACCTTGACAATAAACAATTAGAAAGCGGATCTATGAGTGTTCAAGCAAAACTATATGTTAAAAGCCATGATAATTGCTGGGTATACGGTCAGTATTCTGTAGACGTTGTTATTTTGAAAATACAAAACTAAGTCCGGTTTGGCTGAAGTTTTTGATGAAGTTTATCAATCGTCGTTAAAAAATACTATTGTTCTGTGATTATTAGAATTGAGATATGAGAAATTACTTTAATTACAAAGGAGGTTAAGCAAAATTTATGAAACGTGTACTTGTTGCGGAAGATGAAGCTGCTATAAGAGACTTTATAGTTATAAATTTACAGCGCAGCGGATATGACGTTGTGGAGGCAGAAGACGGTGAAAAAGCACTGATGGAATACAATTCCTATAATGGTGAGTTCAGTGTTGTTTTACTTGATATAATGATGCCCGGAATTGACGGATTAGAGGTATGCAAGCAACTTAGACAAATCAGCAAAAATCTCGGAATTATTATGTTGACCGCAAAAACACAAGAAATGGATAAAGTTACTGGGCTTCTTATGGGTGCTGATGATTATGTTATAAAACCATTCTCACCGTCTGAACTTATGGCAAGAGTGGATGCTGTTTACAGACGCGTTGAAATTAACAATAGTTCAAAAAGTATTACAAAAAATGATGGAATTCTTGTTTCTGGTGAATTTGTTTTAAATCTACGCAATCGTACTCTTGAAAAGGGAAACAGATTAATTGAATTGACTCAAGTCGAATTTCAAATAACCGAATATTTTTTTACAAATCCTGGGGCAGCATTAAGCCGTACAGCAATCCTTAGCAAGGTATGGGGTGACGAGTATATCGGTGAAGAGAAAATTGTTGATGTAAACATCAGACGCCTTAGAATGAAAATCGAATCCGAACCCTCTGCTCCAAAATACTTAATTACAATTTGGGGTATTGGATATAAGTGGATACATTGAGTAATTATTATGCTGTTTAGGAGAATGGATATGAATCAAAATATTGGAGGCATTAAAAAAAGATGGATGTTCAATACACTTTTTGTTATTCTTGTTCTTTTTATAAGTTTTGCCTTTGTTGTTGGTTATATTCTATCTTTAGATAATATTAATAATCAACTTAAAAGTGTGATTTCTATAATCATTTTATGCTGTGTTTTTACTTTAGTGTTAGTTGTAGTTTCAGGTATGATCTTTATCAGGTCAATTATTAAACCAATTCGAGATATAGGTATAACGGCAAAACTAATTGCTGAAGGTAATTATAACGCTCGAATAAATCATAATAATCATAATGACGAAATTACGGAGCTTTGCGAAATAATAAACAATATGGCTGGTGAACTAAGCGAGACAGAGAGAATGAAAAATGATTTCATATCAACAATATCTCACGAATTAAGAACTCCTCTTACGGCGATTATGGGTTGGGGAGAAACAATTTTGCAGATAGGGGATACAGACGCGGCGCTTACAAAAAGAGGAATGGGTGTAATAATCAGCGAAGTTACCAGACTTTCGGGGATGGTCGAAGAGCTTCTTGACTTTTCAAGAATGCAAAGCGGACGAATGGATCTGCACATTGAAAAGATTGATGTTCTTGCTGAATTGGATGAAACTGTTTTTGCGTTCAAAGAAAGAGCAGTCAGCGAAGGTATAGAACTGGTATATAATGCTCCGCATCTGCCTACGCCTATGGATGCGGATGCTGACAGAATAAGACAGGTATTCATTAACATTCTTGATAATTCGCTGAAATATACCGAACAAGGCGGAAAAATTACCGTATTTGCGGATATAAAGAATGTTACTTCATTAAATATTTCAATATCCGATACCGGTTGCGGGATCCCAACAGAATATCTGCCAAAAGTTAAAGAGAAATTCTATAAAGTTAACAACTCGGTTAGAGGATCGGGAATAGGTTTAGGTGTTGCGGATGAGATAGTTAAGTTGCATGGAGGCAGTCTTACTATTGACAGCATTCTTGGAGAAGGAACAACCGTTTCTATAAATTTTGTGATTGATGAAGTTATTTTGGATGAAGAAAGAGGCGTTCCAATTGAGTGACAAAGATCGAAAAGCCGGAGTAATTTCGGTGGGCGGCCAGGCATTGATAGAAGGCATAATGATGAGAGGCCCCAAAGGACTGTCTATGTCGCTTCGTTTGCAAGACGGTACTATTGAAACTACAATGAAAAAAGTTAAACAATTAAAAGATAGCTTTAAGCCTTTTGGATGGCCATTTATTCGTGGATTTATTGGTTTTATTGAATCGATGATTTTGGGTTATAAATGTCTTATGGAATCAGCGGAAAAAACAGGTTTTGATGATACCTTAAATGTTGAAGAACATATGTCAAAGTTCGATATATGGCTAACAAAGCATTTCGGGCCTAAAATGATGGCTGTAATTGGGACTGTTGCAGCTGTATTAGGGTTTGCACTTGCGTTTCTGCTGTTCTTCTTATTACCCACACTTATATTCAATTTTATCAATTCCAATAATTCGGTATCTATGTGGAAAACAGTTATTGAGGGAGCTATACGGATTGTAATATTTGTCACATATATGGCACTCGTCGCGAATATGAAAGATGTAAAAAGGTTATATATGTATCACGGAGCAGAGCATAAATCAATATTCTGCTTTGAAAAAGGTGAAGAACTTACAGTAGAAAATGTCAGAAAGCAAAGACGCTTTCATCCCCGCTGCGGTACAAGTTTTATTTTTGTGATGATAATCCTAAGTATACTTATATCGTCAATAGTCATATTTATATTTCCTAATTTGAAAGATGAAACGGCATTGTGGATGTTCGTAAAACTCCTTATAATTCCTGTTATTATGAGTATTGGTTATGAATTTATTAAGTACGCAGGTACTCATAATAATGTTCTTGTTAAGGTGCTTTCAGCCCCTGGGTTATGGATGCAAAGAATCACAACAAAAGAACCTACAGACGATATAATCGAGGTCGGAATTGCTGCTCTCAAAGCAGTTCTTGAAAGTGTTGATTCAAACTCTCAATTATCTTCTGACAAGGTTACATGAAGGCGTTGATAGTGTTCAGAATGAAACAAGTAATTTGAACCAGAATATTGATGCCAATGATAAACATAAAGGAATAAAATGACGAATTATTCACTCTATAAACTCGGAAAGTGTTTACTTGAAAACGCAAATATAGAAAATGCGGCATTTGAAGCCATAAGCCTGCTTGAAATCAGTATAGGTTATAACAGAACTCAACTTTTTCTACATAAAGATGAGCAAGTAATTCCTATTTTTGAAAAGAATTACTTTGATTTAGTAGAAAGGCGTGTTCAAGGTGAACCGTTGCAATATATATTAGGAAAATGGGAGTTTATGGGTCTTGAGTTTTTTGTTGGGAAAGGGGTTCTTATACCTCGTCCGGAAACTGAAATACTTGCAGAACTTGCAATAAACGAATTGCAGAACAAAAAAAAAGTTATTGTTTTTGATTTGTGCGCTGGCACAGGATGCATTGGTATAAGTGTTGCAAAACAACAGGAAAATGCGCAGGTTTATCTTATAGAAAATTCAAATGAAGCGATACGGTTCTTAAAACAAAACATTCAAACTTATATGTTGAAAAACACAGTAGCGTTAAACGGTGATATATTTAATGGGTTTGAGGCATACGATTTACCTAACCCTGATATTGTATTGTCCAATCCGCCATATATTCCAAGTTGTGAATTGTCATCATTACAAGCAGAGATTAAGTATGAGCCGGAGCAAGCACTGAACGGTGGGGAAAACGGTTTAGATTACTATATCGCATTGAAAAAATTATGGCTGCCTCATATTAATCATGGTGGGATAATGGCTGTTGAATGCGGTGAGGATCAAGCGGATATAATATCAAATATGTTTTCAAATGTCAGAAACGATATAGAAATATTGATTGATAATAACGGAATATCCAGGGTTGTTAAAATTAAAGTCAAATAATATTTTTCATTTCTATTTTTATGTTGACATGAACATGCTTTTAACTTAATCTATATATTACACATTAATTGTTAATATGGGAGATAATATGATTTTTGATTTGATTAGAAATGGATTTTCACTTCAGGTATTTATTAATCTGCTTGTTAGAGTATTTGTTATTTTTTGTGTTTTGCCTGTTCATGAATATGCTCATGCATTGATTGCGACAAAACTTGGCGATCCGACAGCACGGATGAATGGAAGACTTACGATCAACCCTTTGGCACATATAGATCCGATAGGCGCACTGATGATTATTATCGCAGGTTTTGGATATGCAAAACCCGTCCCTGTCAACATCAGAAATTTTAAAAACAGAAAAAAAGGTATGGCTATTACCGCACTTGCAGGGCCTTTTTCGAATATTATTATGGGATTCCTTTCAATTGTATTAATGAATATTGTTCTGAAACCTTTGAATATAAATAACAGCACAATTTTAGAGGTTATTTATTACTTCTTATATTTTAATGCAGTTATAAATATCAATCTTGCTGTTTTTAATCTTTTACCGATTCCGCCATTAGATGGTTCGCGGCTTGCTGCGGTAATAATTCCTGATAAATATTATTATAAAATTATGCAGTATGAACGATATATAATGATTGCTGTATTAATATTGTTATTTACAGGAATATTGACAACCCCGTTGAGTTTACTTTCAACAACTATTTTAAAAGCAATGAATTGGGTTGTGAAGCTTGGGTTCAATTAATATTCAAGGGGCTGAATTTTACGGAAAAAATATCATATAAGCTGAATATGTTTGAAGGCCCTATGGACCTTCTTCTATATTTAATAAGCAAGCACAAACTTAGCATAAATGATGTTCCTATACTTGAACTCGTTGAGCAATATCTAACCTATGTAAAAACTATGCAAGAAGACCTTGATGTTGCAAGCGATTTTCTAGAAATGGCTGCAAGATTGGTATATATAAAAACCGTATCACTGTTACCTGTCCATGAGGAGGCAGATAAACTTGCTGAAGAGTTAAGAGGCGAATTAACCGAGTATATGGATTGTCAAATAATTGCCGGGAAGCTTGCACAGCAAGCAAAAGGCTTTGATTTATTTTTTCGGATTCCTCAGGAGTTCAAAGAAGATATGACATATATCCGCTTGCATGAGCCGGTTGAGCTTTATAATGCATATGTTTCTGCTGTTGGAAAGGGAAAGCGTAAGTTGCCACCGCCAATTGAATCTTTTTCCAGTATTATCTCAAAAACAATTGTTTCGGTTACTTCACGTATTAAATTTATATTATACAAACTTGCATATACAAGACATCTGAAGTTTATTTTATTTTTTGATAAAGCTGAATCACGTTCAGAAATGGTAGCAACCTTTTTAGCTATGCTTACACTTGCTAAAGCAAAAAAAATTCTAATTGAGGGTGCCGGTGACAAAGCAGAAATAATATTGAGGAATAGAACGGGGGCTGAACATTTTTGAATGTTGTTGAAATGCAAGCAGCTGCTGAAGCAATATTATTTGCGTCAGGTGAACCTATAGAAATTGCGAGAATAGCGGAAGTTCTTGAAACTGACATTGCAGCTGCGGAAATTATCTTAAATAATCTTACAATAAATTTAACAGAACGTTTCAGCGGGTTATGTATTGTTAGACTTGCGGAAAAATATCAGCTATGCTCACGAACAGAATATGCGGAAAAAATTCGAGCTGTTTTAGAAATAAAACGAAACACGCCTCTTTCTTCAGCAGCCTTTGAAGTGTTGGCAGTTGTTGCCTATAATCAACCCGTAACCAAGTCCTATATTGAACAAGTGAGAGGAGTAGATTGCTCCGGTGTGATTTCAACCCTTTGCCAAAAAGGTCTTCTTGAAGAAAAAGGTAGATTGGAGCTACCCGGAAGACCATTGCTTTATGGGACAACATCGGAATTTCTTCGATGTTTTTGTATTTCATCTCTCAGCGAACTGCCTGATTTACCGGAAAAAGATGATGATATTGAAGCAATAAAACCACAAGAAGACCAGTTAACCTTTGATTCGGAAGATTCTGTAAAATAAGTTCTCACCTATATGAGGGGAGTAATGCGTTTGAATTTTTTTATAATAATATTTTCAATAATTATGGTTATCGTTCTTATTCTTTGTATTAGAATTTTTGTCGAGCTTAATTATGATGACAAGTTTTATTTCGAAGTTAAATGGCTTTTTATTAAGTATCAAATATATCCAACGAAAGAAAAAAGTAAAGAAGAACCAAAGGAACAAACTGAAAAAATCAAGAAAACTGAAAAAAGCAAAAAAACCGAAAAAAAGCCTAATCCGATAAAGGCTTTCTATAACAATCAAGGGATTGAAGGGGTTGTAGAATTAATAGAAAGCTCGGCATCGGCGATTTCGGGTATGTTTAAACGAATAGCGAAAGCTATAATAGTTAATAATTTATTTGTTGATATGACAATATCGGGTGAGGATTCAGCAAAGACAGCTTTAAAATATGGAAAAATGTGTGCAATATTATACCCTGCGGTTGGATCTATTTATTCGGTTATGAAAATTCAAAAATACCATGTCAATATAAATCCTGATTTTATCAACTCATCAAATCAAGCAATATTTAATGTTGCTTTTTCATTTTTGCCAATAAGAATTACCAATGCAGCGTTGATTTTAGCTGTTCAGCTTATATTTAAAGTCATGTTAAAATTATTTATTGGCAGCAGAAAGAAATAAATATTAAGAACTGAAAGGTGGAATTTCTGTATGAAAGAACAATCAGCATCGGGTATTTTAGGTACAGCTATCGAAAAAATCAGAGATTTGGTTGATGTCAGCACAATAATAGGCGATACGATTAATGTAGGCGAAGGTGTTTCGATAATTCCTGTTTCAAAGGTTACATACGGTTTTGCTTCCGGAGGATCAGACTTCCCGTCAAAAAGTGCTTCCGAGATTTTTGGCGGCGGCGGTGGCGCAGGGATTACGATTTCTCCTGTTGCGTTTCTTGTTGTACACAACGGAGAGGTAACAATTAAAAACATTGCATCAGGTGATAATTCTGCTGAAAGAATTATCGGAATGGTTCCGGATATGGTTGACAAGATTACCAGTGTAATAAATATGTTTGTTAAGGATAAATCCAAGGCAAACAATGCAACAGAAAGTGCTGGAAAATAGTTTAATTATTACTATTTAATTACATGTATTTTTTGTTTATTATTATGGCATTGGACGAAAAATAGAATCTTTGTTGTTTGGTTTATAGTTATTAATCTTGTTTTATTTAACACAGTAGAATTAAATTCGCAAAAAGGATATGAAGAAAGTGACAGACGATAATATCAGGCTGCAAAAATATATATCCGAATGCGGAATATCTTCAAGACGTAAAGCGGAAGAATTAATTATATCAGATAAGGTTTTTGTTAACGGAAAGTGCGCAAAAATCGGCGACAAAATAAACCCTCAAAAAGATACTGTTTCTGTTAATGGTAAAGTAATAAAAAATGACAGTGGATTGCGTTATATCATGCTTTATAAGCCTCGCGGTTTCGTTACGACAATGGAAGATGAACTTGGCAGAAAATGTGTTGCGCAGCTTGTATCGGATATTGACGAAAGAGTTTATCCTGTCGGCAGACTGGACAAAGACTCTGAAGGTCTTTTGCTTATGACAAATGACGGAAATTTTCACAATGCGATGACTCATCCAACCCATAATATTTCGAAAACCTACAGAGTCACTGTACGTCCGAATGTTACCGACGAACAGATTACAGCAATGGTTACGGGTTTGCAGGTAGACGGTAGGATAACCGCACTGTCAGAGGTCAGAGTGTTACAAAAGGAATCTGACAGAGTGATTTTAGAAATCATATTACACGAAGGAAGAAACAGACAAATAAGGAAAATGTGTGAAGAGTTAAATTTAGAGGTTGCCAGACTTAAAAGAATTGCCGAAGGTTCTATAAAACTTGGAATGCTTCCGCAAGGGAAATGGCGTGACTTAACAAAGGAGGAAGTTGATAAATTGTTACGCTTAGCCTCCATATCCAACACATGAGTTTAATGGCTTAATAATATATATTATAATTTACAGGTTGAAGTGAGGGTTTGTATTATGGTAAGAAGCATGACCGGTTATGGATATGCGCAAGGTTTGATCAATGGTATGAATATTACATTTGAAATAAAAAGCGTCAACCATAGATACTTTGAGTATTCATCCAGATTACCACGTAATTATGGATTCCTGGATGAAAAATTGAAGGGAATTCTGCAAAACAAAGTATCTCGAGGTAAAGTTGAGTGTTTTATTCAAATTGAAACTCTTGAACAAGAAAATGTTATTGTACAGTTAAATCATTCGTTAGCTTCCGGATATATTGAGGCGTTTGCAGAGCTTTCGAAACGTTACGGGATCAGTAATGATATATCTGTATCAACATTTTCAAGATACAATGACATTTTCTCAGTTCATAAAGGACAAGAGGATGAAAATAAAGTTCTTCAAGCAGTCATATGCGTTGCTGAAGAAGCTCTGCAAAAGTTTGTAAATATGCGTGAGACTGAGGGGGAAAGACTTAAGGATGATATATTAATACGCAAAGGTGAGATTATAAAATGTATAGAATTTATCGAAATACGTTCACCTGAAACAGTAAAAGAATATAATGAAAAGATTATTTACAGAATGAGAGAACTTCTTGATGATTCTCATGTTGACGAACAACGGCTTTTAACAGAAGCCGCAATATATGCAGATAAGATTGCTGTCGCAGAGGAAACGGTAAGGCTTCGCAGCCATTTGGTTCAATTGGAAGAATTGTTCAATTCGAAAGATGCAGTCGGAAGGAAAATAGATTTTTTAGTACAAGAGATAAACAGAGAAGCTAATACAATCGGATCAAAAGCTCAGGATGTTGAAATTGCGCGATGTGTAGTGAACATAAAATCGGAAATCGAGAAAATTCGTGAGCAGGTTCAGAATATCGAATAGATAGATATTTGGCTATCAATACTTTGGAGGCATATTTAATGAAGCTTATTAATATCGGTTTCGGCAACATGGTCAACGCTAACCGTCTCGTTGCAATTGTAAGCCCCGAATCGGCACCTATAAAAAGAATAATTCAGGACTGCAAGGAAAGGGGTACATTAATTGACGCTACACATGGCCGAAGAACAAGAGCCGTTATAATAACTGACAGCGACCATGTAATACTTACGTATCTTCAAAGCGAAACTGTTGCAAACAGACTTGATGATGATGATGGCAACGAAATCGATATTGAGGAGGATGACGAGAATGAATAATAAAGGTCTGCTCATTATTCTTTCCGGCCCATCCGGTTCGGGCAAAGACACAATTCTAAGTGAGCTTACAAAGCGTGAAGTCGATATTCGAATTTCAACATCAATGACAACGCGAAAGCCTCGTGATTGGGAAATTGATGGAAAAAGTTATTACTTTGTTTCGGAAAATTATTTTACAAAAAAGCTTGAAGAAAACCAAATTCTCGAATATGCTCAATACGGCACAAATTATTATGGAACCCCAAAAGCACCGGTTGATCTTTGGCTTTCGGAAGGAAAGACGGTGATTCTAAAAATTGAGGTCCAAGGTGCTGAGAAAATCAGATCTATTTATCCTGATTCTGTTAGTATATTTCTTATGCCCCCCTCAATAAAAATACTTGAAGAAAGGCTGCGCCGAAGAAAAACAGAAGACGAAGATGAAATTAACAGAAGACTATCAATTGCGGTTAATGAAATTAAG
Organism: uncultured Eubacteriales bacterium; assembly: GCA_964627535.1. Lineage (GTDB taxonomy): Bacteria > Bacillota > Clostridia > Oscillospirales > Acutalibacteraceae > UBA1447. The sequence continues at coordinate 27,423 of CAZVJW010000002.1, forward strand.
AGATCTGTCGATTACGATTATTATGTTATCAATGACATGGTATCGTATGCAGTAAGTGATATTTGTGCAATTATCCAAGCTGAAAAGCAAAGGACATTTAGAATGAAATATATTATTAGTGAGGTAATAAAAAATGCTTAATCCTGATTTGCGTGAAGTTTTAAAAAACCATTTAAGCCGGTATTCTCTTGTAACCGCAACGGCAAAACGTGCCAGAATAATAGCAGAGGAAATCGAAGAGAAGAAAATGATAATTACCGAAAAACCTGTAAGTATTGCAGTAGAAGAAATTCTCAGAGGAGATTATGTTATTATTGAGCCTGAAGAAATTCGCAACTTATAGATTCCGATGTCCGTAAGGAGGATTCTCTGTGAATGAAAAAATAGCAAAGGTTGCTGTGGATAATACAACATATGCTTTTGACAAAGAATATGATTATATTATCCCAGATCATTTAGCCTATTTTGTTCATCCGGGATGTAGAATAACCATACCGTTTGGAAGAGGCAATAATAAGCGAATTGGTCTGATAACTAAAATTTGCAGTGAATCTAGCAACGCAAAATTAAAACAAATTGAAGCGGTGCTTGATGAAGCGCCGCTTCTTAATGACGAGATGCTTTCGCTTGTGTTATGGTTGAAAGAAAGAACGTTTTGCACGCTTTTTGATGCAGCCAAAGCGATATTGCCGGCAGGAATAAATTATAAAATGATTGTTTCCTATGTTGCAGCGCCTAATGTCAGTGAGGAAACGCTTTTAAAACTTTCAATTGATGAAAAACAAGTGTTTGAATATGTCAAAAACAAATCTGGTTACACAAGAAAAGAAAACTTATTAAAAACTCTTGGTCTTAACGATGATTCGGAAATTCCGGAAAAATTAGTAAAAATCGGTTTACTAATAAGAAATCTTGATGCCGTCCGAAAAATTGGCGATTTATCGATAAAAATGGTTAAGCTTTTATTAACTGGTAATGTGCCGGATGAGCGGCCTGATAAATTAACTCAAAAGCAAAAGTCTGTAGTTGATCTTCTTGAGGATATCGGTTCTGCGAGTATAAAAGAAGTATGCTATTTTACCGGTATTACACCTTCTGTTATTTCTTCATTAGAGAAGAAGAGAATAGTCGAAATATTTGAAAATGCAGTATCCCGTAATCCTTTTAACAGTGTGGATACCTTAAGTAAACCTAAACCGATTGAGTTAACCGATGAGCAAACAAAAGCATTTAAAAATCTTAACGATCAATATTTAAAAAGCGACGGAAGCGTTTCATTGCTTTTTGGTATTACGGGGAGCGGTAAGACACAAGTTTATTTACGAATGATTGATGAAGTGATTGCTCTAAAGAAGGGCGTAATTGTAATGGTGCCAGAGATTTCATTAACTCCGCAAACACTTGCCCTTTTTCACGAGAGATACGGCAAAATGGTTGCAGTATTTCACAGCGCTCTTTCTATCGGAGAGAGGACTGATGAATGGGAAAGAGTTAAGCACGGAGATGCATTGATAGCAATTGGCACCCGCTCAGCTGTCTTTGCACCTTTTGATAAAATTGGACTGATTATTATTGATGAAGAGCAGGAGCATACTTATAAGTCTGAGAGGTCTCCGAGATATAACGCCAAAGATGTTGCGCGTTTCAGATGTGTCAAACAAAAGGCTTTGTTGATTCTTTCGTCTGCAACACCAAGCATAGAAAGTTACGCATCCGCAATTAATGGTAAATATTCATTAAATGTTCTTCGAAACAGATACGGACCGGCATTTTTACCGGAAGTGCTGACAGTAGATATGTGTGCTGAAATCAGGAATGGAAATACATCACCATTAAGCATTGAATTGTTGAAAGGATTGCATGATAACATAATTTCGAAAAAACAGTCGATACTGTTGATAAATAGAAGAGGATACAATACTTTTGCAGCGTGCAGAGCATGCGGAAAGGTTATCACATGCCCCAATTGCAGTATTTCGATGACATACCACCATGCAAATGAAAAACTTATGTGCCATTATTGCGGCTATTCAACCCCTTTTACCGATACTTGTTCGAATTGCGGGAAAAAGGATGTGAGATATTCCGGATTTGGCACTCAAAAAATCGAAGAAGAAATAAAGCGTTTGTTGCCAACGGTAAGAGTACTTCGAATGGATACCGATACAACTATGTCAAGATTTGCGCATGAAAAAAAATTTGAACAATTTGCAAATCTGGATTTTGATATATTGCTGGGAACACAAATGGTTGCAAAAGGTCTGGACTTTGAAAATGTAACACTTGTAGGTGTTATTTCGGTTGATCAGCAATTATACAATGATGATTTCAGGAGCATGGAGAGCGCTTTTTCATTGTTGACTCAGGTTGTCGGTCGTTCCGGCAGAGGCAGATACGCAGGTAAAGCGATTATACAAACACTAACACCTGAGAATGAGATTATCAGACTTGCGGCAAGACAAGACTATGAATCTTTTTTCAAAACAGAAATACAGGTTCGTAAAATGCTGACATATCCTCCGTTTTGCGATATTTGTCTTTTAGGTTTTTCAGGAGAAGATGAAGCGAAGGTTAAGTCTGCATCAACCTATATACTTGAGCTAATAAAAATTAAAACGAATTCATTATATAAAAAAGAGAAGCTTATAGTGCTTGGCCCAATGCCGGCAAGAATTTTAAAAGTCAGTAACAGATACCGCTACAGAATAATTATTAAATGCAGAAACAATGCCTCGTTTAGAGCCATGGTGTCAGAATTATTGTGCGAAATAGAAAAAATTAAAATCTATTCAAGCGTATCAGTTTTTGTGGACATGAATCCGGAAAGCATTATTTAATTTATAATTATTTAAATTTAAATAAGGGTGATATAATGATGGCATACAGAAGTATTGTAAAAATCGGTGATCCTATTTTAAATAAAATAAGTAAAAGAGTTGATAAGTTTGATGAACGGCTTTGTTTGCTGCTTGATGATATGGCAGAAACTTTGCATAAAGAAGAGGGCGCTGGACTTGCCGCTGTTCAGGTGGGATTCCTTAAAAGAGTATTTGTTGCTGATGTCGGAGAAGGTTTGCTTGAACTTATCAATCCCGAAATTGTTGAATCGGAAGGAATTCAAGAAGAAAGAGAAGGTTGTCTTTCGATACCGGGTGAATGCGGAATTACACGACGCCCGGCAACAGTAAAAGTCAAAGCTCAAAATCGTTACGGGAAATGGTATGTCTATAAAGCTGAAGGTTTAAAAGCCCGTTGCTTTTGCCATGAAATTGATCATCTTAATGGAATACTTTTTACTCAAAAGGCTATTCGAATGATAAACAATGATGAGGAATAGGCGGTGACAGTTTGAATATCGTTTTTATGGGAACCCCTGATTTTGCCGTTCCTTGCTTAGAACGGTTAATCAGTGACGATCATAATATATTGGCAGTTTTCACCCAACCCGACAAACCAAAAGGGCGGGGGCATTCTGTTGCTGCACCCCCTGTAAAACTAAAAGCTGCTGAGAATAATATATGCGTATTTCAGCCAGTAACACTTAAGGATGGCGAAGCCTATAATATACTTTCAGAACTCGCTCCGGAGATTATTATAGTTGCCGCATATGGAAAGATTTTACCTCAGCAAATCATTTCACTTCCTAAGTTTGGCTGTGTTTGCATTCACGCTTCGCTTTTACCTAAATACAGGGGTGCAGCTCCAATTCAATGGTCTGTAATAAACGGAGAAAAAGTAACTGGAATTACTTCAATGCAAATGGATGCAGGGATAGATACGGGAGATATGCTTATTTCAGAGCAAACTGAGATTGGCGAGAATGAAAGCTCAGGCGAATTGCTCAATAGACTTTCCGTTATCGGCGCAGAGGTCATGTCAAAAACAATAACAGGTCTTCAAACCGGAACGGTAAATCCGGTTAAGCAGGACAGCAGTGCTTCAACTTATGCGCCAATGCTGACAAAGGCGCTGTGTCCTGTTAATTGGAATGAACCGGCTATAAAAGTTCATAATAGGATTAGGGGCCTCTCTCCTTTTTTAATTCCAACCGCCATGTACAGCAACCGATTAATAAGAATTCATTCATCACTGGTTGTTGAAGGAAAAAACGGCAAACCAGGTGAGATAATTGAAAATATTGACAGACTCTTAGTCGCTTGCGGAGATGGCTCGGCAATTGAGGTTGTTACTGTTCAGGTTGAAGGTAAAAAGGCAATGCCCGCCAAAGAATTTTTACGGGGAAATAAGATTGCTATTGGCACTGTATTAAAATAAGCTATTAATTAATGTTGCTAATTGATAATATCAGTAATTGAGGTGTAAAAAATGGGATGGATGTACTTTGACTATTACTTTTTGATTCTTGTAATACCGGCATTGGTTCTTTCAATGGGGGCACAGATCTTTCTCAAATCAACCTACAGAAAAATGTCAAGAGTTTTTAGCATAAAAGGGCTTACGGGTGCACAGGCAGCTATGAGCGTTATGAATTACTATGGTATACCGGATGTTCGAGTGGAAGCCGTAGCGGGAAACTTAACCGATCATTTTGACCCAAGAACAAATGTCATATACCTTTCCCAGGGAGTCTACAGCAACAATTCTATAGCGGCTATAGGAATTGCTTGCCATGAGGCCGGCCATGCCGTTCAGCATAAGGAAAATTATGTGCCGATTAAAATCAGAACCGCTATAGTGCCTGTTACCAATATAGGTTCAGCATTGGGTCTGCCACTTGCTATTTTTGGCTATTTTCTTGGTTTTGGGCCTCTGATTACTATCGGCCTAATGCTTTACTCGTTAATCGTGGTGTTTCAACTGGCTACATTGCCTGTTGAATTTAACGCAAGCCATCGCGCGATGAAAGTTATTGATGAAATAGGAATGCTTGATATTGAGGAACAGGCCGGAGCTAAAAGAGTTCTGACAGCTGCCGCAATGACCTATGTTGCCGCTTTGCTTGTTTCAATTGCAAATCTGCTCAGGTTTATCCTTCGTTTTAGCGGAAGAAGATAGGAAAAAATTATGAATGATGCCAGACAGATTGCCTATGAAATACTGTTAAGAATTCAAAAGGAAAACGCGTATTCAAACCTCGTACTTGATTCAGCGCTTGAAACCGCAGGGCTTGAAGCGCGTGACAACTCCTTGGTTTCCGCTTTGGTTTACGGAACCCTTGAAAGAATAATAACAATAGACTACAATTTATCTCTCTATTTGAACAGTTCAATATGTAAACTTAAGCCTGAAGTATTAACGGTTTTAAGGATTGGAACCTGCCAAATATTATTTATGGATAAAATACCGGTATCAGCAGCTGTGAACGAAAGTATAAAAATAATTAAATTGACACGTTGTTCATTTGCATCAGGACTTGTCAACGCTATATTGCGTAAGATCGCAGAATTCGGATTAGTGCTTCCCAAACATAATAATAATGATATTGAATATTTTAGTGTTAAATATTCATGCCCGCAGTGGATAGTATCACTTTGGATTAACAGTTACGGTATCGATAATACAATTGGAATCATGGAATACTACTTAAATAAAGCCCCATTAATTGTTCGAATAAACACAATGAAAACAACATCACTTGAGCTTATTAAACTACTCGAATCGGAGGGAATATCATCAAAAATATGCAATGAAGTCGAAAATGCTTTAATTTTGGAAAGAGCAGGTTTTATAGAAAATCTTTCCTCTTTCAAAAATGGTCTTTTCCATTTACAGGATACTTCATCACAGATATGTTGTAAGGTTCTTGAAGTTAAACATGATGATGTGGTGTTTGACCTTTGTTCCGCACCGGGCGGAAAAGCATTTACAATTGCAGAAATTATGGACGGAACAGGTCGAGTTTATGCATTCGATATATACGATGCAAGACTTGAATTAATTCGCATTGGCGCATTGCGTTTAAACCTTTCAAATGTTTTCACGGAAATAGGTGATGCATGTATATATAATGATAAAATAGGACTTGCTGATAAGGTTCTCTGCGATGTTCCTTGTTCCGGACTTGGTATTATTCGAAGAAAACCGGAAATACGTTATAAAAGTGAGGAAAATATTGACAAATTGCCGGAATTGCAGTATTTTATACTTTGTAACGCTTCGAGATATGTTAAGATTGGAGGAATACTTGCATATTCAACCTGTACATTAAATCCAAAAGAAAATGAAGATGTTTGCGATTATTTCATACGAAACCATCCAAATTATTATTCGGAAAATATTAGTAATAAAATAATAAACGGCATGTCAAATGGCAAATATTTGACGTTGATGCCTCATATGAGTAATTCAGATGGCTTCTTTATTGCACTATTCAAAAGAACGGAGTGATATCTTGAAGAAATATGATATTAAGTCAATGACTTTAACAGAACTTCAGGATAATTTAAATAATCAATCACTTCCGAAATATCGAACCGAACAGATTTATTCGTGGCTGCATGTTACAGGCGTTCAAAATTATAATGAAATGAGCAATTTACCTGTGGATCTTCGAGCATATTTAATAAAGTATTTCCCGATATTTGGATGCGGAATTATAAGCAAAAAAGTTTCTCAGGTTGATTATACCGTAAAATATTTATTTTGTTTACATGACGATGAGATGATTGAATCAGTTCTGATGAAGTATAAATATGGATATACTCTTTGCATCTCTACTCAGGTTGGATGCAGAATGGGATGTAAATTTTGCGCAACTGCAATCGGCGGTTTGATTAGAAATCTAACACCGTCAGAGATGCTTAGTCAAATTCATACAGTTCAGAGAGACATGAATATTAGGGTATCACATATTGTTCTTATGGGAATGGGAGAACCGCTTGATAACTATCAAAACGTTATTAGATTTCTCGACCTTGTTTCAAATGAAGATGGGTTAAATGTTGGAATGCGAAATATATCTCTTTCTACCTGCGGAATAGTACCGGCTATTAATATGTTGCTTGGTTTACATTTGCAATTAACATTGTCGGTTTCACTTCATGGCTCTAACAATCAAATACGTTCTAAAATAATGCCTGTAAATCAAAAGTATTCATTAGAAGAGCTTTTAATGGTATGTAAAAAATATTCTGAGGCTACTTCACGCAGGATTTCATTTGAATATGCTATGTTTGAAGGTGTAAATGACAGCGAAGAATGTGCGATTGAATTAGCCGGTATGCTAAAAGGAATGTTATGTCATGTCAATATAATTCCGGCTAATTATATTGAAGAATGTAAATATAAGCGAAGTTCTTCCAAAACGTTAAATCTTTTTAAAGATGCATTAGATAAAAAAGGGATTAATGTAACAATGCGACGCAGTTTAGGTTCAGACATTGACGCCTCATGCGGTCAATTAAGGAACAGACAGATTAAGACTTACCCTTGTTAATTTATCCGAAAGGCGGTGTTGGTATGAGGATTTCAGCAAAATCTGATATTGGAATGGTTCGCAATCAAAATCAGGATTCATATCAAGCTGGTGAATTGCCCGGCAGTGTTGCATGGGCTGTTGTGTGTGACGGAATGGGCGGAACATCCGGCGGAAATGTGGCAAGCTCTGTCGCTGTCAAAATTATTTCGGATAAAATAAAAATGTGTTATAAACAAGGTATGAACGGTAAATCAATTAAAAATTTGCTTAATTCTGCAATTGAAGGTTCAAATATCAGCATATTTAATATGGCAGAATCAGATGAAACGCTAAAAGGTATGGGAACAACAGTTGTCGCAGCTATTCTTGCAGATAATAATGTTTATGTGGCACATGCAGGGGACAGCAGAGCATATTTGATTAATAATAATGGAATCAATCAATTAACAAAAGATCATTCTGTGGTACAAGACATGGTTGAAAAAGGTGAATTAACACCGGATGAAGCGAAAGCTCATCCTCATAAGAATTTAATAACAAGAGCTTTAGGAGTAAGTCAACGAATTTCAATTGACTTCCACGAGGAGTCAACATATCAAGATGATGTGATTATTGTTTGTACTGACGGTCTTACTAATTCAATTGATGCTGACGAAATATTTTATACATATATGAACAGCGACTTTTATGAGTTCGCTGATAAGCTTGTTGAAATTGCCAACAAAAATGGCGGCGGAGATAATATAACCGTTGTCACAATAGCAAATTAACTTTAAAGCTGCGGAGTGTGAATTTAATGGAGAATTATGTTGGAAAAAGACTTGATGGCCGTTATGAAGTTCAGGAAATAATCGGTGTCGGTGGAATGGCTGTCGTATACAAAGCATATGACAGCATTGATGACCGTATAGTCGCCATAAAAATCTTAAAAGATGAATTCCTTGCCAATGAGGAGTTTCGTCGCAGATTTAAAAATGAATCAAAAGCTATAGCTGTTCTTTCACATCCCAATATAGTTAAGGTGTACGATGTAAGTTATGGGGACAGACTTCAATATATCGTGATGGAATATATTGAAGGAATAACATTGAAGGAATATATTGAACAGGTTAAAACAGTTGCTTGGAAAGAAGCTGTTCACTTTATTACACAAATACTCAGAGCGCTTCAGCATGCACATGATAAAGGAATTATACACAGAGATGTCAAACCTCAAAACATAATGCTTATTCAGAATGGCAATATAAAAGTAACAGATTTCGGAATAGCTCGTTTCAGCCGAAGTGAAACACGTACCATGAGTGAAAATGCCATTGGTTCGGTTCATTATATAAGCCCTGAACAGGCAAGGGGAGATATTACAGATGATAAAGCAGATATTTATTCAGTAGGTGTTGTCCTCTACGAAATGCTGACAGGACAGGTTCCATTTCAGTCGGACAGTTCTGTTTCGGTAGCAATTATGCAGCTTCAGGCAGAACCAAAGCGGCCGCGTGAGATTAATGAAACCATTCCGATAGGACTTGAACAAATAACAATGCGTGCGATGCAGAAAAGTATACATGACAGATATCAATCAGCAGCTGAAATGTTGTTGGATTTGGAGGAATTTAAACGAAATCCGCTGGTAAAATTCGAATATAATTACTTTGTAGACAAGGATCCTACAAAATTCGTCGGCAAGTCATCAAATCAGATTAAAATGCCTAAAAGTGAAATTACAGAGATGGATAGAAATGAGCACGATGAAGAAAAAAACAGGACCGTGCCAATATTAATAGGCGTTGCTTTTGGCATACTTGCTTTGATTGCAATAGTTTTAGGCAGCTTTGCTCTTTTTACTGATGTATTTAAAGATAATAAACTTGTCGTACCTGATTTTATTGGAAAAAACTATACCAATGAAATTAAAGGGAATTCTGCCTATAATGATTATGTTATTGTGCCCGAGGAGGTACAAAACAGCAATTATGACAGCGGAGATGTTTACAATCAGGAACCACAGCGTGGAACAAAAATTAATAAAACAGATAAGATAACCTTAACCATTGCTATCGGTACAAAAATTCTGACACTCCCGAGTGTATATAAGCTTGATTTTGCACAAGCTAAAACAACATTAACAAACATGGGTTTTGTTGTTAACGAGGTTGCGGAACCTAATACAAGCGAATCTTTCGGGACTGTTTTAAGAACATCACCTGTACAAGGTTCCCAAGTCGCTCAGGGCTCTACCGTTACTGTATTTTATGCAAGTGATGAAAATCTGGTTAAAGTTCCGAACTTAATTACTTGGGATGTTGAGGCTGCCCGCCGTTTGCTCGAATCAGAAGACCTTGTTTTGGATGAAAATATTGCCCAGGAGAATAGTCCAAAACCAGAAGGTGAAATCATAAAACAGAGTTATGATGAAAATTTAAAGGTTCCCAAAGGCACAAAAATTACAATAACTGTCAGTACAGGGATACCTCCCGAATCAACTGCTAAAGTCACCATTAAACTGCCAAGCCGGTCACTCGGCGTAACCGGTGAAATTATGGCAACACTCAACAATGATATAGTATTTGAAAAAACTGTATTACTGGATGGAAGTAATTATAGCTTTGATGTTATTGGATCAAATAAAGAAAATAAACTGAAAGTGTTTATTGATTCAAAGCTTTTATACGATTGCAGTATTGATTATACAACAACACCGGGAACAATAAGTAATGAGAATAACTATTCTATTACTTCAAACGCAACAGTTCCGGATGTAGTTGGCGCGACAGAATCCGCTGCACGCAAAACACTCAATAATTCTGGATTTTACAATATTACAATTATCAAAGAGGATGTTTCAAACAACAGCGATGTCGGCAAGGTAATAAATCAAACTCCGGGTTATAGCATTATAATTAAACACTCGACGGATACACAGATTACGTTAACTGTTGGTGTCATATACGGCGAAACAACAGCAGCGGCAACGATTAACGCAACTACAACTACAACATGAACGGTATTAAAAAAGGATATTTTGGAGTTGAATAAATGCAATTTTGCGGAATAATATTAAAAGGTATCGGCGGTTTCTATTATGTGGAAGCCGCCGATATGATATATGAATGTAAAGCAAGAGGAATATTTCGTAAGGACAAGAAAGTCCCTTTACCCGGGGATAATGTTACTGTAACCGTAGGAACGGATAACGAGAACACAATAGATGTAATTCATCCGCGCAGCAGCATTTTCATGCGTCCCCCCATAGCAAATATAGACCGGCTTGTTATTGTTGTATCGGTATGTGAACCGATGCCAAGTACACTTATTATTGATAAATTAACCGCTATTGCACAAAGTAAGGATATTGAATCTGTAATTGTAATCACAAAATCCGATATGGGTGACACCTCGGAACTTGTTAGTATTTACAAAAAAGCCGGCATGAAAACCATCAGTGCCTCTTGCATTACAGGAGAGGGAGTCGACCGAATTAAAAATCTTCTTGAAGGCCATATAAGTGCTTTTACCGGTAATTCAGGGGTCGGAAAATCAACACTTCTCAATTGTATTGATAGTAAATTAGGGCTTAAAACAGGAGAGATAAGCGATAAACTTGGCAGAGGTAAACACACAACCCGCCATATTGAACTGTTTAAAGTTGCCGGCGGCTATGTTGCTGATACCCCCGGGTTTGCCTCACTTGATTTTGAAAACAGCGAGATTATTCTAAAGGATGAATTGCAATTTTGTTTCAAAGAGTTTCTGCCACATCTCGGGAAATGCAAATACTCAACATGTTCACATATTGAAGATGCCGGGTGCAGTATTATAACTGCGGTAAACAACGGCGAAATCAGTAAATCGAGGCACAATAGTTATACAGCAATGTATAATGAAGTTATAAACAAAAGAGAATGGAATGTATAATTTTCCAAAAGCAATAAAGAAAAAATTATTAAAAGAGGGTATGCCGATAAAAAAAGTCGGCATACCCTTAAAAACTTAATAGATCTATTGCAGCGATTTAATTGTTTCCATAACATAATCTCCAAATTCGCTGCAGGTGCAACCATCATCCCGGGCGGTTATTTTTAGACGCTTTTCTTCAAACATACATATATCCAAAGCTTTTTCGAGCAGGTCGGCTTTCTTTTGTTTGCCAATGTGAGAAAGCAGCATCACGCTGGCTCGGAGCATGGAACAGGGGTCTGCGTATTTTCCGCGTCCCTCATTAATCATACGTAAGGCAGATCCGTGAATTGCCTCAAACATGGCGTATCTTTTCCCGATATTGGCGCTGCCTGCCGTTCCGACTCCGCCTTGGAATGCAGCCGCTTCATCGGTAATAATATCACCGTAGAGGTTTGGTAAAACAAACACTTTGAAGTCTTTGCGACGTACTTTGTCAATAAGTTTCGCAGTTAAAATATCAATATACCATTCATCTGTAGTTATTTCCGGATACTCTTTCCCAATTTCCTTAGCCAGTTTTAGAAATTTACCGTCTGTGGTTTTTATTACATTTGCCTTTGTAATAACCGAAACTCTGTTTTTGCCGTTTCTCTTGGCATATTCATAGGCGAGGCGTGAAATTCTTTGGCACCCCTCGGTGGTAGCAACAACAAAATCCATAGCAAGGTCATCGGTGACATTGATACCCATTGAGCCTACAGCGTATGCACCTTCTGTGTTTTCTCTGAAAAATGTCCAGTCAATACCTTCCTCAACAACTCTAACAGGACGAAGATTTGCAAACAGATCAAGAGCTTTGCGCATTGCAACGTTGGCGCTTTCGATATTGGGCCAGGGGTCACCGGCTTGCGGAGTTGTTGTTGGCCCTTTTAAAATAACATGGCATTTTTTCAGTTCTTCCAGAACATCATCGGGTATTGCCTTGTTTACAGCAACTCTGTTTTCAATGGTAAGGCCGTCAATGATCTTAAACTCGATCTTTCCTGCTTTAACCTCATCGGTAAGTATGTATTCGAGAACCTTTATCGATTCCTTTGTGATTATGGGACCAATACCATCGCCCTCACAAACTCCGATAATTATTTTATCAAGGGAGTCATAATCAATGAAATCACCTTGAATTTTAATTTTGTCAGACCGTTCGTTTTGAGCTCTCACCAGTGCCTCAAATTTTTCAATGGCATTTTTAATGTTTTCCTCTTTCATGTGGTCCTCCTAAAAATTTTCCGTAATATTTAAAGTATAAAATATTTATGCATTATTCTTTGTGTAATTCAATAATCCGCCTGCAAGAATAATATCCTTTTGCCTTTGTGAAAATTGATAGTTAAGAGCGTAATCCTCGTTTTTGCTTAGATTTTTTAAAACAACGGGTTCGTTTGCTGAAATTAGGCTGCGGATATTGGCTAAGCAAAGCTCATTACCCTCATCAATCTTGTCGTAATCCGTTTCGCTGGCAAAAGTAAAGGGAACAATTCCGGAGTTTATTAAGTTCGCACAGTGAATTCTTGCAAAAGACTTGGTTATAACACTTTTAATTCCCAGATATAGAGGAACAAGAGCGGCGTGCTCCCTCGAAGAGCCTTGCCCATAATTCGCACCGCCTATGATTATACCCTTACCATCCGCTTTGGTACGCTGTGCAAAATGTTCGTCAATTTGTTTGAAACAATAGTTTGAAAGATATGGAATGTTTGAGCGGTAGGGGAGTAACTTAGCTCCAGCGGGCATTATATAGTCTGTTGTGATGTTATCGCCGACCTTTAAAACAGCTTTTGCGCAGATTTCATCGGGAAGGGTTTTGCTGGTTGGAAAGGGTTTAATGTTTGGCCCATATAATATTTCTACATTCACGGCATCCTCAGGTGAAGCGGGCAGCTCAATAAGGTTGTCGTTAATAATAAATTCATTGGGAAGAATAATCATTGGCGTTTCGCCAAGTGTTCTTGGGTCTGTTAAAACACCCATGATGGCTGAAGCGGCTGCAGTCTCGGGGCTGACAAGGTAAATTCCGGCATCGGCTGTACCGGAGCGTTCTTCAAAGTTTCTGTTAAAGGTGCGCAATGAGACACCGCCTGAGTTTGGAGATTGACCCATGCCGATACAGGGCCCGCAGGCTGATTCCAATATTCTGGCACCGGCCGATATCATATCAGATAGTGCTCCGTTTAAAGATAGCATATTAAGAACCTGCATGGAGCCGGGTGCAATGGAAAGGCTGACATTCGGATTAACCTTTTTGCTTTTCAGTATTGAAGCGACTTTTAGCATATCAAGCAAAGATGAATTTGTGCAGGAGCCGATACAAACCTGGTCAACCTTGATTTGTCCGATTTCTGAAACCTTCTTGACATTATCCGGCATATGCGGCATAGCAGCCATAGGTTCAAGAGCGGTTAAATCAATGTGCAGTATTTCATCATAGTGGGCATCCTCATCGGGAATAATTTCGGCCCAATCTTGTTCACGGCTTTGAGCTTTAAGAAATGCTTTAGTAACCTTGTCTGAGGGGAAAATTGAAGAGGTAGCGCCTAACTCGGCACCCATGTTGGTGATGGTGGCTCTTTCGGGAACGGATAATGATTTAATTCCATCACCGCCATATTCAATTATTTTCCCTACACCGCCCTTAACTGTCAATATACGTAAGATTTCAAGAATAATATCCTTCGCTGAAACCCATGGAGAAAGCTTGCCGGAAAGGTTGATTAACACTATTTTTGGCATTGTAATATAATAAGCTCCACCACCCATTGCAACGGCAACATCAAGGCCTCCTGCACCGATGGCAAGCATGCCTATCCCGCCACTCGTAGGCGTATGGCTATCTGAACCAATTAAAGTTTTTCCTGGAATTCCGAAACGCTCTAAATGAACCTGATGGCAAATTCCATTTCCAGGGCGCGAAAAACGAACTCCGCGTTTTTTTGCCACGCTCTGTATAAACCGATGGTCATCCGCATTTTCAAAGCCGGTTTGCAGGGTGTTATGGTCAATGTATGCAACGGAAAGGTCTGTTTTAACCCGTTCAACACCCATTGCTTCAAATTCAAGATAGGCCATTGTTCCGGTTGCATCCTGAGTAAGAGTTTGGTCGATTCTTATTCCGATTTCGTTCCCGACATCCATTTTACCTGATATCAAGTGACTTTGCATTATTTTTTGACTGATACTGTATCCCAAAAATATTACCTCCTCAAGCTATAAACTTCAATAAATCTTATTACTAATTCACTGTTTTGTCAATGGATAAACAAGCTTACTTTGATTTAATCTTTACGTTTATCTATAATTGCTGTAATAAAGTACTTTTCTATTACATATTGCTCTTGATAATAAAAAATGTTATAATACAAATATTATAATATATATTTTTCTGTGATTAAGGATGGATAGAAATGGCGAATTCAAAACCAAATTACAAATCAACCTCTCAAAAGAAGAAAACAACGCCACCCCAAAAGTCAGCAAATTCAAAATCGGATAATGCGGTAAAAAAGATACCGACTCAAGAACAAAAAATGGCAACACGCCAAAGAACCGCTATTATTTTTATGGCGGCTGCTTTATTTTTGATTTGTGTTGTATTGATAGAAGGACAAAATGTTTGGACAAATATACACAATGTGATATTAGGACTTTTTGGATATTGCGCTTATATTTGGCCGTTTATGCTTATTTACATGGCCATCGTATGCGCAGCTAATAAACCTCTAGGCAATATTTCTGTCAGTTTTTCTGGAATTGCTGCATTTATAATTCTAATAGGAGGAGCGATACATGTTTATGCGAATACATTTGACTATCTGCATAATGAATCGATTGGTCTACAAATCAGTGCTGCTTGGGGAGAAAGAATAAATACACCGAATGGTGGTGCGCTTGGTGCATTGACAGGAGGTATAATTGTAAAGCTTTTTGGAAAAACAGGTGCTATTATAACAATTATTTTACTTTCTGCAGTTATGTTGATGCTTTTAACGCGTACAACTCTTTTGAGTGTTGTAAAAACCGTTTCGAAACCGGTTAAAAAAGTTAACGAAAATAATGTTGCTAAAAAAGAAACTAAGTGTCGAGAACCGAAGGATATTAGCAAAAGTAAACCATTCAATCCACCAAAAGTAATTTCTGAGGAAGACTCATTATCTAAAAATTCCGGCACATGGTTAAATAGCGAATTTGTCCCAATTGTTCCGGCAGAACAACAAGCAGAACAATTGATTACATCAAAAAATGATATTCAGGTAGAAATAAGTATACCAAATTTCAAAAAAAACAATACAAAACAAAAAGAAGAAGATATTAAAAAATCAACATCAGCTGATGTTGAAACATATAATAAAAACGTTGACTTGAACCGCAGCGGAATTGAAAAAAGCATATACGGAGCAGCTGCGAATTTTAAAAAATACAAATTACCACCGATCGATTGCCTTTCATTATTACCGCAGGTTAATAATACAGATTCAGATGATGAACTGAGGGTAAACGGTCAAAAGTTGATAGATATTTTAAAAAGCTTTGGCATTCAAGCGAAAATTCTTATGATAAGCAGGGGACCTTCGGTAACTCGTTTTGAGTTACAACCGGAACCCGGTGTAAGAATTAATAGATTTACTAATCTTTCGGATGATATCGCACTTGGTCTTGCATCAACAAGTGTCAGAATAGAGGCTCCGATACCCAATAAATCGGCTATAGGCGTTGAAGTGCCAAATAAAAGCAGAGCGAATGTTGCTTTTCGTGAAATTGTTGATACAAAACATTTCAGAAACTCTAAAAGTAAGTTAAATGTTGCTCTTGGCAAAGATATTGCCGGGAATATTGTATGTGCTGATCTTGATAAAATGCCCCACCTTCTTATTGCAGGAACAACGGGATCTGGAAAATCTGTATGTATTAACTCAATGATTGTAAGCTTGTTATTTAACGCGTCTCCGGAAGAAGTTAAGTTGTTACTGATTGATCCGAAACAAGGTGTTGAACTACGCCGATATAACGATATACCACATCTTCAGGTTCCTGTTGTTTCGGATGCACGCAAGGCAGCGGGAGCGCTTGGATGGGCAGTATCAGAAATGACGGAAAGATATAAAACATTTTCAGAAAAAAATGTAAGAGATATTGAATCATATAATATGCTTGCAGATAAAACAAAGAATATGGAAAGAATGCATAGAATTGTTATATTCATTGACGAATTGAATGATTTAATGATGGTAGCACCTCATGAGGTTGAGGATTACATTTGCAGACTTGCACAAATGGCAAGAGCGGCAGGAATGCATCTTGTCGTTGCAACACAACGCCCTTCTGCTGATGTTATTACAGGTCTTATCAAATCAAATATACCAAGCAGAATCGCACTGTATGTTCCATCATACATTGATTCGCGCATTATTATTGATATGTCAGGAGCCGAAAAACTTTTGGGGAATGGCGATATGCTGTTCAGCCCTGTCGGTATAGCAAAGCCGGTTAGAGTTCAAGGTTGTTATATCTCTGATTCAGAAATAGAAAACACTCTAAATTATATAAAATCTCAATCACAAGCATCATATGATGAGCATATAATTAAAGAAATAGATATGCATGCTGTTGAAACGAAGAAAAAAGGTGTAAGTATTGATGATGTTATAGATGGAGAAAGAAAGGATGAAATGCTTCCCCAAGCCATACAAATTGTTGCTGAAAGTCAAAACGCATCAACAACCTTCTTACAGCGTAAACTTAAAATTGGTTACGCCAGAGCAGCAAATATTATTGACTCGCTTGAAGAAAAACAGATTGTTGGCCCTCTTGAAGGCAGTAAACCTCGGAAAGTTCTTATTACGAAGCAGCAATGGATGGAAAGGAATGCTCTTTCTTCTGATAACACAACTGTTTTTAATGAAGCGGGCAGCGATGAATAGAAAGTTTAAAAAATTAAAGGAAATATGATGAATGATTTTTTACCCATTACAGTAAAAGATACTTTAAACAGAGGATGGGAATACGTAGATTTTGTTTTTGTAACAGGCGACGCATATGTTGATCATCCGAGTTTTGGAACGGCTATAATTACAAGAGTTTTAGAAGCTGAAGGTTATAGGATTGCCGTTCTTGCCCAACCGGAATTAAACAAAAATGTCTTTTCGCAGTTTGGCAGACCTAAACTTGGTTTCTTAGTAACTTCAGGAAATATAGATTCAATGGTATCCCATTATACTGTTGCTAAACGAGTTCGCAGCGAAGATAAATTTTCACCGGGCGGTCAAACAGGAAAACGTCCGGATAGAGCTGTCATAAAATATTGCAGTATTATTCGCAGTGTATTTGGAGATATACCAATTATTATTGGCGGAATTGAGGCGTCACTGCGCAGATTTGCACATTACGATTATTGGGATGATAAAATAAGACCATCGATTTTGCTTGATTCAGATGCCGATTTACTTGTCTTTGGAATGGGAGAAAACCAAATATTAAATATTGCTCGCCGACTTAACACCGGAGAGAATGTTTTATCAATAAGAGATATTAAAGGAACCTGTTATGTGGTTGATGTACATGATTCACCTTTGACCGGAGTTGAATGCCCATCATATAAAAATGTTATTTCAAATAAAAGAGAGTATGCAATTTCATGCCGGATACAACAGGACGAAAACGATCATATACGAGGTAAATTGGTTAAGCAACGACATGAAACAAAAATGCTTGTTCAAAATCCGCCGATGCCACCCTTGACATCAGCTGAACTTGACCGTATATATGCTTTTCCGTACATGAGAACGTTTCATCCGTGTTATGAAACCCAAGGCGGAATTCCCGCACTTGAAGAAGTTGAGTTCTCAATAACTCATAACAGAGGGTGCTTCGGCGCATGTAATTTCTGTTCTCTTGCTTTTCATCAGGGAAGATCTATAACGTGCAGGAGTAAAGACTCTATAGTTGCTGAATCAAAATTACTTTCTGAAAGTAGTGGGTTTAAAGGTTATATTCACGATATAGGGGGACCTACAGCAAATTTTCGACAACCATCCTGTGAAATTCAACTAACAAAAGGGTTATGTAAAGGCAAAAAATGCCTTGCCCCCGAACCGTGTCCTCAACTGAAAGTCAGTCATGCCGAATATCTGAACATATTAAGAACTGTACGGTCAATACCCGGGATTAAAAAAGTTTTTATACGCTCAGGAATAAGATATGATTATCTTCTTGAGGATAAAGATGACAGTTTCTTTATTGAACTAGTTCAGCATCATATCAGCGGTCAGTTAAAAGTAGCACCGGAACATTGCTCTGCTGCTGTTCTTGATTATATGGGTAAACCTCATATTGAAGCATATTTGAAATTTTCAAAAAAATATTTTAATCTTTGCAAAAGAAACGGCAAAGAGCAGTATCTTGTCCCATATTTAATTTCCTCGCATCCCGGAAGTACTCTTAAAGATTCGGTTGAACTTGCTGTATTTTTAAAAAATCAAAAAATCAGACCTGAACAAGTTCAGGATTTTTATCCGACTCCCGGAACAATTTCAACGTGTATGTTTTACACCGGGCTTGACCCTTATACGCTGAAAGAAGTTTATATTGCCCGATCTGCCCATGATAAAGCTTTGCAGAGAGCACTTTTACAGTATTTTAATTCCTGCAATACTAAGCTTGTTGAAGAAGCATTACGCAGAACAGGCCGAACAGATTTGATTGGAAATGGAGAAAAATGCCTGATCCGTTCAAAACAAAATTCTATATACTCTGTTAATACTCAAAAAAGAAGAGCTGATAAATATGCAGATAAAAAAATCTGATAAATATAAAATAAAAATTTATCTTTTCTTCTTTGTTACATTTGTTGTTTCTTGCTTATTTATTTCATTAGCGCCTATTCTTAATATGCCGAGCAGTATTCCCGCGTGGTCGGATATTTTCAATCTAACGGATTTAAGGAACAATTCAAATGCAAATAATCAGCCACTTTCTGTCCACTTCATTGATGTCGGTCAAGGCGACTGCATTTTCGTAAATACTGCTCACGGCAATATTTTAATTGATGCTGGCGGACCCGGGAATTCAGATACTATAATTAGATACCTGCGCAATCTTAATGTAGATAAGCTTGATTATGTTGTCATTTCTCACCCTGATTTGGATCATATCGGCAGTATGCCGGAAGTAATTGATGCTTTAGATGTTAAAAATATTATTATGCCTTACATTGAAAAACAAAATCTGCCAACGACAATTATTTTCAAAAAATTGTTAATATCAATCAGTAAAATGAACATAAATGTGTTGCCTGCAAATCCTGGAATTTGTTTTACTTTTGGGAATATTATTACAAACATTATTGGACCTGTATCAACAAATGACGAAATGAATAATATGTCGGTTGTTATTAAGATAGAGTTTGGTAATAATTCATTCCTATTAACAGGTGATGCCGAGACTGAGGAAGAAAACGAAATACTTGCAAATGAAAATGTATTAAAAGCAGATGTACTGAAGGCGGGACATCATGGCAGTGAAAACTCATCTGGTACTGAGTTTTTAGCTTCGGTTTTACCAGAATATGTTATAATATCTTGCGGAAAAGATAATTTATTCGGGCATCCTAATGCTGAAACGCTAAATAGATTTAAACGAATAGATGCAAAAGTATTAAGAACGGACCAATGCGGAACTATTGTTATTGGCAGTGACGGTGAAAAATTAACTGTTTATTGTGAATCAGATGGAGATTGAAAAATGGTAATATTAACTATAGACCGGTTTGAAGATGATATAGCTGTATGTGAAAAAGAGGACTGCACTATTGTTAATCTTCTGCGGGATAAATTACCAAACGGTGTTCGTGCAGGAAATGTTTTAATGCTTTTTGACGATGGCGAAATAAAAATAAATGTTGATGAGGAGATACGACGGAAAAAAATAGTATTCAAACTATTCAGCAATATGTATAACTGGAAATAATTATTTTTATCTTATATGCTCGATAAACGAAAATATGTATTGTTAATTCATAGGTACATTTCAACTTCGGTTAGTATAATATACTCAGATACAATTATTTAAGGAGGTTGAACCATGAACATTAAAAGCAAACAAATAGTTTTCAGCGCAAATACTGAGGGATATTTTGTTTTTAGAATACCTGTGATTATCAAATCTTTAAGCGGAAAATTGTTAGCTTTCTGCGAAGGAAGAAAGAATTCGGCTGCCGATAACGGCAGGATTGACATTGTCATGAGACGGAGTAATGACTGCGGAAATACGTGGGGTAAATTGCATATTTCAATATCGGATGGTATTAATACTTGTGGCAATCCTTGCCCAATAGTTGATAGGGAAACAGGCGCGATTTGTTTAGTATATTGTAAAAATTTTGCCTCAGACAATGAGGAACAGATTTTATCGGGACAAAAACTACCAAGAAGTATATGGAGAACTTTCAGTTATGATGATGGATTGACTTGGACAGAACCTGAAAAAATAAGCTCTCAGGTTCGTTTAGATAGTTGGACATGGTATGCAACAGGACCATGCCATGGTGTGCAAACTTTAAGCGGCAGATATATAATACCGTGCAATCATGCTGAACTTGATAACATACCTCGTAATGTTACGAGATCGCATATTATATACAGCGATGACAAAGGAAAAAATTGGGAAATTGGAGGTATGTGTGATTGGCGTACAAACGAAGCCTGTATTGCCGAAACACATGCAGGACTATACATTAACATGAGGAGCAGATTATTCGGGGCCTTTAGGGCATATGCCGTTAGCAAAGACGATGGTTTAACTTTCAGTGAATGCAAATATTCTGATGTATTGGTTGATCCGTATTGCCAGGGAAGTATAAAAGAATACAAAAACGGTATTTTATTTTGCAATGCGTCATCAGAAGCAAAAAGAGAAAATTTAACGCTGAGATTTAGTGATGATTCCTGGAAATGCTGGAAGCAAAGTCTTTTGCTTGAACGTGATTTTGGGGCATACAGTGACATTGCAATAAATGATCGAGGCAATGTTTTGGTTTTATATGAAGGAATGCATAAAAACCGTTATGATTGTATTATTTTATCTGTAATTGAAATTGATGAGGTGAATGCTAAATGAAATATCTGAATAATTAATATTTTGATATTGATAGAGGATATGTTGTGATATTAACTAAAATTAATACAACATATTGAGTTTAGTGTATGATTATGTAGATTTGTTTGAAACATCATTCAAACTATTGATATTTCATTTTAATTCAAATAAAATATAGCTGTTGATTACTATAATTTAAGGGGGAAAAGGTATTGAAGAAAGTTGCTGTAGTTATGGGTAGTGATAGTGACCTTGTAATAGTAAATGAAGCGCTAAAAACACTTCAAGAACTTAGCATTGATTTTGATGTTCGTGTAATTTCTGCGCACAGGACACCTTTGGTTGCACAGGAATTCGCATCAAATGCTTCACACAATGGTTTTGGCGTGATTATAGCTGCCGCAGGTAAAGCTGCACATTTAGCCGGTGTGTTGGCCTCTTACACATGTTTGCCTGTCATTGGTGTTCCTGTTAAGTCGGAAACCTTAGATGGATTAGATGCATTACTGGCAACTGTTCAGATGCCTGCAGGTGTTCCGGTTGCAACTGTTGCGATTGACGGTGCAAAAAATGCTGCAATTCTTGCTGCTCAAATTTTAGCTGTAAGTAATGACGAGCTTGCATGTAAACTTGCAGAAATGAAATTACAAATGGCCGGCAGTGTTGTAAAATGCGATTCTGATATTCAGAGGAAAATTGATATTTTGAACAATACTAAATAATTACGATTAGGGGAAATAATATGGATAGTTACAGCAAGAGTTATGAAGAAGCTGGTGTAAATGTTACTGAATCATATCGCGCTACCGAATTAATTAAAATTCAAGCAGAACGGACTAAAATCAAAGGTGTGCTTTCGGGAATAGGCGGTTTTGGCGGACTCTTTAAGCCTGATTTAAAGGGAATGGAATCTCCGGTTTTTGTTTCTGGAACCGATGGTGTGGGGACAAAACTTAAAATTGCGTTTTTAATGAATAAACATAATACAATCGGAATTGACTGTGTTGCAATGTGTGCTAATGATATCGTTTGTTCCGGTGCAATGCCGCTATATTTTTTAGATTATCTTGCAGTAGGAAAGCTGAAACCTGAACGTGTTGAAGAAATTGTTAAAGGTGTTGCAAATGGATGCATAGAAGCAGGATGTGCTTTGATTGGTGGAGAAACAGCAGAAATGCCAGGCTTTTACCCGGCAGATGAGTACGATATTGCGGGATTTTGCGTAGGAATTGTGGAAGAATCTAAAGTTATTAACTGCAATTTAGTTAAAGAAGGTGACGCGTTAATAGGAGTTGCGTCATCAGGGGTTCATTCAAATGGATTTTCATTGATTCGTAAAGTCTTCAATGTTACAGAAGAGAGACTTAAATTTTATGTTAATGATTTTGGCAAGACACTTGGTGAGGAACTGTTAACACCTACTAGAATTTATGTAAAATCCTTGTCAGCACTTTTGTCTGCTGTTCAAGTCCATGGAATATCACATATTACCGGAGGCGGATTTTATGAAAATATTCCGCGTATGCTGCCTGAAGGACTTTGTGCTGTTGTGGAGAAAAATAAAATACCGCAAAAACCGATATTTAATCTTATTAAAAAAGAAGGAATATCTGAAAGAGATATGTACAATACATTTAATATGGGTTTAGGGTTATGTATTGCTGTCGAAAATGATCAAGCAGATGAAGCAGTAAGAATTCTCAGAAAAAACGGCGAAGAGGCCATGGTAGTGGGTCAAGTTAAACTGGGAGAAAAGGGAGTGACTATATGCTAAGGGAGCAAAACAGTATCAATATAGCTGTTTTGGTTTCAGGCAATGGAACGAATCTTCAGGCGTTGATTGATGCCGAATCAAATGGAAAACTCGGAAACGGAAAAATCGTTTATGTTATTTCGAGTAAAGCAGAAGCATTCGCACTTAAGCGTGCAGGAAAGGCAGGCATTAAATACGAAATAATTGAAAGAAAAGAATATTCCGACATCGAAGATTTTAATAATGCTTTATTATCAGCTCTGCAGAGATGCGGAGCTGAACTTGTTGTTTTGGCAGGATTTATGTCAATATTAGGAGAAAAAATCATAAAGCAATATGAAAATAAAATTATAAATGTTCATCCGTCACTTATACCGTCATTTTGCGGGAAAGGTTATTATGGATTAAGGGTTCATGAAGAAGTATTAAAAAAAGGCGTAAAAGTTACAGGCGCAACAGTTCATTTTGTAAATGAAATTCCTGATGACGGGGATATAATTCTGCAAAAGGCAGTTAAAGTATTAGATAATGATACATCTTTAAGCCTTCAGAAACGTGTTATGAAGCAAGCTGAATGGAGAATATTACCTGAGGCGGTTGAAAAGATATGTCAAAGAATGGCTGATAAAAAAGAGATTAAATAATGGAGGGCTTATTGTGAAAAAAAGAGCAATAATCAGTGTTTCGGAAAAAACTGGCATCGTGAATTTTGCCAAAGAACTTATAAATTTGAAATATGAAATTCTTTCAACAGGCGGAACCGCAAAAGTACTAACAGATGCAGGTGTTAAATGCACAAGTGTTTCTGATATAACCGGCTTTCCGGAGTGCCTTGACGGTAGGGTTAAAACTCTTCATCCGGCAATACATGGCGGCATTCTTGCCATGAGAAGCAACCCTGAACATATGAAACAGATTGCTGAACTGAATATTGATCCAATAGATATAGTATGTATTAACCTTTATCCTTTTAAACAGACAATTTTAAAAACGGATGTGTCTCTGGAAGAGGCTATTGAGAACATAGATATAGGCGGCCCTGCTATGCTGCGAGCTGCGGCAAAAAATTGGCAGGATGTTGCTGTTGTTGTTAATCCATCGGATTATGATTCAGTAATTTCAGAGTTAAAGAATTCAGGTAAGATAAGCAAAGAAACAAAATTTCGCCTTGCAGGGTTAGTGTTTGAACATACTGCTCAATATGATGCTCTTATTAATAATTACTTACGGACACAAAGAGGGGAGACTTCCATGCCTCAGAATCTTACCCTTACTTTTGAAAAAGTCCAGGAAATGCGTTACGGTGAGAATCCTCATCAGAAAGCTGCTTTTTATCGAGAGGTTGGAGCGGATTCAAATACAATTGCCTATGCTAAACAGATTCATGGAAAGGAACTATCATATAACAATATAAATGATGCAAATGGAGCACTTGATGTTATTAAAGAGTTCGGCTTTGAATATCCCGTTGCAGTTGCTCTTAAACACGCAAATCCATGTGGAGTTGGTATAGGGCGTGATGTTTATGAAGCATATATAAATGCGTATGAAGCAGATAAAGTTTCTATTTACGGAGGTATTGTTGCGTTAAATCGTGAAGTTAATGGAAAAACTGCCGAGGAACTTGCAAAGACGTTTCTTGAGATTATCATAGCACCTTCTTTTTCTGACGAAGCAGTTGAAATATTGTGCCAAAAGAAGAATATCAGACTTTTAATTTTACCGGAAATTGCTGCTCCAAATAAACCGGGTTGCATGGACATGAAGAAGATTGCAGGCGGTTTACTTGTTCAGCAACTAGATACAGAACTTTTTAATGAGGACGATATAAAGTGCGTAACAAAGCGGGAACCTACTGAAAATGAAATGAAGCAGCTTATGCTTGCGTGGCGTGTGGTAAAGCATGTAAAGTCAAATGGAATTTGCCTTGTTAATGGGAATATGACTGTTGGGGTCGGCCCGGGACAAACGAATAGAATAACTGCTTTAAAATTAGCTATAAATTATGCTGGTGATAAAGCAATTGGGTCTGTAATGGGAAGTGATGCTTTTTTTCCATATGCCGATTGTATTGAAGCGGCAAAGAATGCAGGAATAACTGCAATTATTCAGCCCGGAGGTTCTATTCGTGATGATGATAGTATAAAAGCTGCAAATGAAGCTGGAATTGCTATGGTTTTCACCGGGATGAGACATTTCAAACACTAATATAGTTCTGGTTTGGATCTAATATAATTAAAGTACGGAGGATAGGCGAAATATACGCCTGAAATATTATGAAAGTCTTAATGGTTGGTTCCGGCGGACGCGAACATGCGCTTATCCGTAAATTAATGGAGAGTTCAAAAGTATCCGAGGTTATCTGTGCACCGGGCAATGGGGGTATTTCGTGTGATGCAAAATGTTTTCCTGTTTCTGTAAAAGATACTGATGGGATGATTGAACTTGCATGTCGCCAACATGTTGATATTGTATTTGTTGCTCCGGATGATCCTTTGGCAGCAGGTATGGTCGATGCTATGGAACTGCAAGGAATACCTGCTTTTGGCCCGAAAAAAAATGCAGCAGAAATTGAAAGCAGTAAAATATTCTCAAAAAATCTTATGAGAAAATATAAAATACCAACCGCGGATTATGAAATATTCGAAAATTCTGAAAAAGCCTTGGAATATATTAAAAAGCAAAACAACTATCCTACTGTAATAAAGGCAGATGGTCTTGCTTTAGGCAAAGGAGTTGTAATTGCACAGGATGAAATCGAAGCTAATGAAGCGATCATATCAATAATGGATAATAGAATATTTGGTGATTCCGGCAGCAAGATTGTTATTGAAGAGTATTTAACAGGCCCGGAAGTGTCTGTGCTCACTTTTACTGATGGTAAAACAATTGCCCCAATGGTATCGTCAATGGACCATAAACGTGCCTTTGACGGTGATTTAGGTCCCAATACGGGGGGGATGGGTACTATCAGCCCAAATCCATATTATAGCGAAGAGATAAGTGAATATTGTATGGAAAATATATTTATCCCCACAATCAATGCTATGAATTGTGAGGGAAGAACGTTTAAAGGATGCCTATATTTTGGTCTTATGCTTACCGAAAAAGGCCCAAAAGTAATTGAATATAATTCACGCTTTGGGGATCCGGAAACTCAAGTTGTTATGCCTCGTCTTAAAACGCCTTTAATTGATATAATTGAAGCAATTATCGAAGAAAGACTCGGCGATTTAATTATTGAGTGGGACAATAATGCAGCAGCTTGTGTAATTATTGCTTCTGAAGGTTATCCCGGGAACTATAAAAAAGGAGTTCCTATTCACGGACTTGATGAAAAAGGTCAAGTACCTAATGTTACTGTTTATCATTCCGGAACAATAACTACAAAAAATGGATTTTCTACCAATGGCGGAAGAGTATTTGGGGTAACTGCAACCGGAAATACAATTGAAGCAGCGCTCCGGGTGGCATATAAGGGAGTATCATTAATTAATTTCGACGGGTGTTTCTGTCGGACTGATATTGGTAAAAAATAATAAGCTGTTCTTTCGTTTCATTAAAATAAGCATGGCATCACAATGCGGTCTTTTTTCATCATGCTGCTTTGACCTTCTTACCTTGCGATAGCAAACATCGTCGTTCCTTTGTACACAATAAAATCTTTTCAAATTTACAACTTATTTCATCGATGATTGGTATAAGAAACTGATTCGCTATTGCAAATAAAAAATAGGAGCTGGAAAAAATCCGCTCCTATGTTTTTTGTTTTATACGGGTTTTTCAAGCTCGCGTTCAAGCCAAACGGTACCAATATCCATTGCGTTATATAATCCTCGTTTTTCTGCCTTTTTAATTATTCTGTCGCGGGGACGCACTTCAGGATCTGTACTTACAAGCTGAACAATGACTCTGTCAGCTAATTCAATATCTTTTACCTTTTTCGTACTTGTAATCTGAAGTACGACAACATAGTCCTCATTCATATTACCATAATATATGGTGTTATCCTTTCTAACCAAGGGTTTTCCTTTGTAAGTTAAAAATCTATTTTCTGTTTTTGTTTCCGCCATATTAAACTCCAATCCGATATTATTATTTTTGCAGATAACTTTTCAACAATGTCTGAAGCAATTCGTCACGGTCAATTTTACGTACTAGACTGCGCGCATTATTATGCGTCGTTATGTATGTGGGATCTTCAGAAAGAATATAACCGACTATTTGACTGATTGGATTATATTTTTTTTCCGCAAGAGCATCGTATACAGAAAGCAGAATGCGGAGTGTTTCAGCGTCTTTTTCATCTTTGATCGAAAATGTTATGGTTTTATCGTCCATCATTGCTACCTCCGTTTGATTACAACTTATTATACACTATTAACTTCAATATAACAACGGTTTATTTAAGTTCTCAATGAAATACCAAGTTCTTTAA
Organism: uncultured Eubacteriales bacterium; assembly: GCA_964627535.1. Lineage (GTDB taxonomy): Bacteria > Bacillota > Clostridia > Oscillospirales > Acutalibacteraceae > UBA1447. The sequence goes on from CAZVJW010000002.1 coordinate 55,032, forward strand.
GAGCAAATATCGCGCGTTTCATTGCATCTTCGGCTTCTTCGTCTGTAAGAGTGCGTTCCTGAGAACGCAGACATATAGTAAATGCTACGCTTTTCATGCCTTCAGGTATTTGAACACCCTCATAGACATCAAATAAGGAGATTCCTTCCAGAAGATCACCGATGGCATTTGAAATTGTTGTTTGAAGACTAAGAACAGGAATGTCTTTTTTACATACAAAAGCTAAATCACGTGTAGTCGCAGGGAATTTTGGTAATGGTTTGTAAATTACCGTTGCGTTTCTGCATTCGATAATCGTATTAAAATCAACTGTTGCTGCAAATACTTTTACATCAAAACCGTAATTATCTTGAACTTTCGGATGTATTTCACCCATTACGGCAAGTTCTTTTTCATTTATGGTGAGCTTGGCGCAACGGCCTGGATGAAAACTTGGATTGTTTTTCACGGCTCTAATATCATAACCGTCAACACCGGTTTTATCAAGCAAATCTTCAATGACCCCTTTAAGCGTGAAAAAGTCGCACCCGTTTCCATACATACCAATTGTAACTTTTTGACGTTCCAAAGGTAATTTATCCTCTCCTTGAGGAATATATTCAGTCGCCAATTCAAATAAACTTGCTTCCGAATTGCGATAGTTGTAATTTCTGGAGAGAACTTCAAGCATGCAGGGAAGGGGAGTGGTGCGCATAACGCTTGTATCTTCGCCCAACGGGTTTGAAATAATAATACAGTTTCGGGAATTGCTGTCAGAAGGCAGGCATATACTATCATAATCTTTTGGGCTTATAAACGAATAGGTTTGAATTTCTGAAAGACCGCAAGCAAGAAGCGTTTCACATACAAGTCTTTCAAGTTGCTGCTTTTTGGTCAGGCTTCCGTTTGCAACCCCGGATAAAGGATGGTTTGGGATATTTTCATAACCATAGAAACGTGCGACCTCCTCAGAGATATCCGCTAAATGCTCAATATCTCTTCTAAATGTAGGGATGTTAACAACACCGGATTCAACGTTGAACCCTAAATTATTTAATATTTCTTTTTGATCGTTTTCAGACACGTTTATTCCAATAAATTTATTTACCCATTGCCAATCAAAGGGAAGAGAATGAATTTGCTTATTCGAACAGTCACAGTCAACAACACCGTTGACAATGTCACCGGCATCAAGTATTTGGATAAGTTCAAGAGCGCGGTTAATTGCATTGAGACAACCGTTTGAGTCCAACCCTTTTTCGAATCGAGATGATGATTCAGTTCTTAAACCAATCTTTTTTGATGTACCTCTTATATTTGCACCGTTAAAACACGCAGATTCAAATACAATTGTTGTTGTATCATCTGTAATGCCGCTATATTCCCCACCCATAATTCCTGCTAATGCTATAGGCTTGTTTTTATCGGCAATTACGAGCATATCATCACTAAGCTTTCTGGAAATACCATCAAGCGTTGTTATCGTTTCACTATTTTGAGCACAACGTACTATAATATGATTTCCTTCAAGAAAACGAATATCGAAAGCATGCATAGGTTGACCAAATTCAAGCATTACATAGTTTGTAATATCGACAATGTTGTTTATCGGGCGTACTCCGCTTGCTCTTAACCTCTCACGCATCCATCGTGGGGATGAAGAAATCCTTACATTTTGTACAACAGCACCAATATAACGGCAACATTTTTCCGGGTCAAGGATATCAACTTCTATAAAATCATGAACATCTCCGGTGCTGGTTTTTACTTTTGGAATAGGATCTTGAAAGGGTATTCCGAATGTTGCGGCAGCTTCTCTGGCAAGGCCGATTACTGAAAGACAATCAGGACGATTTGAAGTTATTTCAAATTCGGTTATTACATCGTTTAAACCAACAGCTTCTTTTATATCTATTCCGGTTGTTTTTGTGCAATCCTCCCCAAGTACAAAAATACCGTTCTCAACAGCATAGGGAAAATCGTGCGTTGTAAGCGCAAGTTCAGTGAGAGAGCAAAGCATACCTGCGCTTTCAACACCCCTCAACAACCCTTTTTTGATATTTTGACCTCCGGCAATATGGGAGTTATCCAAAGCAACGGGTACATAATCGCCGATTTTTAAGTTTTGTGCTCCGGTAACTATTTGCAGAACTCCTTTGATCCCAATTTCAACCTGACAAACCCATAGATGGTCTGAGTCAGGATGCTTTTCAATGCCAGTCAGTTTTCCAACAACAACATTGTTTATTTCGGCACCCTCGGTTTTATATCCTTCAACCTTAGATCCGCTCATTGTCATTTTGTCAGCAAATTCTTTATCACTGATTTTTAACGGAAAATAATCATTTAGCCATCGTTTTGATAAAATCATCTTTTAACACCTCCTAAAATTGACTGAGAAATCTCATGTCGTTTTCATAAAGCAAACGCATATCATCAATATTGAACCTGAACATGACCAGACGCTCAAGACCAACGCCAAAAGCAAATCCGCTAAATTGATTGGGGTCAATTCCACCGGTTTTAAGTACTTTTGGGTGAACCATACCACCACCCAGTATTTCAATCCAACCTTCTCCCTTGCACATTGGACATCCTCTTCCGCCGCATCTAAAGCAAGAAACATCAATCTCACATGAAGGTTCGGTAAATTCAAAATGATGGGGACGAAGTCGAATATTTGTATTTTCACCATACAAACGTTTTGCAAAAGCTTCAAGACATCCTTTTAGATCGCCCATGGTTATTCCTTTATCTACAACAAGCCCTTCAATTTGATGAAAAAGAGGGGAATGTGTTGCGTCAACCGCATCAGAACGATAGACTCTGCCGGGCGCAATAATACGTATGGGGGGTGGCTGGGTTTCCATAACTCTAATTTGAACTGGTGATGTTTGGGTGCGAAGAAGCATATTTTCGGTAATATAAAAAGTATCTTGAGTGTCTCTTGCAGGATGATTCGGAGGCATATTCAAAGCTTCAAAATTGTAATAATCCCATTCAACTTCAGGGCCGGTTGCGATATTAAAACCAAATCCAAGAAAAATATCTTTAACTTCATCAAGAACAATAGACAAAGGATGTTTATGACCAATCTTATGCCTGATGCCGGGAATAGTTATATCAAGAGTTTCGGAATCAAGACGGGTACATGTCTCTTGAGCTTTAATATCATCATCAATTTTTGATATTAAGTTCTCAATTGCCGACCGAACCTCATTCGCAAATTGCCCTAAAACAGGCCGTTCCTCTGCAGCAAGCTTCCCCATTTGTTTCAAAACTGCTGTAAGGTCACCTTTTTTACCTAAGTATTTTATTCGAAGCATTTCAAGTTCAGTGCGGTTGACGGTCTTTTCAATTTCGCATATGGCAGTATTTTTAATTAACTCGAGCTGTTCTTTCATATAATATAATCCTTTCAAAAAATTAAAAAATAAGCCAACGTCCACTCAATGAGGGACGAAGGCAATCCTTCGCGTTACCACCCTTTTTTGCAGTGCCTGAAGGCACAAGAGCAAACACTCTTCAGCCAAATAACGGTGGCATACCGTTGCAATCTACAATTATTATTCAACGTATAATAACTTCAACCGCACCGCTCCGGAGTGAACTTCAACGCGATAAATGTGTAGGCACACTTTCAGCCGGGATGTGCCTTCTCTTTCCACAGTCAAAATCAAAAATATCTTTAGAAATCAGTCGCGTTTACTCTCTCCATCATTGCGTTATTTAATTTATATCATAAAATTAATTATTATGCAAGTGATAATAATAATGTTTTACAAATCACGTGTATAATATTTGAATTTCTCAAGTATTGGCAATACGAATATATTATGATACAATTTAATAACATTATTTATGAATGGCGGTTTTATTATTGATATATACCGGAATTGATATGATAGAAATATCAAGAGTTGCAAAATCCGTTAAGAAATCAGCTTTTTTAAACCGTGTATATGGAGAATCGGAAATCAGAGAGTTTAAAAATATTGGGATGAAGATACAGAGCGCTGCTGCATCATTTGCTGCAAAGGAGGCGTTCGCAAAAGCGTTGGGTACCGGTATTGCAGGGTTTTCTTTACGCGAAGTAGAGGTTTTGCATGAGGATAATGGTAGACCTTATTTGAACCTTTCCGGAATGGCTAAAAGACTTGCCGAAGAGAAAAATCTTAGGTTTTCTTTAAGTATTACGCATACACAAGAATACGCTGCAGCAATTGTTATAGCATATGAAGAGTAAATTATTGAAGGATGCGTTTGTATGAGAGTTCTTAATACTGAACAAATGAAAATTGTTGAACAACGAGCATCAGACAACGGAATGGGATTTTTGCGATTAATGGAGAATGCCGGTTCAGCATGTACACGAATTATTAAAAGTAAATATTTAAAAAGTGATATAGATATTCATAGAATTACGATAGTATGCGGTAACGGAAAAAATGGCGGAGATGGTTTTGTTATTGCAAGAAAACTATGTGAGTTGAACTGTCAGGTTAATGTGGTTTTAGCAAACGGTCAGCCGCGTGACAATGAATCAATTGAAATGTATAAAAAAATAAATGATTTGCAGGTTAACATTATACGCTATGGTTTGGAGGATAATTCTGCACTTGAAGCTATTAATAAGGCCGGGATTATCATTGATGCTGTTTTTGGAACCGGTTTTTACGGATGCCCAAATGAAGAGTTATCAGTTCTTTTTAAAATGATTAACAGCGTTAATGCTTTTAAAGTTGCAATTGATATACCAAGCGGAGTAACATGCAACACTGGAGAGGTATTTGGCGAATGTATAAAAGCTGATATAACAATAGCCGTTTCCGCTCTAAAACCAGCACACATATTTTTACCCGGAGTGCAGTTTTGCGGCGAAATAATAACTGCTGATATTGGTATCCCTGAATTATATTACAAAGAAATTGGCGAGGAAAGAATTTATTCCTTGAATGAGGACGAAATTAAACAAAGCTTTATTCCGATAAGCCCTTTTGCCAATAAAGGTAATTTTGGGCGTGTGTTAAGTGTTTGCGGTAGTAAAAAAATGCAAGGCGCAGCTGTCCTTGCGGCTAAGGGCGCTGTGCTTTCCGGAGCAGGATTAGTTACAGCCGCATTTCCAGATTGTGCTTATAATGCTATTGGATCAAAATTAACGGAGCCCTTACTTTTACCACTAAATTCAAATGAAGAGGGAACAATTTCTGCTTCTGCAATTTCGAAAATATTCGAAACGGCAAAAAAAGCAGATGCTATTTTGATAGGTTGCGGAATAGGGTTAAATCGCGATACAAGGGAAATTGTGAAAGAAGTGATTATGAATACTTCGTGCCCTATTGTAATTGATGCAGATGGTATAAATGCAATCTGTCACGATAAGGACTTGCTAAAAAAATCCAAAAACACAATTGTGTTAACACCTCATCTTGGCGAGATGTCAAGACTTACTAATATCAATATTGACAGAATATTGGAGAAAAGAATTGATATTGCAAGATGTTTTGCAAATGAGTTTGGAATAATTTTAGTTTTAAAAGGCGCAAATACTGTAATTGCTGAACCTGATACAACTGATGTTTATATTAATACAACAGGAAATTCCGGTATGGCTACAGGGGGAAGCGGAGATTTGCTTGCCGGAATAATTGCTTCTTTTATTGCGCAAGGCATGACGGTTGGTAATGCCGCAAAAGCAGCAGTATATATCCATGGACTTACGGGAGATATTACAGCAAAAAGGCTTTCTAAAAGAGGGTTGACTCCAACGGCATGTATTGAGGATTTACCTTCTGTTATGTCGCGTTTTGAAAATTGATATATCACTCGAAATAATATTATTTATTTTATATGAACAATGGGGATGAAATAATGGCAAGTAAAGATATAATAATCGTGGGTGCCGGTGGGTTAGGCAGAGAAACTCTTTTTCAAATCAGAGAGATTAATAAATTCAAATCAACCTATAATATTATTGGCTTTGTTGATGACCGCGAGTCACATATGGATGCCAATATAAATGGAATACCAGTTTTGGGGAAAGTATCATGTTTACTGGATTACAATAATACTATTTGCGCAGTTGTTTGTATCGCAAACCCCTTTGTAAAACGATCTATTGTTAATTTACTTCAAAAAAACGAGAACATTGTTTTCCCGAATATTATCGCACCGGATTTGCGTTTTTCGGATTATGTTAATTATGGTATAGGTTGTATAATCGGCTTTTCAAATATTATAACAATTGATGTTTCAATAAAGGACTTCGTTCTTATAAGCAATGCATGCACTGTTGGACACGATTCAATAATAAATAGTTTTACAACAGTATACAACGCGGTGAATATTTCCGGAAATGTCAGAATCGGTTCATGCGCCGAAATTGGTACCGGTACAAAAATTATTCAAGGAAGAACGATTGGAGACAATGCGATTCTTGGCGCTGGGTCCATAGTTGTGCGTGATATACCAAAAGATTGCACTGCGGTAGGAATTCCTGCCAGTCCAATAAAATATCACATTGAATAAATATGAAGATATTATTCTTTCAGAGCGAAATATCTCGCTTTTTTAATAAAATGTTTTAAAAAGCGAGTAATAATGCAAGTTTGCTATTGGAAGTTTTTATAATATGCTTTATAATATTAACAATTATTGTTTAACTGATTATAGTTTTATTATTTAGAAAGGAGGTATTGATTTGTCTGGCAAATATTCTGTTTCATTGGCAAAATTAATCAGCGATAATTCGTTCGAAGTAATATTTACGCCAAGAAATACAAGCGAGATATATATTTTTTCACAAGATGTCAACAGACCGGGTCTTATTTTTGCCGGTTATACCGGGATTTTTGATCCAGCCAGAATACAGTTTATTGGCTTGGCCGAAATGGAATACTTGACAAGTATAGGGGAAAAGAATAGCAAAAAAAGCCTTGAAAGATTGTTTGAAAGACAACCTGCTTCGATTATAATTTCACGCAATCTTGAATGCTCGGAATATATTATTGAATTAGCGAAAAAATATGAAGTTCCTGTAATAAGAACATCGGATACTACATCAAGTTGTATGTCAACAATTATTGCATATTTAGGTGTCGAACTTGCGAAACGCATTACCCGTCACGGAGTCCTTGTCGAAGTCAGCGGTGAGGGTGTTCTGATTTTAGGAGACAGCGGTGTTGGTAAAAGTGAAACGGCACTTGAACTTATAAAAAGAGGCCATAGATTAATAGCCGATGATGCTGTTGAGATTCGAAGAGTATCAGCGCGGACTTTAGTCGGTTCCGCTCCTGATAATATACGTCATTTCATTGAGCTTAGAGGTGTTGGTGTTATTAATGCTCGAAGGATATTTGGTATGGGCGCAGTTAAAATGACAGAAAAAATCGACATGGTGGTACAACTTGAACTTTGGAATAATGATAAAGTATATGATCGTATGGGACTTGACAATGAATATACAGATATTCTTGGAATCAAAGTACCTATGGTAGTTGTTCCGGTAAAACCTGGCCGAAACCTTTCAATTATTGTTGAAGCTGCTGCAATGAATAATAGACAAAAAAAGATGGGATATAATGCCGCTAGAGAACTATTGCACAATCTTGGTATGACAAATGAAATCGTTCCCGAGGAAAAGGAGCTTGAGGTTTGGCATACTTTTTAAATTTGTTTATTTTATAATATTTGGAGGTAAAAAATGTATAGAATTGGTGTGGATTTAGGTGGAACTAATATAGCTGTTGGTGTTGTTAATGACGAATTAAAAATTATTGGCAGAGGCAAACTTAAAACGAATATACCGCGAGATGCAAAAGAAATATTTGATGATATTGCAAAAGCGGTACAAGTTGCATCTGCAGATGCTGGAATTAAAATTGAGGAAGTATCTTCTGTCGGTGTTGGTACACCGGGTTCGGTTAATAAGGCAACTGGAAATATTGAATTTGCCAATAATCTTAATTTTAATAATGTGCCTGCTAAAGAAATGCTTGAGAATAGAATTGGAAGACCTGTATATTTAGACAATGATGCTAATTGTGCTGCTTTAGGCGAAGCTGTTGCGGGCGTTGGCAAGGGTGTTTCAAGCTTTGTTGCAATAACACTTGGCACAGGTGTCGGAAGCGGTATTATAATCAATGGGAAAATAGTAAGCGGTATAAATTATGCGGCAGGGGAAATGGGGCATATGGTTATTTCTTTAGATGGTGAACAATGCAATTGTGGACGTAGAGGCTGTTGGGAGAGATATGCTTCTGCAAACGCACTGATTGCCCAGACCAAAGATGCTATGAGATATAATCAAGATAGCATAATGTGGCAGATAGTAAAAGATAATATTGATGAAGTTTCCGGACGTACAGCATTTGAGGCACTTCGTCAAGGCGATTCCACCGCAAAGGAAGTGGTTTCAAAATATATATATTATGTTTCAACCGGAATAATTAATATAATAAATGCATTGCAACCCGAAATAATCTGTATTGGAGGCGGAATAGGTCACGAAGGTGAAAATCTGTTGGAACCAATCAGAAAGCATGTTGAACGCGAACGTTACAGTATTTATGCAACCAAACAAACGCAAGTTTGCTCCGCTGTTCTTGGAAATGACGCTGGAATAATAGGTGCTGCGCTTTTGGATTACTAATTGTAAATACTGAAATTAATTTATTATTTATTTGGAGGAATAATGACCGCAATTGATGAAATTATAACTGCTGCTGCAGGCCTTGGATGCGCTGCTTCCAAGGCTGTGCCAATGAGCGAACATACAAGTTTCAAAATTGGCGGCACTGCAGATTTAGTTGTTAGACCTAATTCCGACAAAAATGCTGCTCTTATTCTTAAAAAATGCCATCTTTTAGAACTTAGTGCTATTATTTTAGGAAATGGCAGTAATGTACTTGTTTCAGATGAAGGCATTAGAGGTGTTGTTATACTAACATCTGATATTTCATACTGTAAAATAAATAGTGATGGAATAATAGAATGCGGGTCAGGTGTAAATTTATCGCATTTATGCAATTTTGCACTTGAAAATAGTTTATCAGGGCTTGAATTTGCATATGGAATTCCGGGAAGCACCGGAGGAGCAGCATTTATGAATGCCGGAGCCTTTAATGGTGAAATGAAGGATGTCTTACTTTCGTGCAACCATATTTCGAAAGATTATAATATTGGGACCCTTGCTGGAAGCGAACTTGAGTTAGGCTATCGTGAAAGTGCATATTCTCATAATGGTTATTTTATTACAGCGCTGTATATAAGATTAACTAAAGATAATCCAAAAGATATTAAAAACAGGATGGCTGACAATTTCAATAAGCGGTTAAAAATGCATCCGCTGGATTTTCCAAATGCCGGCAGCGTTTTTAAAAGGCCACATGATAATTATGCTGGTAAACTTATTCAAAACTGTGGTTTAATGGGGAAAAGTGTTGGCGGAGCTATGATCAGTAATAAACATGCAGGATTTATTATAAATACCGGGGGAGCTACTGCAAAGGATGTTCTTACACTTATTGAAATCGTAAAAGATACTGTTTTTAAAGAGATGGGAATCGTATTGGAAACTGAAATAAAATTTGTACAGAGTTTAGCTGTTAATTAGGAGGCAACAATAATGGAACTTGTAATAATTACAGGCCTTTCAGGTGCCGGTAAATCAAGAGCTGTTGATGCCTTAGAGGATATCGGGTTTTTCTGCGCTGACAATATGCCGCCAAAACTCATACCTACCTTTGTTCAACTTGTTCTTGATTCCAAAGAAATCAGGGAACGGGTTGCGGTTGTTACGGACATTAGAGTCGGCGGTTCATTTAAAGATTTATTCAATGCGCTTGAAGATCTTAAGAAAATTGATTGCCAATACAAAATTCTTTTTTTTGATGCTAATAATGATGTTTTGCTCAGGCGTTATAAAGAAACACGCCGTAAGCATCCGCTCATCGATGAATATAATGGATCGCTGATAGATGCAATTGAGGCTGAACGCATAATATTGCAGCCAGCAAGACAAATTGCGGATTTTATAATCGATAGTTCGAATTTATCGGCTACTGAATGTAAAGATAGAATATCAGGTATGTTCCTTGATAACCCTACAAAATCTATGAGCATCCACTGCATTTCTTTTGGATATAAGCACGGAATTCCAAGTGATTCGGATTTAGTGTTTGATGTCCGCTGTCTTCCAAATCCATTTTATATTAATAATCTTAAAGAACACACTGGTATTGAAAAACCGGTTATTGATTATGTTATGAAGTGGGAACAGGCAAAAGTACTGATTCTTAAATTATATGATTTAATCGATTATCTCGTACCGCTGTACCGTGCTGAAGGTAAAAGCCAACTGGTAATTTCTATTGGCTGTACAGGAGGCCGGCATAGATCGGTGGTGTTCGCAGAATTAATCAGAGCGCATTTAAGTAAAGAAGGGTTACTGCTCAGCATAAATCATAGAGATATAAAGAAATAAGGTGAAAATAATATCTTTTTCCTCGAGGGTCAAGGACGAAATCTTTTCGGAACAAATATTGTCACCATGCTGTATAAAAGCGCAAGCCTACGGGCTTGTTCTTTTTGGCAGAACTTTTTCTTATCGCTCTGTATCTATTTCAACAGAGCATAAACCGACAGCTTTACTATATAGTGAGTACATTCATTCTTTGACGGACATAATTCCGCAAATAGAAATAAATACAAATAAAAAAAACAATGTAAAAATAAAAACTTCCTCTGAACGAATTCGTTTACTTGCATACTTTGGACACTCTCAAAACGATATTACTCTTCGTGTTAATAGAGCAAATATTTCCGGCGATTGTTGTTTCGGTGCTTTCATCAGAGGCGCATTTCTTTCTTGCGGAACAGTAACCTCTCCGGAAAAAAACTATCATCTTGAATTCGTTTTGCCTCATTTAAAGATTTGCCTCGACATGATTAAATTATTTGATGAATTAAACCTGAAGCCAAAATATGTTATCCGAAAAGGAAGTTATATAGTTTATTTTAAAGATAGTGAAAGTATTGAAGATATTTTAACAATTATGGGCGCTACAAAATCCTCTCTTGAACTTATGGGAATAAAAATGCAAAAGAGTATGAGGAATACGGTTAACCGAAAGGTTAATTTTGAAGTTGCAAACCTTTCAAGAACCGTTGAGGCATCTAGAATGCAAACTGACGCAATAAATCGAATAGATTCACAGATTGGATTAAATTCCCTACCAAAACAACTGCTTGAAATTGCTGTCTTAAGGCGTGACAATCCCGAAATAAGTCTTAAAGACCTTGGTGAGCAATTAGAAAAGCCGATTTCCCGCTCGGGTATTAACCATAGGTTAAAGAAAATTATTGATATAGCTGAAGGATTGAATGAGTAATATGCCTTTTTCACACTTACATTTACATACGGAATACAGCTTACTTGACGGAGCGTGCCGTATTGAACCGCTTCTTGAAAGAGCAATTCAACTCGGGCAAAATTCAATTGCTATAACCGACCATGGCGCAATGTATGGGGTTATAGATTTTCATAAGGCCGCAAAAAAGAAAGGTATAAAGCCGATTATAGGCTGCGAGGTTTATGTTGCTGCCCGAACACGTCATGACAAAGTTCATTCCTTAGATAATGAAAGAAGTCATTTAATTTTATTATGCGAAAATAATATCGGTTACCAGAATTTAATTGCTATGGTTTCGGAAGCGTGGACAACAGGATTTTATACAAAACCTCGAATTGATCATGAGCTTTTGGTGAAACATCATAATGGCCTAATTGCTTTGTCAGCTTGCCTTGCCGGCGAAGTAGCCAGAGCATTGCTGCGAGATGAATATGAGGAAGCAAAACGGATTGCGTGTTGGTATAATGGCGTTTTTGGTCAAAACAATTACTTTCTTGAAATTCAAAATCACGGGTTGCGGGAACAACTTAAAATCAATCCATTGCTTCTTCAGCTTTCGGAGGAAACCGGCATACCATTAGTCGCGACAAATGATACCCATTATGTATTCAAAGAAGATTCGCGAATCCAACAAGTGCTTATCTGCATTCAGACCAATCACGTTATTGGCGAAAGCACAGGATTTGAATTTGAAACTGAGGAATTCTATTTAAAAAGCGAAGAAGAAATGCTATCATCTTTTCCCGAATGCCCTCAAGCAATTGAAATTACAACCAAGATTGCAGAGCGATGTAAGGTCGATTTTGAGTTTGGCAATACAAAACTACCTCATTTTGAGGTTCCACAAAATTATGGACACTTCGAATGGTTCAGCACCCTGTGCTATAATGGGTTGAAAGAACGATATGGTATTGATCTTCCCGTTGAATATAAAGATCGTTTAAATTATGAGCTTGACATTATTAACCGTATGGGTTATGTTGATTATTATTTAATTGTTCATGACTTTATTCATTATGCGAAAAGCAAGGGTATACCTGTGGGTCCAGGACGCGGTTCGGGCGCAGGAAGCATATGCGCTTACGCAATTGGGATCACAGGGATTGATCCTATGAAATATAACCTCCTTTTTGAACGATTTCTTAATCCTGAACGCGTTAGCATGCCTGACTTTGACATTGATTTTTGTTATGAACGCCGCTCCGAAGTAATTGAATATGTGATAAAAAAATATGGGGCGGATCATGTTGCACAAATCATAACATTTGGAACGATGGCTGCAAAGGCCGCGATTAGAGATGTTGGCAGAGCTCTCGGTATTGCTTATTCAACTGTTGATATAGTTGCAAAACAAATACCGAATGAACTTAACATAACAATTGATAAGGCTCTGTTAAAATCTGAAGAGTTTAAAAAGCAATATGAGAGTAACGATGAAATAAAAAATCTTATTGATACAGCAAGAAAAGTCGAGGGTATGCCGAGACATGCTTCTACGCATGCAGCCGGAGTTGTTATAACCAGAGATCCGGTTTATTCATATGTACCGCTCGCAAAAAACGATGAAGCCATTGTAACACAGTTTACTATGACAACTATTGAAGAGCTCGGACTTCTTAAAATGGACTTTTTAGGGCTTCGGACGCTTACGGTTATTGACGGCGCTCAAAAAATGATTAGAAAACATACACCTGATTTTGATATAGAAAAAATTTCTCTTTCAGAAGAGTGTATTTACAAAATGCTTTCTAAAGGTTTAACAGAGGGAGTTTTTCAATTTGAGTCGGCAGGAATGAGAGCTGTTCTTATGGGTCTTTGCCCAATCAATCTTGAAGATTTAATTGCTGTTATTTCTCTTTATAGACCCGGACCGATGGAATCAATACCTACCTACATCGAAAACAGACATCACCCGGATAAAATAACCTATAAAACACAGGATTTAAAGAGTATATTGGATGTGACGAACGGTTGTATTATATATCAAGAACAGGTTATGGAAATTTTTCGTGAGTTGGCCGGTTATTCCTATGGCAGAGCCGATATAGTCCGCCGCGCAATGTCAAAGAAAAAACACGATGTAATGGAAAAGGAACGTAAAATCTTTATATATGGAATGATTAATGACAACGGAACGGTTGAATGTGAGGGGGCAGTTAAGAGGGGGGTAAATGAGCAAACAGCAAACAAGATTTTTGATGATATGTCATCCTTTGCTTCTTATGCGTTCCCAAAAGCCCATGCTGCCGCTTACGCACTTATTTCATATCAAACCGCTTGGCTTAAGTGTTTCTATCCCTGTGAATATATGGCTGCCCTCTTGAGCAGTGTGCTTGATAACGCTGTAAAAATTTCCACCTATATTGCTGAATGTAATAGAATAAATATCAAGGTTTTACCTCCAAGTGTAACAGAAAGCCTTGAAGGTTTTACGGTTATAAATGAAAATATTCGTTTTGGTTTACTTGCAGTTAAGAATTTGGGCAGAAATTTTATCCATGAAATTATATCCGAACGTGAAAGCCATGGCAGATTTCATTCATTTTATTCGTTTTGCATACGATTGTATGGTAAGGAATTAAACAGGCGTGCGGTTGAAAGTTTAATAAAATGCGGAGCGCTTGACGGACTAAATGCAAACCGAAAACAAATGCTAATAATGCTTCCATCAATATTAAATGATTTGGAATCCTCAAAGCATAGAAATATTGTTGGTCAAATAGGCTTTTTTGACATTTCTACTGACTTTTCCAATACTTCAGAACCTGAGTTGCCAAATATCGAAGAGATGCAGCGTGATGAGCTTCTCTCCCTTGAGAAAGAGACAACAGGCATGTATCTATCCGGTCACCCAATGGCGGAATATAATGATGTTGCAAAAAAGTTAAATTCTGTGCGAACAATAGAGATTATCGAATCAACTGGTGATAGTAACGCAAAGTACGCAGACAATTCTAAGATAATACTTCTTGGTATAATTACATCAGTCAAAAAGAAAATATCAAAAAATAATAATACAATGGCATTTCTAACAGTGGAAGACATTTATGGTTCGATTGAAGTTATTGTCTTTCCGAAAATTTATTCTGATTATGCTTTAATGCTTCAAACAGGTCGAATTGTACAAATCTTCGGAAGGCTAAGTGTTCGTGAAGATGAGGATACAAAGATAATTTGCGAACAAATTGAGGCCTGCCCTTTGAAGGAAGAAGTACAGGCTGAAGCCAAATTATTAAACAATAATGAAACCAACAATTCCGAAATAACGAATATAAATTGCCTTAGTTCAAATAATCAGAGAGAGGGTCTTTATTTACGTGTTAAATCGGAAGGATGCAAAGAGCAAATTCTTTCTCAACGTGTTTTGGATGTTTTCTCAGGAACGGTTCCCCTTTACTATTATTATATAAATACGAATGAATATGTTTTGCTTCCGGAAACAAAGTGGGTTGATGTAAATGATATTATGTTAAGTGAGCTGAGTAAAATACTTGGCGAAGAAAATGTCGTAACCAGATTATGATGCTTGCTTTTATATGAAATATACTTAAAACCGGTTTGACTTTATGGATATTACGGTGTATCATATCTCAAGATAATTAATTAAAATGTATTTTCAGGAGGAGTAAGTTTTGAAGACAATTGGTGTTTTAACAAGTGGCGGAGATGCACCCGGCATGAATGCTGCTATCCGCGCTGTCGTACGTACCGGATGCGAAAATGGTATGAATGTTTATGGCATCAGGCGAGGATATGCGGGTTTAATGAGCGGCGATATGGAGTTAATGTCGCTTCGCAGTGTTTCCGACATTATTCATAGGGGAGGCACGATGCTTTATTCTGCAAGAAGCCCGGAGTTTAAAAGCGAGGAAGGAATGCAGAAAGCTATTGATGTTTGCCATGAGAGAGGTGTTGAAGGTATCGTAGTTATAGGTGGAGATGGCTCCTTTAAGGGCGCTCGCGACTTATCATTGCGTGGTATTCCTTGCGTAGGAATACCGGGGACCATTGATAACGATATTGCCTGCTGCGATTACACAATTGGGTATGATACCTGTATGAATACCATTATGGAGATGGTCGACAGGGTTAGGGACACCACAGAATCACACGACCGTTGCAGCGTTGTTGAAGTCATGGGCCGCTCTGCAGGTTATCTTGCACTTAATTCAGGAATTGCTGTGGGGGCAACCTCAATTCTTGTCCCTGAGCTCAACTATGATATTGGACGTGACATTATTGATAGAATGCGCCGAACTCAGAAAACAGGGAAAAGGCACTTTATTATTATCGTTGCTGAGGGAATTGGCGGAGTTGAAGAACTGGCACGTCGAATTGAGAAAGAAACCGGCGTTGAGTCACGTGCGGTTATTCTCGGCCATGTTCAGCGTGGCGGTTCACCCACAGTAAGGGACAGAGTTGTAGCCAGCCAAATGGGAAACAAAGCGGTAAAGCTCATAATGCAAGGTGTTGGCAATCGGGTTGTTGCCATGCAGAAAGAAGAAATAGTGGATTATAACATATTTGATGCATTAGAAATGAAAAAGACAATTGATAAAGAATTATATAGCATAGCTCATGAGATTTCTATATAATGAATAAAATTTATATTGAAAAATTTGTTTTGCTGCGTAAACAAATCATAAAAAAATATTTTGAAAAAATGAATGATATGCAGCTTGAGGCGGTCTTTTCTACAGAAGGACCGCTTTTAGTGATTGCAGGTGCAGGCAGCGGTAAAACGACTGTTTTAATCAATCGTATTGCAAATATAATAAAATACGGCAATGCATATAATTCAGGTATAGTTCAAAGCGACCTAAATGAAAATGACATAGAGCTTATGAGTGCTTATCTTGCGGGCGAAATAAATGATATCAGCAAAATCGAAAGATTATTAAGCGTAAATTCTGCAAAACCGTGGCAGGTGCTTGCAATCACTTTCACAAACAAGGCGGCAAATGAACTTAAGGAACGCTTGAAGACGATGCTTGGTGAATATGCAAATGATATTTGGGCAAGTACTTTCCATGCATCCTGTGCCCGTATATTAAGACGTGACGCTAATCGTTTAAGATACACAAGCCATTTCACTATATATGACACCGATGATTCAAAACGAATGATGAAAGAATGCCAGCGGCTTTTAGGGATTGAAGATAAAATGCTTCCTCATAAAACAATTTTATCTGAAATCAGCAGGTCAAAGGATGCGTTGATTGAACCGGCGGAATATATAAAAAATGCAGGCAGTGATATAAGGCTGTGTAAAATCGGTGAAGCGTATCGTTGTTATCAAAATCTTTTAAAAACAGCTGATGCTATGGATTTTGATGATATTATTGTTAATACTGTTAAACTGCTTGATAATCATGAAGATATCAGGGAATATTATCAACAGCGTTTTAAATATATAATGGTTGACGAGTATCAGGATACGAACCATGCCCAATATTGTTTAATATCTCTTCTTGCCGCAAAGCATATGAATATTTGTGTTGTAGGTGACGACGACCAAAGCATTTATCGGTTTAGGGGCGCTACAATTGAAAATATATTAAATTTCGAGAATCGATATAAAAACACAAAAACAATAAGGCTGGAACAGAATTACCGTTCCACACAAACGATATTAGACGCGGCAAACGCAGTCATAGCAAACAACAGTCAGCGAAAAGGCAAAAATCTTTGGACGGAAAACGGAAACGGTGAAAATATTGTTCTTTACACAGCATATGATGAACAGGCTGAAGGAAGATATATTGCTGATGTCATTATGTCAAACGTCGCTTCCGGTGCGCTATGGCGTGAACATGCTGTCTTATATCGTATGAATGCGCAGTCGAACTCAATTGAAAACGCTTTTATACGAATGGGTGTGCCATACAGAATTATTGGAGGCCATCGTTTTTATGACCGTAAAGAAATCAAAGATGCCTTGGCATATCTTTCGGTAATAAATAACCCTACAGATAATATAAGATTAAGGCGAATAATCAATGAACCCAAAAGGGGAATAGGCGAATCAACTCTAAATTCAGCAATGGAAATAGCGACAGGATTAAACATTAGTTTATATGAAGTGATTAGGACCGCTGACCGATATCCAAAAATCAGCAGAACGGCATCCAAGTTATTGGAATTTTCCGATATGCTTGATAAACTAATTAAATCGGCAAACGAAATGCCACTGAATGAATTATTTGAATCAGCTATGGATATATCAGGATATAAAGATTCCTTGTCTTTTGATATGGATACATATGCCGATCGGTTGGAAAATATAAATGAACTCTCTACAAATCTTTTAAGATACATTGAAGAAAACGAAAGCCCGGATCTTAATGGGTTTTTAGAAGAAGTTGCGCTTATGACTGACATAGACAACTACAATTCCGGAACGGATGCTGTTGTGATGATGACAATACATTCAGCAAAGGGTTTAGAATTTTCAACGGTTGTTCTGCCGGGTTTTGAGGAAGGAATATTCCCGGGTATTCAAGCATCATATTCCCAGAGCGATATTGAAGAGGAGCGTCGCCTTGCCTATGTTGGTATAACAAGAGCAAAGAACCGGCTATATTTGACAAATACACAAACTCGTTTGTTGTTTGGCTCAACCTCACATAATAGACCTTCAAGGTTCTTAAACGAGATTCCTCGGGAATTAATTGAAAATAAGGAATCAGAGAAGTCGAGAACCGCACAGCAAAACAGATATATAAAAGGCAAGCCGACCGATAATCATACGATTACACCTTCCAGAGGTTTTTCGAATGCAAATATTACAAGCGCAAAAACGTCAAACTATAAGATTGGTGATACTGTTATACACAAAACTTTTGGATTAGGAATAGTTATATCCGCCGAAGCTGCAGGCAACGATACCTTGATTGAAATCGCTTTTGAAAAAGCAGGTACAAAAAAACTTATGGCAAATTTTGCGAAACTTGAAAAACAGTAATATCGTTGCAAACTGATTATATATGATCAGTTTAACTTTTTGATTGTTAAAACCGGAAATTAAAATATCCCTATATAAATATAGGAATATTTTAATTTATATTCAATATTTTCTTATGCTTCCGAAAATGGAGTTCTGATATAGTTTAAACGAAAGTTGACTGGATTACTGTCTCGGTTAACACGATATATACTCATAATAATACCAATGCCGATATATATACATAAATTTGAAGAACCTCCCGCACTGATAAACGGTAATGTTATACCTATACATGGAAGCAGTTTTAAGCATACACCTATATTTATTATTGACTGAGCGCCAATCATTATTGCAGTACCATAACATATGGTGCTTCCAAGATTATCTTTTGATTTACGTGCAACAAACACGATTCGCAAAATAATAATAGATAAAAGTAAAAGTAACCCGATGCAACCTATAAAACCAAGTTCTTCTCCTATAACTGCAAAAATCATATCGTTTGAATCAACAGGAATAAGCCCGTTTTGTGTGAAAGATCCTTTAAACAGACCTTTCCCGACAATCTGCCCTGAACCTATTGCATTAACACTTTGCTGTTGCTGATAAATTAATGCTTTGTATATTGCCGACGATAGAGCCTTTGGATAATATACTGCAAAAAATCGTTGCTTTTGAAAACCGGAAAAAAATTTAATCCAAAGCATAGGGATTGCAACAAGACATAAAGTAAGTCCACCTGCAAAATATCGAAGATATACTCCCGAAATAAACAGCATTCCCAAAAACATTGCAACGAATACAAGGGCTGATCCAAGGTCACCTGTCAAAATAACCAAACCAATTGGTACCAAAGCATGAAAACAAAGCAAAGCAATATTTTTTAAATTATTTATGTTATTTTTAACATAATCAAGGTGCAGTGTAAATGTTAGAATAAATCCGATTTTTAATAGTTCCGACGGTTGAAAATCTATTCCTGCAATTGATAGCCATGATTTAACATCCGAACGGTTATCCGGTCCATCTCCCCAAATAAAAAGTGAAAGCATTAATAAAAGGCAAACAAATGCAATAATAGGCCACATTTTTAGAATAATTTCATACTCAATCAGGGAAATAATGCAGCAAAGCAAAACACCAACGCTTATTGCAATAAACATTTTTATTGTATATCCGGAAAATAATTCATCTCCGGCAAGAGAGCTGATTGTTGCGCTGTGAACCATTAACAAACCAAAAGCAGATGCAAAAAGACACATCAGCAATAATAGTATATCAGTATTTTTAAAAAACATTTTAAGATTATTACCAAATCTATTCAAAATTAAACCTCCTATGGCTCATTGCATTTTATTATAAACTTACTTATAACTAATTTCAAGCGAAAACACTTTTATAAACGTATAACATGTGATATAATAAATAAAAAATATCAGAAGATGGTGGCAATGGCAGAACATTATACAACAAGTATTGAGCAAACAGAGCAACTCGGTGCGGAATTTGGAAATAAACTAAAGGCCGGAGATGTCATTGCGCTTTTTGGTGAAATGGGTGCTGGTAAAACCGCATTTATAAGAGGCATGGCAATAGGAATGGGTCTAAATGCGTTTGTAAGCAGCCCGACATATGCCTTGGTTCATGAATATGAAGGCGTTTTGCCTTTGTACCATTTTGATATGTATCGCATAAATTCATGGGATGATTTATTCACAACTTGTTTTTTTGATTACTTAGATTCGGAAGGAGTTATTGCTGTTGAATGGAGTGAAAACATTGAGACTGCTTTGCCTGCAAACGCAATAAGAGTTAAGATAATGCCCGGAAACAAGTCAAATGAAAGATGTATAGTTATTATGGAGGAAAAAAAGATTGAGAATTCTTGCAATTGAAAGCTCTGCGCGAATGGCGAGTGTTGCAATTATGCAGGATAGTAGGTTAATAAGCGAGTTGTACACAAATACCGGGATCAAACACAGCCAAACTCTTATGCCGATGATTAAAACAGCTTTCGAACTTGCTCAACTTGATATATCTTCTATTGATTTGTTAGCAACAGCTATAGGACCTGGATCATTTACGGGGATAAGAATCGGAATTGCTGCTGTAAAAGGTATCTCACAAGCAACAAATAAACCTTGTATAGGGATATCCACATTAGAAGCAATGGCATATAATTTGTTAGGATATAACTGTGTGGTATGTTCGGTAATGGACGCACGATGCAGTCAAGTATATACTGCGTTATTTGAATGTCAAAATCATTCAGTAACAAGGTTAACAGATGATTCTGCAATATTAATTACGGAATTAGAAAATCAGTTAAAAGCTAAACATTTTGGTTTGCCGGTTGTGTTGATTGGTGACGGTTCTGAAATATGTTATCATTTATTTAAAGATGAAGTAGTCAATATTGAGATCGCTTCCGATAACATTCGTTTTCAACGTGCTTCTGGGGTTGCTGCAGCGGCATTTAATGCTCATTACGATATTAACAATGCTTCTGCAGAATTTATCAGCTCATTATATTTACGGTCTCCGCAGGCTGAAAGACAGTTGAAAATGCAAAGTGAAAGGATGACATAAATGATATATTTAGGCTCTGATCATGCAGGATTAGAATTAAAAGAAGAGATTATAAAGCATTTAGAGCAACGTGAAGATCAGTTTAAAGACTTAGGCACATACAATATGGAACCATTTGATTACGCCCTTGCTGCTGCCAGAGTTGGTGATGCGATTATGCAAGGTGATTCGGATTTGGGACTTCTTTTCTGCGGAACCGGAGTTGGTATTTCTATTGCAGCCAATAAAGTTAAAGGTGTTCGCGCGGCATGCTGTTCGGATACTTTCTCGGCTAAACTGACAAGACTTCATAATAATGCAAATATCCTTTGCCTTGGCAGTCGTGTTGTAGGTATTGGTTTGGCTATTGATATTGTCGATATTTTTCTTGATACGGTATTCAGTAATGAAGAACGGCACATCCGTAGAATTGATCAAATAACACAAATCGAAAACAGATGAATTGTTAAAATCGAATTAACTAATATATTTGGAGGCCGAGAAATGGGTAATGTAACAATAACGAATCATCCGCTTATTCAGCATAAGCTTACGCTTTTGAGGGATAAAAACACAGGTTCTAAAGAGTTTCGCACTCTTGTCGGCGAGATTTCTATGCTTATGTGCTATGAAGCAACAAGAGATCTGACCTTGAAAGAAGTCGAAATAGAAACTCCCATTGCAGTTGTAAAAGCTAAGGTTATTTCCGGTAAAAAGCTTGCGTTTATACCTATACTGAGAGCCGGTCTTGGTATGGTGGACGGGGTTCTTCAGCTAGTTCCTTCTGCAAGAGTCGGACATATTGGGTTGTATCGCAATCCAGATACGCTTCAGCCGGTTGAGTATTATTGTAAGCTTCCTACCGATATAAACGAACGTGAGGTTATTGTACTTGATCCTATGCTGGCAACCGGTGGTTCAGCAATTGATGCAATCACTCAAATTAAAAAAAGATGCCCTAAATCAATTAAATTTATGTGCATAATAGCGGCTCCCGAAGGTCTTAATGCTTTATGTAAGGCGCATCCTGATGTCGACATATTTTGTGCAGCGCTTGATGAAAAACTTAATGACCATGGATATATTGTACCGGGCCTCGGCGATGCCGGGGACAGAATATTCGGCACAAAATAGTGATTGATAATACAGTGTTATTGTGCTATGATATTAATATTGATTAATTTTGGAGGTATTAAATATGAAGCATATTAAAACGATTAACAGCGCGAACCTTAAACAAAGTGCCGAAAAGGGCGGCTGCGGAGAATGCCAGGCATCTTGTCAGTCTGCTTGTAAAACTTCTTGCACAGTTGCAAACCAAAAGTGTGAAAAATAAAACTATTATTAACAAGGGCGGGGCTGATGCCCCGCCCTTTATTTGAATCGGAGTATATACGAATATGATACATAAGTTTTTTCAGAATGGTTTTTATATAATTCTTGACGTTAACAGCGGTGCCGTTCATGTTGTAGATGCGTGCGTTTACGCGCTTGTTGATTTTATTAGCCCTCATATGCAACAGCATTGCCCCGATGAAGCTATCAACAGCTTAATAGGAATGTTTCAGGATGAAGTAATACGAGAGTCATATAACGAGCTTTATGAGCTTTATATTAATGGCCTGTTGTTTTCTGAAGATAACTATGAACTGTTTGCTTCAAAACTTGGTTCAGCACCAATAAAATCAATGTGTTTAAATATTGCACATGATTGTAATCTGCGTTGCAAATATTGTTTTGCCGCTCAAGGTGATTTTGGCAGCGGACGTAAACTTATGCCTTTTGAAGTTGGTAAATCTTCAATTGACTTCTTAATCAAGCACTCAGCCAATCGAAAAAATTTGGAAATTGATTTTTTTGGCGGTGAACCGCTGATGAATTTCGAAACTGTCAAACAAATTGTATGTTATGCCCGCAGTATAGAGAAAGATAATAACAAAAACTTTCGCTTTACAATAACAACAAATGGTATCTTACTGTCAGATGAAAAAATTGAATTCATTAATAACGAAATGTCAAATGTTGTGCTTTCGATTGACGGAAGACCTGAAATCAATGATGCCCTTCGATGCAGAATCGATGGCAGCGGTAGCTATAATTCCATATTACCAAAATACATGAAGCTTGTCACTGACAGAAACGGTAATGAATACTATGTCAGAGGCACATATACAAAAAATAACCTTGACTTTACAAATGATGTAATTCATCTTTTAAATACCGGTTTTAAGCAGATATCCGTAGAACCTGTAGTAACAGATAAAAATGAGTATTTTGCATTAACAAAATACGATTTGCCGAGAATATATTCCGAATACGAAATACTGGCAAGAGAAATACTAGAAAGAAAAAAGAGGGGAGAGGGATTCAACTTTTTCCACTTCATGCTGGATTTGGACCAAGGACCTTGTGCAATAAAAAGGTTGCGGGGCTGCAGTTGCGGCAACGAATATGTGGCAATAACGCCCGAAGGAGATATTTATCCATGCCATCAATTTGTTGGTATGGATGAATGGAAAATGGGCAGTGTCTTAAACGACAGTTTGTGCAGCAACATGAAGGAAAAATTTGCAAAAGCAAATGTTTATGCAAAAGAAGTTTGTAAAAATTGTTGGGCTAAGTTTTATTGCAGTGGTGGCTGCAATGCCAATAATTATCAGTATTCCGGTGACATTCTAACTCCCCATGAACTGTCATGTTCTATTGAAAAGAAAAGGCTTGAATGCGCAATTATGATAAAGGCTGCATTGGCTCTTGATAATCAATAATAATTACTAAATACAAAAAACTATAAGTCTTGGAAAAGTGATTTTCAGTAATTGTAAAGTGCTTTTTCAGTTATTTTAATTATTCATCATCATTTAGTGTAACTTTACTCAATGGATTGGCATCAACGGCGCCTTTTAGCTGTGAATCAACTATATGTGTGTAAATTTCGGTTGTAGAAAGGTTTTCATGGCCCAGAATTTCTTTAATCAAAAGAATGTCAACATTACCATATTGATACATAAGTGTTGCGGCAGTGTGCCTAAGCTTGTGTACAGAATAACCTTGGCCGCCTAAACCGGACTTTTCCAGGAAGATATTTACAATATTTTCGACCGTTCTTGGGCTGATTCTACGCATGTTCCGGCTGATGAATAGTGCATCCTTATCCTTAACGCCATCAACCGGTCGAACCTTCATATATCGATTAATTGACTTAATACAGGCTTCGTTTAAATAAATAGTTCGTTCTTTATTTCCTTTGCCAATAACCTTCATCGTGTTGTCGGTTCGTATAAATCTATAATTCAGACTTACAAGTTCCGAAAGCCGTAATCCGCAATTTAGGAACAGTGTTATGATACAATAATCTCTTTCCTTGTTTTTTCCGTCTATACAACCCAAAAGATCCAAACTCTGTTCAAGGGTGAGGTATTTAGGTAATGACTTTCTGAGCTTTGGTGAATCTAATTCCTGCATTGGATTATCATCTAAAAGCTTCAATTGAACTGAAATATAACGAAAAAATCTCTTAACCGCTACAGCTTTTCTAGCGCGAGTTGCAACTTCATTTTCTCTTTCTGAACGGCAATATGAAAGAAATGCATATGCGTCCATAAGGGATATAGATTTCATGAAATCTATATCTAATTTTGAAATGTCAATATCTTCATAAGAAATCTCGTTGGAAGCAATTCCACGGGATTTTAATACAAATCGAAAAAATGTTCTTAGATCGGAAGCATATTCTGTTACAGTCAAGGGTGATTTATTTTTGACTACATCAAGATACCTGATGTATTCCAGCACTAACTGCGGAAGTTTGTCAAAATCTTCTCGTTTCAAGTCAACAAAACCTACTTTTCATATATATTAATCCCCTTAACTTCGCAAAATATTTCTTTTGCGAAGTTGGATAACGTTTTTCTTTAGGGTGATACCGGTCCCCGATGATGTTAATTATATCACGCTCCAACTCCTCAAACAAGTCTAACCTAACCTTGGCGGTTATAAGGTCAAGATATTCGAGCTCATCACAAAGCTTCATCGTATAGTTGTTATGCATGTTTTTGTAGTCATAAAGTAAATCATCGGCTTTCCGGAGAACATACATCCAAATTATTTCTATCTTTCTTTTGTCGGTCATACGAAATAAACCGTTTTCGTATCAATTTTGCTATCTTTCTGCTCCTCTTCCAAAACAGCCGGCAGCGCTGCTAAAAAACGCAGCGGTGCCGCTGTTTTTTGGGTAGTTTCAAAAGATAAGGCAAAAATTACCGAAATCATTATATCGTTACCTTGCATAAACAAGCCCCATTTCTATATCTTTTCTCTTGCCGGTCAAAGCTTCAACAAGCAATTCATTAGGCGAAACCTGATAATCTATGCTTGTGGCAGTCATAAAGGGATAAACCTGTAAAAGCCATTCTTGCTTCTTGTTTAACTTAGCAGGCAAGACCAAGTCCAATAAATCGGACACATTCCCCTCTTTTAATTCTAAATAAGTTTTAATCGTACTTGCGTAAACATCCTTGACAGTATGAACCACATTGCTCATATTGTAATCAAGTCCGCCAACATAGAAGCCTTTAATCTTTTCGGCAGAATTGCAAAACCTAACCCACCAACGGCAAACGGACTTTCTTTCGGTATGATTATCTATATTCGCCTCATTTGTGAATCTAAGATATGCAAATAGCATTCCGGCATAAGCTTTGCCGATAGAGCCAAGCTCGAAAGCTCGTATGTAAAATGACAGTGCATTATCGTTTCGAAGCTGAAATTCAGCCCTTAACCAATGACCGACATATTTCTTTTCAAGAGCTTTGTTATATATCCTCAAACGTCGGTCGCTTGATGAAGAGCCGAAAACAATCATCTGCTCATCACCGTCAATAAATATTTTTCGCCTTGACAGACAAATATACCGCCTTTCTTTTACATGGCGAAGCATGTTATCGTACGATAATTTAGCGCACTCCCCTTCTCCGGGCTTATCGTCGCAAGCTATATCAATTCGTGCCAGGTGCGAACCCTGCTCGGACATAAACAAACCGATAAATTTCAGCCAGTCAAATTCATTATTATGTAGTGTTTCAAGCATACGGCATCCGGTACCGCTCATATCAAGTATTAAATATTCTCCGGCATGGACTTTAATACCACCGAAATAGAAACATTTTTCTAATCCGTAGTAAGACTTTATCTTTTCGCACTCACCCATATTTATATTTAACATTTCGAATAATTCTTCGATTGAAAAGCACGAAAAGCTTATTGTCAGATAGTCCACGAGAATATTGATTTTTACCACCTCCAAACATGCAAAAAACTTGCAAGTTTTAGCAAAGTAATTTTAGGGGTTCCAGCCTTAGAGCCATAAGGGATAGAGCTACTTTTGTATGGAGTGCGTTACCCCCGTGCTACAAAAGGGGGTAGACCCCCAAAAAATGAACACATTCAAACCTCAAAAAGAACGATTTTGCGAAAGGTTTGCATCTTCGATGCTGGGCGCCTTTGGCGCAAGGTAAAAGATTTTATATTTGCCTACGGCACTTTAACATAAGCTTTAATCTGGAATATTTGACATATTTTCGGGGTATTGCTCGCAATCCGTATATGCTCGGTCGACACGAATCCGTATATCGGTCGACTTACCGAAAATACATCAAATATTCTGTCAGCAATTATCTTTTCATATCTTGCCCTTGCGGGAGAACGCTGTTAATAGAGTGAATATTTAGGTTAGTCGTTTTGTATTACATTTTCAGCTTCAAAACCCTTGTCAGTCGTGCAATATCATCCATGTTGTGTGTGTCCTTTCTGTCCGAGTTATGTGGATAAGATAAAGAAAAGGGAACGAGCCTTCGGAGCCTCATTTTAACCTCTTTCATACCGACTCTAAAATTACAATTTCGTCACTGCTGCCATTCGGATCCGCTGCAACCGTTTGGAATACCGTATTGTTATTCACCGGATGAATTGATTTAAAAAACGCATCGACGAGCTTTAAATTTTTGTCTATGGCCTCAAAGATATTGTCGAAAATGATTATCGATTCATTCGTAAGCCCATTTTCTGACAAATGACCGAGCAGCAGCTTAAAATTCAAACTGTTTGCACATAAAATCTCAATAGAAACCTCGGCATTATCATAGGTATCAAAATCAGATTGCAGAATTATTGACATGATAGTCCCCTCTTTCATTTCTTAATTTTTTTGTTTTGTTGTTTCATCCAGCGCCTAACAACATTCAAATCGTACATATACATATTCACACCATTATTTGCCCAAATGGACGGTAACCCCTGCGACCGCCAAATATACAACGTTTTTCTTGTTATTCCGAGCTCTTTACTTAGCTGATTTTGTGTCATTAAATTACTCATATCATCACCTCCTCACATGTAACATATGTTACAGTGTACTTTGTAGGTTCATATTGAACAACCACCGATTTCAGCCGTTTTGAACCTCAAAAGTTCATAATCAACAAACAGCTCTCGTTATCTTCAAAATCCATTGATTTTGATGTATACTTAAAAGTACAAATACGAAAGGCGGTTATGATATGGAAATTAAAGATATTTTAAAATTAGAAAGAAAAAAGCAAGATAAAACACAACAGCAAATAGCCGATTATTTGAACATGGCTAGAGGTTCATATGCAAAATACGAAACAGGAGCAAATACCCCAACGACAGACAATATTCTAAAATTAGCTAAACTTTACAATTGCAGTACCGACTATCTTCTTGGAAGATACATAAACTAATCGAAATATCGCCAAAAACAGCCCTACAAGGCGTTTTAACCCGCAGAGCCTTAAACCTTGTCCAGCCGGCTGGACAGCAAAAAATACAACCCCCTGCTTGAATAAAGCAAAGGGTTGTTTTAATTTCTACAGTCCTTATTTCTTTTGCGAAGTTGGATAACGTTTTTCTTTAGGGTGATACCGGTCCCCGATGATGTTAATTATATCACGCTCCAACTCCTCAAACAAGTCTAACCTAACCTTGGCGGTTATAAGGTCAAGATATTCGAGCTCATCACAAAGCTTCATCGTATAGTTGTTATGCATGTTTTTGTAGTCATAAAGTAAATCATCGGCTTTCCGGAGAACATACATCCAAATTATTTCTATCTTTCTTTTGTCGGTCATACGAAATAAACCGTTTTCGTATCAATTTTGCTATCTTTCTGCTCCTCTTCCAAAACAGCCGGCAGCGCTGCTAAAAAACGCAGCGGTGCCGCTGTTTTTTGGGTAGTTTCAAAAGATAAGGCAAAAATTACCGAAATCATTATATCGTTACCTTGCATAAACAAGCCCCATTTCTATATCTTTTCTCTTGCCGGTCAAAGCTTCAACAAGCAATTCATTAGGCGAAACCTGATAATCTATGCTTGTGGCAGTCATAAAGGGATAAACCTGTAAAAGCCATTCTTGCTTCTTGTTTAACTTAGCAGGCAAGACCAAGTCCAATAAATCGGACACATTCCCCTCTTTTAATTCTAAATAAGTTTTAATCGTACTTGCGTAAACATCCTTGACAGTATGAACCACATTGCTCATATTGTAATCAAGTCCGCCAACATAGAAGCCTTTAATCTTTTCGGCAGAATTGCAAAACCTAACCCACCAACGGCAAACGGACTTTCTTTCGGTATGATTATCTATATTCGCCTCATTTGTGAATCTAAGATATGCAAATAGCATTCCGGCATAAGCTTTGCCGATAGAGCCAAGCTCGAAAGCTCGTATGTAAAATGACAGTGCATTATCGTTTCGAAGCTGAAATTCAGCCCTTAACCAATGACCGACATATTTCTTTTCAAGAGCTTTGTTATATATCCTCAAACGTCGGTCGCTTGATGAAGAGCCGAAAACAATCATCTGCTCATCACCGTCAATAAATATTTTTCGCCTTGACAGACAAATATACCGCCTTTCTTTTACATGGCGAAGCATGTTATCGTACGATAATTTAGCGCACTCCCCTTCTCCGGGCTTATCGTCGCAAGCTATATCAATTCGTGCCAGGTGCGAACCCTGCTCGGACATAAACAAACCGATAAATTTCAGCCAGTCAAATTCATTATTATGTAGTGTTTCAAGCATACGGCATCCGGTACCGCTCATATCAAGTATTAAATATTCTCCGGCATGGACTTTAATACCACCGAAATAGAAACATTTTTCTAATCCGTAGTAAGACTTTATCTTTTCGCACTCACCCATATTTATATTTAACATTTCGAATAATTCTTCGATTGAAAAGCACGAAAAGCTTATTGTCAGATAGTCCACGAGAATATTGATTTTTACCACCTCCAAACATGCAAAAAACTTGCAAGTTTTAGCAAAGTAATTTTAGGGGTTCCAGCCTTAGAGCCATAAGGGATAGAGCTACTTTTGTATGGAGTGCGTTACCCCCGTGCTACAAAAGGGGGTAGACCCCCAAAAAATGAACACATTCAAACCTCAAAAAGAACGATTTTGCGAAAGGTTTGCATCTTCGATGCTGGGCGCCTTTGGCGCAAGGTAAAAGATTTTATATTTGCCTACGGCACTTTAACATAAGCTTTAATCTGGAATATTTGACATATTTTCGGGGTATTGCTCGCAATCCGTATATGCTCGGTCGACACGAATCCGTATATCGGTCGACTTACCGAAAATACATCAAATATTCTGTCAGCAATTATCTTTTCATATCTTGCCCTTGCGGGAGAACGCTGTTAATAGAGTGAATATTTAGGTTAGTCGTTTTGTATTACATTTTCAGCTTCAAAACCCTTGTCAGTCGTGCAATATCATCCATGTTGTGTGTGTCCTTTCTGTCCGAGTTATGTGGATAAGATAAAGAAAAGGGAACGAGCCTTCGGAGCCTCATTTTAACCTCTTTCATACCGACTCTAAAATTACAATTTCGTCACTGCTGCCATTCGGATCCGCTGCAACCGTTTGGAATACCGTATTGTTATTCACCGGATGAATTGATTTAAAAAACGCATCGACGAGCTTTAAATTTTTGTCTATGGCCTCAAAGATATTGTCGAAAATGATTATCGATTCATTCGTAAGCCCATTTTCTGACAAATGACCGAGCAGCAGCTTAAAATTCAAACTGTTTGCACATAAAATCTCAATAGAAACCTCGGCATTATCATAGGTATCAAAATCAGATTGCAGAATTATTGACATGATAGTCCCCTCTTTCATTTCTTAATTTTTTTGTTTTGTTGTTTCATCCAGCGCCTAACAACATTCAAATCGTACATATACATATTCACACCATTATTTGCCCAAATGGACGGTAACCCCTGCGACCGCCAAATATACAACGTTTTTCTTGTTATTCCGAGCTCTTTACTTAGCTGATTTTGTGTCATTAAATTACTCATATCATCACCTCCTCACATGTAACATATGTTACAGTGTACTTTGTAGGTTCATATTGAACAACCACCGATTTCAGCCGTTTTGAACCTCAAAAGTTCATAATCAACAAACAGCTCTCGTTATCTTCAAAATCCATTGATTTTGATGTATACTTAAAAGTACAAATACGAAAGGCGGTTATGATATGGAAATTAAAGATATTTTAAAATTAGAAAGAAAAAAGCAAGATAAAACACAACAGCAAATAGCCGATTATTTGAACATGGCTAGAGGTTCATATGCAAAATACGAAACAGGAGCAAATACCCCAACGACAGACAATATTCTAAAATTAGCTAAACTTTACAATTGCAGTACCGACTATCTTCTTGGAAGATACATAAACTAATCGAAATATCGCCAAAAACAGCCCTACAAGGCGTTTTAACCCGCAGAGCCTTAAACCTTGTCCAGCCGGCTGGACAGCAAAAAATACAACCCCCTGCTTGAATAAAGCAAAGGGTTGTTTTAATTTCTACAGTCCTTATTTCTTTTGCGAAGTTGAACAATAGATTTATCGAGATGCTGCTACAACTTTGTTGTGAATTAAATAATTAATGAACCGGTATCCCCTGATGTGTCATTATTCATTTGTATTATAGGTATGATTCCACCAATATCCTGTAAGTCGCCGTCAATAAGTGAGACTGGTTGAATATTGTGTTTTAAAAGGAATTTATTTATTCTTTCGTAATCGGTGTGATATTTTAAATTACCGATAATTGCTAATTTGTTTTTATCAATAAGTCCTGTGCAACCACCGAAGAAACCATACTGATGATTATTTAACTTTATAGATCCTTTACTGATCAGTAAAACTTCAATACCCTTTTTTTCAAGAATGATTTTTATACCCTCATCCTCGGTAATAATTGTATTTTTATTCAATATGCATATGGAGCATTTTGTATATCCTTGCTTAACATGAATAATCTCCAAATTATTTGACTCGGCAAAAGTCAATATCTCCGGAGTAATTGTTTTGGTATTGCATATAACAAACATTCCCAGTCGTGCTGCGTTAAGATAAACATCCCCGGGATATGGTGAACTGATTGTAGTCATTGATAACATTGGATGGAATTTCAATTCTGACAGTTTACGGTACAAGAACATTTGTTCGCTTGAAAGAAGAATTTTATTATCGCAAAAATGATAAACAAGTAAATCTGAATGATTTGCAATACCTGGCTCAAGATTGATATTTATTGATGTTTCCAGGTTATTTATTGATAACTTTTGTAATGAATCTTTTAATCCGCTTATTCCCCCGGCAGTTATAACAACTTTGACTGCAGTTGTTGGCAAGTTAGGGATTTTAAGCGGTTTCATAAATAATCCTCTGTTTTAAATAATTGCTTCAAATGCATCTCTAATATTCTTCACGCCAATAACTTCAATCAAGGAATTCGTTGAAGCGGTAAGAGATTTTAAATTATGAAACGGAACAATACAACGTTTAAATCCAAGCCTTGACGCTTCTTTTATCCGTAGTTCACAATTACTGACTGCTCTGATTTCACCTGCAAGGCCTATTTCGCCAAATGCAAGTGAATCATCTCTTACAGGTGTATCCTTTAAACTTGATATCAGAGCAATTGCAACAGCCAAATCTGTAGCCGGTTCATCTAATTTTAAACCTCCGACAATATTTACATATGCATCCATATTACCTGTAAAGTAGCCTGCTCTTTTTTCCAGCACAGCAAGTAGCATCGACATACGATTGTAATCAAATCCTGTTGCCATTCTTCTTGGTGTGCCAAAGCTTGTCGACGTAACAAGCCCCTGAACTTCAGCGAGAATTGGCCGTGAACCCTCCATAACACATGCTACACAAGTTCCGGAAGTGTTCATCGGTCTTCCGGAAATTAACATTAATGACGGGTTTTCTACTTCAACAAGTCCCCTTTCAAGCATCTCAAAAACACCGATTTCATTTGTTGATCCGTATCTGTTTTTTACCGCTCTCAGAATCCTGTATGACAGGTGTCTTTCACCTTCAAAATATAAAACAGCGTCAACAATATGCTCAAGCACTTTTGGACCTGCTATGTTTCCGTCCTTATTAACATGACCGACAATAAAAATCGGTATACTCAAACTCTTTGCTGTTCTCATAAATAAGCTTGTAGATTCTCTTACTTGCGTAACACTGCCTGGTGACGATGCCAGTTCCGTAATATTCATTGTTTGTATGGAATCAATTATTACGAAGCTTATACTTGATTTCCTAATAAATTCAACGATAATTTCTGCATCAGTTTCACACATAAATGAGAGATTGCCGGTTGTAACTCTAAGCCTGTCGGCTCTAAGTTTAAGCTGATGAGCAGATTCTTCGCCTGATACATATAGTATTTTTAAATCTTTGCCAAGGAATTCACAAATTTGAAGCAAAATTGTTGATTTGCCAATACCGGGGTCTCCGCTTAAAAGCACAAGAGAACCTCCAACAATGCCACCACCCAGCACTCTGTCAAGTTCAGCCATACCTGTTTCATGGCGTATATTGGTATCTGCGATTATATCATTAATAGAAAGAACAGAAGGTATGTGATCGCTAAAGACTTTTTTTAATGATGGCGACAGTATTGCCTTCGTTTCCTCATTCATGCAATTCCATTCACCGCAACTTGGACAACATCCATACCACTTGACGCTCTCATAACCGCATTGACTGCATATGAAAACAGATTTAACTTTTGCAGGCATAATAAAACCACCGTTTTTTCTCTGCTTAAGATAAAATTATTCATTTTATTTTGTGCAGTAAATAGTCATTGCTGTTTATATTCAGAACAGAATTTCCAATTGAAGACTGTTTTCACAGAACCGGAAGTGCGCTTTAAAATTATATAATCCATAATTGATTTTACCGCAAAACCTAAATAGAAACCAATTGAATTAAGAATGACATCGTCAATATCGCAGTTGCCATTTTTAAATATCAACTGCGATAATTCAATAGAGGCGGATATTGTTATTGGCAGCAAAATAAATACTAATGGTTTAATTCTATTTTTAATTACCTTGATATAAAATCCTGCCGGTGTAAAATATAAGAGATTCCCGAAAAAATACATGAATATTTCATAATTGTAGTTATATGTCTGCATGGTTCTAAATGGAATAAAATTTGAATCCGAAACATCATAAACCGGAGACCTTATTAAGATGAAACTGTATATTAAAAGTAAAGCATAGTATATAAAGAAACCTCGGCTTGCAATATTGAAAAACATATCATATTCATAAGTTGAATCTCTTGATTCGGGATATTTCTTAAAAATTCTTATCAATGTAAATATAATTATGACGGTAAACCAAACAAGCCCGACAGATAACGGTTTATCAAAGTAAAATAAATATATCCACCTATCAAAGGTTGCACCCTGCATTATGTTTTCAATTTGCATCACTATTTGCCAAACAATTGCAATAATAATAAAGACAGCTAAAAACATATCTATAGATAATGCTATAATCCTTATGTTTACTTTGATGATTAGGCTGAATATTACAACAAGAGAAGATAGGAAACACGTTAAAACAATTTGAACCGTTAACTTTCCTGTATTTACAAAAGAAGGATAGACAGATAAGATAAAAAGAAGCGCAAAAATTAAAGAAGATAATATATCTTTTTTTGTGAAACAAATATTTTTTGAATACTGCTTATGCATTATTCATTCTCCTGTAACTTAAATAATCCTGTAAAATAATTGTTGCCGCAACAACATCGATTATCGCCTTTCTCTTCATACCTCTGATATTGGTTGAATTAAGAACATTATGTGCAGATACTGTTGTCAGTCTTTCATCCCAAAAAACTGTTTTTATTCCTGTCGAATTTTCTAATGCTTGCGCAAATTTCTCGCTTTTGATTGCTCTTGTCCCCTCACTTGAATCCATATTTCTTGGATATCCGACAACAAACAGTTCAGCTTTTTGTTGCCGTGCAAGCTCAGCTATTTTTTCAACTAACTTTGCGGCATTTTGTTGTTCAATGACACATACCGGAGAGGCTAATATTTCAAGACGGTCACATATAGCTATACCGGTTCTAACATCACCGTAATCAACAGCCATAATGATCATTCCCATATCTCAACCTTTCCTACTAAGTCGGGAATTCTGGTAATTTTATTATTATCAAGATATCCGTTAATTCCTTCAATTACTTTTAGCGGAGTATAAGCATCGGTGAAGTTCGCTGTGCCAATCTGAACGGCAGACGCACCTGCAAGCATAATTTCCACAGCATCTTTCCAGTTCGCAATACCTCCCATACCGATTATGGGTATTTTTACTCTACCCGCAGCTTGCCATACCATTCTGACAGCCACAGGTAAAACAGCGGGACCCGATAGCCCACCGGTATTATTTTTTAGAATGGGTCTGCGTGTTTTTATGTCAATTTTCATTCCGGTTATTGTATTTATCATTGAAATTGCATCTGCGCCTGCAGCTTCAGCGGCTGCTGAAAGCTCACCAATATCACTGACATTAGGCGTTAGCTTGACAATGAGCGGTTTTTTGCATATTTTCCGAACAAGATTTGTAATGTTTTCCACACCGGAACAAGTTGTGCTAAAAGAAATTCCACCGGCTTTCACATTTGGACATGAAATGTTCAATTCAATCATGTCAACCGCCGTGTCGTTAAGTTTTTCTGCAACTTCACAATATTGTTCGTTTGTACTGCCGGCAATATTTACAATTATGACGGTATTTTGTTTTTGAAGCCAAGGTAAAAAGTTTTCTATAAAGCAATCAATTCCGGGGTTTTGCAGTCCGACACTGTTAAGAATTCCTGATGGAGTTTCAGCAATTCTTGGCGGTGGATTTCCTGGTCTCTTCTCGTGTGTTATTCCTTTACACGATATACCGCCGAGTCTTTCAAGAGGAAAGAGTTCATTATATTCAGAGCCAAATCCATATGTCCCTGATGCTGTGATGACAGGGTTTTTAAACAAAACATCAGCAATATTTATACTTAAATCAGCCATTACCAAACGACCTCCTCGGCATCAAAAACAGGACCGTCTTTGCATACATGCTTAAAATCAATTTTATTTTTTGCTTTAATCTGGCATGCACATACAAGACATGCACCTACACCGCAGCCCATTCGTTCTTCAAGGGAAACATAGCATTTAATGTTATGCGCAGCTGCAATTCTGCTTACAGCTTTTAGCATAACAGTCGGTCCGCATGAATATATAACATCATAATTGTAATTAATCAGTCTTTCACTGAGAAGATCTGTAACAAAACCTTTTTTTCCAAGACTGCCATTGTCGGTAGCAATAAGTACATTAGAGCATATATTTTCAAAATCATGTTTTAAAATAACGCTTTCCCGGTTTCTAAAACCGAGAATAGCATCGGCATTGCCTTTAAACTCCTTCGCTGCTTCAAGTAATGGAGGCGTACCAATACCGCCACCGATAAAAAGAGATTTTTTATTTACATCTGTAAAATCAAATCCGTTTCCCAAGGGACCGAGAATATCGAGTTGATCTCCTGCACATTTTTGTGAAAGCCAAGAAGTTCCTTCGCCTCGAACATCAAATATGAGACGTACTGTCCCGGCATATTTGTCTAATTCGCAAATTGATATCGGACGACGAAGAGTCTTGTTTCCGCAACGGATATGAACAAACTGGCCGGAAGTAGCATGTAAAACAATATCCGGACAAAATATTGAAAAATCAAAACAATTATCATTTAGTTTCTTTACTGCTTTCAACGGAAAACAACCTTGAAAATAAGCCATATGAATCTCCTTAAATTTTAGAAATATCAATAAGTTCAATATCTTCAAGAGAACGTTTATTTGCAAGACATTGCGCCAGTGCATTTGCTGTATCAAGAGTTGTGAATGTCGGAATCTGTTTTTCAATTGCTCTTCTTCGAATTGTTATATCGTCACCAAGCGCATCTGTTGCTTTTTCGGATGTCGATATGACATAGACTATTTTATTACTGTTTATCAGGTCAAGTATATTTGGAGATCCTTCATGAAGCTTTCTGACTGAGCTTGAAGCAACATGGTTCGTATTCAAGTATTTTGCTGTTCCGGCTGTTGCATAAAGGTTAAAATCGAGCTGAGAGAATTTGTCGGCTACAGTTACCGCATCCTGCTTATCTGAGTTTCTTACAGTGAAAAGCACTCCACTCGATCGCTTTATTCTCATTCCAGAGGCGATGAGTCCTTTTAACAAAGCATCTTCAAAATGTTCGGCAATTCCCAAAACTTCTCCTGTTGATTTCATCTCAAGGCCAAGTTGAGCATCTGCACCGGTTAACTTGTCAAAGCTGAAAACTGGCACTCTTACAGCATATAAACCATTACCTTGAAAAAGCCCGTTATTATACCCCATGCTGGTTAACTTCTCCCCAAGCATGCATCTGACAGCTGTTTCAATAATAGGCAGTCCGCTTGCCTTACTGATAAATGGAATATTGTGGAAGGAACTTGATGATATTTCTGTAACATAAAGCTTATTATCATAGAGCACCATTTGTATATTCAGAATACCTTTGTAATTTAACGCAGATGCAATTTTGCCTGAATATTCAATGACAGTGTCTATTTGTTTGTTACTTAATGTTATTGTGGGACATACAGAAATAGCATCACCGGAATGAATTCCGGAATGTTCAATATGTTCGGATATACCCGGAATCATGCAATTGACACCATCACTGAGAGCGTCAACTTCAATACTGGTTGTATTAAAGAAATGTTCATTTGTGAATGATATTTGTAAATCAGCAAGTTTCTTTTGTATGGATTCTTTATCAGCTAAGATATCAATAAGATTTTCATCAAGTCCAAGAAGGTTTATACGCGTTTTTGATAAAGCTTTTGTTAGAAGAACGGCTTTTTCTCCGGAAAATTGAGTAATAACACCCCAAGGCCGTTCCGTAGCAACCAGATTATTGATGTCTTCTACACAAAGCGGATCGAGGTACAACCTGTCAGACATTCTGTAATCTGTTGAAACAGCTTCAGGATTATTGTTTGCAGATATTGTTGAATATCCTAAAGCGTTAAGAGCCTTCAGACAATGAACATTACAATAATCAAGCTCATTGCCATGACCTATCGTTGCGGGTCCGGAACCAATGACAAGAACCTTTCGTTTACCCCGTTCAGATAAATCAGTAAATAAATGAGCTTCATTTTCATCATCAAATGCAGAATAAAAATATGGTTTAGCAGCATCAAATTCAGCGGCGCAGGTATCTACCATTTTATAACTTGGTGCAACATTAATGCTTTCCTGTTTGCCGGTATAGCCTTTTATTGTTTCATCGAGAAAGCCTATTCTTTTTGCATGATGGTATATATCCTCATTAATTTCACCATTGAGCTCTGACTCCATATCTGCAATATTTTTTAATTTTGCAAGAAACCAGTTGTCGATTTTAGTAAGGTTATAAATTACATCAAATGAAACTCCTCGTTTTATCGACTCGTAAATTGCAAATATTCGCTCATCATCGGAATTAGCAATTGTCTGAATGATTTCTTCATCGCTTTTACTGCTGAATTTTGGTAAACTCGGGGTTATAATTCCAATATTAATTGATCGAACTGCTTTCATAAATGCAAGTTCGAAACTTGTTCCTATAGAAATAGTTTCGCCGGTTGCCTGCATAGATGAACCCAATTTACGGTTTGCATAATCGAATTTGTCAAACGACCATTTTGGGAATTTAACCGCACAATAGTCGATAGCAGGCTCGCAGCACGCCATAGTACAACCTGTTATTTCATTGATTATTTCATGAAGTTTATAGCCTATAGCAACCTTTGCTGCTACCCTGGCAATGGGATAACCCGTTGCTTTTGAAACTAATGCTGATGATCTGCTTGCCATTGGCGTTACAGATACTACGGTATATTCACTCCCATCGGATTTGATTGCAAATTGAATGTTGCAATTCCCGATTAAACCTAAATGAGAAATGATATTGAGTGCAGTAGCACGCAACAACACCCCTTCAGAATCTGTTAATGTTTGGGCAGGTGTTACAATAATACTATCACCCGTATGAATACCTATAGGATCTAAATTTTCCATATTAGAAATGCAAATACAGTTTCCTGCACTGTCACGGATAACTTCAAATTCGATTTCTTTCCAACCTGAAATGCACTTTTCAACAAGAACTTGGTGTATAAGCGAAACATTAAGGGCTTCCAAGGAAGATTCTATTAACTCTTCTGAGGTATAACAAATTTTCGGCGTTTCTCCGCCAAGTTCATAAGCAGGCAGGATGATAACAGGGAAACCTATCTTTTCTGCAAAATTAACTGCGTCATTCGCATTCTCAATAATCGCTGATTGAACCGAAGACTCATTAATTGCAGAAAGCATTTGATTAAGACACTCGCGGTTTTGTACACGTTGAATAAGCTCAGCTGTTACAGATAGAAGCTGAACGCTATTTTCATCTAAAAATCCGTTGTTATATAGTTCGAGCGCAATTTCGAGCCCTTTAGCGCCACCCATTGTAGGCAGAATGCTGTCAGGCTTTTCAAAAGCAATAATCCTTTTTACTACATCTATATTGAGAGGTTCTATATAGATCGCATCAGCAATATCACTATCTGTAATAATAGAAGCAGGATTTGAGTTAATAACAATTACTCGGATTTTATCTTCTTTAAGAGCAAGACAAGCTTGAACTCCCGAATAGTCATATTCAGAGGACTGACCAATAACAACAGGTCCGGAGCCTATTACAAGAACACTTTTTATATTATTTTTCAAACTCCCCTGCCTCCTTTCATTAGAGCTATAAACTTATCATATACCCATGATGTATCAGAAAAGCTGCCGATGTCAATTGGTGTAAATTGAATGGAAAAACCGGGGAAATCATAATAAATAAGACCTTCAATTGAATTATCATTAACATTTCGCATGATTACTTCTGCCGTATTTTCATTTAAGCTTCCATCAGCAACGTCATAACCATGATTTTGTGTTGTTACAAGAACATTATCTGTTCCGCAAACAATAACAGGTTGGTTTGAGCCTCTGTGTCCCTTAGGCATTTTATTTATTATGCCGTCAATTGCAAGAACCATCATTTGGTGTCCGACACCAATACCAAGCGAAGGAATCTTTTCTTTAATTAATGTTTTAATATTTTCAACCAAAACAGGATCATCATCAGGATCTCCGGGACCATTAGAGAAAACAAGACCGTCAGGGTTATGTTTTAATAATTCCTCAGGAATAGTACCGGCGGGAACAATTGTTAAGTTGCATCCACGTTGTAACAAAGATTTTAACATTGTCCGCGGAAAGCCATAATCTATTACAACTACATTGAATATTGGATTTTCTGATTTATATTCAATGATATTTTTTATTGTTACTGCAGAAACTGCGCCATGAATTGAATAACATTTAATCCTGTTCATAAGTTCATCAAAATGATCAAGCGTATTTGTTATTGCACCATTAAAATATCCTTTATCTCTTAATGCTCTGGTTAACCGTCTTGTGTCGATTCCGAAAATACCGACAATGTTTACACGCTTTAAATATTCGTCAAGCGTAACGCCTCCAAAAATATTTGAAGGTGAATTACACCACTCTCGAGCAATATATCCGTTTGCTGTAATGTCTGATGAGTTAATATCATTTTCAATTCCCCTATTACCGATTAGAGGATATGTTTGAGCTACAATTTGACCATAATATGTCGGATCACTCAGCAGTTCCTGGTATGAAGCTGTGCAGGTGTTAAAAACAACCTCGCCGATAGCTTCTCCTTCTTTGCCCATTGAGCTGCCTTTGAAGACGGTGCCATCCGCCAAAACAAGATAGGCAGTTTTCGTTTTGATCTTTTCCAAATTAAGTCCTCCTCAGACAAGAGAAAATTTTGGTATATATGAAGTTATTTCATCTCTCATTCGTTGGGCTTCGGTTCTTGCAGCCATTGCATATTCATGTTCGTCATAACCGGATTTCTTATAAGCACACATTAGTGCGCGTGATGAGTTTACAATAGCGCCAAGACCTCTCTTGTCAAAGGCGTATGAAACATCTTTGGCGTTGCCGCCCTGCGCACCATACCCGGGGACAAGGAAAAAAGTTCCCGGCATTTGATTTCTTAATTCTTCGAGCTGTTTTGGATATGTAGCACCAACAACAGCGCCAACACCGGAATATCCGTATTTGTTATACAACTCTTTCCCCCATTGTTCGCACATTTCTCCCATAATGCTGTATATGGTGTTTCCGTTAATCGAAATATCTTGAAGTTCACCTGATGATGGGTTGGATGTCTTGCAAAGAACGAAAATACCTTTATCGTATTGTTCGCAAATTTTCAATATCGGCATGATTCCATCACTGCCCAAATAGCCGTTGACGGTTAAAGCATCGGCGCCGAAGGGCTCAAAACTTTTTCCGTTAACTGAAACATTGCCGAGATATGCTGAGGCGTATGCTTGGATGGTAGTTCCTATATCATTGCGTTTTCCGTCAAGAATAACAAACATTCCTTTTTCTTTTGCATATGCTATTGTTTCGCTAAGTGCTTTAATTCCTTGCCAACCATAAAGCTCATAATAGGCGCTTTGCGGCTTTACTGCGGGAACAATATCAAACAGCGCATCTATTAAACCTTTATTAAAATTTAAAATGGTATCAGCGGCTGCTTCCAAATTGTTTCCGTGTCTATTGAAAGATGATAATTTAATAAAGTCCGGAATAAAATCCAAATTTGGATCTAAACCTGCAACTGTTGGATTTTTTGTTTTTACAATTCTTTCAATTAATCTGTCAAGTGACATTTGGATACCTTCATTTCTTATCTTTATATATAATTTCGCCTCTGCATATGGTGTATTTAACTTTCCCGCAAAATTCCATACCTTTAAATGGAGAGTTTTTTGATTTACCGTGTAATAAATCAGGATTTACAATCCATCGTTCTTCAGCATTAAAAATAACAATATCGGCAGATTTTCCAATATTTAAGCTGCCTGCAACAATACCGAGAATCTGTGCAGGCATAGTACTCATCATATAAATGAGTTTAGACATACTTATGCAGCCGCTATTAACTAAATTGGTTATCCCGGCGGCCAGTGAAGTTTCAAGTCCGATAACACCATTTGGCGCTTCAAGAAAACATTTTTTCTCTTCACGAGAATGTGGCGCATGGTCCGTGGCGATAACATCAATAGTACCGTTAATTATTGCACGAATAATAGCTTTTCTATCCAGCTCTGATCTTAATGGCGGGTTCATTTTATAGTCAGCATCCCGATGAAGCAGCATTTCGTCATTGAATGAAAAATACTGCGGACATGTTTCCGCTGTTACCTTAATACCGATATGTTTAGCAAGTTTTATGAGTTCAACAGCATCAGCGGTGCTTACATGGCATATGTGTACACAAGCGTTCAAAGTTTTTGCCAGTGCTATTTCCCTTGAAATTCCAACATTTTCCGATGAAGAAGGGATTCCGGCAACACCAAGAATTTCCGAAACGGCCCCCTCGTTTATTATCCCGCCCTCTGAAAGACTTTTTTCTTCGCAATGGGCTAAAATATTTACATCGTTCAATATGGACTGCTTAAGTGCATCTGACATTAGTTTTGCAGTCGAAACAGGCATACCGTCATCTGAAAAAGCAACTGCTCCTGAATCTTTCAACAGTTTAAAATTTGTAACTTCGATTCCTCGTAAACCTTTTGTTATTGCGCCGACAGGTAAAACCTTTACTTTTGATTTGTAGGATTTATCAAGAATATAACGAATTGTGTCGACATTGTCAGCGACAGGGTTTGTGTTTGGCATTGCGGCAACTGTTGTTACTCCGCCTGCAGCCGCACACTCACCAACTGTAATGATATCATCTTTATATGTGAATCCGGGATCACGCATATGAACATGCATATCAACAAGGCCGGGAGCGGCAACAAGACCGGTAGCATCAATAACATAATCGGAGTCTAATAAAATATTTTTACCTATTGCCAATATCAAGCCGTCATTAATAAAAATATCTCCGATTTGATCGATTTCTCGGCCGGGGTCAATTATTCTTGCATTCTTAATTATAATCTTGCTCATAAATAACAGCTCCATATCATGCAAACTATGCTGTAATTGAATCAAATTTTATTATTCATCGGGGAAGATTTGGTTAATTATATTATCAAGCACATTGGATGCGGTAGAAGACAATGAACCGGAGCAGGTAGTGCATACGCCGGGTAAATTGCTTATTTTATACCAACCCATCTTCGTTGATTTGCAATTGTCACTTGCCAAAAGACCGGACACCGTGCAGTAACTCTTTTGAACAGTAAGACCGCTTTTTTCAAATATTTTGGGTTCAAGGTCTTTATGAATGCGGTCATAAACCGCAATTAATATTTTCCCGGCCGGATTTGTACCGGGTGCAATTGTTTTTGGCTTATCATATCCATACCAGACAGCACTGACATAATAAGGGGTTCCACCGCAAGTCCATCTGTCGTTGTCCTCATCAGTAGTACCGGTTTTAGCCATTATTTGAAATTTTCTGACATTGCTTCCTGTACCAAAACCGGAGGTATCAACTGTTTGCAGCAATTCGCACATGATATCTGCTGTTTCCGGTTTAATAATTTGTTCACCAACCGGTTTTGTTTCGAGTAATACTTCTTTTCCTTCATTGTCGGTCACCTTATAATAACAATAAGGTTTATAATATTTACCACCGTTACCGAAGGAAGCATAGGCAGCAGTCATCTCAAGTGATGTTACACCTTTTGTTAAGGCTCCAACAGCCATTGGTGCGGCGTATGGGTCATTTTCGGCATCCAGTGTTGATATATGGAATTTGTTTTGCAAATAATCCATACAAGTCTTTGGGGTAAGTTTATCAACAACTATTCTTGCGGCAACGGTATTAAGA
The DNA here is from genome assembly GCA_964627535.1 of uncultured Eubacteriales bacterium. GTDB lineage: Bacteria > Bacillota > Clostridia > Oscillospirales > Acutalibacteraceae > UBA1447. Next base: position 98,312 of record CAZVJW010000002.1, read on the forward strand.
GACTTTTGAATTGCTGTTTGCACAGTAACATTGGAACCTGAGCCAAAAGTACCACTTTGATTTTTCGGCCACATAGCCATGCCTTTATATGGAAAACCGGAATCGAGTATCATGGTTGACCAATTGATATAATTCATTTCAATCGCCGGGCCATATGTTGCAAGGGGTTTAATTGAGGAACCTGGTTGGCGCGGGGAATCAGCAGCTCTGTTTAAACACCGGTTACCAATTTTCGTTCCTGCTTTACCTATAATACCTACAACTCTGCCTTCATAATTCATAACTGTCATGGCAGATTGTACGGCAGGATTATCTGCAGTATCGCTTTCTTTTGGGAATGTTATACGGTTATAATAAATATCTTCAAGTGCGTTTTGAACATCAATGTCCTCAGCTGCATAAATTTTAAGACCGCCATAATATATTTTTTGAGTTGCTTGCTGGACTGTATAACCGTATTTTGCTGACAAATCTGCAATTACATTGTCTATAACAAAATCAACATAAAAACTTTGAACATCAGTAGTTTCTGCTACAGGTGTATTATCGCTTGCCGTAGGGACATAGTCCGGACTATTGGTAAAGATCAATTTAAAATTTAAAGCCTCATTGTATTCGTCATTACTTATTACCCCTTGAGATAACATTTCACTTAAACAGTATTTTTGCCGATCATTGTTATTTTCGGGGTTGTTCAAGGGATCATAGGAGTAGGGGGCTTTTGTTATAGCTGCAATTGATGCACATTCCGCGAGGTTAAGATTGCCGACATCCTTGCCAAAATATTTTTCAGCAGCAGTTCTGACTCCGTAACAACCACTGCCAAGAGATACGGTGTTAAGATAAGCTTCAAGGATTTTATCTTTTGAATAATTATTCTCCAGGTTTAACGCTGAGAGTATTTCATTAAATTTTCTTATTACCGTAACATCGTTCTCTCCTGTTAAGTTCTTAATTAGCTGTTGGGTGATGGTTGAAGCTCCCTGATCGAAATTGTATTTTGTTATTACCCCGATAAATCTATACCAATCAACACCTTTGTGCTCATAAAACCGTTTATCTTCAAGAGAAACAAATGCCTTCGATAAATTTGGAGATATGTCTTCAAGATTAGCCCAAACGCGATTCTCTTCACCATGAAGTGTAGCCAGCGTAACTTCTTTACCGTCCTTATCAGATGCATAAATAAAGGATGTCAGGCTTTGATCTTTTTTGTAATCGGCCAAATTAATGGCAACATCGCCATTTGTGAATGAAATGATATGGTTTGTGACATATCCGAAAACAACAATGGATGTTAAAACAAAAACCATGAGTAAAGAAAATATTAAAGTAAAAATCCTTTTTGATTTAACTGTTCTTTTTTTCTTAATACTTTTTTTGTCGATGTTATTTGATGCTTTATAATTCATTTTCATATTGCCTCCTTAAATCATTTTATTATACCACAATTTCAAATAATTGTTAAACAATTATTAAAATTCTGTAATAAAACAATTAAACCGATAATCAAAACATATCATTATAAATTATGAATATCGATTTTGGGCACACTTTATGTGTGCCCAAAAATCAATATTAAAATATTATACAATATTTAATCAAGAATACCTTTAATTACATTCATTGGCATAGGTTCCGGCCGCTTACAAGAAGATTGCAACAAATAATGTGTGCCAGTGGCAGAACTTACCCCGAAACCAAGCATAATGTCAAGGACATGATATCCGAGATCGCTGCTTGCTCTATGTTTTCTGCCGGTACGAAGAGACATAGCCATATCGGCAACGGCCACTCCTCTATAATTATCGCTATAGGGGTGCGTCAGAGGCAACTCGTAAAACTCTCCGTCTTTACGCTGTAAACGAACGGGGCCGCCAAAACCGTTAGGATCAGGTACTTGCATTGTGCCTTCGGTACCATATATCTCAATATTTGGATGATCGCTTTTCCACATGTCAAATGACATTATTATTGAACCGACAGCACCGTTTTCAAATTCCATTATACCGTTTACATGTGTATCAACTTCAACAGGAATTACTTTACCGTATTTTTTCTCGCTTGTTATCGTACGAGTCTTAAACATTCTGTGAGATGTTCCGGTAAGTTTTTTTACCGGCCCTAAAAGATTTACAAGAGCAGTGACATAATATGGACCCATATCAAGCATTGGGCCGCCACCTTGCTCATAGTAAAACTCGGGATCAGGATGCCAGGTCTCATGACCGTGACCGGTCATATATGCCGCGGCACCGATGGGCGTTCCTATATAACCGTCATCAAGCAATTTTCGGCAAGTCTGAATTCCAGCGCCCATGAATGTGTCAGGTGCAACACCGACAAGCAATCCCTTTTCTTTGCCAAGATCAAAAAGCTCTTTAGCGTCTTTCAGTGAAACAGACATAGGTTTTTCACTATGTGTGTTTTTCCCATATCGCAAAGCCTCTACAGCCACACCGTAATGCTGTTTTGGAGTTGTTAAATTTAATACGATTTCTATTTCATCATCTTTAAACATGTCATACATGTTCTCATAAATAACAGGAATCCCCCATTTTTCCGCAGCGGACGCAGAACGTTCAGGGATTAAATCACAAACTCCTTTAACTTGAACAATTTCATTAAAAACAGTTGTTAAATTTTTTAAATAAATAGGGCTGATATTTCCGTTTCCAATAATGCCAACAACTACTTTATCCATAACTATACTCCTTAAAAATGATTAATTTATTATATGTTTTAATATATTTTTGCTTTGCTTTCGAAAACACTTGAATCAAGTTTTCTTTCAATTGCGATATCTCTACCCTCAATTGCCCATAACATTCCTCTTCTCATCAATTCCTGAGAAGCCGGTGCATCTTCGAAGACAATGTCGGTATGGCCGAGTGAATTATAAAATACTCTGCCGTGACCCCACTTTTTTGTCCAAACAACAGGCATATCAATAGGTTTGTTAGAGCTATGATAATATGTTTCCAACGGGAAACGGGTAGTTGCGAGAACATCGACTGCCGGGTCAACATGTAAATAATACTGCTCGCTAAAAACTTCGAAATCATCTATACCTTCAACAATAGGGCTGGATGAGTTTTTAACAAGATTTACTTTATAATTTATCATACCGCCGGGATGAGAAATCCAGTTGCCTCCCGTAATGAACTGCCATTCGGTATTTTCTCTGAAAGAGTCACACATACCGCCATGGTTGCCAGCTATGCCAACACCTGAAGCTACAGCCTTACTGACATTTTTACATAATTCACCGCTCAAATTTCCTCCAGTCCAAATTGGAACTATTAAGTGTAAATTCATAAGAAATTCGAAATCAGAATATGTTTCAAGTGTTTGCGAAAGCGTAACATGTAAACCCTCGTTTTCAAGAATACATTTAAAACGATTAGCAACTAATTCCGGCTCATGTCCATCCCAGCCCCCGTAAACAATAAGTGCTTTCTTCTTGCTCATTAATTAACCTCCGATTTATTATAATTATATTTCGATAGATAACAAAAGCTAAATGTATAAAATAATTATACAACAGGTGAAATAGGCAGTCAATCATTTAAATTATATGTAATTTAAAATTACAAATAAACAGGTCGATATGCAAAAATCCAAATAAAACTTGGAAGATGTTAATATTTCATAATTGATTATCATTTTGCATTTATTTATATCAAGAAATAAATTTTAAAAAGCCTCGCCGAAGCGAGGCTTTTTAAAATTTAGTTAATTAAAGAAAAGCAGAAGAAGTGTAGTTGCAAGAGAAAGAATAAAAAAAGAAATAGCTATGTATTTTGTCCATTTTACCAATTTTTGTTCAACAGTACGTCCTTTGTTTTTTCCAAAAAATGTTTCAGCTCCGCCTGCTATAGCACCTGATAAACCTGCTGTTTTACTTTCTTGCAGAAGTACAACTACCACAATGAGAATGGAAAGAATTATTAAAAGAATTCCAAGTGCAATTTCCATAGGTGTCATGAATCAAACCTCCAAGATTTAATGTACTGGCGTAGTTTAACATATTTATTTAAAAAATGCAAGCGAAAATTTAAGTAAATACAAATATAGAGTAATTGATGTGTTGGTTTCTATTCATCGGAAGAAAGTAACAGCTGCTCTCCCTGATCTTCAGAGCAAAGACGAACTCCTGCCGCAGGTAAATTTTTCGTTTTATACCGCCCCGGTTTAACAAACTCTCCTTCAATATATTCCCTGACAGTTTCAATGTATTGACCCTTTTTAAGTGACATGATAGTAATACCTGCAGTGTCTTTGGTTGTTTTGGGTGAAACTGAACCTGTATTAAATAAAAGAATCTTTCCTGCTGATGATTTAATGATCATTTGACAATCAGCAGAAATATATTTAAATTCGACCAACTGCGACTTTGACGAATATGCATTAATGAGTTTCTTTCGGTTGGTTTTTGTTTGATATGAAATCATATCAACTTTTGCAACTTTGCCGTTTTCAAAGAAAAAAAGCATATATCCTGAATAATCGGACGTAACAGCCATATATTTTGCGGTTTCTCCCGGTTCCATTTCCAACTTTGCAGGGATGTAATCACCTAACAAACTTACTTTTGTGTCTTCAAATTCATAAACCTTTGCTTTATAAACCTGAAATTTATTAGTAAAAAATAAAAGGTCCTTATTATTAGATGATTCGGTTGAAATATATAAAATGTCTCCGTCTTTTAATTTATGATCACCGCTCATTCGAAGCGACTGTGATGTAACTTTTTTAAAATAACCTTCTCTTGTAAAAAATAAATTAACTGGATAGTCCGGTATTTCATCAAGTGGTTCATCATCGTATGAATCGGCAGTATATATAATTTCGCTGCGGCGCGGCTTGCTATACTTTTGAATTACATTGCTCAGCTCGAATATTATGATTTTTTTAACTTTATTTTTACTTGAAAGTATACTCTCCATTTCAATTATATCATTTTCAAGTTTTTCGATATCCTGTGTACGTTTTAAAATATATTCACGGTTAAGATGCCTCAATTTAATTTCAGCAACAAACTCAGCCTGCAATTCATCAATCATGAAGCCTATCATTAGGTTTGGAACAACTTCACTTTCTTCGGCAGTATTGCGTACAATTTTAATTGCCTTATCAATATCAAGTAAAATTTTTGCGAGTCCATATAAAAGATGAAGTTTTTCCTGAGATCTTTTTAAATCAAAAGACACTCTTCTTCGAACACATTCTGTACGAAAGGATATCCATTCAGTCAACAATTCAGAAATACCCAAAACCCTGGGAGAGCCCCCGATGAGTACGTTGAAATTACAAGAAAAAGTATCTTCAAGAGTCGTTATTTTGAAAAGTCGCTGCATGAGTTTTTCCGCATCGACTCCCCTCTTTATGTCAATGGTAATTTTAAGTCCGCTTTTATCGGTTTCATCACGCACATCGTTGATTTCTCTTATTGCACCGGTTTTAATTCGTTCAATAATCTTATCAATAATAGCTTCAGCAGTTGTTGTGGGTGGAATTTCAGTTATATCTATGCAATTATTTTTCATGTCATAATTGTACTTTGACCTGACTCTGATTCCTCCCCTGCCGGTGTTGTATATTTCTTCAATTATCTCTCTGTTATAGATTATTTGAGCTCCTCCGATAAAATCCGGTGCTTTGAGTGTATCTGCAACATGATGTTCGGGATCATTTATCAACTGAATTGTTGTTTCGCATACTTCTGTAAGATTAAATGAACATATTGAACTAGCCATTCCTACAGCTATGCCGGTATTTGCGTTTACAAGAACTGAGGGAAAAGTAACTGGCAGAAGTGTCGGTTCTTTCATGGTATTATCATAGTTATCAACAAAATCAACAGTGTCTCTGTCAATGTCTCTGAACAGTTCCGCGCAAATAACGTCAAGTTTTGCTTCGGTATATCTTGAAGCAGCCCACATCATATCCCTTGAATATGCTTTACCGAAATTTCCTTTTGAATCAACATAAGGGTGTAATAGTGCCTCATATCCTTTTGAAAGCCTTACCATAGTGTCATATATTGCCGCATCACCATGTGGATTTAACTGCATAGTACGGCCTACAATATTTGCCGATTTTGAACGTGTTCCGCCAAGTAAACCCATTTTATACATTGTGTACAATATTTTTCTGTGCGAGGGTTTGAAGCCATCGATTTCCGGTATCGCTCTTGACATTATGATACTCATCGCGTATGGCATAAAATTTGTTTCAAGCGTATCGGTTATAAGTTGATTTACAATAGTACCCGCACCAATAATATGGGCATTGGTATTGATTTGTTCGCCTTGATTAACATTATTTTTCTTTTTACTCGCCATTTTATTCTCCTAAAAATTATATATCGAGACATAAATACTATATCTATGATATGTCAGCCATTTCAATATACATATAACCATTATTAGCAATATGCTCCTTGCGGCCTGCAAGGTTATCACCCAGAAGCAGTTCAAACTTATCTGCTGTGGCCTTAACAGTATCAGGATCGATTTTTATCAATCTTCTTGTTGCGGGGTTCATTGTAGTCAGCGACAGCATTTCCGCTTCATTTTCTCCCAAACCCTTTGAACGTTGGACTGTATATTTTGCGCTGCCGATGTGCTCAATAGCACTTAACTTTTCATTTTCGGTATATAAAAACCAAGTTTCGTCCTTGGAATTAATTTCGTATAACGGTGATTCAGCTATAAATACTTTGCCATCATCAATCAGCGTTGGCATCAAACGGTAAATCATCGTTAAGACAAGTGCTCGAATATGAAATCCGTCAAAATCAGCATCAGTGCAAATGATGACCTTACTCCATCGAAGCGAGTTAAGGTTGAAAGACGATAATTCCTTATTCGCCTTAGAATTCACTTCTACGCCGCAGCCAAGAACTTTTACCAAGTCGGTTATTATTGTATTTTTGAAAATTTTATCATAATCAGATTGCAGACAATTCAGTATTTTACCTCTTAAAGGAATGACTGCTTGAAATTCAGAATTTCTTGCCTGTTTACAAGCGCCGAGAGCTGAATCCCCCTCAACAATAAATAACTCTCTTATAGTAACATCCTTACTGCGGCAATCGACAAATTTCTGTACTCTGTTAGTTAAGTCATTTGAGCTTTGCATTGTCTTTTTAAGGTTTAATCGTGTTGTTTCAGCCTTAATTCGGCTTCGCATGTTAATAAGTACTTGCTCGCAAATCTTTTCCGCATCTGCTCGGTTTTCAATGAAATATACTTCAAGCTGATGACGGAGAAACTCAGTCATTGATTCCTGTATAAATTTATTTTGTATAGATTTCTTTGTTTGATTTTCATATGATGTCTGCGTTGAAAAAGAAGATATTATTAAAATTAAGCAATCATCTATATCCTGAAAAGTAATTTTACTGTCACTTTTAACATATTTTCCGTTCTGCTTTAAATATGCGTCAATTTGTGAAACAAATGCGCTTCTGGTAGCCTTTTCGGGAGAACCGCCATTTTCAAGCCAACTTGAATTATGATAATATTCTTTTAATTGAGTTTTGTTCGAAAAAGTAAGAGCAACAAACATTTTTAATTTATAATCTTTTTGGTCCTGTCGGTCACGGCCTGTGCGTTCAGCCTGCCACAACTGTATTCCGGACAAAGAATTCTCGCCGGCTACTTCCTTTATATAATCAGAAATACCGTTTTCATAATAATACTCATAAGTATTGAAGCTGTTGCCTTCCTGATATTTTAAAATGAATCTAAGACCGTTATTAACGATGGATTGACGTCTGAAAGTATCTTGAAAATATTCGAGCGGGACTTTGATTTCTGTAAACACATCGGTGTCGGGACGCCATTTTATTCGAGAACCGGTGTCACGTTTTGTATATATTTCCCTTTCCATTTGACCATATGGCTTCCCTTTTTTAAACCGGAGTGTATATCTTATCAAATTTCGATTGGTCTCTTTAGTATTTGTTAGAGTAGAATCCTCATATCGATGAATTTCTGCTTCCATATACTCAGACGAATATTGTGTTGCGCAAAGACCTAATCCATTTAAGCCTAATGAATATTCATAGCTTCCGCCATTATTTGTATCATACTTTCCGCCTGCATATAGTTCACAAAAAACAAGTTCCCAATTGAACTTTTTTTCTTTATCGTTATAGTCAACCGGGATACCTCTGCCAAAATCCTGGATTTCAATCGAGTTATCGGTAAAATACGTAAGAATTATTTTATCTCCGAATCCTTCGCGTGCTTCGTCAATAGAATTGGAAATAATTTCAAATATTGAATGTTGACAGCCATCAAGGCCATCTGAACCAAATATAACTCCGGGACGTTTACGTACCCGGTCAGCGCCCTTCAATTGCGTGATACTTGCATTACTGTAGGCAGATTTGTTTGCCATTTTGAAGAAACCTCCCAAAAAAGAACATAATAATTCCTTGTTATATTACACCATATATGGTGGTATGTCAAGAAATAGCGGCAAAATTTAGTGGATTGAACATATTCGGAAAACAGACATAGGGTTAAGTTAAAATCAAAAAAACCTTCAACTGTTAACTCCAGATGAAGGTTTGTCAAATTAATATTAATAATATGAAGTAATAACTAAATGTTTTCTTCTTCAGTATCTTTTGAGGATGGGTTTTGATTTACTTGTTCATCACCCATCAGTTCTAAGAATATTTTGCCTTCAATTTTTTCTTTATCAAGTAAATATTCCGCAATTTTATTCAACTTATCAATATGATCGGTCAGTATTCCATGCGTACGGTCATAAGCAGTAGTGATTAAGCTGTTAACTTCCTTATCTATTGCAGATGCTATATCCTCTGAATAGTTTCTCATGTGATTATAATCCCTACCCAAGAATATTTCATCACTTCCGGAACTAAAAGAAACAGGCCCAAGCAACTCGCTCATACCATATTTAGTGATCATATCACGTGCAAGTTTTGTAGCTCTTTCAATGTCATTTGAGGCACCTGTCGATATATCTCCCAAGGCAATTGATTCAGCTACGCGTCCGCCAAGCAATACGACTAAATCATTGAGCATATCATGCTTTGAAGCATAGCTTTTGTCTTCAGTGGGCATGTGCAGTGTATAGCCTCCGGCAAGTCCACGGGGAATAATCGAAACCTGATGAACAGGATCCTGACCGTCTAAATAATATGTAACAACAGCATGTCCTGATTCATGAAATGCAGTCAGTTTCTTTTCTTTGTCGCTCATTTTATGAGATTTCTTTTCACTGCCTACAAGAACTTTAATTGTAGCTTCCTGAATTTCATCCATCGTAATGGCTTTTTTGTTTCTGCGGGCAGAGAGTAAGGCTGCTTCATTTAGAAGATTTTCAAGGTCAGCGCCAGTAAAAGCAACAGTTGATCGGGCAATGATTGATAAATCGACATCAGGAGCCAATGGCTTACCTTTTGCATGAACTTTTAAGATTTCTTCTCTGCCTTTAATATCAGGATAACCCACAGCAACCTGTCTGTCAAAACGGCCGGGACGAAGCAAGGCAGGATCTAAAATATCGGGTCGGTTTGTTGCAGCAATAATTATGACACCCTCATTAGCGCCAAAACCATCCATTTCAACTAATAGTTGATTTAACGTTTGTTCGCGCTCGTCATGACCGCCGCCCATTCCCGCACCTCTATGACGGCCAACAGCATCAATCTCATCTATAAAAATAATTGAAGGCGAATTCTTTTTTGCCTGGTCAAACAAGTCCCGTACTCGCGATGCACCAACACCAACATACATTTCAACAAAATCAGAACCGGATATCGAGAAAAAGGGAACACTCGCTTCGCCGGCAGTTGCACGCGCGAGCAATGTTTTTCCGGTGCCGGGAGGTCCAACTAAAAGTACTCCCTTTGGAATACGTGCACCAAGAAAATCAAATTTTGACGGCTCTTTCAAAAAATCAACAATTTCACTAAGCTCTGCCTTTTCCTCGTCGGCTCCCGCAACATCGGCAAAAGTTGTTTTTCTTTTTTCATCCTTTGCTTGCTTAACTCTGGCTTTTCCAAAACCCAATGCCCTGTTTGTTTCGTTTGTCATTGTCTGGTTCATTCGACGAATCATAAAAAAAACAAGGCCGCCCATAAGAACAACAAGTAAAACCGTAGGCATAATATTATATATCCATGAACCTGCCGTGCCTGAAATATATTTCGCTTTAATGATACTATCGGGGTGTTCACGATTATGTTTAATAACCTGAATATGGATATCATCAATAAACATATTTACATTTGGAACTGTAAATTCTTTTGGTTCTGTTTCACCGTCTAGGTAGTATTCCAAGGCTCCGCTGCTTAAATTTAAACTGTAATCGCTTATTCTTTCGGCATCAAAATACTGCACAATTTCATAGTATTCGGTCTTTTGCTTTTTTTGACTGTCAGCAAACGCAGTGCTGGCCAAAATAATAAAAATCGGAATAAGAACATATGGTAATATCGCTAATAATTTTTTCTTGTTCAAAAAAATAACAACTCCTTAATAAACTTACAATAATTCAAACAGCCCTATATATATACGGTTCTAATACTCCAACATATGGTAAATTTCTGTATTTTTCATCACAGTCAAGACCATAACCGACAATAAATTCGTCCGGAACTTCTGCACCTTTATAATCAGGAATCAGATTTACCTGCCGGCGCTCTGGTTTATCAAATAATGTGCATATTTTTAAACTATTTGGGCTTCTGCTGTGCAATAATTCGAGAATATAACTCAGTGTTTTTCCGCTGTCTAAGATATCCTCAACAATCAGTACATCATAGCCCTCGAGATTAATATCTAAATCTTTTATTATTTTAACTGCCCCGGACGTAATTGTTCCTGAACCATAACTGGAAACGGCCATAAAGTCTATACGGCAAGGTATAGAGATTGAACGCATTAGATCAGCCATGAAAACAATTGAACCTTTTAAAACACTTACCATAAGAAGATTAAGATTTTCATAGTCTTTACTTATTTGTTCGCCCAATCGCTTTACTATTTTTGCAATATCATCTTGATCAAATAAAATTTCCTTTATATCTTTAAGCATTTTATGACCTCACAATAAAATTAATACAATTTTACTTGTTTCTTTGGTAATTTCGCAACGCTCAGCAATACCGACCCCATTTATCCAAAGTAAACCCTCGTTATCAGCAATCATAGCAATCTTACTTCTATCGATAGCAGGGATTGCTTTTTCGTTGAAAAGCTTTCTAATGGTTTTTGTGCATTTGCGGTTGCTCAATCTTATACTATCACCATTACATCTTGATCTCACGATTGCTTTACCTATAATTTTATCATAATCAAAGCAATTATCCAATATGTTATTATGAATATATTGTAATTTATCTAAATCTTTTCTATTAATTATTTTTATTTCAATGACATTTTCAGGAATTTCTATTATCCCTTCTTTAAAATCTAAGCTCCAATGTCCGATATTTTGAAAATTAATTGGAAAGCTTAAAATACCGTTTTTAACCAAAACGGTAGTTCCTTTTTTAATCTGCAAACTACCGCCATTACACAATAATGAATCAACCGATATAATGTGTTTGTTTTCAGCGAAAAGACCTGTTTTTTCAAATAAAATACTTGAAATAACTCTTTTGCGTAAGGCGACATGTGATGATGCAAGGATTTTTGCATTAAAATCTTTTTTAATTCGTGCACTATTTAGCAATTCATCCGACAGCTGACTTAAAAGGTCTTCATCTTCATATAAAATTTGCGAGCAACGAGAGATCGCCTCATCATACGATTGATTAATTCTATTCAATTGTGGGATGATGTTTAAACGGATATGATTTCGTGTATACTTATCATCCGAGTTCGTACTGTCAAGCATATACGAAATATTATTCATTCTGCAGTACTCTTCAATCTCTTTCCGTGAACACTTAATCAGCGGCCTGATTATTTTATCTCTTACTGCCGGAATGCCGCATAAACCTTTTAAGGCAGAGCCTCTTGCGAGATTAAAAATGATAGTTTCAATGCTGTCGCTTAAAGTATGCGCGGTAGCGATTTTAGCACGTTGATTAATCGAATTAAAAAATTCATATCTTATTCTGCGACCGCACTCTTCGATTGATTCACCTGTTGAACTTGCAATATTTTTTACATTTACTTTTAATGTTCTCAATTCAATACCTGAACGGGCACAATACTCTTTTACATAAAGTTCATCTCTATCCGATTCATCATCACGCAAACAATGGTTAACATGCGCTGCGATAATATTAAGCTGATACTCTGAACTGATAGTAGATAAAACTGAGAGGAGCGCCATCGAATCTGCTCCTCCCGAAAGTGCAATTATGACGGTCGTTCCTTTATCAAACATATTGTAATGTTCAATAGTGGAAATAACCTTATGAATCATCTCTTGAAATCTCCTTGCCAATAAATCGAGTATATTTTGAATCCCAAACAAATTTTACGGTTTTCGTTGGCCCGTGTCTATTCTTAGCAATAATTACCTCAACATCATCGGATCGAGCTTCGGGCTCGTCGTTTTCCTGTTCATTATCATCGTTTTGATAATAATCCTGCCGGTATAACATCATCACTATATCGGCATCCTGTTCTATTGAACCGGATTCTCGTAAATCCGAAAGCTGAGGTCTGTGAGATTTGCCCCTATGCTCCGTTCCTCTTGAAAGCTGAGCGCATACAACAACAGGTATATTTAAGTTTTTAGCCATCAGTTTAAGGTTTTTTGTTATTTCTGTAACTTCCTGTACGCGATTTTCAGAACGGTTTCCGGATTTGATGAGGCCAAGATAATCTATGAATACGCAATCAACTTTTCCAAGTCGTCTTGTTCGTGCTTTCATTTCAGAAACGGTGATATCGGTACTGTCATCGAAGTAAAGTTCGCAATAATTCAAATTCGATGCAGCTTTTGCAATATTTTCCCAATCATCCGGAGTAAGCTTGCCATCGCGCATTTTGTTTCCAATTACACCCGCATCGGTACATAAAACGCGTTGAGCGACTTGTTCTTTTGTCATTTCAAGTGAAAAAAACAGAACTTTTCTTTTACCTAATACAGCAACATTTCTTGCGATGTTCAATGCAAAACTCGTTTTACCCATTGCGGGCCTAGCTCCGATCAGAATCAAATCGGATTTATTAAGACCAACAATAATTTCATCTAAATCTGAAAAGCCGGTTGGCAATCCTAAATATTGCTCTCTTTCATCGGAATTTAATTTTGTTAAATGCTCGTAAACCTGGTTGTAAATGATATCGCTGATTTTTGTTGGGGATAAACTGCTTCTTCCCTGCCGGATATCGTATATTTTTTGCTCAGCGGCATCAAGCAGCAAGTCGGCACTCTCTTCCTGCGATGTAACGCTGTCAATTATTTCCTTTGAAACATTTATAAGCGTGCGCATGAAAAATTTTTCTCTGACAATTTTAGCATACGATTCAACATTCATAGTTGACGGAACAACTGAAGCAAGTTGATACAAATAGGTTTTTCCGCTTGCCTCGTCATATATATTATTTTGCTTCAATTTATCCAGCACTAGTAAAGCATCGATTTTTCCGCCAATGGAATCAATACTTAACATGGTTGTATAAATAGCTTCGTGCTGCGGTAAATAAAAGTATTCCGGGCGTACGTGTTCTTGAACCTTAGATATACATGAAGGATTAACTAACACGCAACCAAGTACAGCCTGCTCGGCATCAGGGCTGTAAGGCATATTTAGATTGTCTGCATAGGTAAAATTTATATTTTCATTCACTTGCCGGATCCTCCAAGGTCGCTGTTATTCGCCAACAATAATATAAATATGAGCGATTATACCGGGATATAATTTTATTTCAGCTTCATAAGTGCCGTAATTCTTAATATCTTCAATCGAAATTTTTCTTTTATCAACTTCAAAATCAAATTCGCTGAATATGTGCTCTGCAATCTCTTTTGAAGTTATAGAACCAAAAAGTTTACCGCTTTGACCTGCTTTTGCAGAAATTTTAATTGTAATTCCGTTTATTTTTGATGCAGCCTCGTTAAAAGAGGCTATTTCTTTTTCAATTCTGTATTTTTCGGCTTTTTCTCTGTTTTCAAGTTCGCTAAGAGCTTGTGAATTGGCTTCCATAGCAAGTCCTCTCGGGAATAAATAGTTTCTTGCATACCCATCAGAGGCATTGACCAGTTCACCTTTTTTGCCCAACCCTTTTACATCCTGTTTTAAAATTATCTTCATTTTGTTACCCCCAACGATTATATATTAAAATTCATTATGATAGGCAAAATCATAGGGCTGCGTTTGGTACGCTCATACATTAAACGCGAAACCTCATCCCTTATTTTGGCTTTAATTGTTCCTTCATCCTTAATGTTGTTGCTGAGACAGTTTTCTATTGTAACCAGCGCAATTTGACGGGCATCGTCTATCAGCTTTTCAGCCTCGCGAACATAAACAAACCCTCTTGTAACAACCTCTGGAGATGAAAGAAGCTGTCCGGTTTCTGTATTAATAGCAGAGGCAATAATGATTAATCCATCCTGTGCTAAATGTTTTCTGTCACGCAGTACAACACTGCCAACATCACCTACACCGTATCCGTCAACAAATACTCTTCCGGCAGGTACTGTGCCTGCCAACTTAATTTCATTATTGGTAAACTCAACGATGCTTCCATTATCGGCAATAAGTATATTTTGTTTCTCAATTCCCATGTTTAAAGCCAGTGCTGCATGTTTGCGCAAATGTTTTTGTTCACCATGAACAGGAATAAAATACTTCGGCTTTACAAGTCCGATCATCATTTTTAATTCTTCTTGGCAGGCATGACCGGATACATGGACATCATACATTTTCTCATAAACAACATCAGCGCCAAGTTTCATTAATTCATTAATAACCTTATTTACAGTTTTTTCATTTCCGGGGATGGGGGTCGCCGAGATAATTACATAATCATTTGAACCTATTTCAACCTTTCTATGGTCAGAAAGCGCCATACGCGAAAGAGCTGACATAGGTTCGCCCTGACTGCCTGTAGTGATTAAAACTATTTTTTCGGTTGGATATCGGCTTGCTTTGTCAATAGATATAAGCAGACCCTCAGGAATATTTAAATAACCAAGTTCCTGACCGATTGCAACAACATTTTCAAGACTGCGTCCAGAGAGAGCTACTTTCTTATCAAGGAGTTGTGCAACATCAATAATTTGCTGTACTCTATGAATATTTGAGGCAAATGTAGCTACAATAATTCTTTTACCTTCAGCTTTTTGGAATAATATTTCAAAAGACTCACCGACTTTTTTTTCACTTTCCGTATAGCCTTGCCGCTCCGCATTGGTTGAATCCGAAAGAAGGCAAAGTACATTTTCATTACCAATCTGAGAAATTCTTGAGAGATCAATCATCCCTCCGTCTATAGGAGTGCTATCTATTTTAAAATCTCCTGTTTGAAGAACAGTTCCTGCTTCACAGCGAATAGCAAAGGCCAGCGCGTCAGGTATTGAGTGGTTAACATGAATGCATTCAATATTAAAATAGCCTAAATCAATTCTGTCACCCGGGGCCACTACATTTAACTTGGCTCCGTTAATAAGACCGTGTTCCCTTAACTTTCCCTGAATTAAGCCAATGGTTAATCGTGTGGCATAAATCGGTATATTTAGGACTTTTAACAGATAAGGTAACCCGCCTATATGGTCTTCATGCCCATGAGTAACAACAATTCCTCTTATTTTATCCGCATTCTTTTCGACAAAAGTAAAATCAGGTAAAACAATATCAACGCCCAACATATCCTGATCCGGAAAGGCCATGCCACAATCAACTAAAATCATGTCACCGTTATATTCATATAAAGTCATGTTTTTCCCGACTTCATTTAAACCGCCTAAAAAGTATATCCTGAGTGATGTACTAACAGCTTCAAACGACTTATTCAATGAAGCTGTGGTTTTTTCCTGCGGATAGCGTCTTTGATTTGAAGAATTCTTTTTCCCTCTGACACTTGCATCTATTATTTGTCCTTTGTTTGTTTGCATAAATAGCTCCCTTAATTTCTTGTGTTTGAATAAAATAATACTAAATCAAATACCTTCAACTGAATAAGCTGAAAAGTATATGAAAAATATATTTATTCATATTTATAAATATACTGCCGGAATATAAGTTCGTGTCGTCGCTTATTATTCCCGTATTTATAATCTTTAGCTATTTTACTACCAACCATTAATTATGTCAAGCATGGTAAATTGTGAATAGTGTCAATTAAGAACAAATATCGTTGTTATAAAACTTGATAAATTACGTTATAAGTGCTAATATGTTCTAAATAATCGAAGCTAATATTATAATGAATTAATAATAGGTAAGGTATAAATCATATGAAAAAGGTTGAAATATTTACTGACGGTGCTTGTTCAGGCAATCCCGGTCCCGGGGGTTGGGGTACAATATTAAAATACATGGGCCATGAACGCGAGCTGAGCGGCGGGGAAAAACAAACAACAAACAATCGTATGGAGCTCAAGGCGGTAATTGAAGGTTTGAAATGTTTAAAAGGACGCTGTATTGTTAAGATATTTACAGACTCGCAATATGTAACAAACGGTATAAATAAAGGCTGGGCGATTGGTTGGAAAAACAACGGCTGGCGTAAAGCTGATAAAAAACCTGCTTTAAATTCTGATTTATGGAGCGAGTTGCTTGATGAGCTTTCAAATCATAAGTATGAGTTCGTTTGGCTGCGTGGTCATACCGGGAACCCGGAAAATGAGCGTTGCGATACTCTTGCAGTCAAACAATCTATGAAATATGCAAATTCAAACCCGAAATAGCAAACGAAGTTATCATTTATAATAAATATTTAAAATATTAAGGGATGTATCGGTTTGATACATCCCATTAAACTTATTCCATATAAAATACGTTTTTCATTAATGGCTGAGCGCCGGTATTTGGGTCCATTTCCATCACCATGACACTTCTCATAAACTCATTCCATTTATCGACTACAGGACTTAATGCTTGAACCTCAGCGGCATAATCAATACCATTTTTACATTCATAGTAGCCAAACAAGTCATGACCGTTGTTCCAGATAGTATAATTGCATATACCTGCTTGTTTCAGGACATCAAGCAACTCTGGCCAAATCTCATTGTGTCGGCGAATATATTCATCCAGCTTACCGTCCAGAACCTTTGCTCTCCAAGCATAGCGTTCCATAAAAAAGAACTCCTTATTTTATCATTCCCGCAACTTCATCCGCAAAGTTCTCTTCTTTTTTCTGTAAACCTTCGCCTTTTGCAAAGCGAACAAAACCAAGTACTTTTACATTTGAACCTAATTCTTTCGCAACAGAATCTACATACTGTGCAACCGATAAATCGCTGTTTTTTACAAACTGCTGTTCCAAAAGGCAAATATCTTTGAAGAGCTTTGCCAATTTACCGGCAATAATGCCCTCAAGAACTTTTTCTGGTTTGTTTTGCATTTTTTCGTCTTCTTTTAGCTGAGCGGCGATTATCCCCTTTTCATATACAACAATATCAGCCGGAACAGATGATTCATCGAGATATTGAGGGCTCATAGCGGCTATTTGCATGGCAACATCCTTGCCCATTGCTTTGAACTTATCACTTTCGGCAATATCGGGTTCAGCAGAGAAAGATACCATAACTCCGACAGTACCGCCGCTGTGAATATATAAAGATACAATTCCTTCAGTTCTAACAAAACGACGTATTTTTAAGTTTTCGCCAATTGAAAGAATTTTATCATGTAAATTTTCCAGAACTGTTCTTTCGTCGTCGAAAAGTTTAGTGTTACTCAAAGCTTCGACATCTATTGGATTTTCATTAGCAATTGTTTTAGCGATATTAAGAACAAAGTTTTGAAACTCCTCATTTTTTGCAACAAAATCGGTTTCGGAATTAACTTCAACTAATACACCGACTTTTTTTTGAACATCATAAAATGCTGAAACAATGCCTTCGGCAGCAATACGGTCGGCTTTTTTATTCGCTGCCGCAAGACCCTTCTCACGCAGGAATTCAATTGCCTTATCCATGTCTCCGTCAGAAGAAACAAGTGCTTTTTTGCAGTCCATCATACCAACGCCTGTTTTTTCACGAAGAATCTGCACATCTTTTGCTGTAAATGCCATTGATTATTCCTCCTCTGCCTCGTATTGATTTTGAACCTCGATGTTTTGTTCGCCTTGTTTGCCTTCAATTATTGCGTCTGCCATAGCAGCTGAAATTAATTTAACAGCACGGATTGCGTCATCATTTCCCGGTATCACATGATCTATTTCATCAGGATCGCAATTTGTATCAACAATTGCAATAATCGGGATACCGAGTTTCTTTGCTTCAGCAACGGCTATTCTTTCTTTACGGGGATCAACAATATACATTGCTGCAGGCTGACGTCTCATTTCGGTAATGCCGCCCATAAACTTTTCAAGTTTCTCAATTTCAAGATTAAGCTTGATAACTTCTTTTTTTGGCAGTAAATCGAATGTGCCGTCAGCATCCATAGCTTTCAATTGGGCAAGTCTCTTAATTCTTCGCTGAATTGTATTGAAATTTGTCAGCATTCCGCCAAGCCAGCGTGCATTTACATAAGGCATACCGCAACGGGTAGCTTCTTCTCTAATAGAGTCTTGAGCCTGTTTTTTGGTTCCGACAAATAAAACTTCCTGTCCGTTTGAGGATAATTCACGTATAAACATATAAGCTTCCTCAAGCTTCTTGACCGTTTTTTGAAGATCAATTATGTATATACCGTTTCTTTCCGTGAAGATGTATTGCGCCATTTTTGGGTTCCATCTTCTTGTTTGATGTCCAAAATGGACACCTGCTTCAAGTAATTGCTTCATGGATACAACTGACATTATTTTTCCTCCTTAGTTTTTCCTCCGCAAGGGTTGTTTATAAGTTCACAACGCAGCATCTTATTGCAGCGCACCGACGAACTTAACCCCTGCGTGCGAATTTGCATCAAATTATAACATGTGGACATCTACATTGCAAGTATTATTTTATCAATGTTAAATGAAATTAAATATTTAAATAAGCCCTATAAACGAGTAATTTAAATAAGCAGTTTAACCATTTTCTGTTGAACTGCTCATGAATCTCAAATTATTCTGCCTCCGCCGATAACAACATCCCCGTCATACAACACCACAGCCTGTCCTTTTGCTATCGCGCGCTGCGGTTCTTCAAACTCGATATATACCTTTCTATCTGAAATTTGATTTACTAAAGCCCATTGTTCGCGTTGCTTGTATCTTATCTTTGCTTTAACACGCAGGGGCGAGTCAATTTTATCAACCGCAATCCAGTTAAAATCATCAGCTTCCAGTGATTTTGAGAAAAGCCCTTCATTTTCACAAAGAGTAACCGTATTGTTTTTTATGCTTTTCAAGCCGACATACAAAGGCGCCGGCAAAGCGAGCCCGAGCCCTTTTCTTTGGCCGATCGTGTACCGGATCAGCCCTTTGTGCCTTCCCAAGACATTCCCTTCGCAGTCGATGAAATCTCCGTTTTCATAGGTCTTTCCGGTATAGCTTTCAATAAACTTTGCGTAATCACCGTCGGGGACAAAGCAAATATCCTGGCTGTCATGTTTTTTTGCGTTTGCAAAACCTTTCTGCTCCGCAATTTCACGAACCTCTTTCTTGCTTAACCATCCGAGCGGGAGAAGCGTATGCGCAAGCTGTTCTTGCGTTATTGCATAAAGCACATAGTTTTGGTCTTTTGTTTCGTCAAACCCTTTTTTCAGAAGATATCTTCCGTTTCCCGTGTCATATTCAATGCGGGCGTAGTGTCCTGTCGCAATATAACCGTAATCCAGTTCTTTCATACGCTTGAAAAGCTTTTCGAATTTTATGTACCGGTTGCAGTCTATGCACGGATTTGGCGTTTCACCCTTTTCATAGGCGCCGATAAATATTTTTATGACGGTATCCTTGAATTCGCCGGAAAAATTGAAGACATAATAAGGAATTCCGAGCTTGAATGCAACACCGCGTGCGTCTTCGACATCGTCAAGCGAACAGCATGTTTTCTCGCGGCTGATTCCCGCGTCTTCGTTTGCAAACAGCTTCATTGTAACGCCTATGCAGTCGAACCCCTGTTCTTTGAGTAAATAAGCGGCAACGCTGCTGTCAACGCCGCCGCTCATTGCGATAATGGCTTTTTTATTCATAACTATCCTAACCTAAGCATTTCATCTATGCATTTCCGCGCCTTTTGTATGGTGTTGCCATCAAGTAGAATTTCTTCTCCGCCCCTGCCTTCAACGCAGTCGAGCACATCGATAAGCGTTGTTGCTTTCATATTGTTGCAGACCATATCTTTGGAGAGGGGGAAAAACTTCTTGTCTTTGACCAAATACTGCAAGTGTTCGGCAATGCTGGTTTCCGTGCCGATAATGAACTCTTTCTTATCGCTTTTCATGGCGAAATCCATTATGGCCGAAGTGCTTCCGGCAAAATCGGCCATATGAACTACTTCGGGTATGCATTCCGGATGAACAAGCAGAACAGCTCCGGGATGGTCAGCCTTTGCTTTTTCGGCATCACGGGCTGTTATTTTTGCGTGAGTCGGGCATCCGCCGTGAACAAGCTTGATATTTTTCTCCGGCAGCAGCTCTGCTGTATATGCGCCGAGGTTGCAGTCCGGAATGAAGAGAATATTGTTGTTCTCGATTTTACCGATAATCTTAACGGCGGATGACGAGGTGACGCACACATCGCACACCGTTTTCAGCTCTGCCGTTGTGTTGATATAGCAGACAACCGTATAACCGGGATTCATCTCTTTGAGCTGCAAAAGCATATCTTTATCCATTTGCTCCGCCATCGGGCAGCCGGCAGAAGGATTTGCCAGAAAAACCGTTTTTTCGGGGGACAGTAATTTTACTGTCTCAGCCATAAAACGGACTCCGCACATGATGACGGTTTTCTGCGGCGCTTTTGCGGCCATAACGCTTAACTGATAGGAGTCGCCTGTAAAATCCGCCACTTCAATAATTTCCCGCGCCTGATAGCTGTGGGCAAGAATGCAGATATCTTTTTCTTTTTTTAATTGCATGATTTCATTTTGAATGTCTATTATCATTAATTATTTTCACCTGCTGTTAAAATTGGTTATAAATCATACTTTGCCGGAATGAATTTATTTGAAGTGTTGGCATTAATCATTTCATTAATAAACTCTTGTTCATCGGTCGGAACATCCTCAAGCTGAGCCTCAATATTATCAAGCCATGTTGCTTCTCTTTCGGGAATCATCACCTCTTTTTTGATTATGGCTTCACGCAGCCTGTCAACAGTTATTAAAGCAGCAGCCTTTGTACGGTTAAAGTGATCATGTTACTTTACAAGTTCCTGTGATATATCCAGCACAACATCCGGTCTAAGAACATAAGCTTGCGGATCAAACTTTGAATCGGAATCAGCCAATAGATTTCTCATGAGCAGTCGTGTTTCATTTCCGTGTTTAGTTGCCTCATTCATTAAACGGCAATCAAAAATCAATTGTTCCATGGAAACCGTCGGTGCCATTCCGCTGAGCAGCTTGATATTTTGAACAGACTCATTGCTCCAAAGGTCTGCGACGCACGCAGCGATATTTCCTATGCAGCTTAAATGCGCACAAGCGCTTGATTTTCCTTCCATAGCTATTGGAATGCCGCTGATTGCCTTGACATATACACCCTCATATCCGCAGTCTTTATGAGGGCCAATTGCACCGTTCTCGACAGCGATTAAACTGCGAACTGCTGTCATAACCCGAACAACTGCAGAAAATACACGAGGAACGTAGCCTTTATCCGCAAGAACCATTGCCGTGTTGGCAAAACCGCAGGCAGTGTCTCCGGAAGATATGGAACCTGTTCTGCTAGCAACTGATGATATCTCCCTCCAAAGCTTAGACATATCTCGTGCGCCCAATATTCCAAGTGCAAAAAGCGATTTATTGATGTCGCAAAACATAACAGCATCATCATGAACATCTTTGCCGCCTATAGACTCGATTGCGAGAAAGTCCGCACCCGCTTGCGCAGCTCCCTCAAAAGTTTCCATGATTGAATCCCAATGTTTGCCTCTCCACATATGTTCGGAGTCGCCGTCTTCACGTATGTCAGCCGGAGTAACTCTAAGAGCGCTTTTTATCCCGAACTTTTGTTCATAATCCCACATTATCTCTCGAACATTTTTTGTAATTTCAATTCCCCATCGTGGGTTGTATGTAGTAGGAGGCAGAAGTTCTATTTCAGCGACAAAAGACGTTGAAAATAATTCTTTCGCTCTTTCACATGCTCCGGTGATAATTTCGCGGTATTGCCTAACGACTTCCGGTAATGTTTCTTGTGTTATCAGCATGGGTGGAAGCGTAAAATTTAATTCGGGATATATATCACCGCCGCCTATAACCATACCGTTTTTGCACGTAACAGGAAAGATTGCCTGGCCGTAAACAAAATCATTTAAATTTTTATATGCTGTAAACGTGAAATTCTTGCTCATTATGATGCCTCCATTTATAATAAACATTTAGATAAGATAAATCGATAATAATATAAATCCTATCATTGTTATATGAAATATATTATATTATCAACAACAGTCTGTCAATAGTAAATTAAAAATGTTAAGCCCACGAATTCATCTTTAAACTGAGGGCTCAGCAATTGCCTTGAATATGAAATATTTAATACAATTATTTAAATATAAATATTAAATATCTTGGTATTAAGTCATTCCTCGCAACTCTTGCAATCGCCGCAGCATCCGCTGCAAGCGGCAAGTCCTTCGGGCGGTTCGAGTCCGCTTCGGGCGTAATAATCGGCTAACGCAGCCTTGACGGCTTCCTCGGCTAAAACCGAGCAGTGAATTTTGTTTGCCGGCAAGCCGTCGAGTGCTTCAACAACGGCTTTATTTGTAATGGCAAGCGCTTCCTCAATCGGTTTTCCTTTAATCATTTCAGTTGCCATGGAACTGGTCGCTATGGCAGAGCCGCAACCGAAGGTGTTAAACTTCACATCGCTGATAATACCGTCTTTTACTTTAATATACATCTTCATGATGTCGCCGCATTTCGCGTTGCCGACTTCGCCGATTCCGTCGGCATCATCCATTTTGCCTAAATTGCGCGGATTTTGAAAATGGTCCATTACTTTTTCACTGTATAACATAATTCTTTTCTCCTTTTTGAAGCGCTTCCCAAACCGGCGACATGTCGCGCAGGTAGCTGACAACTTCCGGCACAACCTTTAGGATATGTTCGATTTCTTCTTCTGTATTGTATTCGCTAAGTGTCAGCCGAAGCGATCCGTGCGCTACCTCGGCAGGCAGTCCGATAGCCAGCAAAACATGGCTGGGGTCAAGTGAACCGGAGGTGCATGCCGAACCGGATGAAGCCGCAACGCCCTTTGCATCGAGCCATAGAAGGAGTGATTCGCCCTCGATTCCCTCAAAGCACATGTTAAAATTGCCGGGCAGGCGGTTTATTCTGTCACCGTTAAGCACGGAGTGCGGAATTTCGGAAAGTCCGTCTATGAGCCTGTCGCGAAGAGTTGTAACAACCTTTGCGTTTTCATCGATTTTATTGCAGGCATCCTCAAAGGCTGCGGCCAACCCGGCTATTGCCGGGATATTCTCGGTGCCCGCCCGTTTTCCGCGTTCCTGAGCGCCGCCGTCAATGAGTGTATAAAGCGGTATACCCTTGCGGCAATAAAGCACGCCGATTCCCTTCGGGCCGTGGAATTTATGGGCGGATAAGGAGAGCATATCGATGTTTTGTTCTTTCACATCGATTCGCAGATGTCCTGCTGCCTGAACAGCGTCGGTGTGAAACAAAACACCTTTATTCCTGCATATGGCGCCTATCTCGGTAACCGGTTGAATAGTGCCTATTTCATTGTTCGCATACATAACAGTGACAAGTGCGGTATCATCGCAAATTGCTTCTTCAACTTCTTCCGGTTTTACAATCCCGTTTTGATAAACATCGAGGAGGGTTATCTTAAAACCCTGTTTTTCCAGTTTATCCAGTGTGTGAAGTACCGCGTGATGTTCAAATTTTGAGGATATAATGTGCTTCTTTCCTTTTTTCTCTCCGATTTTCGCCGCTGTTATGATTGCCTGATTATCAGCCTCGCTTCCACCTGATGTAAAGGTTATCTCTTTTATATCTGCGTTAAGATTTACAGCAACGGTTTCCCTGAATTTTTGCAGGGCTTCAGCCGCATTTTGCCCAAAGGTATGCAGGCTTGAAGGGTTGCCGTATATTTCATCCATATACGGGAGCATCGCGGCTTTTGCTTTTTGACTCATTGCCGTCGTTGCGGCGTTATCGGCATAGACATCCATTGAAATCACGTTCCTTTGTTATTCTGAAAACATCGGGGTAGATAAATATCTCTCCCCTGTATCGGGAAGTAGAACCACGATGTTTTTTCCTTTATTTTCAGGTCGTTTTGCAAGCTCTGCCGCAGCCCAAACTGCAGCACCTGAAGATATTCCGACAAGCACCCCTTCGATTCTCGCAATAGATTTGCCAGTCGCAAAAGCGTCATCGTTTTCAACCGCTATTATTTCATCGTAGATGGATGTGTCGAGTGTTTCAGGAATAAATCCCGCACCGATGCCCTGAATTTTATGCGCTCCGGTTGTTCCTTTTGAAAGCAACGGAGATGCCGCAGGCTCAACAGCAATAATTTTAATGTTTGGATTTTTTGATTTCAGGAATTCACCCACACCGGTGATCGTTCCCCCCGTACCGACTCCTGAAACAAAAATATCAATTTTGCCGTCGGTATCCTGCCAGATTTCAGGACCGGTGGTTGTCCGGTGAACCTCAGGATTTGCGGGGTTAGTGAATTGGCTTGGGATAAAGCTGCCGGGAATGGTCAGCGCCAATTCTTCAGCCTTTGCTATAGCGCCTTTCATGCCCTTAGCTCCTTCCGTGAGAACCAACTCCGCACCGTATGCTTTCAGAAGATTTCTTCGTTCAACGCTCATGGTGTCCGGCATTGTAAGAATTATCTTGTAACCTCTTGCTGCTGCAACGGACGCCAGGCCTATACCTGTGTTGCCGCTTGTGGGCTCAATAAGTACCGAGTCTTGTTTTAGAAGTCCTTTTGCTTCGGCGTCATCTATCATCGCCTTGGCGATTCTGTCCTTAACGCTTCCGGCGGGATTAAAGTATTCGAGCTTAGCGAGAATTGTTGCTTCAATCCCGTTTGCCTTTTCGTAGTTTGCAAGTTCCAACATTGGTGTTTTGCCGACAAGATCAGTTATGCTTTTAAATATTTTCACGTTTTTTTCTCCATACTTTTAAAATTAACAAATTGATTTAAAGCCGTGTTCCAAATCATCAATAATATCGTCTATATGTTCTGTGCCAATTGAAAGACGAATTGAGTTCGGCTTGATGTCTGATTCAGCCAGTTCTTCAGGATTCATCTGCGAATGTGTTGTGGAAGCAGGATGTATAACCAGCGACTTAACGTCAGCGACATTTGCAAGAAGTGAAAATAGTTCGAGGCTCTCGCAGAATTTCCTCGCTTCCTCGGCACCGCCTCTTATTTCAAACGTAAATATAGACCCTGCACCATTCGGAAAATACTTTTCATAAATTGCATGGTCATGATGACCCGGCAGCGCCGGATGATTGATTTTGATAACCTGAGGATGCTTTGAAAGGTATTCAACAACTTTTAAAGCATTCTCCACATGGCGTTCAACGCGAAGCGAAAGTGTTTCCAACCCCTGCAGAAGCAGGAACGAGTTGAAGGGGCTTATGGTTGAACCGGTATCTCTCATGAGAGTAGTGCGTATTTTTATTATATAAGCAAGATTTCCGACAGCTTCTGTGAACACTACACCATGATAACTTGGATTAGGCTTTGAAAGCCCCGGGAACTTATCATTTTGAGTCCAGTCAAACTTGCCGCTGTCAATAATGACGCCGCCTATTACCGTTCCGTGGCCTCCAATAAATTTTGTTGCCGAATGTACAATCACATCCGCGCCGTGCTCAATTGGCCGCAATAAATAAGGTGTCGCAAAGGTGTTGTCAACAATCAGCGGAATGCTGTTTTTATGTGCGAGATCTGCTACCGCATCAATATCTACAATGGTTGAGTTAGGATTTCCCAATGTTTCAATAAATATTGCCTTTGTATTGGTTTTAATAGCATTTGCAAAATTTTGAAGTTCGGCTCCATCAACAAACGTTGTTTCAATTCCATAATCGGGAAGTGTATGTGCAAGAAGATTATAAGAGCCGCCGTATATTCGTTTATCTGAAACAATATGGTCACCTGCAAGAGCAATGTTTTGAATTGCATATGTTACTGCAGCAGCGCCGGACGATGTGGCAAGCGCTGCTATACCGCCTTCCAGCGCCGCAATTCTCTTTTCAAATACATCTGAAGTAGGATTCATCAGCCTGGTATAAATGTTTCCTCCTTCGGTAAGGGCAAATCTGCCCGCCGCCTGAGCGCTGTCTTTAAAAACATAGGATGTTGTCGCATATATTGGAACCGCTCTCGAATCTGTAGCGCTGTCCGGTTGTTCCTGTCCCACATGAAGCTGTAGTGTTTCGAATTTATAGTTATTATTTACCATTGTAATAATTCCTTTCATTAATTAATATTATTATTAGGCTCTAAATTAAAATAGCGGCACATTCGACCGTTCCTGAAGTTTTGTCTGAGCATTTCATCAAATAAGTGTATCATACAAATCATATCCTTTAAAATATTTTCTAAATCCTACTGACATTATGTGAATAATATCAAATAATTACCTACAAGTCAATAGGATTATCAAAAATTATTATTATTTCTATATAAATAAAAATTAAATACAATATTCATTGCCTGCTGTTTTACTCTGTTCGTCTATCAAATCCTTTATTGTAATGCTTTCAAGATAACCGTCAATAAGCTTATCAAGTTTTTGCCACATAGGGAGTGTTACGCATTGGTCAGCTCTGGGGCACTCATTTGTTTCACAGTCAAGGCAGGCAACTGGCGAAAGACTTCCTTCAGTTAGTTTTAAAATCGAACCTACCGTATAATCCACTGGGGTTTTTGCCAGTTTATATCCACCGGTTTTACCGCGATGGCTAATAACATAACCGGATTTATGCAACATTCCGACTATCATTTCAAGGTACTTCATGGAGATTCCTTGTCTTTTTGAAATCTCATTTATCGAGACATATTCATCACCGATATGCTGCGACAAATCTGTCATAACACGCAAAGCATATCTGCCCTTTGTTGATATTTTCATTTCTATTCACCTCTGATTTATATTATACCCCATAATTAGTAGGAATTCAACATGGAAGGATAAATATAAAATTAATCCCACTTACTCCATTCCTCGGGTTTATATCCAACAGTTGCCAGTTTTCCATTCCTGACAATCGGAGTCTTATATAATTTTGGATTATTTAAAAGGATTTCCTCTCTCATCACCGGCGAACCAATCATATTCAGATTAAGTACTTTATATTCATTTGTATTAGAATTTATCAAATTATTTAATCCTACGGCTCTTGAAACGCTTTCAAGCTCGCCTTTGCTTAATCCGAATCTTAACAAATCTATATACTGATATTTAATTCTGCGCTCCTTAAAATACCGCTCTGCCTTTTGCGTGTCATAACATTTTTTAACCCCATAAATTTGTATATTCATATTAATTCCTCAATTGATAAAATGTAAAATTAACATATTGCTGTTTTGCATGACATATCATAAAGCTTTGTATATAACCCATCCTTTTTATAGAGTTCATGGTGTGAACCGGATTCTTTAATCATTCCGTTACGCATTACAAAAATTACATCCGAATTCAATATAGTAGAAATTCTATGTGCAATAATAATAACAGTATGATTTTCCGACAGTTCCTCTATTGATTTTTGCAAAGCAATTTCGGTTGCCGTATCAATATTTGCGGTAGCTTCATCCAAAATTAATATGGAGGGTTTGTAGGCAACGGCTCTTGCAAAAGACACAAGCTGTCTTTCTCCGGCGGAAAAGGTACATCCGCGCTCAGAAACTCTATGATCATAACCGTCTTCAAAGGAATCAAAAAATTCATCGGCATGGATGTTGCTAATCGTTTCCGCAATATCCGAATCCGTTATTTCATCATTATTCAGTCTGATATTATATCGGACATCACCTGAAAACAGAAAAACATCCTGCATAACAACGGCAATGCACCTTCTCAAATCATGGAGATTGTAGTCTTCAATATTTATTCCGTCAATAAGTATTTGACCTTTTTGAATCGGATAAAACCTGGAAAGAAGCGAAATAATTGTGCTTTTTCCCGATCCGGTAGATCCAACAAATGCGCATTTTTGACCTGACTTAATATAAAAACTGACATCCTTCAAAACATAATCCTCGTTATTATATGCAAACCATACATTAACAAACTCTATATCACCTTTTAATTCATTAATCCTAACACCTTTTGAAAAATCCTCAAGATATTCATTTGTGTCCATAAGGTCAAAAACTCTGTCGGCAGATATAAGTGAGGATTGAATACTGGTAAATTGTTCGGCAATCTCAGCAATTGGGCTAAAGAGTTGTTTAATATAGGTTGCAAAGGCATATATGACGCCAACTTCAACCAAGCCTGATTTGATATCTGAAGCAAAGCTACCAATGAGAACAGCTATCATGACATTTGAAATTGCAACAATCATCGGGTTTGAAAGGCTGTTTAAAATAATATCAATTACACCAAGCTTACAGTAAGTCTGACCCAAGTCGTGAAATTCATCCAATTTTTCATCCTCGCGCGCAAATATCTGAACGATCTTCATACCAATGATGTTTTCAGCTAAAAAAGAGTTCAGTTTGGAAAGTTGAGCTTTAACTTTTTTAAAGTTGTTTCTTGCTAAAAATCTGTAAGACAGCGTAAAAACAGCGACTGCTGGAATTGACCACATGGACCAAAATGCAAGCATTGTGTTCATTGAAAACATAGCTATTAAAATTCCGATAATAAGCAAAATATCCTTTACAATCACAATCAGTGTGCTTGAGTACAGATCGGACAAGGATTCGATATCGCTGTTGATTCTTGTTAATATTTTACCGCTTGAATTTCTGTCAAAAAAACTCATGCCGAGCATTTGTATATGCGCAAAGAGTGTTGACCTTATCCGGTGCATAATTGATTGGCCAAGACGGGTTAACATAATTGTTTGGCCATAATTGCCCAGCGAACCGGCAACATTTGCAAGAAGATAAAAAACGCCAAAATAAACCAGTACCTTTAAATCATATATACCCTTTGTCAAATAATTATCAATTACTGTTTTTAAAATATACGGTTGTGCAATTGCCGATATATTAACCAAAACTGCTAAAATTACAGAAATCAATGTCAGCATTTTATGATATCTGAAATACGAAATAAGCCTTATTATTGAGAATCCTTTTTTCTTGCCGATGTATTCTTTCATACTGCCGTCCATAACAGCTTTTTCTATTACTTTTTTATTCATCGATGTCCCCGTCCTCTCTGTAAAGAGAATCGCCAAATTGCATCGATTCAACTATTTTTGCATATATTCCACCCTTTTCCAACAGAAAAGAATGGCTTCCGATTTCTTCTATTTCACCTTTATCATTTAATAACATTACCGAATCTGCAAGTGCGGCCGCTGATAACCGATGAGTCACCAACACTGCCGTACAATCGGAGATTAGTGTCTTTAAGTTTTGTATTATTTTCTTTTCGGTTTCAGCGTCTACTGCCGACATGCAATCATCAAGCAAAAGAATTTTCGGTTTTTTAACCAATGCCCTTGCCAATGCAATTCTTTGTTTTTGACCGCCTGACAAGGTCATTCCGCGTTCACCAACTACTGTATTATAACCCAACGGAAACCCAGCAATATTTTCATGTACATAGGCAGCCTCTGCGGCAGTTACAACCTGTTCATCAGTTATTGACTTGTTGTAAAACCTGATATTTTCCATAATTGTATCTGAAAACAAAAAGCTGTCCTGCGGAACATAAGCACAATTTTCGCGAAGCAGTCTTACAGGGATACTGCTGATTTCCTTCCCATCCATGAAAAGCATATTTTTATTGCATTTCCAAAGACGCATGATTAGTTCAATAATTGTTGTTTTACCACAGCCGGTCGGTCCCATAATTGCAATGGAACCGCCGGAAGGTATATTAAAACTCAAATTATTCAAAATATTACCGGTTGTTTCATAAGCGAAACTTAAGTTGTTTGCAAAAATCGAACCGGTTTTAAGATCTTTCATTTCAGCGTTAGCAGTTGAATCATCAATTGTTGGTTTTATTAATAATATTTTATCAAGCCGTTTCATTGAAGTTGTACCTCTTTGCCAACGGTCTACGATTTTCCCAATATTGCCGATAGGTGTCATAATTAAAACAAGATATGTGTTGAATGAAACGAAGTCGCCGAGTGATACATTATTCTTTGCGACCATGGAACCGCCGGCAACAAGAAATATTGAGAAAACTATCCCGAACGTCAAGCTGACAGAGGGGCTGATAACAGCAAATGCACGCGCTAATTTTGTTTCGGCATTCAGTTTTTTCCTGCTTAGCATGTCAAAAGCCGCAGACTCTTTCTCTTCCTGGGAAAAAGCTTTCATAACTCTGATTCCGGTGATATTTTCCTGAACTTTTGAAGATAAATCTGATATGGATTCCTGAACTTTTGAATATCTCTTTCTGACCAACAACCTTACTTTTATTATAATAATTAATAAGAATGGGATCGGCACAAATGCTAACAATGTAAAAACAATATTGATGGATGTGCTCATATTAATCAATGACATCACTGTTGTCACGATTGCGTCAATACTTGCAACCGTAGCAAAACCAAGCATCATACGAACAGCCTGAACATCAACAATTGCGCGCGTAATAATATCGCCGGTATTGTTTTTAACATAATAGTCAATGGATAGTTTTTGAAGGTGAGCGAAGAGGTTTTCGCGCAAGAAAAACTCTATATGCCTGCAAAAGCCCAATATTAAATATCGCCAAATAAATCTTGAGATAAATGCCGCAACTGATATTACTGTCAATATCAACGCAATCCTTCTAACATTTTCAACAATGATATTTGGCGTATTCAAAGCGTCGATTGCAATGCCTAATATTTTTGGTATCATCGTATTCAAATAGGTTGAGACTAATACAATAATAATGCCAATTATATAACGAGGCCAATGCTTTTTAAAATATGCTGATACAATTTTTGAGGAACGCAAAGCAAAACCTCCCGCACAATCAATTACCATAAGAACTTAAAAAGTATAGCAAAATCATCATGTCATTACAATACTGAAGGGACGAGAATCCCGTAATGTATACTAAATAAATTCAATTAGTACTAATCCCTCTATAAAACATAGCAAAATAATCGGCGTAAAAACCCATTAATCAAAGGTTTTTGCTTGATTTTATAGAGGTTTTATAATCGTGATTAGTATAAAATGATAAAGCCGCAACTTTATTGAGAAAAGTGCGCGACTTATTTCATATCCGTTTGAATAATGTTATTGTATTTAATAATTATCTTTGTTTCAAGAGTATACCCGCGATTTCCAGCGCCTGACTTTCAAGCTCGTAAGGAATAGGTACAATGAAAGAATAGGTTGAAGGCCCCGGTACAGTTATCGCACCATATTCTATTCTCAAATAGCCCGTTTTTACATTTTGATCATCCCTCGGAATATAACTAACTCCTAAAAGCGCTGTTGTAGGTGTATTCCAGGTGTGAAATTCACCGGATACATAAGCTCCGTTTTGGGACAGTATCACCCTTCTTGAACCTTTATTCACCTTGTTTACACGGTATTTCGTAATAATGATAGCAATAATTGTCAAAAAAAGACCAAGGCAGATAAAGATGACAAAGAGCAACTGCCCCTCTTCGCCAAGAAGTAAACTCAACAAACCAAAAACCACACAAAACGCAAGCATAATAAATAATAACATTTTATTGTTATACTTTATTTCATTTCCTGTTTTAGCGCTTATATCGCCGAAAACATTCTCGGTTAACATAAAGTCCAAAAGCTTTTGATTGTTGATTACTGATTTAAACTTCATTTCCATTGCGCCATACACGGCAAACACCACAACTGCAATAACAATAAAGAATATTCCAAAGATTATTAAGGCAAAATAGTTAGAGTTGCCTGAAGAATTTTCAAAAATTACTCCGCAAACAACAGCGATTATACCTAAAAGAAAAAATATTGCAGCGGTGATGAAGGGCTTTTTGTACAGTGTATTTCCGGAATCCAATGAAATCACCTCTTAATTAATTTAAAATTAAGTGACCATAGTAGCTTTATTTAAGCAATGGACATTTGCATCTTTCGCATTTATCTGCACGGATATCGTTAAAATCGAGGCATGCAGCGCATAGAATCTGTGAATCACGTGATTTGTCATATTTTTCGTAATATTGAAAGCCTTTGTGATGCCGAACCTTGTCACCTATATTGTAATAGTTGTATAGAACCGGGGAATTTACAATTTTATGTTTTCTGGAACCTCCTGAGTTTTTCTTAATCTTTAATTCGTAGATATTTTCATAGTTCGCGGTTGCGCTGTCATCGTCTTGCAAATTTCTTCTATAAGATTTTTTATCCGCCACGACACCATCCCATGTGCTGTCAAAACCTCTTTTTAAAGTCTGAAGCAAAGCGATTGCGATGAACATTCCCCCAATTGCAAGGCCGTAATATAAAGAGTTGGGATAGCTGATTTCGTCACTGACATTGCCGTAAATCATAAAACCTGCTACCGCAATAATGGCGAGAATAAAAGCGAAAAATATCGACCATGTTTTTGATTTATTTTTATATAATTTGAAGGCTTGATTGTTAATCCGATCAGAAAACCCTACAGGCCTGATTGATGATTGTGGCGATTGGATAGTTACGGGAGTTCCACATATTCTGCAAAACTTAACATTGTTTTCAATCAGCTGACCACATTTTTCACAATACATTCAAATAATCCTCCTATTAAATATGGCTTTACTTAAAAGCCGGTTAATCAAATGATATATTATCTCATTCATTAACCGGCTAAAAAGTATAAAATAATTTTAATTCGGGCTTGGTTTTGGTAAATATGGAATTAATTTTTTGGCAAAACCCGGCATTGGCATGGTTTGCAGCCAAATTTTTCCGGGACCTGTCAGCGTCGTAAGGAACAAACCTTCACCGCCAAACAGGATATTCTTAAATCCTTTTACCATTTCTGCTTGGTAAGTCACCGATTCTTCGAATGCGGCGACATTCCCGGTGTCAACCTTAATTTTCTCTCCGGGCGCTAATATACGCTCCACACAGCTCCCGTCAATCTCAAGGAACACGCTGCCTGCACCCGAAAGACGTTGCAGAATAAAGCCTTCTCCACCGAACAAGCCGGAACCGATACTTTTATTTACATAAACGCTTAATGTTACGGATGGTTGGGCGCAAAGAAACGCGGTCTTTTGAGCAATGATATTCACACCGGAAATATCAATTGCCGCAATGCTTCCTGGATATGTGCTGGCAACAACGATTTCCTGATTCTGAGCATTGGATGTGTAGGTAGCCATAAACAAAGATTCCCCGGAAACCATACGTCCCAAACCTTTTAAAAGACCGCCTTGCATGTTGGTTACCATGGAAATACCGCTGTCCATCCATGCAAGTCCGCCGGACTGAGTAAAGATACTGTCACCCGGATCAAGTTTAATTTTAACGGCAGGTAAATTCTCGCCAAATATCTCATAATCCAACGATTTTTGTTGATAAACCGGCTGTTGCACTGATACATAAGAAGGCGTCGGAGCGTTGTATACAGGTGCAGGCTGAGCCAGAACTGCTTCTGGCGGTGTTGTTGATTCAGAATAAGACCGTTGAACCGCAGGCGTTTCAATTGAATCGTTAAATTGCTTAACAGGAGTTGTAACGGATGGCTCAACAGGTGGGGTTATAGGCTGCGGTGGTGTAATGGATGTTTGAATTGGTGTTTGCGGTAAAGCCGTTGCTCTGCCGCAAGTCGGGCAAAATTTAGCTCCCGGCATAAGTTGGGTACCGCATCCGGCACAGAAATTGTTTGCCATAATAATCATACCTTCCTTTTTTTAATATAAAAATAAATAAAAATTAATAAGCGTTAGTTAGCACTTTTAGGTATTATCTTTACTTCTGTCGGAATCGTACCAGTGAAAAAGAAATTGCCGTTTTTCACATAAAATTGTTCAACGTAAATGTCAAAATTTAGCTTTTGAAATAAATCGGTAAAATATGATACAAACTCATTGGCATATTTATCTGTCAGGTAATCATCCGGTATAGTGTAAACACTTGAGGATACTTTTTTTGGGACTTTACTGACGGTGTTATTAATAATGGAAAACTTACCGGGTCCCTCAAGATAAATATTAAGCTTTTCGGGCAGTATAAATGGTATTTTGTCAGAAAAGTCCAAGAATACGTCTTGAAATAAATCTTGAATCATGCTGCGAATATTTAATGAAGAACTCATTTTTACCGATCCGTCAGATTCGATTTTTATTTGTGTGTCTGTCAGCCAGAGAAATTGATCAGATAAACCCATTTCGTTGAAAAAAGCTGTTGCTTGTAAATCCGTCATTTCTATTGTCTTTTTCTCATACTTTGAAAATTCCCAATTGAAATCATTGGCATTCATCTTTTTAACTTCAATTGTTTTACTGCCGTCTTTACTGAAATAACCCGTAGCGGTGTCATTCCCTGCGAGGATATCCTTATTATCATATTCTTTTCCGTCACCAAGGTCAGCAGTGATGTGGATGCCAAGCTCTTGTATAACATTATTGAAATCAGCCTGCGTATATTTCATCCCTAAATCCTTCGGCCCCGACCATAACGCCTTTCCAAGCACTGCAACGACAGATGCAATTGAAATCACTAAAATCGAAAGAAAGACCCATAATCCTACGTGTCTTTTTTTTGGTTTTGGGCTTGGCATCGGTGCGGTATAATTGATCGGCTGGCTGATAACCGGCTGCTGGGTGTATAAGGTTGACGCTGGCGGAGGTGCTTGCTGAAAAACCGGCTGCGATACCGTATTTACAGGTGTCGCTGTATAGCCGGAATCGGTTTCAGCTTTTACGCCGCAATTTTGACAAAAAACACTTCCTGCAGGCACCTCGCTGCCGCAATTTTCACAAAACATTTTTACCTCTCCTTTATGATTTATATTTTATGGCAGTGAATATCAAACATTGCCATTTTATAAAAAATTACTGGGAATTGAATAACTTACTCAGATTCATTAAATCCTATCATTACGTGGGTCGCATCGCAAAAAGGTTTATTTCTTGATTTGCCGCAGCGACATAGAGTTATTCTGTTTCTTATTTCATAAACAGATCCGTCAGAAGATTCAACCGGTATTCCTCCTCTCACCCAAATCGGTCCGCTGCACAGCCTTTCCGGGTCCTGAATAATTACAATTGACGGATCATATTCCGGTTCAATTGCTACTTCTGTTTTTTTATCCCAAATGACAAGCCTGCCAGCCGGGCAATCGCAAGCAGCTTTAACTGCATCATCCCGGCACTTCGGATCATCAGATTCATCTGTAAGTGTCCAAACATCACCTTCGGGTTTATGGCAAAAGCGTGCAAAAGCGCAAAGCTGTTCATTATCAAGCAAATCAAAATCACTGCCCTCAAAGATTTTAGCACTGTCTATGAAAGACTCACTTGATGCTGTTTCTTTACCATCGAATCCAAAATGAGCATGAGTGCCGTCACAAAAAGGCATATTTGCAGAATGCCCGCAACGGCAAAGGGAATATACTGCAGCCTGCGGCAGATCTCTACCATTTGAGTATCTATAATTATTTCCCTGTGATATAATTATTTTTTCTTCAATTGGAACATTCCCTGATACTATATAAGGACCGTTCTTAATTATTTTTATTTTATATTCAGACATACTTTTTAATCTGCTTTCACTTAAATTTTATTTATGAAAGGGATCATATAGCCATATCCTTTTTCTTCCAGTTCTTCTTTCGGTATAAATAATAGCGATGCGCTGTTGATGCAATATCTCAGTCCGCCTTTTTCTTTTGGACCGTCATTAAAAACATGACCAAGATGTGCACCGCCTGTTTTGCTGCGAACTTCTATTCTCTTCATTCCAATTGTGTTATCGGTTAGTTCATTCATTAAACCATTTTTTACCGGCTTTGAGAAGCTTGGCCAGCCGCAACCTGATTCAAACTTATCGCTTGATAAAAAAAGCGGTTCGCCGGTTGTTACATCGACATATATACCAACTTTAAAATTGTCATAATATTCATTTTTAAAAGGCGGTTCGGTAGCACTTTCTTGTGTCACACTGAATTGCAATTTAGTAAGAGTGCTTTTCAAATCTTGTTTTGATTTCGCTTTATAAATTTGTTTCGAATCCTCTGATATTTTAACTTTTTCAAATTTTTCTGAGTCTATATGACAATATCCATTAGGGTTCTTATCTAAATATTTTTGATGGTAAGGTTCAGCTGAATAATAGTTTATTAGCGGCATAACCTCAATTACAATTGGTTTATCATATTTTTTCTGAAGAGACACAACCGAATTATGGATAATGGCCTCATCACTTGCGTTGATATAATATATCCCTGTCCTGTATTGCGGCCCCCTATCCCCGCCTTGTTTATTTATTGAGGTGGGGTCGATTACTTCGTAAAATAAATTTAATATCAATTCCAAATCAACTTTACGGCTGTCATATAACACTTTGACAGTTTCAGTATGACCTGTATTCCGGGTGCATACATCTTCATAGGAAGGATATTCCGTGCTACCGTTGGCGTACCCGACTGATGTTTCGACAACACCGTAAATCCCGGATAAAAATTTTTCTGTTCCCCAAAAGCATCCACCGGCAAGATAAATCTCTTCTAAATATTTATTTTTATTTTTTATGACAAACGCCTCGATTCGCTGTTATCTTTTTGAAAAGGTGCATTCCCCCAAGAAACAAGCTTTATATTGTTTTTTGCAACAATTAAATGCAAATCCCCGCTTATTAGAAGCTCCAGTTCATACTCTCTTTTTAGCCATTCATTATCGGAATCACTTGGTATAATACCGGTTGGATATGACGGATGCAGAAACATTTCCGTGATTCCGGGTGTTATTTTTTTCAATTCATTAATATAATATGTTCTTAACGAATCGTATGACTTAATTTTTCTTATCGGGTAGGGATTCGAGAACATGTCATCAAGAAGTGAAACATCATAATGCTTCGCATCATTGACCAGAATGCGATGTGCTAAAATCAATGCCGCAGGGGCTTTGCCTCCGAACTGCCTTGCTAAAAATGTTGGTTTCTTTGGAAATCTATAGGGCAAGTTGTGATTCTTACAGAAGCGAAATGCATTAATAAAAAAAAGGCGTCCGTTTATGCCATAAAGTGTTCCGCAGTGGTTATCAGCGTGATCCGGGATGCATCCGTTATCAACCATAAATTGATATTGTGCTTCAATCTCAGCAGTAACATCTTTGCTTCTTGCTTTTATTGAAAGCTTTTTCATATCATATAATAAGCCCATATTGTCATTGAGTGATTTCGCTATGCTGTTGCTTTGCCAACGGTTTATCTTGTCATCGGAATTGATTGTTAAGTGAACTCCGACAGGAAGATTGTGAACACAGGATAACTTTGCGGCTTCTTTTGAATAGGGCGCAACAGTCATCAGAGATGCTGAAGTTATCAATCCTTTACTGAAAAGATCCACAACCGCTGTGTTTGAACATTCTTGTATTCCAAAGTCATCGGCGTTAATAATTAAATATTTGTCTTTTAAATTGCTCAACAAAACACTTCCAAATATTTGAAATATTAATATTAATTTCAGACATAATTATATCATCAATTCATGAACCCGTAAACAAACAAGAGCTATTTATTGAAATTAGGTAGATACATACCCATTTCTTTTAAAATAGATTGAATCATAAATATATTTGCATCTTTTGGATTTTTGCCATCCCTGGCGCATAGGGCGGCTGACACACCGGCAGCCTGACCGGTTATATAACATCCGGGCATAACCCGAATTGATGATTGCATGGCACGGTCTGTTGAAACACAACGCCCTGCTACCAACAGATTATTTATACCAACAGGCACCAATATTCTATATGGAACCCCATAACTCTCTCCTCTTTTATAACGATAACCTCTGTGATCATTTAGAAAGCAGTTGAAACTGTCGATTGAGGAATCGCTTGCATGGATATCAACAGGATAACAGTATCGTCCGATTTCGTCTTCGAAAACCGCTTGATTAATAAAATCCTGAAGAACCAGTCTGTATTGACCATGAATTCGCCTTGTTTCGCGGATCCCCAACATTGCTCCGGTTGCAACCAACTCCATATTCTCATACCCGGTTAAGTACTCTTTATAATATTTTTTATATTGATCATAAAGTCTGCGTCCGTAAACCAATGCTTTGGTCAATGAAATTTCATCGGTTCCGTCAACTCCGAATGTATGCCCGATGTTGCCGCCACCAACCATTTCCGATATCTTCCACATACCGGGCAAATGCAAATCAGGCTTTTCAAATACGTCTTTCTCAATAGCTTTTTGCAGGTTTCTATTGTCAGGTCCATTTCTTTTTGACCAATCAATACCCGCCCATAAACTGCAAAGAGTGCCTGCCATCATGTTTCCGTTTTCATCGCCCTTATCGCATGGAACGCCCGCCCAATATGAAAGGTCCGCATCCCCAGTGCAGTCAATATATATCTTTGCGCGAACAGCAAAAAGACCGCTTTTGCCTGACAAAACGCAATAGGTGATTTTTTCCTCTTCAGTAATAACATCTGTTACCATGACGCCCAGCAAGAATTCAACTCCTGCCTGAGTCAGCATTTCTTCGTAAGTGCGTTTTAATGCTTCAAGCATAATCCCGTTTGATTTGCTGTCTTCATACTCAACTCCGCTAAATTTACACATTCGCTCCAGAAACTCTTTTCCGAGTCCGGCTGCAAGAAAGTGATCGCCATCACCAAACTGCATGAATGCAGGCACCAAACCGGATGTGCCCTGCCCGCCCAAACATGACTGTGCTTCGGCAAGAAAAACATTGGCACCAAGGCGCGCTGCAGAAATTGCCGCTGCGCAACCGGCAGGACCACCTCCGGCAACAAAAACATCGGTCTCATATCGGACCTCAAGATTTCGTGAAAAATAAAGGTGTTCCATGCCTGAACTCCTCGTCAATATCGAAATAATTATTGCTAAATTTATATTTAAAAGGTTTATAGCATCGATAATCAGATGGCAGCCAACCTTGACTTGTCGTGGAATTTGGTATAAAATATTTTCAAGATGAAGGTTTTAATAATTTCACATTCAATCGCATGAAATAATGTACCAAATATTTCTACATGGAAAAGGAGCCAATATCATGATACTTACTGTAACACTTAATCCAACGGTTGACAAGTCATATTATATTGACAAACTATTACCGGGTGAAGTTATCCGGGTAAAGGAAAAAAAACAGACCGCCGGAGGGAAAGGCATTAATGTGGCAAAAATCGCAAAATTGTTAGGCAATAATGTTGTTGCAACCGGATATTTGGGTGGACGCAACGGCGAATATGTCAACGCATTTCTTGTTAAAGCAGGAATAACATCAGATTTTATCATATTAAATACTGAAACAAGAACATGTGTAAATGTTAATGACCTTGAACTTAATCAGCAAACAGTTCTTTTAGAACCAGGTTCTTATGTTAGTAACGATAAATTGGAGGAGTTTGTTTCACGTTATAAAAAACTTCTGGATAGCTGTAAAGCTGTTGTTTTAGGCGGCAGCTTACCTGAAGGTATTGATAATACTTTTTACCCCCGGTTAATATTAATAGCGAAAGAAGCCGGAAAAATTGTTGCTTTGGACACAAGCGGAGAAACGCTTAGAGCCGGAATAAACGCTAACCCTACAATAATAAAACCTAACAGAGATGAAATCAGCGCCTACCTCGGCAGGAAAGTTGAAACAATCGAAGAAACAATTACAGCAGCAAAAGAAATTCATGCTAATGGAACAGATATCGTCATTGTATCGCTGGGCAAAGACGGAGCAGTATTTGTTATGAAAAACAAGGTTTTCAGGGGCACAACGCCAGATATAAAAATAGTCAATACCGTTGGATGCGGTGATTCACTCGTAGCCGGGTTTATTACTGGTCTTATAAACAGTTATGATATAATTGATACAATTAAACTCGCTATGGCAGTTTCCACAGCAAACGCGCTAAGCAGAGAAATCGGGTATTTTGATCAGAAAGATTTAGATGACTTGCTAACTAGAGTAACGGCCTTCGAAATAGAATAGTTAAAATCAATAAATCATTTATCATATTTGATGTGCGCCGTTGAAACAATCAGCGGCGCTTTTTTTAAACATCAAAACATCCCTTTTTCGTAATCCTCTATAAACTGCAGTATCTTGGCTTCTGATTTTATTCCGGTTGAAGCTCCCTTTGCCATAACGCAGTGCGTACCGACAGCATTGCCGAATTTACCGCATTCAAACAAGCTTTTTCCCTTAACAACTGCGGTTAAAAATCCCGCGCAGAAAGAGTCGCCCGCTCCGGTGGTATCAACCGGTTTTATTCTTTCATAAGTTGGAATTTTATATTTCTCGCCTTCTTGCGTTTTTATAAAGCAGCCGTCTTTACCCAATTTTATTACGACGACTTTGGGTCCAAGGGCTAAAAACAAATCAGCCATTTCCTCGGGGTCCGTCTTGCCTGAGAGCTCGACTGCCTCCTCGTAACTCGGTAAAAAGTAATCAAGGTAAGGCAGCGATGAAGTCATCACTTTCATCCAGCGTCCGGTTGAATCCCACGCTGTATCAAGAGCGGTAGTTTTGCCGAGTTCTTTACACTTCTTTAAAAACTTTGCACATTCAGCGCCGTCAAATTTAGCCATCAACATGATCCCGGCAACAAATACAAGCTTTGCATCTTTAACAATTGAATAATCGACATCACTCTCTGTAAGTGTCGCGTTTTCTCCCTGACAGTGAATAAACGAACGCTCACCGTCCTCTGTTACTATTACCAGCGATGCTGATGTTGACCCACTATTGTTGATGATCAACCCATCGGTAATGACATTGTTCTCCACAAAAGCGTTTTTCATAAAATTACCGAAGCCGTCGTTGCCGATTTTGCCGATAATGGCGGCTTTAATTCCGATTTTTGCCATGTCAATAGAAGCGCTTGCGGCACATCCGCCGGTATAGAGCGACAATGTATCAACAAGTTCCAATTTGCCCTTCGAAGGAATTATTTTTACAGGTTTTGCAATAGCATCCGCTACAATAACACCAATACAGACTATATCAATCATTTTAACACCTCAGTTTTTATATTCCTCTTAAGTTTGAAAAGTTCTGCTTTCTTAAGTAATTTATCAAGATTTGAGTCTGTTTTTAATTGCATGTAACAATCAAATATGAAATCATTATTGCCTTTCAAATTACATATATCAGCCAATACGGCATCTATTCCGTCTTTTCTCAACTTTTTATTTACCTCTTCAGTTCCAAAATCGCCTATTCCTTCGAATAATAATCCTGCAGCTATACCAATCGGAATGTAAACAGGAAAAATGTTTTGCTCTTCACAAAATTTAATTGCACCGGCAAAGCGGTCATTAGCCGAAAGTTTTCTTTTTGTGTCATTTCCTACACGCTGAACAGTATCCCCTAATGCGACATTTCCGAATCTATTTATAAGGTCGTCAATATGTTCATCAATGCTTTGAATCGGAACATTAAACTTTTTTGAAAGAGCTTCGGCTGACTCGCCCATTGCCCTTTTTGCTATAATCTTTATTGCCGGATTATTTATTGCCTGCCATATATATTCATTTCCCGCAATGCTGCCTAAATAAGCAGCCATAGCATGCCCCATATTGTGAATAAACAGCTTACGTTTTATAAAATATTCAAAAGGCGCAAATGGCAAAAGATTGGGAATATCGGGAATTATTCCTTTGAATGCATTCTTATCAACCGGCAGCTCATTGTAGCTTTCAACGCAGACTCTTAGAATATTATCCTTTTTCTGTTCTTTGGTCATAACCGGAACCATTCTGCCGACAGAAGCTTCAATTAACCCGACTTTTTCTCTGAATATCGCTTTTTCTTCATCAGTCAGAATTTTCGTAATTAACTTATATAGCAATTTATCCGCATCAATCAAATTTTCGCATATAATTATGTTGAGCGGATTTTCATTGCCGCATTCAATTCTTTTTCTAAATCCGGCAGCAATATTGGGCACAATGCGTGGCAAGATATTGACGCCTACCGCAGTTGCCATAAAATCACATTTTGCTATGGCTTCAGCAACGGCATCAGTTTCCGCTGCATTAATACAGTCAACATTTTCAATCCATACTTCTTTGTAGTACAAATTATCAACTATATTTATCGGGTAACGTTTTTGATTATTAAGGCTGTTAATTAATTCAGGGTCGACATCTATAAAACGCACAAAATAGCCTGCTTCTGAAAATATTTGGCCGATAAATCCTCTGCCTATATTACCCGCGCCATACTGTACAAAGGTTTTCATTATTTTACCTCGGGTGCTCTTTTTATATTTTCATCGGTAAAAATATCACCATCAT
The DNA here is from genome assembly GCA_964627535.1 of uncultured Eubacteriales bacterium. GTDB lineage: Bacteria > Bacillota > Clostridia > Oscillospirales > Acutalibacteraceae > UBA1447. The sequence continues at coordinate 141,141 of CAZVJW010000002.1, forward strand.
CATAACTGCTGGTTGAAAACTCGGAAACAACAGCCCCCTCAGCACCAGCTTTAAACCAATGTTTTGTATTTGGAAAAAGAGTATATTGCTGACCTTCAGTAAGCTTTATTTCGTAAAAAACGGAATATTTACCCGGAGGCGGTTCAACAGTTCTTTTTTCCGTCGGCTCTCCGTCAACATACAAATATACAGTACCATATCTGCATCGAAATGTTTCTTCCTTGCCGATATAAGCGCCGATTACGGGATGTCTATGCTCGGGGCAGGTTTGGTTCGGCAAAACAACAAGCTCTTTGGCGCATACCCTGTCCGTATTCACATAAGTTAGTATTTCAAGTCCTGTGTTCCATAAATCACCAAGCCCGAAATCTGCCACTTCAATCTTGCTCTTCTCTTCTTCCGTAATAAAAATGTGCGCTTTATCAAAATATTCGATTGCTTTGATCTGTGCTTCTTCAAAAAGCTCTCTTGATATCATTATTGTTTCTCCTTTGCGGTCACGGGTATTTTTAAAGATTATAACAAGTTTTATTTATTAATACAATAAAAGCAGAGTAATAAAAATAAGAATTTTAATTTAAAAGTACGGTTTTCCTATCCGAATATTATAGGAAAAACCGCACTTATTTGTGAAAGGGTTTGTCAGAATTCGCCTCTCAGCAATGCTTCCATTGTGCTTCTGAATGAGAAGTCAGTGAGCACTTCCGGCATTCTTGCATATTGATACAGCAGTTCTTCAATTGTTGCTTTTGTCTCTTCTTCCGGGGCTGACAGATATTCAAAGCCAAGGTTTAAGATATCTGAGCAAAGAATCATTTTTTTGGACCATGGCGCAAGTTCCTTGAATAGCTTTCTATCATCTGTTCTTAACATTTCGCAGCAAGCCGTTAGATTGGTTTTATAATCAATTATTAAATCAAAAGCGGCCATAAGATTGCCGGTTCGAAGCTCCTGTTCTGCCTGCGAAAAAGTTTCGCTGAGCAGCGGAGAATTACCAACTTTCAAGCAGGATGTCAGCAAGTTGTCCGTGAAATATTTAAACAATTCGCTGCCTTCACCGACGATTGTTTTTATCGCATAGTCCCAGGATGCTAAAGGGTCATATGCTATTGGATTCCAAAGATAATCAGCAACCGTAAGCAGCGGAATTTTTGTGCATTCGCAAAACTCCATGCAGTTTGATATAATTCCCTCGGAATACCTGTAAAGCTCTTTGTCCCTGCCTGCTATGTAGCCTAAGTGCATCTCATTTACCATTTCAGCATCGTTCACCGGGAAATTATCCCAATAGAGCGGTCTGTGATTGGTTGAGTTTATAAATGTAACCGCTTCCGGTACTGTTAATTCTTGTGAGCAGATGTTTCTGCCGGTCCAAAACAAATCGATCCCCGGCTCAATTCCCTGCCCCAATTTAGAAATAAAATACTCGTTTCCTTTGCCATTATACTGCAGCGGGCAAATAGTCAACTTAATATCTGCATCAAGGGCTTTTAAATCATCGAAAAGCCGGTTGGACAGATATATGTGGGCATTGACAGTTTCGCCACCGAAGGCCTCTATATCCTCTTTAAAATGCAGTTTTTCCGGAATGTCATCAAGAAGAAGCCCGAAATTCTTTACCCCACAATCATAAATCTGTTTTATCTTATCTGTTAAATCACGGTAATCATCCCCGCTTGTGTATCGCATACTGAGGCCCGGCGCGATGCAAAAATGAAAATCCACAAAACATTCCTTGGCAAGCTTAATGATAATTTCAAGGTCGGAAAGTTCTTTTTGCGGGTAAAGCTCATTCCATTTCTCCCTGTGATACGGGTTATCCTTTGGGCCGTAATAATATGTGTTCATTCGATGGGTCGCCATCAGTTTAAGCATGCCGTTTCGTTCTTCCGGTGTCCAAGGCTTGCCATAAAAGCCTTCAATATATCCTCTACGGTTAAAAAGCGGATAATCTTCAATTTCACCAATGATCAGTTCACCGTTATGAATCTGCTGGCCGATAAGATTTAAAGCGTGCCACAATCCGCGTTTTTTTGCGTATGTTATTGTTATCCTAACAGAGGTGTTGTCAACTACATCACTGCTGATGATATACTTTTCATCCGTTAAACGCATGCTTTCTTCAACATACAGAAGTTGCCTGCTGTCTTCCAATACAGTTTCAATAGCAATATCTCCGTTTTCTGCAAGCATTATCCCGTTATCAACACACCATTTTTGAATAAATTCTGTTTCGTCACCTGTAGACGATATTACCGGTGATCCGTTTATTATAAACCTGTCAGCAACCTCTGTAATGTTTTGCGTATTTGGAAATATCATACTATACCATCCGTCTTTATTTATTAAGAATCAAAAAGCTGTCAAGGCATTCTTTGTTTGCTATAATCATTTCTTCAAACAACTGAGCGCCTTTTACTTTGCCTATTCTTTTTACCGCGGGATCATTGCAGAAAACTTCACACAATGCTTTTTTATCCTGCCTGAAAAACGCATCAATAAAGTCTTTTTGATTTTTAGCGTGTACATTTACAATAGCCGCCGTTTCATCGGTCATCTTCCCGGCTGGGATCGCTTCAATTGAATTAACGGTAAACCTGGCGTTTGTTTCTACTGCGGTGCCCATGACAAGATTTTCTGCCTGGCCTATGTTGGGCAAGTTCACATTGCTGATCAAGTCGCCGAAACCGCAGAGGGCAGCAATCTGCGAAACACCCTCTTCGCCGGATTTTCTTAATTTTGCTTTAAACAGCGGTGTGTTTCTCAGTATTATTTTCGTTTTCAATATCCTGTTGTAAGCAATCCTTCCCCAAACGGGGGTTAACTCAAATCCATAATGTAATACATGTTTGTCTGTTAAATACATATCCGGTACAAATTCAGCTAAATGCCTGTCTCCGGCGGCGGCCATGCAGTTGTATTTTTCAAACAGTTCAAACTTCACATTCTCAGAATTCCGCTTGCGTTTGACAATTGCCGGCACAAAGGGGCCAAGTCTGTTTTTGTTGTTTTCCCTGAACATTTTTATAAATGCAGCGTAAACCGGAAAAAGGTCAATGTCTTTATAGTTCGCTTTATCTATCCAGGTAAAGTGATTGATACCCTGAACATTAACATGTATTTCGTGACGGTCTATTTTTTCGCAGCAATACTTGTTGTTAAAGTCTTTACCTTTTGCTTTTAGCTCTTTTTTAACCGCTGCCAGATTAGCGGACAGAAATTCTTTTTTTAACGCATCGGGCATTTCAAGATACATTCCGGCAATTGCCGCGAGCAGCCATTGAAGACCGAAAACTTCATGACAGCATCCGAATGCTTTTATTTCCGGGAACTCTTTGTACAGGGTGTTAACACACATCGCAAGCGGATTTGTATAATTGATTACCCAGGCATCAGGGCAGTTTGCTCTGATTCTGTCCGCAAAACCTTTGAAATATGAGATTGTACGCAAGGCTCTTGAAAATCCGCCGGGGCCGGACGTATCGCCTACAGACTGCCAGATTCCGTATTTTTCGGGGTAATGGACATCCACTTTCATATTCTTAAGGCTATACGGAAGAATCGAAATCAGCACAAAATCAGCGCCGGTAAGCGCCTTGTCAATATCGGCAAAAACGGAACAATTCCACTCGCTCATTGATTTACCGGCGTTTTGATTTTTTAATTTATCGAAATATTTCCGGTTTCTTTTGGCCGCTTTCATATCAATATCATAAAGCCTCAATTCGCCGCACAGCTTATTGCCTGTCAGCAAGTCAGCAAAATACTTGTGCGCCCAATCTTTTGAGCCGCCGCCAATATAAGTTATCGTAATCTTCTTCAAAATGTTTTCAGCTCCCTAATTGTTTCGGTGATGAACTCTTCGGTGACCTGTTTCTCGTTCAGTACGGAATATGAAAGATTTTTTTCAACAGCAAAGCTGTTAACACGCTTGAGCGCGACTTCAAGTTCTTCATAACTTAACCCGACATCTTCCGGTTTGATTGAAAGACCGATTGCGTCAATAAATTTTTTAACTGCAACCTGACGGCCTTCCTTCTGAAATTTGGACATGATATACACGCACATGCAAACCAGCTGGCCGTGCAGCAAATGTTTGCCGCAAATTGATTCGACCGTATAAGCCAAATAATGCTCGGAACCTTCCTCAAAATGGCAATAACGATTGTTGTATCCCTCAACACCAACCCATGCATAACCGTTCATAATCATTTGAATGCCTTTGTCGGTCATATCGGCAATTTCCTGCGTATTGTCGAACAGCTCATTGAGGATGCCCTCAGCGTAATGATACAGATTGTCCACCACCGCCGGTCCCTTACCGGCAGCAGACATCAGCCGCCAGTCAAACAACGCGGTATAACAGGACAACACATCGCCTACCCCGGAAAGGTTCAGGTGTTTAGGGGCGGAACGGATGATGTCATAATCTACACAGATGGCTTTGGGAATAACCTCTCCCTCGTAACAGACCACACTGTTTCTGCGCAGCGCAATTGGGTAACTGTAGCAGGCATCTACCGAAATCGCGGTCGGTACAAGCGAACATGGCAATGCTCTCTGCCAGGCAAAATACTTTGCTGCATCAATGCTCATGCCGCCGCCGAAGCCGACCACTTCGTCAACTGCACCGATACTTGTATTGAGCGCAGCCAAATATCGCTCTTCAACATTATCGATACATTGAATTATAAACTCCTTCGGGATAATCTCCCCATACTTTTGCAGTAAATTTTCCTGTGATACAAACAGTACCTTCTTGCCCTTTAAAGCAAGGAACAAATCTTTTGCGATACCGCTGCCAAAATCAGTCTCAAACATATAAAGATACTCCTTATAAAATTATTCGCCGAAGATGCCCATGCTGAAAGGATGGTGGCTGACCATTTCCGCGAATTCCATGCCAAACGGCTCACCGATACTCATCGCTAATTTTCGGGTAAACATATCAATCACGTAATCTCTATCCGCGCCTGCAACGCCCTTGAACTCATCCGTTGGCATACCCGCGCATTTTAAAGCAAGCAGCTTCGTCTGCAGCATATTATTCACCGGTGTTTTGTGGCAAATCAGTGCCGCGGCCTTTTTGTCAATCGTCGCGGTGATATCGCTTGCGGTATAACGCTCATCAGGCGCTGTGGAAAAATAGGTATACTCCGGCACCGAATATGGAGCTAAACCTTTGGTAAAGTGCTCGGGGTAATGCAAATCAAAGGTGGACACCCAGAGCGCTTCCGCCGCTGCCGACGCGATGATCTTATGGTCCATATTCGTTTCATCCGCTATTTCCGTATCGAAGGTGAAGAGTGTAAACGGTTTAATTCTTCTGATCAGTTCAACGATATCTCCGCGAAGCTTTTGATAATCGGCTGTCATCATATAGTCTGACTTGTAGCCCATGTGGATAACGTCAAAAGCGCCCAGTATGCGGTAGGCTGCTTCCGCTTCCTCACGGTTTTTTGTTATGGTTGACTCAACATTCATGCCAAATGAGTCAAAATCATCGTTTGTAACCCTTGCAATATATACTTTATTACCTTCATCAGCAAGTTTTGCCAGCGTACCGCCGACAAATATTGTAGCGTCATCCGCGTGCGGTGACAGCACCAGGATGTTTTTATCATTCACAGTTTTATTCCTCCAAATCATTTCACGGATAATATTAAAGTATCCATTGCCTCAAGAATAATGCGGGCTGTTTGAGGGCCGGTTGAGTTTGTCTCTTCGTAATGCTCACGGTCAAACTGATCCCTGGGGATATTCGCAAAGGGCAGCCATTCGTGAAGCATATAGTCGTTATCCGGAATAATATAACCCAACTCGTCATTGCACAAGCCAAGCACAAATTGATTGTCACAGTCGGACATTTGTGAAAGAACTTTGTAATCCGCGTCAAATCCAAGCGACGATTCAGACGCAGGCAAAAAGCCGCCGGTCTCCAGTTCCGGATAAAGCTCACCGGGGATCAAAAAAATGCCGACTTGCTGATTGCCCAGTTCCATGTAGCCGACTTCCGAAAACACTGAAGCTTTAATACCGCTTGGACGCTTTGTCATGTCATTATTAAGCACCCCGAGCAGCCTTCCCAAAACCAGCATGTAGTTGTCACATGGTACTTTTACGCCCTGCGAAGCAACATTGATCAGCGGACTGACGGGCTTATCATTAGTTACGCTCATAACAGCTTCGCCCATCGCTTTGCCGAAGTCCTTGGTATACTGCACGCAATCAAAATCCGGATTTTCGTAAACTTCCATAATATTGCTTGAAGATATCATCCCGCCGATAGCACCGTTAAAATAAATGCAGTTGGCTCCCCCTGTCTGTCTCGCGATTTCGCGTGTCATATAAGCCGGAAAGTCTGCACTAATCTGCTTTGTGTTTTTACCAAGCAGCTCCGGATGACATGCGTAATTAATGATATAAGTCGCTTTTGAGTTGTCTGCCGGCGCAAAACGTAATCTGGTCAGGGTTTTGCTGTATTCAATCGGTGTGCGCAAATCAATTTGCATATCGTCGGTTTCTCTCGTCCCGACGAAGAGGTTCCCGGCGCGTCGGTTATTATATGCCGCGATAATCACATCTGCGGTTTTTTGCCGCAGGGATTTCATATATTCTAAGTTTCTGCCGGTTGAATAAAAATCTTTACCCCATATGCCTTGTGTGTCTATGGCAGAATGAGAATGGGTAGCAGAAATGTTAATGGACTTGACGCCGGGAATCTTTCCGCTGTCAATTACGATCTTTCTTATTTCATTGATATCGGCACGACTAATTCCAACGCAATCGATGGCGCAAAGCACAACACCGCCGCGCCCTGTGTTGTCGTCAAGATAAACCGCTTTCGCATACATATCGTCAAGCACGCCGGTTGCGGGATTGTTGGTGTAATAACCGGCAATAAAATAGGTCTCTGCCGTAATATCTTCAGGCGTCAAAACAGTGTTGGCAAATCCAACCGTCCAACCTGTGCCGCTTGTTGTGCGAAAGGTTTCATCTCCCTGCAGCATATACCTGTTCGCCGGACTCTCGGTTGTAAATAAGAAAGAAGGCATTATCCCGATAACAAGTGCTACGACAACCGACAGGATTTTTCTTACAAGATTCGGAATTTTGAAGATTCTTAAAGTTTTTAACAAGGTTTCGTTCAATTGAAATTCCTCCTTTTTATATTAAGAATTAATGTGTTGATTCGTATATCTTTTGCCATTCATCTAAGATAATTCCGGCTGTTTTCGGACCGGCGGAAACGGTTTCCTCATAGTGTCCAACTCCGAAGCGATCGCCTTCCTGAGCAAAGTAAGGTAAAAACCGGTGAACATAAAAATCATTCTCCGGGATTATATACCCGATTTCGTCATTAACCAAACCGAAGACAAGGCTCTTCTGACGAAAAACATCTTTATTTGCAGTGATTGAAGGGTTTATGATTTCAAATCCCGTATTTCTTGTGATGTCAAACCCGAGCGCGCTGTCTTGTGCTGAAAGAAAGCCACCCATCGCATTTTCCGGTGCCAGTTCACCGGGCGCAAGCAATATTTTGAGAGAGTTACCGAGTTCCAGGTATCCGGCTTCAGTGGTTATAACCGTATCAAGCCCTAACTTGCCGGTTTTAAAACTGTTAATGTCAATCAGCCCAACCTTTGCACCCAGGACAAGCATATAGTTATCAACCGGTACGGTTATCGAATTGAACCGGATGTTGATAAAGGGCAAAATATCATATTCGGTTTGATTATCAATCTCGCAAATAAAGCGGCCGATGGTTTCCCCGTAACTTTGAGTGAATGCTTTTCTGATTTCGGTTTTCTTGTCAGAACTCAGGTTGCCGTCGGAATCAAGATCAGCCGGCGTTAAGGCATTCAGTGTATTTATTAATTTCGTTCCGGTTGCCCCCAACAGATTCTGCATATCGGCTGCTAATTTTTCGGCATTTGTTTGTGCGCCTCCGGGTGCTGACTCAAATAAGCGAATCTGGTTTTGGATAATGCCGAAAATGCTTCCGAGCCCGCGTGCATTTATCAGCGCACCTATCGCTCCATTGATTAGCATAAAATCAGCACCGCCATTAACTGTGCCGTCCGCTTGGATAATTCCGCCGGTATGTGCCGCGATATATCTGCCCATATAAGCCGGATAATCCGCCGATACGGTTGTGTTGTTCAATGCCATGTTTTCCGGATGTGCGTTCATCGTACAAATATACAAATCATCGCTTTTATCCGATTCTGTTCCTGAAGGTGAAAAGCGAATTCTGGTAATCGACTTTTCATATACATAAGGTTTGCGGTTATCGCTGAAAATATCGTTTTCGGGCAGAATATCTCCCCACAGCAACTGTCCCTTTGTACGGTCAGCAAAAGCAGCATAAATCGAATCCGCAACCAAACCTTTTAAATAGGTATTGTATTTCTCGTTTCGCCCGGATTGAAGCAAACCAAGGTTGCCCCAAAGTCCTTGTGTATCAATGCCCGCATGTAAATGAGTGCATAATATATTTACACTTTTTATATTGTTAGCTTTTGTAAAATCGGATACCATTTCTCTAACTTCTAAAACTTCCTTGTTGCTAAGCCCGATAGCATCAATAACAGCAAATATAACGCCGCCCCTGCCCGAGTTGTCAGCCATATAAACCGTTCTGACATAGGTATTATCCATCACTTCGGTCGGATGCGTGTTATTGCCGTATCCGGCAAGATAATACTTATCAGAATTTGTAAGGACATCGGTAGGCGTAATAATTGACTTTGAAAAACCGACAGACCAGTAGTTACCCGATGTCGGGCTTGTAGCGAAAGATTTGTCGCCCTGCATAAAATATTCACTTGTTTTAACCTCTTGCGGGCTAATGATGGCAATGTTGCTGCTGAGAATACCAAAAGAAACAAGCAAGCTGAGAAACGTTTTTAAAATGTTTTTAAAAAACCAGACAATGTCAAAGGACATTTCTTTGAATAAAGAGGTGATCTGTTGCATGATTTTAGCCTTCTTTCATAAATAAATTTATAATCAAATACAGGCTCACACAGGATTTGAGATTTTCATAAGCTGTGAGACTGCTTCACGCATCATTTCAGCTGCAAACGGCCCGGAACAGGTTGTTTCCTCATAATGCTTTCTTCCGTGTTTGTCGTTCGGGATTGCGAATGGAGAATAAGGCTTCTTTTTGGATACATAAAAATCGTTATCGGGAATGATATAACCGATTTCATCGTTGGCAAGGCCGAAAATCAGTTTTTCACCTTCACCAAGCATGTCAAAGAGTGTCGGATAATTGTATTCCTCACCGGTTGACGATTCTTTTGCGGAGAAAAATCCGCCGATAGCGAGTTCCGGAAAAAGCTCTCCGGGTACAAGCAAGACTTTTATACTTCCAATTTTCAAAAGAGAAACTTCAGTTTTTATTGCCTTTTTGTAGTCTACCGCATCTACCTTAATAACATCATTTTTAACAAGCTTTAACATTGAAGCAAGCGCAAATGTTTTGTTTACAACCGGCAATATTCTTTCGACATTGAATAAACTGAGGCCAACCTCAACCAATACTTCATCGGTTATTGATAAAGCATATTGACCCATTTTTTCACCGTATTCTTTCATCGTCGGTTCACCTTCCAGAATACCGTCATAAACCTCACCCAAGCCTTCGCTTGTAATCGCACCGACAGCACCGTTAAAAAAAGTATACTCCGCGCCTATTGTATCATAAATCGTTTTACCGCAATATGCAGGCCAATCCGCGCTGATTTTGGTGTTTTTATCCCCAAGTAACTCCGGATGGCAGCCGATGTTCAGCATATACAACTCAGCGCTTTTATCGTCGGGTACAAAGCGAAGGCGTGCAAGATGGTCATCGTGTACGAAAGGCAAACGGTTGTCCAATATCATGTTCTCAGTTAGTACCTTCCCAAAGAAAAGGTTGCCGGGCTTTGCGTTGTTAATGCTGTTGATAATGCATTCAACTGCCTTTGTTTTCAGGTTCTTCATGTGATCTTTATTGATACCGCAACGTATGCCTTTTCCCCAAAGACCTTGAGTATCCGGGGAAGCGTGAACATGTGTAGACATAACATTGACGCTGATATCCGAATTGTTGCCCATTCTCTTTATAATTGCTGCTCTGATTTCATTGACATCTTTATTGCACAAACCGACGCAGTCAATTACGGCTAAAACAACACCTCCCCCGATGAAAGAATCCTTTAAAAACACAGATCGGACATAGATGTCGTCCAAAACATCTGTTGCCCTGACTCCCCTGTCAAATCCTGCAAGGTAGTATGGCGTTTTTTGCCAATTCGCTGGCGTAATAATTTGTTTATCAAAGCCGCACAACCATTTCTTTTCCATAAATACTACCTCTGTTTATTCTTCATATTGATATTTTTAAACATTACCGCGCTGGTGTCAAGAATTATTCGTGCCGCATAACAGCCGATTGAATTGGTTTCTTCATAGTGATCTCTACCGAACTTGTCCACGCCGGTCTTAATGTAAGGCCATTTTGGATCCACAAAAAAGTCGTTTTCGGGAATTATATAACCCAGTTCATCGTTGCAGAGTCCAAAAATCAATTTCTTACCGTCCGGCATCATTTCAAAAAGCGTTTTCCCCTGCATTGCTGTACCCGTTGAACTGTTGTCTTCATCCAGATATCCGCCCATGGCTATTTCGCTGTACAGCTCACCGGGCACCAGCATAATTCGCAGGTAATTGCCCAGGGAAATGTAGCCCATCTCGGAGGGTACGACATATTTATAAGGCTTTTTCCTAACCTTAATAACCTCATTGGTAACAAGTTTAAACTTTCGAGCCAGAACGAATTTGATATTGCTCACCGGAACATCTATCTTTCTGTTGATGTAATCCATTATTGGTTCAAGCTCGGCATCATTGATGATTGACATGGCATACTGTCCTGCCTTAAGGCCGTAATCTTTACAGGCTGCCACATTGTCGACGGTTTTGTTAAATATTTCATCAAGGCCCGGGCAGGTTATCAAGCCGCCAATTGCTCCTGTTATATAAAGGAAATCCCCACCGGTCTGTTCTTCGATATATTTGCCCATATAAGCGGGAAAATCGGCGGATATCAGCGGGTTATTGCCGCCTAACACCTCCGGATGCACAGCAAAATGAATAAGCGTCAGAGACGTGCTGCCGTCATCGGGCTTGAAAGTGATCCTTGTTAATTTGTTGTCGAATACAATTGGTTCCCTCGTATCTTCCAGCAAGCCTTCGGTTTGAATATCACCTGCAAAAAGTATGCCCGATTTTCTGTTTGTGTAGGCGGAAACAATGCTTTTAGCTATCTTTTCTTTTAATATAGCCATATAGGCGGGCACTCTGCCTGTTTTAGGCAATTTACCCCAAAGTCCTTGGGTGTCCGCCGCTGAATGGCAGTGTGTAAAAAGAATATTTATTCCGCGCGGTTTAACCGTTTTTGTGAAATCTTTGAGTTTTTCCCAAATGTCAAATACTTCTTTGTTGGACATTCCGACACAATCAACAACTGCTAGCGCAATCCCGCCCTTTCCGCTGTTGTCATCCAGCCAAACCGAACGTACATACATGTCGTCCAAAACATCCGTGCAGCGGCATCCGCCGGCATAACCTGCCGAATAGTAACTGACTTCTTTAAAATCCGTTGGCGTTACAATTGTTTTTTCAAACCCAAGAATCCATTTGTTTCCCATTTTTTACCTCTGTTTATCATTTGTCATCATAATGTGCGTTGATATTACTGAATCCTTAAAAGAACGGCCATGCAATTTTATATACAGCTGCAGCAAGTTTCGTGAGCATCCGCTCCAGCGGATGAATGATCAAGCCGGCAAGTGCATAGGCGATTCTAATCTGTTGAGTATTCTGTTCTTCATAAGTATCCGGAACATATGGATTATCGTTACTGTAACCTGCATCCGCCTGAAGTTCTTGGTAGTGTTGCGGGTTGTCAAGATAATTAAATGTTTCTTTTGCCATGATTTCGTTATACTTAGCCGATAAAACAGAAAAAGTCTGTTGGTTGCCAAGCATATAAAGCGCTGTCATGTCAACGCTATCGGTGATAACTATTTTGCCATCCGCGAACGCCACATTGTTCACCGGAAACACTCCATCTTTTGTCACCTTAACAATACTGCGCGCTGAAGACAAATAATCCGGCACATTAAAAGAAAAAGTCTGATTTGCCCTCATGCCTTTATATTGATACATACTGTCTTTTGCCGAGTAATTTAAATCCATGACGTAAATCAGCGCATGATCGCTGCCGATGTTGAGATTAACATCGTAATTGTTTGAACGCTGATAATAATATGGGACTTGATGCGGGAGATAGTCCTCCACAACACTCAGCTCTCGGTTGACATAAAGCGTCTCCATGGCGCCGGGATTATAGAAAAGCAAGTCACCGGTGTTAATGTTAAACCAGTACAAAGAAGCTGCTCCGTTTGCCATATTTTCATAGGCTTGGATTCTAAGTTCATATGGATTCGGGCTGTAATAATACTGCGAATCTTTTGTAAATCGTTTAACACCGCTCCAGGTGTTCGCGCCTTGCGTCCACGCTGCGACAGGATTTGGATAATTGAGCTTTGCTAGGGTTCGCATGTAATCGCCCGTTGTTTCCAATGGAGCACCCCAGTACAGGCCGTATTTCTCCTTATCGGCGTAATCAAAATACAAATACCACGCATCCGAAAATGGAGCAACAACACGGTATGCATCATAATGATTCAGGTCGGAAAGACCCGCGTAGCGGTAAAAGAAAGGCTCGTGCGACATTGTGATGTTGGTTGGGTACGGTGCATTGCGGTACATGAGAAGTTTGTTGAAAACGCGCATAGGCTGGAAATTTTCAGCGTTATCGTTGAGCTGCGGTTCTCCAAAAGGAAGGGCTGCATGAACATCGTCAAGCGCATAAACGGTAACCACGCCGTTTTGAATTTGCATTTCCGGTCCGAAACGACCGTATTCGTTATTACCAAAAATCTTAATGGGATATTGCTGCCTGAACTCGTTGCTTCTTAAATAATAGTTACTGCCTAAAGCACCGATGACAGTATTAAAATGCATGGAGGATATTGCCTTAATGAAGCTTTCCTTTTCAATATCACCCCCTGCCCAGCCAACGCTTATGTCGAACTCGTTCACCAAGGGTCTTGTTTTTTGGATAATACTGTAGGTTCTGCCGTTATTCGTGATATTAAACTCAACCAAATATTCCCGAAAGGCTAAAGGATTGGCGAATTTGACAGTCCCGCAGGCAGGCTGGTTTGCTTGAACTGTTCCGACATTGTTAAATAAAGAAATTTTGCCGCTTGCCTCATTCCAATAATGTAAACTATACTCGTCTGTCCCATCATAAAACTTTACATAGTTAACTTTAGCATTATCAGAAGATTTGTTGTCAATATAGTATATCACTTCATCTGGATAGTATCTTTGTTTGATTGTAGAACGCCACATCAATCGGGAAACAGTTACATATTGATAATCACCATAAAGCTTAGCTGTTGCGTTTTCTCCGTTTGCCAATATTGTAAAATCAATACCTGAATATAATAATTTGGCATCACAAATATTGATGCTGTAACAATCAACTGCTCCGGCTGGAATAAATGTTGAAAGTGGAATAAAATTGTCAAATTCAGTGTTCCTATTTGCATCACTTAAGCGTTCTTTATCATACTTTCTATTTGCTCTTGTGTCCGGTGTGTTAGCCCATGAAACTGTATTTTCTGCTAAATCAATCAGTTCGCTTGCTGTTTTACCGTTAAATGTTATTTGAGGGCTGATTGGCTGGTCGCTTTTATTTTTTATATAGATATGAATAAGCGAGCCTAGGTCCGTCTTTTTTGAATAGCTGTCTTTGGGTTCAAAAGCAACATTACCCGACTTTACCAGCGGCATTACGGTAACACCGATAATTTCAAGACTATCGGCAAGTTCGCCGACAAGCGCAGTGCTGAAGCGCGTTTGCGCCTCAGGTCGATTGAGCGTTTCCCTGCTGCCGAAATTAAACCAACCGGCTTGCGTAGATTGGGTAAAGAACATTGAGCATACAACTGTTAAACATATAATTTTGATTAATCTCTTTCCTTTAATCATCAAACTGCCTTCTTTCTGAGTATTAATTAATTCATTCATATAAAATATCTTGCTTATTTTAATTTGCATTTGTATGTTAAATATGCTTCTTTTACCGCGTAATAGGACGGTTTCGGATTTCCGTTTAAATCAAAAAGCCCCCAGCTCGTTTCAATCGGGCAGTTATGCCCGCCGCAGGTATAACAGCTATTCGAATCATGGGAGCAGTAGATAAACGCACCGACAATGCACTTTTCTTTAAAGATTTTTGGGAGCAAATCCCTGTAAAACTTGGCCTGTCCTTCCGGTGTGTGCGGGTAACCCAAAAGATAGTTCGAGCCGACTGTTTCGTAAAAATGGTCCGAATATCCTCCGATAAACACTTCTTCGGCAACCCGTTTGTCGGCCCCCATCACATTTTTTACCGTTGCGTAAAGTACAGGGTTTATCTTGGGTAAAAAGTTTTGATAGTCGGCAATCGCAGCAACCTCGCTGTCGTACCCGTAGATTTCTTTTAAAAACTTTGTTTTCTCTGTCTTGGATTTGCTGTCTCCTTTACCCATAAAGCCGAACTCTGCAAGGATGACCGGCTTTTTGACTTCCAAGGCAAGTTTTCTGCATTCCAGGATGAACAGTTCAATGGTGCCGCTGCCGAAAGAGCCAATATACAGGTCAAGACCGATGTAGTCAATATTATCGTTATAAGCACCCATTAAATCAATCAGTTCGTAATTGATACCGGCCATATTGTAGCCTATTAAGGCGTCCGAGTCGCCGGCTTTAACGCCGTCAATTCCGTCTTTTATAAATGCTGCGGCTTCGCTTAAGGTCAGCGGAGCGGTAAAGGCCGGCTGCCCCATTTCGTTGGTTATTTGATAAACCTCGGCAATGCCTTTCATTTCCTCGGCGATTTTTGTATTCGTTCTCTTGACGATTTCTCTGCCTTCCGGTGTTCTCGGGTCAATACCGTAGCTTAAAAAGGTATAAGGATAAGGGGTGATGACCACTGTTTTGATGCCTTTTTCTTTGCTTGTGACCGCCTCATTCCGGTAGGCAATAAAGCTCTCGCTCAACGTGTCAAAGGTTGCCAATGAGTCGAACGGCATCGGTATGTCCCGGCGCACATAATTAAACCCGAGATCTATCCATTTGTCTGTATCATTAATTGAAGGGCAGATCCCAGCCAGGAAACCCGTCTTTTTATAGAACTCTTTTTCATATCCCAGCGAATTGATTAAAAAGCCGAAGATAACAAGAACATATGTAAGATAGCGTAAAATCATTTTCATCGTTTTCCCATTTTCTTTCGATTAATCTTCCTTTTTGTGTTCAATGTCTTCTTCCACTTTTTTTACAAAGTCTTTCACGGAAATCTCCTGGTCAAATACATAACCTTTGGATACCAGGTCATCATGCCTGATCTTTCTGCTTTTTTCCAGTTCGTTAACAATCATTTGTTTCTTTTCCCCGGTGAAGTTGTAGAAAAGATAAGGCAGTACTTGAAGAAGGGCGCCGATTGCCGGGAACAATGCGAACAGCATGAAAAGCCTGTTTGTATCCGGTGTCATTTTTAAGAACTCTTCAATGGTTCTTTCCACGCCCTCTACTCCGCCGAGTCCAACCCACGTTAAAGCGTATCCGCCCAAGAAAACCACAACGGCATCCTTCAGTTTAACGGCAAATCCCATCAAAGAACCCAAAAGGCCTTCCGAACGCTCCCCTGTTTTGTATTCAACATAATCAAGCGCATCAGACGAAAGTGTTCTTCTGACTATCATCATCATATTGTCCGGTATGCCTGTTATGGTTAAAATAAAAATCATGTATATCAGTTTGGGTGTGCTGTCATAACCCAGCAAATAGATAGTAAAATAGGCGAATGCTTTTGCAAGACCCGCAATAACAACTAAACCTTTAAGCCCGAAATACTTAACGATTTTAGGCGTAAACGCCATAGCGATGAAGGTTGGCGCTCCTCGAATAATGGACATAAAGTTTTGGAGCCCGACCCCCTCTGCTTCATTGCTGAACAGTTTTAGTATACGCCAGCCGATCCCCTTTTTAAAAGCAAACAAAAAGAAGTACCAGGATGTGAAGCCGGAAACAGAGTTGATGACACCCATGAGTTCGGACGCAACCAAAACCAGCATCGGCCGGCTGTTTTTCAGAACACCCCAAATTTCCTTGGCCGTCTGCTTATTTGGCGCCGGCGGAACCCGTTCTTTTATGGTAAAAAACGATGTTGAAAAAAGCGCCGCGCCAAGGGTTGATAAAATAATCGCGCCGACAAAAAACACAGGGCCCATGTACTTAATGCCAATAATTGAAACTGCAAAGGAAATCACGCCGGGCAGCGCCATCGCAATTTCGCTGCCGTAACGGGAAACGGTAACAAGTTTTGTACGCTGAACCGTATTTGAGGTCATGACGGAGGACAACGCTCCGAACGGCACGTCCGAAATGGTGTAAGCCATTTCCCACAATATATAAACAACAGCTACGAAGACAAATTTTCCGCTCTGCCCGATAGGAATGTTAAAGAACGACAGCATCGTTAAGATAGCAATCGGGAACGCGGTAATGAGCATATATGGCCTTAGTTTACCCCATTTGGTGTCCGTCCTGTCAATCAGGATACCCATGATGGGGTCGTTAATAGCATCCCAAAGGCCGGAAAAAAGACCTAATTTGCCAAACTTAATCGGGTCAATCCCGAAAACGGCGATAACAATCGTTTTTACCTGACCGCGCAATCCCCAAAATATATCCTGACCGGCGGCGCTCGCCGAAAACCCGGCAATTTCCCGGTATGAAAGATTGTCTTCAAGAGACGGTCTGTTCCAGTTTTCTTTGAACCTTGCTATTTTACCCATGAACATCCTCCTAGTGTTTTTTAAAGCTCCAATTTCAGCATGGAATCAAACAAGTCTTTCAAGTGAAAGGTTGTTAAAATCGTCGGGTCGGCGTTGTATCGGCGAATCAGCTCATAAACTTCGTCGCGGGCTTCATCATCATAGGAGGTTAACAGCTCGAGAATTTGATTGATTATGTCGCAGAAAATCGAGAATTTTTCCGCCCAGCGGGATAAGTCGGTGTAAATAGGCAACTCATTGCTCTTGAGCAAATCGCGGCAGGCATTCATGCTGTCAACATATTCATTAACGGTTGAGAATGCTGCGGGAATAGCCCCCGCTTCAAATAATCTTTCCGCAGCGCCAAACAAGCCCTGCAATTTCTTTGAATTTCCGTCTTTTAAACAGGATGTGCGCAAGTGGTCCGCAAAACATTCAAATGCTTGGGCATTTTCTTTGCCGACAACTTGCATAATTGCGCTGCTGTATGATTCTTCCGGATTATACTTAACACTGTTCCAAAGGTAATCGGCAACGGTGATAAGCGGAATTTTCGAGCATTCGCAGGATTCCATTGCGTTGGAAATAATTCCTTCCGAATAGTGGTATAAATCCGGATCTCTGCCGATAATCGGGCCAAGGTGCATTTCGTTGAACATGTCACCATCATTGACGGGATAATTGTCCCAATAAAGCGGGCGGTGGTTTGTGGATGAAATAAAAGTGAACGCTTCCGGAACGGTCAGTTCGCGGGAACAGACATCGCGGCCTGTCCAGAAGATAGAAATCTCGGCCGGAAGACCCTGACCGAATTTCGAAATGAAATACTCATTCCCTTTGCCAAAGTACTGCATCGGGCATACTGTAAGATAATTGGCGCTGTCAAGGTTTTTAAGCGCTTGATAGTAACGCCCGCATAGGTCGACATGCGCGTTTACAACCTCGCCGTACATTTCGATATCTTCCGCGAATTTGAGTTCTTCCGGGATGTCATCCAGCAATAGTCCGAAACGGCGGATACCGAGCGCGTACAGTTGTTTTGTTTTGTTCATCAGCGCCTCAAACTCGTTTTCATCCGAGTATTTGATGGATAAGCCTGGCGCGATGCAGTAATAAAAATCCATCTGCGCTTCCTGCGATAACCGGAAAAGTTTTTCAAGGCCGGCGATCTCGCTGTCCGGGTAAAGGTCGCGCCATAGTTCCCTGTGGTAATCGTCATCCTTCGGTCCGTAATAAACGGTATTCATCTTGTTTTTTGCCATGAGCTTAAGAATACCGCAGCGCTGGTCAAAGCTCCAGGGTTTGCCGTAAAACCCTTCGATATAGCCGCGTGTTTTAAACAGTGGATAATCGATTATTTCACCCGAAAAAAATTCGTTTGCTTCAATCATTTGAGCAATTGAGCAGAGCCCGTAAAAAATGCCTCGCTGTCCTGCTGATGATAGTTGAATATCCGCTCCGCTTCCGGTGCTGACAATATTCAACGCATACTTTTCGTTCGTGATTGACTGCGTTTCTTCAATATAAGTTGTGTTTCTCGTATTATCAAGTTTCACTTGAATAACAATATTACCATTTTCGGCAAGATTGCCGATACCTGCATACCCGGCAAGTGAGGAAATATTAGGGATATCGCCTTTAACAGTTACAATTAGCGGAGCGGGAACGGTGAATAAAGCGATTGAATCGATTTTTTGCGGTTTGGGATAAATCATGTTGTACCTCTTTCTGACATTGATATGTTAATTGAAAATTCAGTCTGTTTATAACTACTCGACATTGTTCTTATTCCTATTTGTTGTCAGCCGGTTCTTCCTTCTCTGTGTTTTCGGCTGTTTCGGGTGTTTCTTCGATTTCGTGTGTTTGTGTTAATTCACCTGATTCTGATTCACCCGCCTGTTCAGCGTTATCTTCAGCATCCGGGTTTTCGCGCTTGGCAGCCTGCATTGCACGCCGTTCTCTGAGTTCAGCCTGTATTTGTGTTTTCTTTTCACCGGTGAAATTTATAAATGAGTATGTGATAAACTGCCATAATGCCGCGGCAACCGGACCAAGCATCATAAACGGCCAGGCGCGTCTTTTAAAGGTTTCGGTGATGATAACCTTTCCGTTCTCAGGTTTTGGATTAAAATCAAGCAGACTCAGGGAAACACCGTCCGACAGCGCACCAAGGCCGCCGACCAGCTTAAGCAATACTCCCCTGACGGCGAAGGTGGATGCCTCGTTTCTGCTGCCGGTTTTGTATTCAATTTCATCAATCGAATCAAGGATTATTGTTGTAAATGCAGGACCGTGCCAGGACCTGCAGAAGGTTGACAAGGCGAGAACAATCATTGAGAAAAAGAATCGCTGACCTTTATATCCGATAAAATAGGCCAGGGTGTTCGAGACGATTGTGGAAATCTGCAATAACTGTATCGTTGTTTTTTGGCCGTATTTCGTAATGACTTTGTTTGTAAAGGGCAGCCCGAGCGCTGCAGGAATGCTGGTCAGGATACCAAAAATCGCCAACGCGTTCAGTCCATCAATACTCTTGCCGAACCAGTTAAACCCGACATCCATATACTGGAAAAAATAGTATTCATTCATCTTAACCGACAAGTTGCTGACAAGCGAGCCGACTACAGATAGCATCAACGTACGGTTCTGCAAAACAAGGGTTAATTCTCGCATGAACGATATCTGCGGCTCGTCGCTGACAACCTTCTCTTTAACGAATCCGCCGAGACCGATAAACGGGTGAATGAAAATACCGATAAAAACCGTAAGTGTTTTAACAAGACTTTCAAAGGTATACTTGATTCCTGTCTTGTTTTTAATTCTTTCCATGTTTTTTTCGTCCGCAAGCAGAAAAATACCCTGCGGAATCAATCCGGCCACCTCGGTAAAAATCTGGTTCCAAAACACTATTTTTGAGCGGTCACTTGACAGCGGTGAAACACGCGCGAGAATGGCATTGTTGCTTGCTCCGAATAGCGTTCCGACAATATCACCGATAATAGCTAGCACTAAAACATAAGCCAGTTTCGAGAACTCGCTGAAACCCACCGGGATTAGCATGGATACTAAGGAAAATGCTGCCACGGGGATAGCCATATAGCGCACCATAGGTGTATACTTACCGCCTTTGCCCGGTTTGCGATGGTCCAGCCAAGCGCCGAGAATCGGGTCATTTACAGCGTCCCAAACATTGCTGATTGTTCCGACGATGCCTAACTTCCAAGGTGTTATGCCGATCCGGTAACGGTACAAGGTCATGAATTTGCCGTAAAAACCGCCGGCAATTGTTCCGGCAGAACTGGCTCCGATATAAAACCGCATATCGCTGCGAGTCAGCAAAGTTTCTGCTTTTTCCTTTTTTCTAAACAAAGGTTTAATATTTATTCCTCCTCAATAATTCTACGAGCGTGCGCTGTCTTACTTAAAGCTTAAGATACCATTTTTTCTTGTCGAAGAAATAAAGAAGGACTGTCATCACAAGAACATAAAGCAAAATCGATAAAAACTTGATAAGTGCGGTATCGCCAAACGCCAACCCCATGCCACCGGCCGAACTGAGTACATACATCAGCATAGAGTTTCTGCCCCACCATAAAAACGGTTTGCAGGGTATTTGTTTTTTATCAAACAACCATTCAGCAATTACATACAGCCAAATGCAAAGCGCCAAAGAAACCAGCGAATAGCTCGGTGTCATTGTTGACGGTCCGATAGGCATATATTTCGGGAAGAAAAGAGTTATAGCAGCCAGAACCGTAATACCTGCCGAAACAATATAAAACTCCTTTTTACTTTTACGCATGCATTCAATAACACCTATTGCCATAATCAGGTAACCACCCTTGGCAATTGCGCCAATCATATTATCATCCGCCGTAAAAATAACAGCCAGCGCCTTCGGTACGAGTTTTTCGCCCCAGAAGTCAACTGCTGTCATTTCGCCGCGCCAAAAAACCAGATAAAATGCTATTACAATCGCAAGTCCGCCGCCGATTTTGATGAAACGATTTGCCTTTACGAAGGGAAGCGATATCAAACCGGCAAGACCGATGCCCTGCAGAGTCCCCCAGGCGAGTGCGGTACCGAACTGAACATCACCACCGACATTCCAGCTGATTACGAAACCGAGTCCAATAAGCGCAAGATATCTGGTTATACTTGACCAAACGGCTTCTTTTGTCCCGAATTTTGCTTCCTTGCTCCGGAATGAAAGCCCGAAGGACAGCGCAATGGCAAAATAGAACATCGGCTCAATCAAGTCCACCACCGTAAATCCGGGGATGGTGCGCGCATGTGTGAAATACGGATAAAAGCTGCCGCCTTCATGGTTGGCAAAAATCATCATAACCATCGTGATGCCGCGGAATGCGTCAATCGCGGTAATTCTTTTACCTAACGTCTGTGTTGTTAAGTCTGCCATGTTTACACCTCAAACTTTAAATATTCTTTTAATTTTAAATTCGTATATTCCTGGTCGTGTGGTAAGGTTTTTCAAAGATTAATTAATCTTTCGAACTCTGTTAAAATTATCGAAGCTGTGTTTTTGCCCAAGGACAGCATTTCGTTATAGTGATCGTTGCCGGGGGGATACGCGGATGCAAACAACTGCGCATAGGTGCTCGCGTAATCATTGTCTGCTTCAATATAGCCTATCATATCATTGGTCAGGCCAAAACACAGAAGTTTTCTTCCGCCGGTCATATTCATGAGCGGTTCGTAATTCCAATCGCTGCTGTTCCAAGAATCTTGTGCTGATAATGTACCGCCAAAAGCCAGTTCCGGCGCAAACTCGCCCGGAATAAGCGCGATAGCTAAATTATCGCCGAGTTCGCAATAACCGATTTCTGTCACGCCTACAATATCCCGAAGGCGCCCTGTGGTGTTAAGCACGGTATTGTTGATCATTTGCAGCTTACAAGCCAACTGCAGAAAACTGTTTTCAATTGGCAAAAACATTTCGCTGTGCCTGATATTCATTTTGGGTGCTACCTGTGTTTCCGCGCTGATTTGAAGCATGCGCTCAACAATCTTGCGGCCGTAGGCGTTTACTTCATCGAAAGTTCCCAGTTTTTCATCCGGCAGACCGATTGATGAAACATCCGAATAAATACCGCTTTGCGCGCCTTGGAAAAAAGCGACATCGGCACCTGCAAGTTCTTTCGCGCTGCGCACGATGGCGCCGGGATAATCCGCGCTTGCAAGCTCTTCATCCATTTCAAGCGATGTCGGATGAACACCCATATTTACAAGCCATAATTCATTACGGTTTTTATCGTCAGGCACAAAGCGAAGCCTGTTCACATTTCTGTCGAATACAGCCGGCGTCCTGCTGTCGCTTATCAAATCCGAAATATCGGCGCTGCCGAAATTGAGCTTACCTGCGGTTAACGAAGCAATCGAATCTTGAACAACCTTTTCAGCCGCGTCAAACAAACCGTTCATGAATTTTTCGTTTGTACTGTTATAATCACGCGGCTTTCTTGTTATGATGTTTATTAGATTGAATTTAAGCAGATCATACATGTTTGTTCCCAAGCCATGTGTATCAATACAGTAATGCGAATGGGTAGCGGTAATATTGATGCTGATAATACCGTTGTTTTGTGCATAGGTTTGCAGCCGGTCTCTGATTGCCCTTACATTCGTACCTGTAATGCCAAATCCGTCCAGCGAAACAAAAACGGCCGTTTTACCGGCTATGCGTAAACTGACGGCGGATACGCGCTGATCATCCATTGTGCCTCTTACATAGTGTGTGGGCATATTGCCTAAATAACCGGCTGTATTGTATTGGCCGCTGGCCAAATCATCCGGAATAATACTCTCACTTGCGAATCCGCACAGCCATTTATCAGATTCAACTGAGCCATCTGTTCCGAAATAAAAATTATCGGATACATAACCATCCATATTAGTCCAATCGCGCGATGGAAAAAAACCTGCAACGCTTCGAACCAAGGCATCTGCGAAACTGCCAAAACTGTTTGAAAAATATTTGACAGCAGTTGATTCGAGACCGGTGTTTCCCAACGCATCAACTTGTATTGTAATTGAGGTCATAAGAAAAGAAACTGACAGAGAGACAACAAAAAATGTTTTTAGTATTTTTTTCATAAGTACATCACCCATCCTAATAAACTCAATTCAATTTATTTTATACCCCGAACCTTGAAATAGTATTGAAATACCTACTAATAGATTATAATTTATTCTTTTATTATTTTTTATGTTATGTTAATATGTTTCTAAATGGAGGTGTTAACTTTGCATGTTCTGCTTGCCGTCGGCGATAAGGCTTTTTCTCAGCGTCTTGCGCAGACGCTTAAAAAAAGCAATTTTGCCGTTGATGAAGTTAACACCTTGGATACTTTATTAAGTTATGCGGAATATGAGACCTACTCTGTTATTATCATTGACACAAACTTAACCCCCGAAAACAATCTTTGTGCCCTTATTGCGCTGCGGAAAAACAAAATCCCCGTACCGATTATTGTTCTAAGCGACAAGCGAGAAGTGTCGGACAGGGTTGAAGGTTTGGATAATGGTGCAGACGACTATCTATGCAAACCTTTTTCTATGGATGAATTCCAGGCAAGGGTAAGGGCTTTATCAAGGCGAAGCGATAAGATTCTTGAGTATGATGTTCTTTCATTCGGCGATATTTTTCTTGAACTCAGAACGAATGAGTTGATTTGCAATGACCATATTGTTCGGTTGGGGCTGAAAGAATTTCAGATTATGAAACTCCTGATTTCCAACGGTAGGCAAATTATAACCAAAGAACAGCTTGCTGAAAAAGTATGGGGAATAAACTTTTCATCCGAATATAACAACACAGAGGTTTATATGTCATTTTTAAGAAAAAAACTATCGAAACTTGATTCACAAGTAACGATAAAATCAATCAGAGGGATCGGCTATCATTTAATGCCGGCAAAATAATAATTTGACCAAATAAACCACTTAGGATTCGTTGCTTGAATATCTGAATAGTAAATTGGACTTCCATTGTTAAGAGTTCAGATTAATTTTTTATAAAAATGAAGGGGAATTTTATGAAAAGTTACTTTTTAAGGCTTACTTCCGCAATTCTTTCTTTCACACTGTTTTTTTCGTCATTTATTTTTGGTTTAAGCGGAGTTAAGCCGTCCTCAAAGCCAAAGATTGAAACGATTGCCCCCAAAAAAAATATTGCATCGGCTGTCTCAAACGCACAAGAAGCTGTTGCGGTTCTAAATCAGAATGATAAAACCGGAATGAAAGCAAATAAAGATGACGGTGTCCTTACCGAATGCGGCGGGAATTGCGAACACTGCCCGACTATTGTCATTCCCGGCATCGGCCAGAGTCAGGTTTTTTTGCTGGACGAGAATGGCAACCGTAAAATTAATACGGACGGAAATCCTGCAACCGCTTGGCCGATTCAGGTTGATTCCAATACGCTGATTAAAGACCTGGTGTTTCCTGTTGTGAAGATGCTTATTACGCAAGAAGACAACGGATTTACCGATTACGCATCAAAAGCTATCGCGAATGCTTTCGCTGCC
The DNA here is from genome assembly GCA_964627535.1 of uncultured Eubacteriales bacterium. GTDB lineage: Bacteria > Bacillota > Clostridia > Oscillospirales > Acutalibacteraceae > UBA1447. The sequence goes on from CAZVJW010000002.1 coordinate 165,634, forward strand.
AACGCAACAGATCTGCAGGGCCATCCTGTAAATAACGTTGAAGTTGTAAAGTACCCGCGCAGCGTTGAGATGTGCTCAAAGGAAGATAAAGATTTCATATATGGCTGCATACCGATTAATGGTTTTTCCGAAGTTGCGGGCGAAGACCATCTTTATTTTCTTGGTTATAACTCTTTTGGCAACAACCTTGAAATAGCAAAGGAACTATATGATTTAATTCAGCTCGTCAAGCAGGAAACCGGGCATACGAAGGTCAATATTGCTCCAATAAGCCTTGGCGGAACTATCACCAACTCATTGCTCGAATTTTATCCGCAGGTATATAACGACCTTAACAAAATCGTATTCATTGTCCCCGGTCTTGAGGGTTCCGCACTTGTTGGCGACATTTACAAAGGCACGTTAAGTACACAGGATGATATGCTTTATAAAGACCTGTTGCCGTCTCTGGTTGACGGTTATGCAGGCTACCTCATCAATGTCGCGCTTAGATTGATACCAAAACAAATTCTCCTTGACCTGCTATCAAAAACAGTTTCTGAAATTCAGCAATCCCTTCTGTTCAACTGCACGGTTCTTTGGGGATTGGTTCCAAACAGCGATTATGAGGTGCTTGCCGAAAAAAACATTTCCGACACTGCCCATAGTGAAATTAAGCGTCAGACAGATCTGTTTTACATAGCGCAGAAAAATTCAAAAGCGAATATAATGAAATGTATTGAGCATGGCGTAAAAGTATTTGATATTGTCGATTACAACTATCCGATATTTTCATTTGTTCCCTCGTCAAAAACACTCAACGGCGACGGGCTCCTTCACGCGGCTTCAACATCCATGGGTGCAACATTCGGATATATCGACACGCCACTGCCTGACGGATATTTGCAGCAGGATACATATTGTTCCGACCCCGGCAGACACAATCACATATCTCCTGACGGTATTGTGGATGCTTCAACAGGTCTTCTTCCTGAAAATACATTTTATTTTTATAAACAGGACCACGAAAGAACCGCAGGTAACGATATTATAATTAAACTGGCAAACCAACTTCTATTAAATGACGATATTGCCGATGTTCGTTCAGAGCCTGAACGTTTCCCCCAGTTTAACATCGGCCGCGATGCGCACACCATCACCGAAGACCTTATGCCGATTGCTTTAAAGATTGACATCGGAGCTTTGAGTTCGGAAGACGCAGACGAACTTCAAGCCGCCGTTGATGAATGTAATGAAATGCTAAATAAGACCGTCTTCGTTTATGATGATTTTATCGGCGCTCAAACCAGACTCGAAAATATATTGACGAAAATCGGTGTTTATGAACCATATGCAGAACCCGCCGGAAGTCAATTCGCGGAGGTTATCTGCAAACTTCTGAGCGATGCGCTATACACATACTGGGGACCGCGCGGCTTTTCGGACCGGCAGCGTTAGCGGTTACATTTTATTCAGCAAGGCCTGTCACCTTTTATGTGGCAGGCCTTTTTCATTATGGGTTAAGCTGATTATTAAATTTATAATCCTTCGGAATCTTTCTGTGGTACAGCCAACTCCCAAAATTTACCGGTTTTATAAATATTCTTGCTCTTGTTATAAAATCAACAACTGCACTTCCCTTCGCTTCGACATCCGTGCAGCAAAACAGGGTTATCTTTTCGGCCTGCTCACCCGGGTCGCAGGTTTTGTCAAGCGGCTGTGTTATTGTTTTGCTTTCGCCCGGCAGAAGGTCAAAATAGTTGTCCGAGAACGGTAATGTGGAACAAAGAGACTCAACTCTGACAAGCCTTGCAAAGAAATTTGTTTTTATGGCTATTTTAAGTTGATTATCTTCAATTTCAACCGATTTTGAAAGAACGGCTTTCGGAAGCTTTAATTTTTTTTCCTTGTCAAATAAAACAGATTTGCGGGATACCGGCTCATTATCAATGAAAAGCTCGGCGATCATTCCTGAGTTCTTAAGGTTTGCGGTTTTTTCGATTTCTTTTACCGGCAAGTCAAAAGCAATTTCATTTGAAAGAGCATTTATAATAATTTTTTTCTCCTGTTTTTTTAATATGCCTTTTTCAAAATCAAACAAACAATATTTAATCTTAGTTTGGATTTTCTCATTTTTATCATTAAGTGCAAATATTCTGATTTTATCTTTGCTGTTTTCAATCGAAACCGATACGGGAGCGTTAAAACGGCGTGATGTGTATTGCAATGCTTTATAATTGCCGTAATAGTCCATGCTTGCCCATGAACAAACCGGCCAGCAGTCATTCATTTGCCAATACATGGAGCCATTGCATCGGCCTTTATTCCTCCGCCAGTGCTCCGTTGCATCTGCGACGCATTCCTGCTGTGTAACCTGGGAAAGGTAGATAAAATCAATAAACTGTTTAGGCAGTCTGAATCGGGCAGCTATATAGTAAACCATTTTCATGTTGCCGCTCATACATTTTTGATGCGATTTAAAAACCTTTGAGGTTAAAGAGTATTCCTCCGGTTTGGCAAAGTGTTCAATCGTTTTTATATCGGGTAAAGATTCAAAACCAAATTCGCTGCAAAAACGGGTCATTCGTTTTCTGTAATAATCCATCGGCTGCAGACCGTGCCAAACTGCCCACAAATGGGTGTCGCCGACATTGTCTTTATCGTGACCTGCTTTATGACCGATACCGCAAGGCGAACCCGGTATATAAGCTGTTATTTCGTCATATTTTCGGATTTCCGGTTCCAGGATGTGATAGAAGAACTTTTCCGTCCATTCAATATATTTCTTACTTAACGGCCAAGCGGCTGAAAGCGCTTCAATTTCGTTATTGCCGCACCAAACCGCAAGGCTGGCGTGATGGCAAAGCCTTTTGACATTATAAGCCGTTTCACGTTCTACATTTTTTAAAAACTCATCATTAAAGAAAGGATAAGGCTGGCAGGCGTAACAAAAATCTTGCCATAATAAAATACCTGCTTGATCGCACAATGCAAACATTTCATCACTTTCATAATATCCTCCGCCCCAAATTCTGAGCATGTTTATATTAGAAAAAAGCGCGGCATCGATCAAATACTTTAATTTTTCACCGTCAAAGCGGTTAATAAAAGAGTCTCCCGGAATCCAGTTGGCGCCTTTGATAAACAGCGGCACACCGTTTAAAACGAATTGGAAGTTGCTGCCGTATCGGTCCTTTGCTCTGTTGAGTTCTATTGTCCGCAGTCCGATAGTTTTTTCGGTCATGTCAATTATTTCTTCGTCTTTACTGATGGATACCGCTATTTTATACAGAGGCTGTATTGTTTTGCCGGATAAATCGTTAGTCCACCAAAGCTCTGGTTTATTAATTACAATACTTTCGGCAATTGCATCTTTGCATTTGCCCGTTTTAATAAATATATCACCTGAAGGCTGTGATATCTTTATTTCGTAGTCAAAATCGGAACCAGCGAAGTTATCGATAATCGTGTTGATATCCAAAGTCACTTTACCATCGAAATGAGTTTGCTTAATAAAGATTTCCTCAATTGAGGCTGCGTTCAGAAACTCAATATAAATATTCCTTGATATTCCGCTCGGCGGCAGAACCGGGCCCCAATCCCAGCCGAAGTGGCACTGGGGTTTTCTGATATGCGGTATTCCGTCCATTCCGTTCCAGTTTTTCGGGCACTTTTCTTCTTTTTGTTTATTCTCAACATAATTGACCGGGGAATAAAAAACTACTCGAACCGTGTTTTCCCCCGGCTTTAATAATTGTTTAACTTCAAAGCAATATTTTAAATGCGCGTTTTCCGCCTTACCCACTGATACATTGTTTATAAAAACTTCGCAAATCGTGTCAAGCATTTCGCACACAAGGTTAATTTTGTCTGAGTTAAATTCTGCCTGGTTTACGTTGAATATTCTTTTATACTCCCAATCCCTGAGTGCAACCCAGTAAACTTCCTTTTCGTTTACTCCGTCAAACGGGTCGGGTATTTTGCCCAATTTCAGCAAATCCAAATAGTTGCATCCCGGAACCGTTGCTGTAAGCCAATCCGTTTCATTCACTTCTTTAAACATCCAGATTCCGTTTAAAGTTTTCTTCATTCTTTTTTCTCCTTAGAGTATTTGGAACTATTTATATTTATTGAGCCAATAGAATATTAATAGAAATCAGCAATTACCCTAGTAGACATATTGCAGATGCTTTCTCGCTGTTTCAGCAAGTCTATAGATTGTTTTCACAGGTGTCGCGTCTTTGTTTGTCATTTTCCATCGCGGAAAAAATCGGCTTATATGCAGCGGTATTTCAGCATTGACAGAGGATAACCATTGCGCCAGTTCATTTATCTCTGATTCGCTGTCATTTTCGCCGGGTATAATGAGCGTGTTAATTTCAATATGGCACTCTTTTGCCGCAAGATTAATGGTTTGTTTAACTGTCTCAAAGTCGCCGCCAATCATTTTATAAAATCGATCTGTAAAGCTTTTAAGATCGATATTCAGCGCATCAATATATGGGAGCAGTTCCAGTAAAGGTTTTTCACATATTGTTCCGTTTGTCACAAGTACATTTTTCAGATGATGCTCTCTTCCAAGTTTAGAACAATCAAGAACATACTCATACCCAACCAGCGGCTCGTTGTATGTGTAAGCAATACCGATATTTCCCTGCGGTATCAGCTCCAGCGCTTTTTCTACAAGCATTTGAGGTGTTACAATCTTTGTTTGTATATGATCCCCGTCCGCCATGGAAATATCGCTGTTTTGGCAGAATGGGCAATGCAAATTACACCCATAACTGCCAACGGACAGTATTTTGCTGCCCGGGTAAAAAAGTCTCAACGGCTTTTTTTCGATCGGATCAAGGGCAATTGATGTTACCTTGCCATAATTTTCGCAAATTACGGCTCCTTTTCTGTTTTTGCGGGCTCTGCAGATTCCGGTTTGGCCTTCATCCAAAACGCAATGGTGCGGGCAGATTTCACATTTTGCTTTCATTTGTGGCGCACCACCTCAAAGCGCTCCATAGTGTAAGTTCCATCTTCTTTTATCCCTGCTTTTTGCAGCGCGATCGATACTTGCCGCTTAGGCGTGTCCACACCTTCCAGATTTGGTAAAAGTAAGCCGCGCTTGTAACCATGGGTAACAATAACACCGTAGCGTTTTACATCTAGTTCAGCAACTGATTTAATCGGTTCAGCCTCTGCAAGCACGTCAACGCTGTAAACCAGGTCTTTAAGTTCACCTTCCGTAACTTTTGAAAAACGCGTATCTTCGGTTCCGGCGCTTATTGCATTTCGCAGTATTTCCTCCGCTATGCAGTCAGTCACGGGGCTTATTGTACCGATGCAGCCGCGAAGCTGCCCGTGTTTTTTCAAGGATACGAAAGTTCCCGCACGGTTCACGAGCATTTCTTCAGGCAAATTATCAGGTATTTTTATGCGTTTTTTAGTTTTTATATATGTTTCAAGAGAAAGCCTTGCGAGTTTAACATATTCATCTTCTTTAACTTTTAAAGCACTCAGTCTTTCCTGCTGTTCCGTTTCATAAATCTCATCAAAATGCCGTTTATCATCTTCGCCTTGAATTTTAAAAGAACAAACCGCATATCCCACACCAAAAGTGCCCTCATATGACAGCAGATCAGCTTTAACTGATTTACCGTCCAACGCTCCGGTCATGATTATAAAGGAACGCAGCCCGCATTCCGCGGCAGATTCACAGAAGTCAGCATCGAATGTCAGCATTCGTAAAAAATCAGCCTTAACCATCGCAGTTGTAACTTCTTTATCAAATTCCGGTCCTGCTTTATCAAAACCATATGGTCCATCATCTTTTAATTTGTGTGACAGGTCGCCGCTGGCTATAAATACAACCCGTTTGTTGAGCATATTGGCAGTTTTTGCTATACATTTTCCAAAGCGGTAATGATCAAGCGCTGAAAGGCCGGAAAGGCCTATTCGAACCAGTTTGTAGTCTGTGTATTGTTCATTCAAAAAACGCAGAGGAATCAGCGTTCCGTGGTCGATATCTTTTTCACGCTCACCAAGCGCGCCGGCGGGAATATTTGATTCTCCGGCAATTTCAGCTAAAGTAGCAGCGAATTCGCTGTCATACCCCGCGTCAACCTTAACTCCGGAAGCCCCGAAGCGGTTAAGGTTGCCTTGTGCGCTGTTTCCGGGAGAAATGTGGAAATAATCTTCGTACATCGTCGCGTGAGGCGAAGTTATCACAATAACATCGGGTTTCATTTCAGCTATTTCCAGGGCAGTTTGCTTATAAGCATCAATGGTTTTTTTGATTTTATTCTCTTCTCCCCGCCCTATTTCAGGAAGGATAATAGGAGGATGAGGCACAATAAAAGCACCGATGATTGACACAAGAAACACTTCCCTTCAAACAGAATACTGTTTACAGTTTGCTTTTTATTTCTTTTCTATTTTTTGAAACCATATAAATCCGTTATACCATTAAGAATAAATACCTTCCTCAGCCCAAATCTTATTCATAAGCTCATAACGTTCCAGCGGCATTCCTGTATATATACAGTTCGAGGTCGAAAAGATATATCCGTAACCAGGCATTCCCTGCTGCAAAGCGCGCCTTACATCAGCAGCGACCTCTTCTTCGGTACCGGTCTGTAAAAGTCCGCAGTTAACATTACCGATTAAGCAAACCTTATCCCCTGCCAAACGCTTTACCTCCGCAAGGTCAACACCTGCCTGAGGGTCAATTGAATGCAGGGCGTGCGGATTGCATTGCACCATTTGGTCCAATATAGGCATAATATTGCCGTCTGTATGCTTTATTGTATAAAAACCAAGATCCCTGTATGCTTTGATGATTTGGGCAAGGTAAGGTGTTACGAACCCCGAAAACATAGACGGGCTTAGAAACGGATTTGTATTAAAGCAATAATCGGAACACATGGCGAATCCGTCAACCAACCCGTGGTATTTAGATAATTTTTCTGCTTCCCTGATATGGTTGTCAACCTCATTTTGCGCCTTTTTTTTCATTTTTTGCGGTTCTTCTGTACATTGAACGGAAAATTCAAGCATATTATCTCCGTTTGGAATGCCAAAAGTCGGGTCGCCGTATATCATTACAAAATACTCATCGTCGATTTTTTCGCGCACAGTATTGTAAAACTTTATCTGCTCTTCAAATTCTCCGTTTGGCGAGCCGACAAATATAGCACTGTGACCATATTTTTTTGCGATATCAATATAGCAATCAGCATGGTCACGCCGCAAAAGATCTTTTTCCGTTTCGCTCATTTGATTCCACTGGTTAAATTTCCGGTGGTCCGGATGGACTTTACCGAGCGCTTGCATTGTAAGAAAAAAAACAAGTTCAAAGTGCGGAACTTTGCCGGTTATCGGTTTTCTTTCCAACGCTGCGATAAACCTCTGTTTTTCTGTCATAAAATCTCGTATAATCCAATTATCTCAAATGAGGGGGTAATTGGATTATTTTTCTCCCT
>CAZVJW010000003.1:0-151050 GCA_964627535.1 uncultured Eubacteriales bacterium
TGAAGTTTCCTCAAAACCGGAAAAACCTATGAATCCTTAAGTTGACGATGTTACTTTGCTGGCAGAAACGCCGAATATGGACCGCATTTTTGAGAACGGAGCAAAAACTTATCGGGTGCTGGCGTCCAACCCAACTATCAGCGGCGAATGCTGGGGCTCCATGCTGACCGGTACAGCACCTGACGTGCACAAGATGACAAACAATATTGTCACTACCGTTGAATACGATGTGCATTCGCCGTATCCTTCTGTTTTCCGCCGCATCAAGGAAACTTACCCACAGGCGAAGATGGCTTCCTTTTGTAACTGGTCACCTATCAGTTTTGGGATGGTAGAGCACAACCTGAATGTTGATTTTGACACCGGAAATGATGAAGAACTGAACACCGGGATTGCCGATTATATCCGGACTAACAAACCGGACTTTATGTTTATCCAGCTTGACAGTGTCGACAGCGCGGGGCACAGCAGCGGCTACGGTTCGCCGGGGCATCTTGCGCAAATAAATGTTGTTGACGGCTATATCGGCGATATTTATAATGCGCTCACCGCGGCCGGTATCGCAGACGATACGCTGTTTATAGCGATTGCCGACCATGGCGGAACACCGGCTACTACGGGCGGGAGCCATGGAGGCTGGACAGACGCCGAAAAACTGGTGTTTTTTGAAGCCGTGGGGAAAGGCGTTATCAAAGCGGAAATACCCGCAATGAATGTCCGCGACCTGGCAGCCGTTATTCTTTATGCTTTCGGTATTGATATCCCGGCATACACCCCAGGTGGATGGACCGCGCAGATACCTGAAAATGTTTTTAACGGAATCTTTCCGGAATATATCAAAACGGGTCAGGAATAGAAGAATAGTACAAATAATAGTTGAAGAAGGTTCGAATATGCCTGAAAAATTGAAGGTCGGCGTCTTTGGCGCATACCGCGGAAAAACGATGATAGATGTTTTGGCCAAACACCCGGACGCGCAGCTGGTCGCTGTTTGCGATAAATACCGCCCTCTCTTGGACGAGGTGGAAAAATTGGCCGGTGAAGTCGGGATAAACGTTGCCGTTTATGAAAACTTCGAAGAATTTTTCCGCCACGATATGGACGCCGTCGTTCTTGCGAATTATGCCAACGAACATGCCCCATATGCTATCCGTCTGCTCAACTCCGGCCGGCATGTTTTAAGCGAGGTGCTTCCCTGCGAAACTATGGCGCAGGCCGTTGAGCTGATTGAAGCGGTTGAAAAAAGCGGGAAGGTCTACGCCTATGCGGAAAACTATTGTTACATGAACCAGACCTTTGAGATGTGGAGAAGGGTCGAAAACGGGGAAATAGGCGAAATCAATTACGCCGAAGGCGAATATGTGCACGACTGCTCCTCTATTTGGCCGAGGATTACCTATGGTGAGCGCAACCACTGGCGCAACATTTTATATTCAACCTTTTACTGCACCCACAGCATCGGACCGATTCTGACCATCTCCGGCCGCCGCCCTGTGCAGGTAGTCGGCTTTGAGACGCCGCAGGACAAACGCACATTAGGCCTTGGCGCGTTGGCAGGCGGCTGCGCCGGCATTGAAATGATTACGCTGGACAACGGCGCGATTGCGAAAAGTATTCACGGCGGGCTGAAACGCGAACCGGGCAGCATCAACTATGAAATTTACGGCACGAAGGGCATGATGGAAACCGAGCGGTTTGATTCGGACAAACTGAATGTTTACATCGAGGGTGAAAAGCTTTGCGAAGGCGAGCTGCAGAATACTGCGCCCGAAAAGTTTGTTTCGGCCGAACTGGCGAAAAGCTTCAGCGGGCACGGCGGCAGCGATTTTTACGCCACCCATTTCTTTATCCAAAAGATTTTGGGCACCGAAGAAGGCGAAAAATACAGCATTGATGTTTATACCGCCGTCGATATGGGCATTTGCGGCATTTTGGCTTACCGCTCCATCCTGAACGGCAGTGTCCCCGTCAAGGTGCCGAACCTGCGAAATATAGACGAGCGCGACGCATACCGGAACGATAACGCCTGCACCAACCCCGGAGTTGCAGGGCACCGACTGCTTCCGGTTTATCATACCGGCAACCCCGAAATCCCGGATGAGGTTTATGAAAAAGTTAGACAATTATGGCTGGATGGCAAAAGCGCCGAATAGCAGCCTTAACCGCCTGCCTTGACAGCGAAGGGCCGTCGGTTATATAATCACCATACAAAAATAAGGAGTTATGAATATGACAAAGATGTTAAAAGAGATTTTCCAGCAGCCGGAGGTTTTGGGCGGAATTGAGAGCGAGAACAAAGCTGTTCTTGAGAAACTGGTGAAAGAACTCAACAGCAAAAAGATTGACCATGCGGTTCTCTCGGCAAGAGGTTCGAGCGACCATGCAGCCGTATACGGCCAATATTTGCTGGGTATTTATAAAGGCGTTGTTTCAGCGCTTGCCATTCCATCCTGCATTACGCTATATGGCGGCAAGCCGGATATGGCCCGGGACCTGGTGATCGGCATTTCGCAGTCCGGCGAGGCGGCGGATGTATTGGCCGTGCTCGAACTGGCTAAAAGCCAAGGCGCAGTTGTTGTTGCCATAACAAACAGCAAAGAATCGCCGATGGCAAAAATTGCGAAGTATCACCTCTATTGCAATACCGGGAAGGAAGAAAGCGTGGCGGCAACCAAAACCTTTACCGCGCAGATGTATCTTCTGGCTTTGCTGACGGCCTACTGGAGCGCCGACAGCAGCTTGCTGAATAATTTAAGAAAATTACCCGAATCGCTCAATTTAGCGGTCGATTCGATAAGCGCGGCCATTGGGCAAAATGTTGAACGGTACAGATATATGGACGAGGGCTTCGTTCTCGCCCGGGGCTTATGCTATCCTGTCGCGCTGGAGATGGCGCTTAAAATTCAGGAAACCTGCTATATTAAAATGCAGGGCTACGCGGTGTCCGATTTCTATCACGGTCCGCTGGCTCAAATCAATCCGGATGTGCCGGTGATATTGCTGGCACCGGTGGGCGAGGCGTTTGAGGATTCGGAAGCGATGATTGACCGGATCACTACAATGGGCACGCAGGTGATGGTGGTGACAGATGACAAGGCTTTGGCCAAAAAATATGAAGACTCCGTTTTATTGCCCGCGCTGGGTTCGGAAGTAACCTCGGCGTTTTTATTTACTGTTTTCGCCCAGTGCTTCGCGGAAAGCCTTTCGGTTTCAAAAGGCCTTAACCCGGACAGCCCGAGAGCGTTAAAGAAAGTGACCATTACAAAGTAGGCAGCAAGCTGAAACAATATAAGGCATTCCATCAAAAAACTCCGTCAATTTTTCGTTGACGGAGTTTTTGAAGTTATATCGGATATGAATCAGACAACCAAAACACCCGGAAGCTCCTCGATGCCGGCAAGGTTTTGCGCAAGCGCCTTTTCGCGCAGAGCGGAATATAATTCGGCAAAAGTTGCCTGAATATACGGCGCGAGGAACAGGAAGCCGATGCCGCAGGTCATGAGGCTAAGCAACCCCCAGCCGATAAAGCTGAGCCCCAAAACGAAGATTTCCAATTTTTCGCCCGCTGTCATCGCGCGGGATATTTCCAAAGCGCGCTCCAAATCCATGTTGGGGTTTTCGGCTAATATATAATCCACCGCAATATATTCAAAGGTTTTAATAATGCCGGGGATAATAAACAGCAGACTCCAAAGGAAGATATAAAGGTTTTTGAAAAACAAGACCTTGACCACATTCATGTAGCCCGGTTTAAAAGCCGAAAACAAGGCTGCGAGCTCGGCTTTGCCCATTCTGTTTTGCAGGTAAAACCGGTTCTGCCCAACGCGGATGGGATTGGTGACAAAGATGGAATAGACGATGCCGGCGCATGCGGCAAAAAAGCCGATGATTGTTGCAAACCCGATAATCGGCAGCAGCCATTCGCTGTTTTGAGTGAAAAAATCTTTAGCCCCGGTGAGTCCATTGGAATTTTGTTTAAAATCCATGCCGGAAAACATACCGCTCACCCCGGATGTGCCTCCGGAAAGCAGCCCGACAATCAGGGTGGCAACAATGGCGATACCATAGCGGGTTTTAAGTGCAAGCTTGGCATTTGCTTTCAGCAGTTCGCGAGTCCACATAATAGTTTCCTCCTGTATCGATTATCACAATAAAACTTATCAATATTATTCCACAAAATAAGGAATTTTGCAAGAGGGGGAGTAGGGCTTTTGTACAAATAAAACCCCGTGTAGGGTGTCGGCTTCCTAGACGACCCGCGGTCTCTGTGTAGTGGCCGACGACCACGGCGGCCAGCTTTGCAGAGGGAGATTATTACGCAATATGATGTCTTAATAAAGTGTCAACCCTCCGTCCCCATGACACATAAAATAATTAATGACAAAAATAGCGAATGATGCTATAATTCTTTTGATTCGAGTTTTGCATTTCAAAAACATATTTGTAGTAGGACATCGTGCTATATGTCGTGAGGAGAACAAGTAAAATTTAAATCAAATAGTTTACGATGATAAGCAGTGTTAATATAATAAATAAAAACAAGGGGATATTATTATGCGCGAAGTGCAAAATGTAATTTTTCTTCAAGAGACATTTAAGCTGCCCAAGGATGTACAGAATTATGTTCGACATTATAATCATTTTGAAGAGACAAGGAAGAATTTATTCTCTTTCTTTTCTTCATTAATAGCAAACGGCAAATATCCCGATGAAGCAAAAATAACCATGGAAGGTCAATTTAAATTGGCAACAAATAGCGTTATTAAGTCACTATGTGAAATGGGCATTTTAAATAGGACCATGGACGATTATTTGAATAACAATGAAGGTTATACAAAATTCAACAACGATATAGATAATGCAAATAAATTTTTCATTGATCTTCTTTGTGAACAAATGGACAGCTTTTTAGAAAACATGGAGGTCGCAGAGAACAGCGCATTGTCACAAGTAACAGGTACAGGGGTAAGAGTCTTCACTAGCAGTCCTTTAACATTAGCTGCTGTTGCAGCAGTAGAGTACAATACTACTATGCGCCAGTTTAATAAAGCTGACGATGATTATAAAAGAGTGCTTTCATCTCTTTCGGATAGAGACGATTCGCATTATGCCAAAAAGGAAAAAGAATACTATTCTGAAGTTTATCTGCCAGCAGCAGATTTAGATATTAGCATGTTTTCATTCGGGTTAATGAATTTATTCCTTAGTGATATAAGCGCTGCCGGGCTGTTCGATCCTTCAGCATTAGAATATGTCGATTTTAAACGGTCTATGGGACTACTGGATAATATTACATTGACTAACAATAAAGCTGATGTGTTGAAACAGTCTTTCATGTGTTGTCCTTTCAATCCCATGATATATCAGAAAGCAATTGACCTAGGTCTCTGCGATCTGGAAACATACCAAACATCAGAATATTTTTTGCAGAGCGAACCTATTTATCAGTACATTGAAGCCTATTGTAGCTCAATAATAAGCAGCAAATTACAGTTGTCAATGAAACAGGAAAAATTAAATCCTTTGATGAGCATCATTGCATATAAACAAAAGACTGATGTAAGCAATATAATCTATCACTTTTTTGAGCCAATCGCTAAAACGATTTGCGATTACTACAATTACTTTCGTTTAATGTTAGCTGATAATAGTGTGCTTGACCAATGGATTAGAAATAATATAAGCAAGGACGTCGCTAAGGTTATAAAATACACACCCGAACAACTTTTAGGTATTATTAGCAACTATATTAATTCCATTATTTCTAATGAAGATTATGATTTTTTATATAGTATTGGATTCTTTACTCAAACAAATAGTTGCATTTCATACAACAATACTTCAATGGATTTAGATCAATCCTTGGAACAAATTAACCAAAAATGGTCTGATTTGATTTTAGCTGCTGTATCTGCATATATAAATGAAGCAAAGATGCGTAAGTCAATGCTCGATAAAAGCCAAACAGAATATGACGCTTTCATCGAATTGAAATCGGCAGAGATAACTCAACTTGAGAAGGAACGTGTAGCTCTTGGTGTTTTTGCTTTGTCTAAAAAGAAGGCTCTCGATGAATCAATCTCACAAATCAAAGGTACTATTGAGACATATATGAAAACCAGCAACTTGAGTAGCTTGCGGTCTAATTTTGAAAAAATGTATAGCGGTTTTGCCATTATTACTTAGAGAGATAATCAATTCAATTGATAATATAATTATGAAAATGATATTATTTACATTCTATCAATATTATCTGATACTCGAATATAGGGTATTTAAACAAAACAGATTAGAAAGGAATGTTGTATATGGATTTAAATAGGGTCGTTGCATTAAGAGATATACATTTTCTAAATAAATATGAACCTAACGAGGTTCAATATGCAAAATACGCAGAATCGAATCCTTCTCTCATCGCAACCGGGCATAAAGTCACTGATACATATCAAATGCTTTGCAAAGCTAGAGGTATGTTGCATTATTCATGCTCGGATAATTGGGGTGATATTTCTGGTAGCGATAAGATAAGTGTTACTTTTACAGTTTCACAAATGATAATTTCTGCTGTGCTTGAATATGCAATTTGTTTTGATTTGGGTTGGCAAATTATTTGGGCTTACTTTCAACCTGCCTCTTTAGCTTACCTTCTTAAAGGTGGGTATCAAGAATTGGAGAAGCACACATCATCCGTATCTGTTCATGAACAGTTGAATTGCACAATAGCGCTTCATGGTGTTGATCGTGACTTGGCAGCTGATATAAAAAAATTACTAACTGAAGTAGAAAATCAAAAAGTAGTTATAGATCTGAGATGTTTATATAATGAGATAAAACACAGAAGTAGTATTCATATTCAAGATTGCGGAGATAATGACTCTAACCTATGCTATAGTGTTAATGGAAAAACAATTCCAAAACTCTGTAGAAATTCATATAGTAATGATGAACTTTTCTCGTTACTAATTGATTATGATACAGTTTTCAGTAATTACCTGTGTGCTTTAGTCGCTTTACTAATACCAACTGAATATTTAGATAATAAAATGGATTATAAAGATTTTATTAATTCAGCTATACACTTAGCTTCTCAGATTAATAAATGAAGGTAAGAATCAGCATTTTTTGTTAATTATGTATTGCGCTCCACAAACTTTCACTTTTTAACAAGTTTGCGGATTTAAGGCTTCAAACTTTTCAACTTGTCGATTTATAACTAATACTCGCATTCCACCATATCATGCTCAAAAAACTCAAACTTATGTGTATTCTCACCCGTCTTCCAGCGCCCCACCGAATTGGGGCGCATTTCTATTTTTGCCATCTTTATCCCCAAAAACGCTTCAAGCTGCGCTAAAACTTCACCCCTGTTTGAAAACCATATCTTCAAATCGGAGCTTGATGATTTTGCTCGGCTCCGGTGTTGCCAATGAACTACGTTTAATAGAGCATAATTACCTATGGATGTCATCCTGAGGAGCACACGACGAAGGATCTCAATCTCGAATGGGAAATAGATTCTTCACTATGTTCAGAATGACAATTTGGATAGTAATGTTCACATTGAAACATTGTCAATAGACGAGGTGTTGAAAATCGAAATTATAAGCCCTTGATAGGAATCCCTCATACCTCAAAAAATACCGCCCGAAATTCTTCTCGTTTACCTTCACGCGCAATACCCATCGTATTCCCTGCACTAAGACTATACTGGCTATTCATGCCCGATACGCCCCCATAACATGAATTACCCCACAAAGTTGTATTTGTCAACATTTGTGGGGTATTTATTTTATTTATCGCCAATGTAAAGCGTTTTGCCCAGAGGGGCTAATATTTTCAAAACGGTTTCGAGATTAGGGCTGACGCTGCCCTTCTCCATTCTGGCTATAATCGGCTGCTTAACACCACTAAGTTCTTCCAGTTTCTTTTGGCTGATTCCACGATCTTTCCGCGCTTTAATCAGCTCGCCTACCAGAGCAACCCTCAAATTGCTTTCAGCTATTTCTTCAGGGGTGAAAATCTCTTTTCGAACATCATCCCAATTGCTTCCTATTGCTTTATTATTCATTATTCACACCTCTTTCCATCAAGTCGGCTAACTCTCTTTTAGCCTGTTCTATCTCACGCGTGGGCGTCTTTTGCGTTTTCTTCATAAAGTGATGAAATAAAACATAGCTGCCGTTAACCCAACCAACAAACAATATTCTGTCTCTCAGTGGCCTAAGTTCCATATATCTCCATCAATATGTTTGATAAAGGGTTCACCTGCCTGTGTACCGTATTCGCTTAAAACCTGCTATAATCCTGAATTTTATTCAGCTTGATGCGGCTGTCTTTATCCCGCTTTGCGGCCAATTCTTTGATGTAGTCAAGTACAGGCTCATTTCCTTTTGCATCTTTGTAAAAATATATTTTATGCAATCGGCTTTCCTCTTTCTGTTTTCATTATACTTTCGAGTTATTATTTTGTCAATAACTTTCGAGTTATTATTTTACCTCTTCACAATGTTGCGAAAATATTAAAGCTGCTTTAAAAAAACGTGAGCTGATTCTCATCTTTCGTTATTTCTTTTATTTCCTTCACTTTGTCATTTTTTTGACTTTTCACTTCAACATCTTGATTTTCCTCAGGTGCTTGCTTTTTATGATCATCCGGTATAAAGGGGATTAAGCCCGCTTCATATGCCTGAACCTGCAGCTCGCGGGGTGCATAACGTATATCAATAATAAACCCCTTCTCTGTTTCAAACATCCAAATCAAAGGATTGTTTGCCATTCTGCCAGCAATTGTCCACTCGGGGTTAAAGGGAAACATATCCACATATTTGTATATTTCACTTGACTTATTGCCGGCGGTGCTTGCCGATAAATTGAAGCCGGCTGCCAAATCCTTGGCGCTCATATATTCCTTCTGTGACTTGTCAAATATAAAATTATTGGAGCCGACAGCGTACACAATTCCGCATGCCCATGTGTTGGCTTTCCCGCTTAACAGCGGTGACGGACGTTTACGGCACAGTGTTTCAAGCAACCGCAAACACACCTCGGTATATTCATCGTTGAGGTGTTGCTCACAGAAAGTTATTATAATTGCCGCTATTTCATTGTATTTATCTTGCATTGATTTAGAGATATTCATGATTCATCTCCGTCCGAAAGGTTAATATTATACTCTTTTAAAAGCATCAAAGCTTTCGCAATACCCTCATCGCTGAGCGCACAAGATTTCGAGTGCTTACCGTCAATGATTAAATTATCATCCGAAAGCTCATTTAACACATCGAAATCATAGCCTTTCCAGCTACGGCAGTATTTTATGCCCGGTGCGCGTTCCTCCCATGAATTCAAATACAGCAGCATGAGCGTAAGTTCTTTAATCTTATCATGCAGATTTGACATACCATCCCTACCGTTTTCTGTTCATTTATTCTGTTTTAACATAAGTTATGAATTATTGCAAGTGCATTATATAATGGAAAGCTTTAAGGCATTCCACAAATTTGCATTTATTAACAAGTTTGCGGATTTCATTCCTAAAACTATCATTTTTTATTGAGTTTGTGGATTGTATTCCTCAAAATCAGCAAAAACCTAACGATTCGACAAGATATTGGTCAAAAACTAAATTTCATACCCGCATTCCAGCATATCCTGCTCAAAAAACTCAAACATATGAACACCATCATCCGTCTTCCAGCGCCCCACCGAATCGGGACGCATTTCTATAATGGGTTTACCCGGCTCCGGTGTTGCCAATTAATAACGTTTAATAGAGCATAATTACCTATGGGTGTCATCCTGAGGAGCACACGACGAAGGATCTCAATCTCGAATGAGAAATAGATTCTTCACTTTGTTCAGAATGACAAAGGGGAAATAGATTCTTCACGCTGTTCAGGATGACAATTTGAACATGATAAATCCTTATACTAATCCCTCTTTAAAACATAGCTAAAAATTCAGCACAAAAACCCATTTATCAAAGGTTTTTTACTTGATTTCATGGAGGTTTTATAATAGTGATTAGTATTATATTACAAAAACATAGCCATATAGAGCGGATAGCTGTCTACAAATTCGGTGCCGCCGACATTTTTTGCCGACAATTTAATGCCATGCTTGACGCCGTATTTTTCGATAATTGATGCCATTGATTTAGCTTTCGTGTTATCCGCCGATTTCACCTCGACCGCCGTTGCCTGTTTATTGAAACGGATCATGAAATCGATCTCGATTTTTGAATTTTGTTCAAAATAATATAATTTCTTCCCGGCTTTGCCAAAAATGTCGGCAATAATATTTTCGTAAATCGCGCCTTTGTAGATGCCTAAATTCCCGTCAATGATGTCCTCCTGTGAGCCGTCGTCGAGCATCGCCATCAAAAGCCCTGTATCACGCATATACACTTTAAAGACATCGCTTTTCGCGTTGCCTTCAAGCGGCAGTTCGGGCAACGCCAGATTATAACAAAAATTGATAATTCCTGCGTCATATAGCCACATCAGGCTGCCGCCGAATTTCCGCGCGGTTCCGCTGCTTTCGACAAGGCTGTATTGAAACTTCTTATAATCCTTTGATAAGTGTTTCGGAATGGATAGAAAACACATCCTCGCCTTGGCTTTCTCGTTGCCTTCCGCGTACTTTGCGATGTCGTCGGTATAATCACTGAGAATCGACCTTTGAATTCTCAGCACATTCGCGAAATTGTGGGTCTCGACAAATTCGTTTACTACTCTCGGCATTCCCCCGACAACGATATATTCTTTGAAAAGCTGCATCATTCTTTCATGCATGGCAGTTGGCACTTTTTCTTTTTTAACAAAGTATTTTTCTATATCCATAATAGATTGCGGAAATACACCGTTGGCCCATAAGAACTCCTCAAAATCCAAAGAGTACATTTCAATTGTATCCACATAACCGACCGGATAGGAAGGCACATCTTTATAGTGAATACCGAGCATGGAACCGGACGCGATCACATCAAACCGTTTATCGATCGCAAGGAATTTAAGCGCTGTTCTCGCTCTTGGGCAGTTTTGAATTTCATCAAGAAAAATCAGTGTTTCGTTCGGAATAAGTTCCGCATTCGGGACACGCAGGGATATCTGTTTGATGAGTGTTTCAATATCCAGATCGCCGTCAAAGATTGCTTTATATGCGGGATTTTCATCAAAGTTGATACGGGTGAAGTGTTTATAGTTCTCAAGGGCAAACCTTTCAACAATAAAAGTTTTGCCCACCTGCCTTGCGCCTTTCACAAGCAGGCATAATTTATCTTCACGGTTTTTCCATTCCGTCAAGGCGTTCTCGATTTTTCTTTTTAGCATATTGTCACCCTGCCTCTCATTCTTTATAACTGCATTATACCTTATAATTTGGCTTTCGTCAAGATAAATGCAGATTTACCCCCCGAATAATGGCGCTTCGATGCAGATTTACCCCGCGAATAATAATGAGGAGATACAGATTTTCCCCCGCAAAAGGCAGGGGGTGTATCATATCCTTTAAAAAATTGAACCTGAACCGAAGATAGAAGAACGAGGGACGGAATCACTTATACCGACCTGCTGTTCTTAAACCTCATACCCGCATTCCAGCATATCCTGTTCAAAAAACTCAAACATATGCCTATCCTCATCCGTCTTCCAGCGTCCCACCGAATCGGTGCGCATTTCTATTTTTGCCATCTTTATCCCCAGGAACGCTTCAAGTTGCGCCAAAACTTCATCCTGCTTGAAAACCATATCTTCAAAACGAAGCTTGATGAGTTTGCCCGGCTCCGGCGTTGCCTTCATGAGTTCGCGTTGATATTTCCAGCTGATGGCGCGCTTTTCGCGCATATCGTCCGTTTGAGGGTAACCGATATTGAAATTTTCGAGTTCATCGGTCACATGGCCGCCGAGGATGCAGTCCCTTGGGTCGCGGACCCAGTGGATATAATGCATATCGGGGAACATTTTTAAAATCCAGGGGTAGCAGAGTGTGGTTTCGGGGATTTTCCAGCCCTTGTTCGGCGCGTCGCTTGCAAGCACAGAGCTTAAATAATCCTCAATCAGGCGGACAAACGCCGGGTCAGGCTGCATGGAAAGCACCTTTGAAAAGTCCCAGGTCAAGCCGCCGGTCCAGTCCACATATTTCCCGAATACGCGGCATGCTTCATACATGCTTTCGGGCGGGACCAAATCCCACGAACCGTTAAGCGGGGCGCCCATGAACACGCCGCTTTCCGAAAGGGTATTTGAAATGGCGCGGGTGCCGGAATGCCCGCGGCCTATAACGGTAATCATCATAAAAAGCTGCTCCTAAACGATATATTTCAAATCAGTATATCATTGCGTTCATATAGTTTCAATAACTTATTGACGCTTTCTTCAAAAAGGGTTACTATCTAATCGATAATTTTTAGGAGTGTAACGATGCCCGAAATTTTTGAACAAAACGGAATAACACAAAAACAGCGCGCCGTTACCCTTGGTCAAAGGGGCGCGGTGCTTTGGCTCACCGGCCTTTCAGGCTCGGGCAAGTCCACGATAGCGTATCTTACCGAAAAGATGCTGATTGAGAACAAGATTTTCGCCACCGTGCTTGACGGCGACAACCTGCGCTTCGGGCTGAACGCCGATTTGGGTTTTTCGGCTGCGGATAGAGCCGAAAACATCCGCCGCATCGCGCATGTCGCGGCGCTTTTCGCGCAAAGCGGAGAGGTCGCAATTGTCAGTGCCATATCACCGTTCACGATTGATAGAAAAAAAGCGCGGGACATCTGCTTCGCCGCGGGGGTTCCGTTCATCGAGATATTTGTGGACACACCGCTCGAAGAATGCATCAAGCGGGATGTCAAGGGGCTTTATAAGCGGGCAATGAACGGCGAAATAAGCGATTTTACGGGCATTTCTTCACCCTACGAAGCGCCGGAAACGCCGGAAATGACAATCCCCACGGGCATATGTTCTGCGGAGGAAGCCGCTCAAAAAATAGTGGACTATGTTAACATGCTCGGCTCGCTCGAAGGCATGGCAGCCGCGGCGGCGGATATCGCGATAAAAGCCGGCAATAAAATTATGGAGATATATAACCGTGATTTCGCGGTTGCATATAAGGATGATCAGTCCCCGCTGACTGAAGCTGATTTAGCGGCAGATACGGTCATTTGCGACTTTTTAAAAGAGCGGTACGGGCAATACGCAATTCTATCGGAAGAGTCGCAGGATAATCCTGAAAGGCTGGGCAACCCGGGCTGCTTTATTGTGGACCCGCTGGACGGCACAAAAGAATTTGTCAAGCGCAACGGCGAATTCACTGTCAACATTGCGTTTGCTTATAACGGAAAAAGTATTATGGGTGTTGTTTACGCGCCGGTTTTGGACAGCCTTTATTACGCCGCGGACGGTTTAGGCGCTTTTTGCCAGAGCGGTGCCGAAGAGGGGATTTTCGCGGAGAAGAACAGAATTCATGTAACCGGCAAAAAAGAGAACCTCATCGTGATGGCAAGCCGTTCGCATGCAGGCGCGGAGCATAATGCCCTGTTGGAGAAAAACAAAGCGAAAATCGGCGAAACGATATCGATAGGGTCATCGCTCAAAGGCTGCCTGATTGCCGAGGGTAAAGCCGATATCTATTACAGAACCGGGCTCACCTGCGAATGGGATACGGCCGCGATGCAGTGCGTTGTAGAGCAGGCGGGCGGCGTGTTTTTGCAGGGCGACGGCACACCGATGCGGTATAACCGCGAAAACAGTTTGAATGAAAAAGGATTTTTTATATTGAATGATATTGGGAATAGGTTTGATTGAAGCCCTCTTTTCCAAAGAGGGTGGCAGGCGTCAGCCTGACGGGTGATTAAATCCTCAGTCGCCAAAACTAATCCCTTAATTATTTTATATTAAAAATTTTGGGATTAGTTAAGAGCGCCAGCTCCTTTGGAAAAGGAGCCTTAAGCAGAACACATCGCAAGAGAGGTATTTATATATGACACATCTCGAAAATCTTGAAAATACAAGCATCCACATCCTGCGCGAAGCGTATAACCGCTTCGGCAACCTTTGCATGCTGTGGAGCATCGGCAAGGATTCGACCGTGATGCTGAGCCTTGCCCGCAAGGCGTTTTTCGGCCATGTGCCGTTCCCGCTGGTGCATATCGATACGCACTATAAAATCCCCGAAATGATTGTTTACCGCGACAACCTCGCGAGGGAATGGAACCTTGACATGGTTTACGGTGAGAATTCGGCCGCGCTGAAAGATAAGCTGACTTTTCCGGATGGCAATACTTCCCGCATCGAGTGCTGCAAAAATCTGAAAACAGAAGCGCTGCGGAATACGCTTTCGGGCGAATGGCCGCGGTACCGGATGGACCACAAGACAGGCACCTACAAGGTTGATAAAAACACCGAACCCTATACGGGCGTTATTGTCGGCATCCGTGCGGACGAGGAAGGCAGCCGTTCGAAGGAGCGCTATTTTTCGCCGCGGGATAAGAATAACGACTGGGATGTGGGCGACCAGCCTCCGGAGTTTTGGGGGCAGTATAAAACCGATTTCAAACCCGGCACGCATATCCGGATACACCCGCTGCTGGACTGGACGGAACTTGATGTTTGGGAATATATCCGCAAAGAAAATGTGCCGGTGGTTCCCCTTTATTTCAACCGGGGCGACGGCAAGCGTTACCGCTCATTGGGCTGCTGGCCTTGCACAAACCCGGTGAATTCCGATGCCCGGAATTTTGACGAAATCATCGAAGAACTGAAGACAGGCAAATTTGCCAACATTGCCGAACGCTCGGGCAGGGCGCAGGATAAAGAGGACGGCGGCGGTCTGGAGGAGCTACGCAAAGATGGATATATGTAATAACACCGTTGAGCGCGAGCTCAAGGAAATGAATATCGTCATTGTCGGGCATGTTGACCACGGTAAAAGCACCGTTATCGGCAGGCTGCTCGCGGATACGGGTTCGCTGCCCGAAGGGAAGCTTGAAGCCATCAGAGAGCTTTGCAGGCGGACCTCAAAGCCGTTTGAATATGCCTTTCTGCTGGACGCGCTGAAGGACGAGCGGGCGCAGGGCATTACCATTGACACCGCGCGCAGCTTTTTCAAAACCGAAAAGCGCAAGTATATCATTATTGACGCGCCCGGGCATATTGAATTCCTCAAGAATATGATCACCGGCGCTTCCCGCGCGGACGCGGCGCTGCTGGTGATTGACGCGCACGAGGGGATTCAGGAGAATTCACGGCGGCACGGTTATATGCTTTCCATGCTCGGAATAAAGCAGGTTGCGGTGCTCATCAACAAGCTTGACCTGATAGCAGAAGGTGACCGGGAAGGCGTTTATGATATCATCACAACCGAATACGGCGCGTTTTTACAGCAGATTGAGCTGAAGCCTACCTGCTTTATCCCCGTTTCCGCCGCGGAAGGGTACAACATCGCGGATAAAACCGGGCATATGGATTGGTATACCGGCCCGACGGTGCTCGAAGCGCTCGATAATTTTACGGAAGTTTTGCCGCTTGATGACCTGCCGTTTCGCATGTGGGTACAGGACACTTATAAATTTACAGCCCAAAACGACGAGCGCCGGATTATCGCGGGCAATGTTGCTTCCGGCAAACTCACGGTCGGCGATGAAATACTGTTTTTGCCGTCCGGCAAGAAAACCTTTGTCAAATCCATCGAAGGGTTTAACGAGGAACCGAAAACCGCCGTCAGCGCGGGATATGCCACCGGATTTTGCATGACGGAGCAGATCTACGCCAAGCGCGGCGAGCTGATATCCATTATCGGCCAGGAAAGCCCGCTCACCGGCAACAAGATTAAAGCGTCCGTATTTTGGCTCGGCAAAGAGCCTCTTGTGCCGGAGAAAAATTATAAAATAAAAATCGGTTCCGCGCAGGTCGGATGCCGGCTTGAAACCGTTGCCGGTGTGCTGAACGCCGCGACGCTGGAGGGTGTTGAGCAGACATTTGTCGAGCGCCATGAGGTTGCAAGGTGCATATTCCGCCTTGACCGCCCGCTGGCGTTTGACCTGGCCGGGCAGTTTGAGGAAACGGTGCGTTTTGTGCTTGTTGACGGGTATGAAATAGCGGGCGGCGGCATCATAACAGATGTTGCCGATGAAAGCGATTTGGTCAAAAAGCTGCTCCGCCGCGATATTAAATGGATAAAAAGCAGCATCACCCCGGAGGACCGCGAAGGGTATTACAAACAGAAAGCGCAGCTCGTTGTTTTAACAGGCAAGACAGAGACGGACAAAAAGAGCATCGCGAGAAGCCTTGAAAAGAAGCTGCTGGAAAACGGAAAGATCGCTTATTACCTCGGCATCGCCAACCTGCTTTACGGCGTGGATTCGGACATTAAAAGCGAGAATTCCATGAATGTTTCCGGCGAGCGGCATGAGCACATCCGCCGGCTTGGTGAAGTTGCGAACCTTATGCTTGACGCGGGGAACATCCTCATCGTTACAGCCAGCGAATTGGGTTCCGACGAACTCGACACATTAAGGCAAATTATTACCACCGATAATGTTTTGACCGTTTGGGTCGGGCCAGCCGTTAACCGCATCCGCGATTTCGATTTGAGTTTGGATGACGGGGAGACGGATGTTGCGGGAGAGTTGTTTAGGATTATAGTGAATAACCAAAACGGAGATTAACGCATAAGCTTTTATTAAGGCTCCTTTTTCAAAGGAGCTGTCACCGTTAGGTGACTGAGGATTTTAATCACCCGTCAGGCTAACGCCTGCCACCCTCTTTGGAAAAGAGGGCTTAAATGGTCAGGAGAAAAATTCAGCCATTCAAGTTAAAACTTGAAGTTAATCAAAGCCATCAAAAAAATCCATCAACCGTTTTGGCTGATGGATTTTTATCATATAGAGGTTGCTTTTATATCTCGTAAACCCTCTCGTCATCAATTCTTACCCTGCCGCCTTCCCGGACGGAAAGGTAACAGGCCAGTGTCATTCTTAAGGAATCCCTTGCCTCTTCGGCGGTGCAAATGGAAGGGATAAGTCCGTTTAAAAAATCCGCCAAGGATTTGGCCTGATTCTTAATTCGTTCCCATTGGCCGGCCGGTAAAGGAATTTCGCTTATTCTCCAGTCCATATCGCCTTCAATGAACCATTTGAGCGCGGGCTGTCCCTCATGCGGTAATCTTGTGCCGGGGCCATCGCCGCCATAATGCTGCAAAGCGCCTTTTTCAAAATAACCCTCGGAGGTGATTTCTGCCGCCGCGCAGGCGGAGGAGAACATCATTTCAACAATCAAACCGCTGCTGTATTTAAAAATCGCTACGCCGGTATCGTTCTTCACTTCCGGGATATGCATGGTGGACATTTCGCAGCTGACCGTTTCAGGTACGCCGAAAAGGGCGTTCAGCCAGTCAATCGCATGAGCGCTGTCGTCCGCGAAAATGTCCCGGTTCATCTTTGCATCCACATGCCACATATTCTTAAAGTCGGGATTGTTGTGCATCCCGAGGCAATGGCGGCGGCGGAAAAAATAGGTCTTACCCATCTCGCCGCTGTCAATGAGTTCCTTAATTTTGACATTCACCGGGTCAACCCGCATCTGCCAGCCGACGGTAAACGGCACTTTATTTGCTTTGACCGCGTCCACAATCAAGTCTGCTTGCGCGAGCGTTAATGCCATGGGTTTGTAAAGGATAATTTGCTTTTTTGCGTTTGCCGCTTTGACGGCAAGCTCCGCGTGATATGCCGTTTCGGATGTGATAACAACGGCGTCAATATCCGTTCTTGAAACGAGCGCTTCGGCAGACGCCGTTTCCTCAAGGCTGAGGTCAGCACAGCATTTTTTGCGGCGGGCTTCATCATGGTCCCAGCCGCAGATAAGATTGACGCCGTATTCGGGATGTTGGCGCCATTCCCCGGCGATACCGTTGATGTGCCCGTGCGCAAAGCCCAATATACCAATATTAATGATAACAAATCAACTCCTTGTTTGATTACGGGAATATACCGCGGATATTTTTCGCGCAAACCAGTCTTTTTATGGCGACCATGTATGCACCCATGCGCATGGTGGTATGATTCATTTCCGAGGCATCCGCTACTTCATCGAACGCCTTGACCATGATTTTTTTAAGTGAACTGTTTACCTGGTCAATGTCCCACATAAAGCTTTCAAGGTTCTGCACCCATTCAAAGTAAGAAACAACAACCCCGCCGGCGTTTGCCAGAATATCGGGAACAACAACGATGCCTTTTTTATTGAATATTTCGTCCGCTTCTATGCTGGTAGGGCCGTTTGCCCCCTCAATAATGATCCCGGCTTTAACATTTTCCGCATTTGCCGCGGTAAGCTGGTTTTCCATAGCGGCAGGAATCAAAATGTCGCATGTTGTGGTGAGGATATCATCTTTTGCCAGTTTAACAACACCGGGAGCTTCATAGCTGCCGAGCGAACCGCCGTTTTTCATATATTCCAGAACAGCAGGGATATTCAGACCGCCGTCGGCGCGGATGCCCCCGGTAATATCAGACACGGCGACAATTCTGAAACCTTCATCATAAAGCAGCCGGGCAGCGGTACCGCCGACATTGCCCATCCCCTGAATGGCTACGGTAAGATTTTTCGGTTCAAGCCCCCTGTGTTTTATCAGTTCCTGCGTTATAAGCAGAACACCGCGGCCTGTTGCCTCCGGCCTGCCGAGAGAACCGCCGATTTCAATCGGTTTGCCTGTTACCACGCCGGGCACGGCATATCCCTTCATCATGCTGTATGTGTCCATGATCCATCCCATAATTTCGGGATTGGTATTGACATCCGGCGCCGGAATATCGCGCTCCGGCCCGATAATCGGCATAATGGAAGAGATGTACCTGCGGGTAAGGTGTTTCAGCTCGTTTTTTGAAAGCTTGGAGGGATCAACCTTAACGCCGCCTTTTGCGCCGCCATAGGGGATGTTCACTACCGCGCACTTTAAAGACATCCAGGCGGCAAGCGCTTTTACTTCATCCATATCAACATCCTGATGGTAGCGGATACCGCCTTTACAGGGACCGCGCAAACTTGAATGCTGAACACGGAAACCTTCAAAGACTTGGAGACTTCCGTCGTCCATTTCAACGGGAATGGATACCTGCAGGATGCGTTCCGGGTATTTCAATGTTTCATAATCACTCTGCTTGAGACCGAGCATAGCAGCTGCATTTTCAAGAACCGACAGCATATTTTCGTAAGGATTGTAAACGGCCATTATTACGCCTCCGTTACTTTATATTTTGAACTTATTACCAATTTTACTTTAATCCAAGAATCATCAAAATGCAACAATAATTCCGAAATATATTTAATTCCTGTAAAATACAAGCGATATTACACTATTTAGTTTTAATAAGCGTATAGCGCTCCGCTTTCAGTTCCCTTACAAGACCGGTTATGTCCTCTATATCATTTTCGAAAATCACACCGCCGCGGGCTAAGTGGTTAATCGAATGAAAATCCGAGCCGGAAATTTTTTTCATCTTGAATTTATCCGCCCAGAGTTCAGCAATATTGTTTCTGTCTTCGCTTGTGCCGCCGTTGTAAACTTCAACGCCGTAAAGCTTTCTCGGGTCCGTTACAGACATGTCGTTTCTGAACGGATGCGCCTGGTAGACAATAGCGCCTTCGGGCAGTATTTTCAGGAAGCTGTCAAGCTTCAGTGTGTTCAGCAACGGTGAATTGTATAAAAAGGCTTCGTCAATACCGTAAACGAGGTAATCGTTGATGGTGCCGTCAAAACGAAGTTCGATGCCCATCAATACGGTCATTCCGATTTCATCACCTGCAGCTTTGGCATTCTTATAACCTTTCAGATAGTAATCGATAATGCCGCTGTGACCGCAGCCGGCAAGCTCCTCCTTGTACCACTCGAGTGACAAATCAAAAAAATGGTTGGTAATCACAATGCCGTTGTAGCAGGCCCCCTTGTAAGCCTTTACAATGTCGGCCGCGTCCATGTTGACGCAAATATCATTTTCCCGCGTATGCGTATGAAGCTCGAATTTCATCATCGTTCAGATTCCTTTCCAAATGCAGCTTATCGGACTAATCATACATCAATAACGTCTGCCAGACAATACAAAAATGCACGATATCACAAGACATAGTGCTAAGTTATATAATCGGCAACATATCTTGCTAAAAGTGTTGATTATAAAGAATGCGTGTGATAGTATATTGTCGAACAAATTCCTGCGGCTTTTCCGCAGACGAAAGGAATTCTGAAAATGATAAAATTAGGAGTCAACAGCGTTCTGTTTAAACCTTTCAGTTTCCGCGAGGCCGCCGAGGCGATTAAAATCTGCGGCTATGACGGAGTTGAAATTTCGGCTATCGAGGGCATGTGCGAGCATCTTAATCTCGGTAAATGGAAAATGCAAAAATCAGAACTTTTATCCATCATAGAAGCATATGATTTGGCTTTTCTTTCAACGGAAGTTGCCTCGCGTGACCGCAGCCGCCTGCTGATCGCTTTCGAAGCCTGTGCGGAACTCGGCATACCGGTGGCGAATATCGGCTCGGGCGGAGCATCGGGTGATGAAGAGACCTTTAAGGAAGCGATGGAAATCATTGCCGTCCTTGCCGCGGATGCCGAAAGCTTCGGCGTAACCCTTTGCGTCAAAGCCCATGTCGGCGCGGCTGTTTATAACACCGAAACCACCCTGCGCATGGTCGAAACAATCAAGTCAAAAGGATTGGGCGTTGATATGGATCCAAGCCATATCCACAGAGCGGGCGAAAATCCGGCCGTCGAGCTGCCCAAGGTCATATCAGCGATGAAACACATCCATATCCGCGACTGCCTGGGGATGGGACCCAGCCCGGGCGAACCGATGCTTCAGGCATGCGGCCGCGGCGACATTGACCTTTTCGGGTATTTTCAAGCGATGGCTGACGCGAACTATGACGGCCCCGTTTGCCTTGAGGTTATCGGGTCCAACCAAACTATGCCCGGAGCTTGCGCGATTGCCGCGGAAAGCTACGGTTATATGAACGCCATTCTTAAAAAAATCGGCGCGAGATAAAATAAATGCAGGCGGGTGCTTACTCCCGCCGATGAAAGGAGCATAAACATGGCAAAGAAACCAAATATTCTGCTGTTCGGTATCGACAGCCTGCGCAGCGACCATATGAGCCTTTACGGTTATGACCGCCTTACTACGCCGCACATCGACAAATACATTAACGAGGGCGGCATCATGTTTGAAAACATGTTCAGTCCCTCTGTCCCCACCACCCCGGGCTATGCTTCCATGATGACGGGCTTCGACTGCTTCGGCACCGACTGCGTGGCGCTGCGCCATAAGGGCAACTTGATTGACTCGATTAAAACACTGCCCGAGGTGCTCGGCGAAAACGGCTATACAACCACCTGTATCGGCTTTCAGGGCAATGCCGGTTCACGCGGATTTGAAAAATATATCAAGTACGAGGATTGGTCACCTGACAAGGCCGAAAGCATGAACGCCGCTGCTATTCCGGAACTGAAAAGGCTCGCGAAGCAAAAGAAACCCTGGATGCTTTTTATGCGGCATATGGACCCGCATTCCCCGTATTACACAAAGAAACCGTTTGACCGCCTTTTCTACGCGGGCGACGAGTTTGATAAAAACAATAAATCCATGAATCCGGTTTATGAATTCAAACCTTTCCGCGATTATTTCCTGACCTGGTTCCCGGAAGGCTGCACGGACGCCGAATATATCGTGGCGCAGTATGACAGCAGCGTCGCCTATATGGACATGTGCATCAACCAGATTCTTGAAACACTCCGCCTCACGGGCGTTGAAGACGATACAATTGTTGTTTTCACATCCGACCATGGTGAGACGCTTTACGACCATGACTGCTACTATGACCATCACTCGTTATATGACAATGTTCTGAATGTTCCGCTTGCTATCCGTTACAGCAAATTCCCATTTGTGGGCCGCGCAGCGGATATCTGCCAGCTGAAAGATTTTATGCCAACAGTCCTTTCGCTTTGTGAAATCAATTCCGGCATCAAATTTGACGGGCGCGACCTGACCAAGGCATTTACAGATGAAGGTATCCCGCAGGAAAGCGAGTTTTACATTACGGAAGCCACCTGGATGCGCAAACACGGCTGGAGAACACCGGAATGGAAGCTGATGATTGCCCTTGAACCGGATTTCCACTTTAAACCCCCCGTAGAGCTTTACAACCTGATTGATGACCCGAAAGAGTACAATAACCTGGCGGACAAAGAACCGGAGGTTGTCAAGTTCCTGACGGCGCGCATGAAGGCGCATATCAAAAAGCGCGAAGCCGAAACGGGCAGAAAGAACCCGATGTTCACCAACCTTGATTGGAACGGTTTCGGCCGTCCGTTCAAATCCTCGGAAGAGGCATATAATACCCTGCATATCGGGGACCCCGAAGCGGCAAAAAGGCTGCAGGCTAAGCTCGCCGAAATGGGCGTTACAGACTAAAACAACAGAAATCAGGTATAACAATGCAAAGAGCCTGCGTTATCGGCATGGGCCCAATCGGCAACAACCATGCCAGAGCATATAAACAATGCGATAAAGCCGAGCTAACCGGCGTATGCGATATCAGGGAAGACCGTGCGAAAGCTGCGGGTGAAAAATACGGCGTACCGTACTTTCTCTCCTCAGCTGAAATGCTGGCGTCGCTGAAGCCGGATATCTGCAGCATCGCAACGGGCGGGTATGAATATTCAAGCGATCATTACGAACCCACAATCGAAGCGCTGGAAGCGGGCTGCCATGTGTTGGGCGAAAAACCGATTTCAAATGATTTAAAGCTGGCCAAGGAAATGGTTGATACCGCTAAAAGGCTTAACAGATGTTACGGCATTGACCTGAACCACCGTTTTACCCCGGCTGCGCGCCAAGCGAAACAATGGCAGGATGACGGCAGAATCGGCGAACTCCTTTTCTGCAATATGGCGCTTTGGATAGGAAAGTACAGCTCGATTGATTCGCTTTATTACCACTTGAAGTGCCTTAACCCGCACAGTGTTAACATCATGCAGTATTTTTGCGGCCCGGTGAAAGAGGTATCCTGCTTTGCGATGAAGGCCAGCGGCCGGGATGTTTATTCGACCGCTTCCATTAATATGCGCTTTGAGTGCGGAGCCGTCGGGCACCTCACAAGTTCCTATGACATCAAACGCGGGCATCCGATGGAGCGCTGCGAGGTCGCGGGGGCTGACGGACGGTTTGTTTTTGAAGATATGTGGCGGGAGGCTGTTCTTTATCCTGCCGATTCATGGGTGAAAGAGGTCTATACAAATCCGGTGTTCGGCGGTTTTGAAGGGTTTTACGACACCTTCCGCGACCGGATACACAGTTTTGTCCGTCAGGTTGACGAGCATGTAAAACCTGAGGATATTGACGGCAGCGGAGTCGAAGGTCTTGAAGCTTCGCGCGTGATTCACGCCGCAATCCGTTCCATCGAAGAAAACGGCGCGGTCATAGAAGTAGCATCCATTATTAAATAAACGATAGCTCGTTAATCGAAAGGAATGATATTATGGGAAATTCACCTTTAAAAGTTGCAGTAATCGGTATGGGCGGCATCGGAAACACGCACGCCGGCTGCCATCAGGAAGACGCGCTTTCGGAACTTGTCTGTGTGTGCGACCTGCGCAAGGATAAAGCCGATGAGGCTGCCGAGAGATTTGATGTTCCGGCGTTTTACAGCCTTAAGGAAGTGCTCAACGCCCACCCGGAGCTCGACATTATCGATGTAACCACCGGAGGACTGGAAAACGGCTCCTGGCATTACGAACCTGTTATGCAGGCGCTTGACGCCGGTAAGCATGTGCTGACCGAAAAGCCGATTTCAAACAACATTACCGAAGCCCGCGAAATGGTTCGATTTGCGACGGAGAAAAAGCTTTATCTCGGCTGCAATCTCAACCACTTCTTTTCCGGGCCGGCTGATAAGGCAAGAGAATTAATAGCGAAAGACAAAATCGGCGAGCAGGTATATGCCATGACAAAGGTTGGCTTTAACGGCAGCTCCGTCAACCCGTCAATGGTCGACAGGGATTCCCGCTGGCAAATGCCCTATTCCCATGCAAAAGCCTTCCTCACGCATCCTTTCTCCGTCATGCGCCATTTCGGCGGCAATGTCACGCATATCCAGGCTTTTATGGATAAACCAGGCGCGCGCAGGCAATCCTCCGACCTGATGCTTTCCATTCAGAGCATCCATATGAAGTTTGAGAACGGCTGCGTAGGGTATCTCATTTCGCAGCGCGGCGACGCCCATTTCGGCCTCGGCGGCTGGTGGAGCTATGAGCTTGCCGGCACAAAAGGTACCTTCTGCATCGAAAACTGCGTTGAAAAGCTTACCTATTGGGAAAAAGACAAGAAACCCAAAGTTTTTAAAACAGGCGTGACCGACTTCGGCGCGACCTTCCCGCTTAGAATCCATGCCTTCCTCGAAGACGTGACGAACGGCGTGCCGAGAGAACATCTCCGCGCAAACGGCCGCGACGCGCTGGCGACGATGGAATACATTTTTGCCGCAATTGATTCTTATGAATCCGGCGGCCAAATAGTCAGGCCGAACGCGCTGCCCGCTATCCATGGCGATGTCAGCATTATTCACTGATGTTTTGCTTATTGATGCGCCGAAATCATTGTTAAGTTTATAAAATCAAAGGACCAACCCGTCATACCTTTCAGGATATGGCGGGTTGGCTGCTTAAACAGCCGATGTTCTTTCTTGTCATATACTCAAGGGTGTGGTAATATATTATTTATACTAACCACCGATAAAACGCATTGAATCTTTACGGTCTTTTTTGCGCCGTACTGCGTTGTCCTCCTTGCCTTGTGACAGCAAAGCATCGTCGTCCGCCTTGTGCAGCACAAAAAATCATCGCAAATCTAACATCGCTTTTCATCGCCGATTAGTATAAGCTTCTTTACAAAGAAGGCGGTTCATACTAATCACACGTAAAAACCTAATAAATCGAAGCTTTTGCTTGATTCTTTTAGGGGTTTTTAATCGTGAATTAGTATCATATGATAATCAGGAAAATGATGATAAAAATGTGTCATATAACCGGCAGATATTAATGGAGGGCTTTCTGTGAAGTTTTCGTTTATGAGTTTTTCAACGCCCGAACTCAATTTCGAACAAACGCTTGAAATTGCCAAGCAATACGGTTTTCAGGGCATTGAGCCGCGGATGAGCAGCGGGCATAAGCACGGCATAGAGTTGGAAGCATCAAAACAGGATATTAAAGATTTCAGACTGAAAAGCGAGGCAAGCGGAATCGCGATCTGCTGCCTGGCGACAAGCTGCATGTTTTCGGACCCGGAGACTGCTGCCGGGAATGTTGAAACCGCAAAACGCACTGTCGAATTGGCAAACGAAACAGGCGCGCCTGTTATCAGGGTTTTTGGCGGAGGCATACCCGACGGTTGCCCGCGTGAAAAGAGTTTTGAGCTGATTGTCGAATCGCTCGGAAAACTGGCGGATATCGGGCAAAGCAATGTCACGGTCTGCATGGAAACGCACGACAGCTGGTGCGACGCAAAGATGGTTGCGGACATCATGAAAGCCGTTGATAAACCATCCATCGCAGTTAACTGGGATATCATGCATCCCGCGCTAAGGGCCGGATATTCGATGCAGGATGCATATGACGCTTTAAAACAGTGGATAAAACATGTTCATGTGCACGACGGCAGAATAACAGGCGGCAAACTGACGCTGCTGCCTGTCGGCGAAGGAGATGTTGACCACAAAAACGCGCTGGCCCTTCTTAAGGAGTCGGGATATGCGGGATATATCAGCGGCGAGTGGATTAATTGGGAGCCATATGATGTTCATCTGCCGCGCGAACTCAAAACAATGAAAACTTACCTGTAAAATTCCGAAATTGCAATGCGATCAATAAAGGAGAGCGGAACAATGAAAAAAAACGCATATACCCCGGCCGAACGCCTTAAAGCCGCACTTGACCATAGAGAGCCTGACAAAATTCCGCTTGACTTGGGCAGCACGAAAGTCACCGGAATCAACATAAAAGCTTATAACAATTTTCTTGCCTTCAAAGGCTGGCAGGCTTTGGACGAAAGCCCGAAAATATCGGACACGGTTCAGCAGCTGGCGGTTGTGGGGGAGGATGTTCTTGTTAAATTAGGCGTTGACACAAGAGGGCTGATGACAAGTGCGCCTGCCGGATTCAAACCGGTATATACCGGGGACGAAAAATATACGGCGTTCACCGACGATTGGGGGATCTCCTGGCGGATGCCGAAGGAAAACGGCCGTTATTTTGATTTGTGCGGCCACCCGCTTGCCGGCGATATTGAAATACCGGAATTGGAGAAATACCCGTGGCCTGACCCGCGGGAAAGTTCGGTAACAGCGAACTTCCCGGCGCGGATAGCGGATTTGGGCGTGAACGGCGGCTACGGGCTTGTCCTGAACGGATTCACCTCCGGAATATTCGAAATGGGGCTGCGGCTAAGGGGATTTGAGCAGTTTTTTATGGATATTTATATAAATCCAGGTTTGACGGATGCCTTGCTTGACAAGTTGGTTGAGTTGAAATGCGCTTACTGGGAAAGGACGCTGGGTTTGTTCGGCGATAAAATACTTGTCGCGGTCGAGGCGGACGACCTCGGCACGCAAAACAGCCAGCTGATTTCACCGGAAATATATAGGAAAATCCTCAAACCGCGGCATAAAGAGATTATTACATTTATCAAGAAAAAAGCGCCGCATGTCAAGGTGTTTCTGCATTCCTGCGGCGCGGTAAGGCCGCTGATTCCGGATTTTATAGAAGCGGGTGTGGATATATTGAACCCTGTCCAGGTCGCGGCGAAAGATATGGAACCAAAGGCGCTGAAAAAAGACTTCGGAGACTGTATTACATTTTGGGGCGGGGCAGTGGATACACAAAAAACATTACCGTCCGGTACGCCGGAAGAGGTAAAAAACGAAGTGAAAAGAAGAATTGAGGACTTGGCACCGTCCGGAGGATTTGTTTTTAACGCCATTCACAATATTCAGGCGGATGTGCCGCCTCAAAATATCGAAGCGATGTTCGAAGCGCTGAGCCAATACGGGATATATTAAAAAGGAGATGCTGAAATGTCTTTTAAAACAGCGATACTCGGTTACGGAAGAAACGGAAGCACCATGCACGCGGGAGCGATTGAGCTCCTGCCGGATTTTGAACTGACTGCCGTGTGCGATATTGACCCGGAAGCCCGAGCGAAAGCTTTTGACCGTTTTCAGTGCCGGCTGTATGAAGATTACCGGCAGATGCTGAAGGACGAAGAGCTTGACCTGGTCGTCATCGTGACTAAA
Source organism: uncultured Eubacteriales bacterium (assembly GCA_964627535.1). GTDB lineage: Bacteria > Bacillota > Clostridia > Oscillospirales > Acutalibacteraceae > UBA1447. The sequence goes on from CAZVJW010000003.1 coordinate 27,333, forward strand.
AGCAGCCAGCATGCAAAGATGGCCTGTGACTGCCTTGATGCCGGTAAAAATGTTTTGGTGACCAAACCGTGGGCTCTAAATGCCGGCGAAGCCCGGGAGATGATTGCGGCGGAAAAAAGGAGCGGAATGCTTTTAATGCCATGGCTTCCGGCAAGAACCGCCTGCGACCTTTCGCGCGCAAAGGAACTGATCGCTTCGGGCGCTATCGGCAAAGTGTTTCAAATCAGGCGGTCGGAATACAGCTTCGGCTTGAGAAACGACTGGCAGACGCTCAAAGAATTCGGCGGCGGATACCTTCTTAACTGGGGGCCGCATCTTGTTGACCAGCCGCTTCGGCTTGCGGGCAGCCCCGTTCAGTCCGTTTATGCCGAAATGAAGCAATTGAACAACCCCGGCGATGTCGAGGATATGTTTTACGCAGTGATGAAAACTCAAGACGGAACGGTTGTTATCTCCGAATGGAGCATGGCTGCGGGCAACCTGCCCGGATGGGTTATTCAGGGCGACAGGGGAACCATTCAGATTTACGGCAATAAAATCGAGATTTACAAAGCTGCGCTGCCGGAAGTCATTGATGAAAAGGCATACAGGCAGGTAATGAAGATTGAAAAAACCATCGAGGAAATCAACGATAAGAATGAATTCGACGATTCGACTCTTTACGGAGACACCGCAGAAGTCTACCGGAGAATAGCCGGCGCGCTGGCGGGTAAAGAAAATTATTTTATTTCGCCGGAGAGCGCGCTCGAGCTCACAAAAACGCTTGACGCAATAAGAAAATCGGCAGAAACGGGACAAGTCGTTATAAAATGATAATGCCGAATTAAAACAGGTGACAAAATCTTCGTTTTGTGGTATAATATAGATTAGAAAAAGGACGATTCTACAGTAATTTTAGAACCGTCCTTCACTTATTGATTGGAGGATATCATCAATGACTTATGTTATAAGCGATCTTCACGGTTGCTTTGAATACTGGGAAATGATGCTTTTTGAGATAGGTTTTACGCACGATGATGAGATATATGTCCTGGGCGATATTGTTGACAGAGGTAATGAGCCTGTCCGGCTGTTGTTCGACATGCTTACGCGCCCGAATGTGTTCCCGATACTTGGCAATCACGAATTCAGCTTGTTGGATGTTGTCAGAAAATTGCCTTTCGATGCTGACATAAACAATTTCATGGAGCATTTGGAAGAAGACACGCTTACAAGCCTGGCTATGTGGGTGTGCGACGGCGGCAGGGTTACGCTTCAACAGTATTTAGATTTAAAAAAGCAAGGAAGGGAAATAATCCTTGATTATTTACGGGAGTTTGAACTGTATGATGAAATCACCGTCAATGATAAAGAATTTGTGCTGACACACAGCGGGCTGATGAACTTTTCCTCCGAAAGGGAACTTGCATCATATTCCTGTGGGGAGTATCTGTTTGACCGCCCGGCTTTCAATAAGAAGTTTTATGAGTATAAAACCATCATTTTCGGACATTCACCGACTTTTATATATCCGGAAAATCCTGAAAAAGGCAGAATTCTGCATGGCGAAACCTATATCAACATTGATTGCGGATGTGTGTTCAGAGAGCAGGGAGGCAGACTCGGATGTCTCAGGCTTGACGATTTCAAAGAGTTCTATGTATAACAGGTTTAACCTCTTATACTAATCCCGATTATAAAACCTCCATGAAATCAAGCAAAAGCTTTGATTTATACTATTCTCCATTTTAATGCAGAATAGTATTATGCTGTTTTTCGCGGATTTTTTAGTTAGGTTTTTATGAGTGATTAGTATGATATAAAAGTACAACAGCCCGGTTATTTAACCGGGCGGCCCGATTGTTTCAATCGGGCTGTTGGAGTTATGAAAAATATGCATTTTAGCCGTAAACCGGTTACGCTGCTGAAATTCTGCCGTTTGCAACCGTGAAGGTGTAGTTGACAATTTCGGCTGCGCTGTCCTTGCCTTCCCATGTTCGCATGTAAAAAAAGGTCAGTGTGGCCTCGCCGTCGGCAACCGGGGCAAAAATATAAGTGTAAGTGCCTCCTGCGCCGACAACCGGCGTTATCGAGAACGGCTGCCTGTAGTATTCATCGGCGATTTTAACAACGCCTTCTTTGTCCATCTCGCAAACCCAGGTATAACCTGTTGACGGATTGGCGTCAAATGAAATTTTCACCGTGTTTGCAGCTGCCGGCATAATCCAGGCAATAACCGATAGAACCAGAGACAAAATGGCTGCGATGATTCTAATAAAAAATGTGTTAATCATGTTTGACATCTCCTTTTCAGATTGGAATATTACGGCTGTTTGAGGCGGAAGTTAAAATCGCAAAAATCATCTCCAGCTCCGATTGTATGTTCTCGGCTGAAATCAATCTCAGGCTGGTGCCTGTCAAAATAAAGCGCGTCACCCGTGCAAAAAGCATCTTTTAATTCGGGATGCCCCGCAGCGGTTATCAGTTCAACGAGGCGGCAGCGCTCAATGCAAAACGAAAAATCGTTTTCTCCCGCTTTGGTGATTTCCCAGTCGGAATTGGGAAAACGGTTGATGATTTCGCACAGGGTTTCTTTCCTTTGGCTTGTGTTCATCGATTTAATTCTTTCTTTTGTAAGCGATGGTATAAGGCAGTTAAGCTGCGTTATCGCGGATTCGGTAATAACTTCCCGGACAGTATCCTGAGCCTTATAGGGGGAGGTAATAAGCAAAAGTTCCCGGTATAACAAAATTGCGTCGCCGATAAGCTTGCGGGATTCAATATCTTTTATTTCGGTAGCCGGCGGCATTTTATCCCATGGTTCTCCCTTTTTTTGCCTTGCCGAAAGCTTCGGAAGAATATGGATGATTCCTTTGATGTCAAGCCTGTTTTTGAGTACTTTTACCGCGGTAAGCTTGATTTTTACTGTTAACAGCAATTGGTTCATTTGTTTTTCGCCGGCTTCTTTTATTATATTTTAGTTTTCAATGGAAAACAGCAACAGGGTTTAACCTTGACACGGCTGTAGAGCAACATTGACTGTGCACCATATATCCGTTATATAAGTTATTTAACATCCAGGGTTGACATTATCGGTTCGGACTGCATTGCGTATGCGTTTTCCGCGACAGCCTTCAGGGTGTAAGTGCCTTTTTCAAGCTTGCCGATGTTAACGCTGATTGTTTCGGGCGCAGGGACAAAATAATATCCGGAGAGAGCCCAAAAATTATTCATAGGATTACCATCCTTATCGCAGACATATACCCTGTAAATAAACACAATCTTTTCATCCGTTGACTTCGCCGCCGGGATATTGACGCTGTAGGTGCAGTCAATGTTCTTTGTTGCCGAAACGGTTGTTCCGGCATTAAAAGCGGGAGCGGAGGAACTTGCAGTCATTTGTTCCGGTGAATAAACGAAAGTGCTTTTATCCGACGGTTTTTCAATCATATATTCGCAAATATAAGTATCGGATATTAAATCATATCCACGAAGCCTGACCCGGTTATTCGCGTCAGCCTCGACAACCCACATCTGAGCTGCGTTTGTGTTGTTTTTGGGGTGAACTGTTCTGACATCGTCAACCGTAAATTCAAAGTAGTTCAGTGAAGCGGTGCCGACCGCTGTGAAATCTCCCTGCCAAATTGATCTGGGGTCATTCAGGGGATAATGCGAATGCCCCGAAAAATCAATTATCTGCGGATACTTCGAAAAAATTTCGTTGAACTCCGGGGTTCCCCACCCTTCACCCAAAGCTTCTCTGCTGCCATAGACCGTATCGGCAACATGCTCATGATGAGCGACAAAAACCGGTTTTGCAGGATCGTCTGCGACTGCCTCGGCAAGCTGCTCGTCAAGCCAAGTTAGCTGGGTTTCTGTATATTTTACATCTGTGTCCTTATCATGTGTTGTCGATATGCCGATAAAATGAAAGCCGTTCAGCACATAATGATAATCCGTGGTCAGCCCCGACAGCGTTTCATAAAATGTCAGCGCGTCTTTCTTGTAAGTGCCGCAATCGTGGGATTTCGCAATGATTACCATCGGCTGCGTTTCTTTTTTGAGGTTTGCGTTTAGAACAGACTGGAATGTCATAAACTGGAAACCTGCACCTGCGTCGGCGCTGTCACCCGCGAAGAGAACACCGTCAAGCTTTTTGTATTCCTTGTCGGCTTGGGCGATAGCGTAGCTTGTTTTCAGCATTTTTGCCATTCTGCGGCTTCTGATATCGTTATATGTCTTAACATGGACATCACTTGCGGCTGTAAACCTTAAAACGGGCGTGAAATCGTCCGAAACCGTTTCGATTTCCGGAATGCGTATAAATAAACCCAGGAAATTAGTTGAAGCCGTGAACAGTGCCAAAATCATGGAAATCAGTTTTGTCGCCATAAATATCCTCCAAAATAAAATTATGAACAGTAAGCAAATCTGCAAGATGTAATCGTGCCGATGAATCGCTTAGTGATTTATTCCGTGGATATTAATTATAGGAAAAATGTGCGCTTGTGTCAAGATCACTGTCCGAAACATGCGGTTCAATGTTCAATTAAGAAAAAATACCGATAAAATCATCTGAAAAATATTTATTTTATTATGGCTTTTATTATGGATATTCAAAAGATAAAATGGTATAATATACAAGTTGATTCATCTGCGCGTTGTGTATAAATAACGCGCAAAATTCTTTTCACGGCAGTGATGAATATTTTTGAAGGAGTGTTGTTTTTGGGCGGATTTTTCGGAGTGGCCTCAAAGAACGATTGTGTAACAGATGTTTTTTTCGGTACGGATTACCACTCACATTTAGGAACCAGCAAGGGCGGTATGGCCATTTGGACAGGTGACGGGTTCAACAGGGCAATTCACAACATCGAAACCACCGCGTTCCGAGCTAAATTTGAAATTGAACTGCCGAAAATTAAAGGCCATATGGGTATCGGATGTATCAGCGATATGGAACCGCAACCGTTAACAGTCAATTCGCACCTCGGCCATTATGCCATCAGCACTGTCGGGAAAATCAACAATGTAGACGAAATAGTGGAAAAAGCTTTCGCAAACCCGAATGTCCATTTTTTAGAAATGAATAAGGGCGGAATCAACCCGACGGAGCTTGTTTCTGTTATCATCGACCATGAAGATTCATTTAAAGACGGCTTGCTGAGAGCTCAGGAGCTGATTGACGGTTCCAGTTCAATTCTGCTTTTAACGCCGCAGGGAATCTACGCCTCAAGGGATAAGCTGGGCAGAACACCTTTGATGATAGGTAAGAAGGAAGATGCCTACAGCGTTTCCTTTGAATCCTGCACGTTTGAGAATCTTGGTTACAAAATGTACTACGAACTCGGTCCCGGCGAAATTGTGCTCATGACGGCTGACGGAATAGAGCAAATATCGCCCCCAAAGGAAAAAATGCGGATATGTGCTTTTTTATGGGTTTATTACGGATATCCCTCCTCAACCTATGAGGGGATGAATGTTGAGGTTATGCGCTACAGAAACGGTGCGGCCATGGCGAAAAATGATCATGTGGAAATTGATATGGTTGCAGGCATACCGGATTCAGGGCTGGGTCACGCTATCGGTTATTCCAATGAGTCCAAAGTGCCGTTTGGCCGTCCTTTCGTCAAATATACACCTACCTGGGCAAGAAGTTTTATGCCTCAGGATCAAAAAATGAGAAACCTTGTCGCCAGAATGAAACTGATGCCGATACCGGAGCTTGTTTCAGGTAAGAGCCTGCTTTTCTGCGACGATTCGATAGTCCGCGGAACTCAGATGCGCGAAACCGTGGACCTTTTATACAGATGCGATGCCAAGGCGGTTCATATCAGACCCGCCTGCCCGCCGCTGGTATTCGGCTGCAAATATCTGAATTTTTCGGCTTCCCAGTCGATAATGGACCTTGCCGCAAGGCAGGCTATCAAAAAACTTGAGGGGAAAGTGCCGGAAGACTTGGATGAGTATTGTGACCCGCTAACAGAAAAGTACAACTGCATGGTTGAATGCATCTGCAAAAAACTCAATTTTTCAACACTGCAGTATCAAAATATATATGACATGATTGATGCTATCGGCATAGGCAAAGACAAAATCTGCACATATTGCTGGAACGGAAAAGAATAAGCCAGCGAAGGGTATTTGGCACATGAAAAATAACAAACACAGCGCGAACATTATCATCCGCGCTGTGTTTGTTTATGCCGCAAAAACTAACCGATCGGCGGTTTAATACCATTGCCGGGATGGTCAAATTCCGGCTTTCACCAGAAATTCAAAGACCTTGAACCCGGAATCAACCGCGAGATGCGTTCCGAGGCCTTCTCCCGCAACATCGTTGCCGACAAAAAACAAGCCGTCTACCGGGCTTTTAAATTCAGGTCTGGTTTTACCGGCTTGGCCGACCGCAATCGCAACGCCATAGGATTCGCCGCCCTGCCCATCAAAGATGCTGTCATTTCCGAAAGCCGGAACATCAGCAGGGCTCATAATCTCCTTGGAAATAATGTGGTTATATAAATCGGGAACAATTTTTTTTGTTCTTGCTTCGACATAGTCAAGGTATGGCTGCACATCAATAGCGGGGTCCGGCGCGCATGACATGCAGGAATAAATAATCTGCTGGTCTTTAGGCGCCATATTCGGATAAAACGAGGTTGTTCCGATATAGATGTAATTATGCTTTGGCTTTTTTTCGCCGCGTGTCATGCGCTCAAACTCCTCATACGTTTCAACACAGCCCTCGGGATAGTAAACCATCATGACATGGTCAAGAACCGGGGCGTCAACAAAATATCTGTATCCAACGCAGGCAAGATTGCTTTGCAACTCTTTTATCCGTTTTACATACGAGGGTTCGAAATGCTCTTCGCCGGCAAGCTTCAGCACGCTCTGGCGAATTCCGGCGCTGCTGACTACTGTGGGTGCGAAATATTTTTCTCCGCTCTCGGTAGTGATTCCACTCACCTTGCCGCCGGCTATATCAATGGAGGCGACGCGGGTATTCATCAGCATTTTTCCGCCGTTTTCCTCGACAGCGGATGCCATTACTTCAAAGAAATGACCGATTCCTCCCTCATAATAACGCCCGCCGTTGTTCTTTGCCGCCTCCTGAAAGATTTTTATCATCTCTGCCGCGGGCACTTTATCGGAAGACATTTCATAGACACCCTCGCCAAAACTTGAAAGTATGTATGTATAAACCGATTTCGGCATGGGTTTAAGGCTGTTCATAAAATCCATAGCGGAAATGTCATAGAGTTTTTCAATATCGTCAGGTTTCATTTGAGCAAGCTTGGCAAGAACCTTGATTGTCTGCAGCAGAGATTTAATATCATACAATTTGACACCCAGCATTTTCAGCATTTTGGGAATGGAATCGCCCATATTCCAGCTTCGTACAACGCCGTTTTCATCCTCATAGCAGATGACACCGATGTCTCCGAATTCCTTGCCGATGATGAGATTGACATCGTTTTCTTTCCCGAGCGTTTTTGAAAGTTTCTCATAAAGAGAGTTGAAAGAGGGCACGCAGTTAATCGGAAACATTTCGTATTTGAATCCGTTCTTCTGAACTGTCAGCATTCTGCCGCCCGGAGAAGGGTTTTTATCAACAAGAAGTACTTTTTTGCCTTTGTTTGCAAGTAAACTTGCCGCCGTTGTGCCACCGGGCCCTGCACCGATAACGATAACATCGTAATGAGTGTCCGCCATTTCATTGCCTCCATTTTTATTTATTTTCCTTTAAAAGCATTATTTTCCCTACGCAGAAACGGTAGAAAACCGCAAGCTTTTCAAGTGCTACAGTGAACAGCCACATCACGGAAGGAGTCAGCAGAAGGAATACGGCCAGCACAAGCATGCTGCCGAAACTGAGATGAGAAAGCGTAAACAGCCAAGGTGTGAAAATTAAAAATCCAACGAATAGCAGCACAAGCCCGCCAAGCAGCGCAAAGTCCTTCCAATTAAGCGGCCGGCAGACGCGCCATATCATAATAAAGCCGACCGCAGTGACAAGAAAAGCCGTAATTGTGGAAAGCTCGCCGCTGTCCAGCGAAAACGCTGCATCAAACAGTACCACGCCGATAACAATCACCAGATCCGTAAGCGCAGCAGGCAAAGCACGGTAAATAACATTGACAAGAAAGTTTCCCCGTACAAGGTTCGTATTCGGCTCGAGAGAAAGGATAAAGGACGGGATTCCGATGGTTATCATGCTGATGAGCGAGAGCTGCGACGGAGTCAGCGGGTAAGCGAAAACAGCTGATATTGAAATAATCGCGAGAATGAAGGAAAAAATATTTTTCACAAGGAAAAGCGCTGACGAGCGCTCTATGTTGTTAATAACGCGCCGTCCTTCAGCAACAACCAGCGGCATTGAATCAAAATCGGATCCAAGCATGACCAGATGGGATACTTGCGAAGCGACCTCGCTGCCCGATGCCATCGCAATGCTGCAGTCCGCCGCTTTGAGCGCAAGCACATCGTTCACACCGTCGCCGGTCATGGCCACCGTATGCCCCGCTTTTTGCAATGCGTATATAAGCTGTCGCTTTTGCACAGGGGAGACACGGCCGAATACGGTGTACATGATTGCTGCATCGGCAAGTTTTTTGTTTGTATCAAGAGTTGATGCGTCAATGCAGCGGTCGGCATTGAATATGCCTGCCTTTTCGGCTGCGACCGCGACCGTTGTCGGGTTGTCGCCCGAAATCACTTTTATTTCCACACCCTGTTCTGAAAAATAATTAAAAGTGCTTTTAGCCGTCGGTCGTATCGGATTATCGAGCATAACCAGCGCGATGGGTGTAACGGTGTCAAGTGTGTCGCCGTCAAGACTGCCGCACCTGACAAGAATCAGAACCCGGCTGCCTGTTGCTGTAAAAGTTTCTATTGTCTCGCGGTAATTGAAATATTGGACGCGTAATACAAATTCGGGGGCTCCGAGCGCATAGTTTTCACCCGGTCCGAAAGACACCGCACTATATTTTGCGGTTGAGGAAAATGCTTTCAGCTTTTCCGTCTTTCGCGGCGAAACACCCGTAAATTGTGCTTTCAGGGCTTGCATAGTTGAATTGTCCGCCGCCATATCTTTAACAAAATCGGCAAGCAGAAGTTCTATACTATCCAAACTCAGTTCTGTTGTTTCAAGCGGTTCAACTCCGGTGACTTCCATGCTGTTTTCTGTTATGGTGCCCGTTTTATCAACGCAAAGCACATCAACGCGCGCTAACGTCTCGATGCATTTCAGGTCGTGTACCAGCGTTTTTTTCTTAGAAAGTCTCACAACACTAACCGCGAGTGCAACGCTCACAAGCAGATAAAGCCCTTCCGGAATCATACCTATCAGTGCGGCTGTGGTGTTTTCAACACCTGCTTTCGTTGTAAGGTGCAGGATATTGGTCTGCTGCCTGTATAACAGGATGCCTACGGGTATAATCGCGATGCCGATAATCTGAAGGAGCCTTGTTAACGCTTTCATCATGCCGGTTTGTTTGCGTTTTTTATTTTTTTTTGCTTCAATAGTCAGCTTGGCAACGAAGGAGTCGGCCCCCACTTTTTCAAGCCTTGCCCTGCATTCACCGGAAACGACAAAGCTGCCTGAAATAAGACTGTCTCCCTTCAGCTTTGATATGTCGTCGGACTCACCTGTTATAAGCGATTCGTTTACCTGAACCTCACCGTCGAGTACGGCACCGTCGGCGTAAATCTGATTGCCTGTTTTAAAGACCACAATATCATCAAGAACGATTTTATCGGTCGGCAGGCTGACAACCACACCGTCCCGTACTGCGGCCGCCTTCGGAGCGGAAAGCAGAACAAGTTTGTCCAGTGTCCTTTTTGCGTTGAGTTCCTGTATAATCCCTATCAGCGTATTAATAACAATAACAACAAGGAACAACAGATTTTGATAGGAACCCACACTTAAAATAGCTGCTGCAAGGACAAAAAACATCAGATTGAAATAAGTGAACATATTACCGGCGATAATCTGCGGAACTGTTTTGGTAGGGGAATCGACAGATTTGTTGTTAAGCCCCGCAGCTATCCGCTGTGCAGCCTGTTCACGGGTAAGACCATACTCCGGCAATGCACGAACCCGCGCGGGCATTGGTGCCTGCACGGAATCGGTTTTGTTTTTTTGAATAATATTAAATTTCATATATATTGTTCTCCGGTTTGTCTGTCATATGCATTGAAGTATACTCTCAGAACGCTTTGAATGCAACCGGACAAATAAAAAATGAATTGATTTTAAAACTTGGATAGAATAATATATAAGAGATAAATACATTTTTTTATATGTCCGGTATTTGTTGAGCAAAGTGAAAGGGAGAAAGACAAATGAACGGTTTTAAAGCAGGAGCGGGCAGGGAAATCATCACGCCGGCAATCGGCGCAAGGCTTTACGGATACACGCTTGATGTTTTTGCCAAATCGGTCAATGACGATTTAACCGCGACCGCGATAGCTTTAGAATATAAAGGTGTAAAAGCGGTGTTGATTTCTGCAACGGTCTGCCTGATCAATAATGAACTAAGTGACGAAATCAGAAACAAGGTTTCCGAAAAAACAAAAATACCCGCTTCGAACATCATTTTATCTGCGACACATACCCATTCCGGCCCCTGTACGGCGGGTAACACCGGCTGGGGAGAGCTGGACAGAAAATACTGCGACGGTATTTTCATCCCCAAAATCATAAGCGCCGTGAAAACATCCCTGAAAAACCTCGAGCCGGCGGTGCTCGGCACGGGAACTGTTAAAAGCGAAATCGGCATCAACCGCAGGCAGCTGAACAATGACAACCGGGTCAGCCACGGGCAAAACCCCTGGGGGTGTTACGATCCGAATTTAACAGTTCTGAGTTTTCGGAACATGAAAGGTGAGCCGGTTGCGAACATCATTCATTATGGCGCGCATTGCACCGCTTCGGGCAAAAACACAGAGATAACCCGGGACTGGGCAGGTGTGATGATAGACACACTGGAAACGGAGAGCGGCGCGGTAACGGCATTTTTCAACGGCGCCGAGGGGGATGTGGGGCCTCGGCTTGCCAACGGCTTAACCGTCGGAAATATCGAAGCGGCGATGGAACACGGCAAAAAGGCCGCAAAAGACGCGGTCAAGGCTTATAAAAGAATCGGTGCATACTCGCCTGCAACGCTCGAATGCTTAACCGGTGACATAAGGCTTCCTTTTGCCCCGGTAATGCCGCTGAAAGAGGCAAAGAAGAAACTTGCCGCCTTTAAAGGTGAAAAGCATATAAACCTTTCGGGCAGGACATTCGAATATCTCAGCGCCGTTGTTGAAGCCTACAAGCACGGCTTGCCGGAGGAAACGCATTTTGTATTGGGGCAGACAATCGTTAAAATCGGCCCGGCGGTTTTTATTCCGTTCCCTTTCGAAGTCTTTTCGGAAGTATCCCTGAGGCTTCGTCAATACAGCATCTGCCCGCATACCCTGATGCTCGGCTGCACCAACGGCAACAACGGCTACTTGCCTTCGCAGGATCAGCTGTGCCGGGGCGGCTACGAAATCGAAATGTTCCGCACCTCGGGTGTTTTGACTTTGGCGGAGGATACGGATTACCATATAATTTCAGAAAACTTAAAGATCATGGAGGCAAGTGAATGTATAGAATAGGGCAGGAGGAAATCAACGCCGTCGGCAGGGTCATTCGGTCAAGAGATTTGTTCAAGTGCAACAACGGGCTGCAGGAAACGATGCACTGCGAGCAGGAACTCAAAAAGAAATTCGGCTGCAAAAACGCGATACTGATGACATCGGGCAAGGCAGCTTTAATTTCCGCGCTGATCGGCTGCGGAGTCGGACCCGGCGATGAGGTTATTTTGCCGGCCTACACTTATATTGCCTCGGCCATGGCAGTCTTGGCGACAGGCGCCATCCCCGTCATCGCGGAAGTTGACGAAACATGCACCATCGACCCGGCCGATGTCGAAAAGAAGGTGAGCAAATACACAAAAGCGGTAATGCCCGTTAACATTCAGGGCTTTCCCTGCAACATGGACGCGCTTATGGCGCTGGCTGAAAAATACAGTTTTAAAATAGTCGAGGATGCCTGCCAGGCTGACGGCGGTTCCTATAAAGGCAGAAGGCTCGGCTCAATCGGGGACGCCGGCGCATTAAGTTTCAACCAGTTTAAAATTATCAGTGCGGGAGAGGGCGGCGCCTTGCTGACAAATGACAGAACCGTTTACGAGCGAGCCTTTATTTACCATGACAGCAGCGCCATAGCCTATTTTGGCGGCCAGCTTGATGAAATAACGGAACCCCAGTTCTGCGGCGCCGAATACCGGACGAATGAAATCGCCGCTGCTATTCTGCGCGAGCAACTGAAAAAGCTTGACGGCATCCTGCGCGATTTAAGGAAGAATAAAAAGAAAATCATGAGCGCGCTCAAAAAAGATTTTACTTTCATCCCTTCGAACGACATCGCCGGCGACTGCGGCACGACTATTGCCTTCGCTTTCAAAACGGAGGAACAGGCACGGAAATTTTCACAATCGGAAGGCGTCAGCGGCACGCTCCCCATCGACACCGGCAAGCATGTCTATACCCATTGGACGCCCGTTTTGGAAAAGCGCGGCGCGTTCAATCCGCTTATGGACCCGTTCAACATGAAGGAGAATAAGAACCTGAACCATCACTATTCACCGGATATGTGCCCGAAGACTTTGGATATCCTTTCAAGGACGGTCTATGTCGGCGTCAATCCCGACTGGACCCCGGAAGATATCGAAAAAGTCGTCAGCGCCTGCAAAAAAGCAAAGCCCTGAAATGTTGACAACCGGATGCTTGGATGTTAACCTTGAAAGGCAATTTAATAAAAATGGAGGACAAGGAAATGAAAAGACGGAACAGAGTTTTGTGCGTGGTTCTGGCAGTTACTTTATTATTCTCATCGCTGACTTTCGGCTCATCCGCCGCGGACGCGGGGTATTCGTTGACGCCGGAGCAATGGGCGGCTTACTGGAATACCGTCAAGGATAGCAACACACTGGTCTCTCTGTCGCCCGGTTCGGATGAAAGCCAAATGAACTTCTGCTGGCACTCCGATTTGTTCAAAGGGAAACCCTGTGTCAAAGTCAGCAAATCGGCAAACATGGCCTCGGCGATGATTTTCTACGGTACCGTCGATTTTGCCGAGAACCTGAAGCAGAGAGTCAACAGGGTTACCGCTTACGGACTTGAGGAAAACACAGCTTATTACTATATCTATTCAACAGGTAAGGACTTCAGCGAGCCGGTTTCATTCAAAACACACGCCGGCGATGAATTCAAGTTGATGTTTGTTTCGGATATCCAATGCAACGGCGAAACGGCTGAAGCCGTTGCTCCTTCGGCGGTCATGTGGCAAAAAACACTTTCGTCTGCTCTTGATAAAAATACGGATATCAGTTTTGTCATCGCGACGGGAGACAATGCAAACTCAGGATTAGCTCAGGAGTGGACGGCGACGCTTTCTCCGCCCGCGCTGAGAAGTCTGCCTCTCGCGACCTGTGTCGGCAATCACGATATGAACACGCTCCTTTACAGCCGTTATGTCAACAATCCGAACACTTTTCCGGGCAGAACGCCCAACCCTACCGGGAACGGTTACTGGTTCACTTACGGCGATGTTCTGTTCATATCATATAACGCCAACAAAAAAAATATTGCGGACCAGTATACCTTGACCCAAGCCGCCGTGAACGCGAACCCGGATGCCAAATGGCGCGTCGCCATGATGCATCAAGATATTTACGGAACAGACGGGCATGCGGACAACAGCCATAACAAAGATAACTATATTCTGCAAAATGTCTACGGAACTCTTTTTGACGAATATTGTATCGACCTTGTCCTGGCCGGGCATGACCATGTTTATGGGCGCTCCTATTATATGTATAACAACAAGACGGTGGAGAACGAAGGTTACGCCCAAGGCAGCGTAACGAACCCCGAAGGAACGGTCTATTTCACCGCCTCAGCCGCGGCGGGAAAAAGCAGAATAGCCGAAGAACCCTATGTTTACTCCTGGCTGGCCTATTCCTATCCTTATACGAACATCCCCATTTATTCAACAATCGAGTTTACGGACAGCGAATGCCTGATAGAATCATTCGTTTCGGATTCGGGCGAGCAGGTCGACACCTTCAAAATTACGAAGACAGAGAATAGATTTGAGGACTGCAAGCCTTCGGGCGTAATCGCATATATATTTGAAGTGCTCACAAGTATTGATTTCTTTGCGTACCTTTTCGGCAAGCTGCCGGTCTAAGCGAATGATTAAATCCGCTGAGGTGCAAAAAGTTAAAATCGTTTTAGGAGCAAATCTATGACTCAAAAACTATATGATCTGGACAGCCGTTTACAGAACTTTGAGGCAAAAGTGATTTCCTGCGCAGCAGGGGACGGCAGGTATGAAATAATTTTAGATCAAACGGCTTTCTTCCCGGAGGGCGGCGGGCAGCCGGCGGACACCGGTACGCTGAACGGTGTCGCCGTGACGGATGTGAGGGAAACGCAGCTGGGAATCATCCACTATGCTGCTGCGGAAATTCCTGCCGGAACCGCCGTGACAGGGCAGATAGATTGGGATAAACGATTCCGCCGCATGCAGAACCACACGGGTGAGCATATCATCTCCGGATTAGTGTATAAGCTTTATGGCTTTAATAATGTCGGGTTTCATTTGGGAAGCGGGGATGTCACGGTTGATTTTGACGGCTTTCTGAGCCGTGAAGACCTCGAAAAAATCGAACTTTCAGCAAATGATGCCGTCATTAAAAACACCCCGGTTAAGGGTGAAATCCTTATGCGCGGGGAGCTGGAACAAATAGAATACCGGAGCAAAATTGAGTTAGCCGACAGCCTTCGCATTGTAACAGTCGAAGGGGTTGACCGCTGTGCCTGCTGCGCGCCGCATGTTTCCTTTACGGGGGAAGTAGGCATTATAAAACTGCTGGACTCCATGCGGTACAAAGGCGGTGTGCGCATACATATGTTATGCGGATTTGATGCGCTGGCGGACTATCATGAAAAATACAGGAGCGTTGCGGCGATTTCTGCCGCGCTTTCCGCGAAACAGCCGGAAGTGGCCGAAGCAGTTGAAAGATTAAGAGCCGAATTGGTGCAGGCGAAAAACGAGACTTTTGCAATCAGGCAGCACCTACTGGATATGATAATTGAAGGATTGAAGCCTGCAGAAGGCAATCTCTGCCTGTTCGAACCGGCATTGGACACGGTTAGCCTGCGCAAGCTGGTTAACGCGGGTACGGAGCTTTGCGGGGGCATATGCGCGGCGTTTTCCGGCAATGACGAGGCCGGATATCAATATGTAATCGGCAGTAAAACCGTTGACCTGCGGACAGCCGCCAAGGAGATAAACGATGCGATAGGCGGAAAGGGAGGGGGCTCCTACGAAATGATTCAAGGCAGCGCTTCGGGTACGAAAGACGAAATTGAGGAATATTTTCGCGCCTCTAAAAACCCCATGAATTCAATCCGAATTAACCGATAAATCCTACCGTAAAAATAAATGGCGTGTCTCCAACCGGAGACACGCCATTTATGAATAACACTGTAATGGTTTATTTTTTTATATCCCTGTTTTTTACATATTCGCCATTAATTTCAGCTTTTCCGATGCGCGCGAGCTCTTCAAGGTCATCGCCGGCTTCCGTGACTCTTTCCGCCATCTGTTTGCGCCTTTCGAGCAGGTCGGCGTACATTCTGTCACGCCTCGGGCCGGTTAACGGGTAAAAGAACTTCGGCAGAACACCCAGGGAACTGGTGATAACGGGCACACCGGTTCCAAGCGCAAAAATCCACCACTTGGTTGAGATATCCTGCGTACCGATGGTTTTCCCCTGAATATAGCCGATTTTCGCCATGATCAAGTTTTGGATGGTGCTCATGGCAATACCCTGAATCTTGTTGACGAGGCCTCTCGCCACGCTTGTCATGGCTTCCATACGGTAACCGTTTTTCCACTCACAGTAATCCATGGCCTCATTATACAACTCCTGGCCGATGACATGCCGCAAGCCGTAAGTCCACATTTCAATAAATTCCTCAATCATGAAGGTGGGTATCATGACCTTGCGCTTGGTGAAATTTTGATTGAACGACCCGATGGCAAAAACAGAAAGCCAGCACATATCGGTGTAAATGTCTTCTCCGATCCAGATAGCTTTGGTGGAAAACTTTTTCCTCATCGGCCCGATTAAGGCATAACTGATGCTTGAAACGGGGGAGGCGGGGATGCCGACAATGGTCTGCAGCGTGGCGGCACCCAAAACATCAATAAAATAATTCTGACGCCCAACGCTGACACCGAAACCGCTCAGGAAACCCGAAAGCGTAATCATGAGGATGGGGTAATTATTGATGATTGCCTTGAATCCCTGCATAATACTCGGTTTTTCAATGGTCTGCTGCACCCTCTCCCTGGTCAGGAAGATGAAAAAGAAGGACGCTGCGGTGGCGATAACACTTGTTAAAAGCCCCATACCGACAAACAGGTCGCGCAGCTTCCAACGGACGATTTTGTTGTTGATCAAATCGATAAAAACGCCCATCATCAGCTCCGGCAGTTTTTCGCCGATAAAACCGGACCAAAAGTTCGCCTGGGTGATCAGCCGCGTTCGGTCGATCGGGTGGGGTGTGATGGTTGACATCAGCCCCCCCTGGGCAATGCCGGCAAAGGTTCCCGCCGTTTCCGTAACCACCCCGAAAGCGAAATAAAAAATGAGTTTAGGCGCATAATCCACCGCAGTGTCCGGGAAGAAAAACGGCATGAACCAATAAAGCGAGCCGATAATTGTCAGCGGGATTTTTAAAAAAAGCACATAGGGTTTGAACTTGCCCCAGCGGGTGCGTGTTTTATCCACAATGGTGCCGATGAACATGTCGTTGATCGTATCCCAAATACCGGTAAAAATATTGACATAGGCGGCGATGGTGAAATCAATTTTAACAACATCCCAAATGAACCTGTTGCTGTATTTATTGATATTAAAGCTATTGGAGAAGTCGTTCAAGATATAGGCAAAGGTTTCCTTGGTTCCGATATAACGGCGGTTTTGATGAACATATTTCAGCGCTTCGTCTTCGGCAATTTCTTCTTCCACGGCAATTTTATCCGGTTCGTCCAATTTTATGTACCCCCTAATAGATTATTTGAAAGGGCCGCGCATCAATCTAAAAATCAGTATACATTAAAACTTATGGGTAAGCAAGAAAGTAATTTTACAAAAGCCTTTCTGTTAAAAAATTGAATTTATGAAGAGATCAGGTTATAATAAATAATGGTCGGATAAATCAGTTTTTAATAAATTCGCCGTTTCGGAAACCTATGCAAATCAAGTGAGATATAAAAATGCGCAGAAGGAGCAAAAGCATTGTTCGCGGATAAAATCGAACTGGTAACCTATTCAAAAAAAGAAGACAGGCTGAACTGCCTGACGCACGCCGCGGGCGTTTTAATGGCCGCTACGGTTCTTGCCGTTTGCCTTGCAAGAGCTATCAAATACGGCGCAACGAACAAAACTATTTCTGCGGCAGTCTACGGTATGTCCATGATTGTGCTGTACGGAGCATCGGCATTTTACCATGGACTGACCGCCGGTAATCTTAAAAAAATCGCACGAGTGATTGACTATTCGATGATTTTTATTTTAATTGCGGGTACCGCGACACCCTGCGCGCTTATCAGTCTTTATGAAATAAATCCGCTGCATTGCTGGTTTGTTTTCTATGTAGCATGGGGTTGCGCATTCATCGGTATCCTTTCAACAGTGTTCTTTTTTACGAAGACAAAAGTGTTTCGGATGGTTCTTTATATCGGAGAGGGCGTCGTCATGCTTGCCTCCGTTTACCCGATAGTGAGCATGATTAACATGCGGGCTCTCGGTATCCTGATTTTAGGCGGCTTGATATATGTTGCCGGAATGATTTTTCTGAGGATTGGGAAAACGAAGGCATATGCCCATACGGTTTTTCATCTGTTCGTTCTCGCGGGCAGTACGGCGCATTTCTATGTGATGGTAAAATATATTTTATTTAAACATAAACAGAAACTGAATAAAGAATGAGCACGGAACCGGCAAGATTGTTGCCGAATCCGTGCTCATTTATTTATCTGATCAAATTTAACGGTTCGAGTAGATTTTGGCTGCTTTGATGAATTCCCTGAACAACGGGTGGGCTCTGTTGGGGCGGGATTTAAATTCCGGATGGAACTGGACGCCGACGAACCAGGGATGATTCTTCAATTCGACCGCCTCAACCAGCCTGCCGTCCGGTGAAAGCCCGGAAAGAATAAGGCCTTTTGTTTGAGCGGATTCCCTATAAGCGTTGTTAACCTCATATCTGTGACGGTGGCGTTCGCTGATACTTTTTTGACCGTAGATTTCGGATAATTTGGTTCCTTCAACAATATCACAAGGATACCTGCCGAGTCTCATCGTTCCGCCCTTGTCGGTAATATCTTTTTGGTCAGGCATAATGTCGATAACGGCGTTTTTGGTTATTTCGGAAAACTCGCCGCTGTTTGCGTCAAAAAGTCCAAGAATGTTTCTGGAAAACTCCACAAACGCAATCTGCATGCCAAGGCAAATACCAAAGTAAGGGATGTTGTGTTCGCGAGCGTATTTTACGGCGGTTATCATGCCTTCTATGCCCCTGTCTCCGAATCCGCCGGGTACGATAATACCGTCACACACTTTGAGAATCTCTTTTACCGTCTTTTCGTTGATCTCCTCCGAATCAATCCAGCTGATTTCAACATTAACCCCGTTAGCGATACCACCGTGAACTAACGCTTCCGCAACCGAAAGATAAGCGTCGTGCAGTTTTACATATTTTCCGACAAGCCCAATCTTAACGGTTGTGCTGCATTGATGTATCGCGTCAACCATGGCTGTCCATTCCCCGAGTTCAGGGCTAGTGCAGACAAGACCGAGCCTCTCGCAAACGATGTTCGCCAGCCCGTTGCGCTCAAGCATTAAGGGGATTTCATAAAGCGATTTTACAGTCGTGTTATCAACAACGGCATTTTCGGAAACATTGCAGAACATAGCAATTTTGTGCTTCATACCCTGCTCCATCGGCTTGTCGCACCGGCAAACCAATATATCCGGCTGAATACCTATCGATAGAAGTTCTTTAACCGAATGCTGCGTGGGTTTTGACTTGTATTCCTCCGAACCGGGAACATAGGGGAGCAGTGTCACATGAATAAACTGGCAATTGCAGGAACCTATTTCTCTTGCAACCTGACGAATGGACTCCAAAAACGGTTGTGATTCGATATCGCCGACAGTACCGCCGATTTCTACAATCATAACCTCCGCATCCGATGAATCAGCCGCATTATATATTCTTTCTTTAATTTCGTCTGTTATATGCGGGATAACCTGAACGGTTTGACCCAGATATTCGCCCTTTCTTTCTTTGGAGATGACATTCCAATAAACTTTTCCGGTTGTAATGTTTGAGTTTACGGAAAGGCTTTCATCAATGAATCGCTCATAGTGACCCAGGTCAAGGTCGGTTTCTGCGCCGTCATCTGTAACAAAGACCTCCCCGTGCTGAAAAGGGCTCATCGTTCCCGGATCGACATTTATGTAAGGGTCAAGTTTTTGCATCGTTACCTTGATGCCTCTTGCTTTTAAAAGTCTGCCCAGTGAAGCCGCCGTAATGCCTTTTCCCAACCCTGAAACAACACCTCCGGTGACGAAAACAAACTTTTTCATTGATAAACCTACCTTTTATTTAATATAAACCAACCCTTGCCGAAACAGGGTCAGTACTCATACGTCTTTAAAATATTTTCTGCTATAATTGTTTTTGAAAGCCGCATATCCATGGCTTGTTTTTCGATATAACGGTGTGCCATAGGTTCTGTCATACCGAGGTATTGTATCAAAACACACTTAGCCCTGTCAATATGCTTTATCTCGTCGATTTTTACTTTTAACTCGTTGTTTTCGTTCTTCAGCGCATGTATCCGGCTGTGCAGAGAACAGGCAAGTTTGAAGGATTGAAAAAATACCGGCTTTGAAATCGGTTTCGGTAAAACAATAATTCCCAGCTTTTCGCATTTTTCCGCAGTTTTACCGGTAAGCTCGGCTTTATGAATAAGAATAACACATGAAAAGGTGGTCCTCGCAATTCTTTCCGCCAAAGCCATACCCGGTTCGTCCGAAAGCGGGGTGTTGATGATTACTGCATCGAAATCCACGGAAACTATGATATGCAAGGCCTGTTCGGCATTGAGAACAGTGAAGATTTGATATTGCCCGGTTTCGTTTACAAGTTCGCATATAGCCTTGGCAGTTTTGTCAGAGCTTGAAACAATTAAAATCCTTTCCAGAACAATCACCATCCTTTACCGAAAATTCGGATTCATACAAATATAACCTTAGCCGAAAGATTAATTGAAAACATATAACTGCTGATATGGGTTTTTGCTGTCAGGGGTCATAACATAAAATGGTTTTGAAAATATTTCGTCTTTTAAAACGGTGAAATATTTACAATACTTATCGAGGTATGGCATGATTAAAGCAATGTCCTCAGGACCGGCCTCTTTCACTTCGACCTTTTCCGGCAACCGTTGCGGAAGGACGCCTCTTATGAAAATCTTACCGCCGTGCATGCCCGCTGCGCAAAAATTGCTTATCGGGCATTTGTCGGTCTTAAGGCCCAAAACTATTATATACCCTCCCGCAAGGTATTCCCCCAAAAAACTTCCGGCGCTGCCGCCGATCGTCAAAACAGGCAGCTTGTCTTTGTATTGTTTCATGTGAACACCTGCGCGGTACCCTACGGAATCTCTGACATATATTTCGCCGCCTCTTTGCGCCAAGCCTGTGCCGTCGCCCGCGGAACCGTTGATGATTATTTCGCCTTCATTCATCGTATCACCGACCGCGTCCTGCGCGTTTCCGTTTACAACAATTTTTGCACCGTCAAGGTAGCTGCCGAGGGCGTTTCCGGGCGTTCCGTTTATCTCGATTGTAATGCTGCGAGCCGCACAGCCGATATATCGCTGCCCGAGGCAATTGTCCACAACGGTCTTGTTTACTCCTGATTGGCGCAGTTTTTCATTCAGTTCGGTGAAATCCATTCCGGCCGCGTCAATTCTAAACATTTTTCAATCCTCCGAGTTTTTGCTGCCGCTGAGTTTTCGAAAACGCCATCAACTGCGGTTTTTCCTTTATCAATTCAAAATCAATTGTGTCAAGAGGCGTTTTGTCCGTAATAAGCGAAGTGTAAATTCCCGCCCGGGCGATGTCGCCTATCAGAATATACCCCTTGAGGTAGTTCTCCTTTGTAACAAGCTTCTTGTATTGATTCTCACCTGTTACAACATATTCGTCTCCGTCATAGCTTCCTGCTGTTATAATCGGAAGCCCGAAAAGCTTAGTCGCATTCATAGGGATGGCGTTGCTATATACCGCCTGGCCGCCTGCCATGTTAATCCCCGCATCCTCACCCTGCAAATAGGCGTTCGGCATAAGCGCAAGCACTTTTTCCTCACCGCATGAAATATCTATACTTGATGTGCAGTCACCTGCGGCATATATCCCCGGGATTTCTGTTTCAAGATTTTCACCGGTGCGTATGCCGCGTTTTGCATCACAACCGATATCGCATAAAAGTTTTGTATTTGGACGTACGCCGACAGCGATGACGGCCATATCAAACTCAACGGTTATACCATTAGAAAGAAGTGCATTGTTCGCGAAAAACTCTTGTACCGTTGTTGACAAAATGAAATGAATACCTTTTTGTTCTAAATATAATTGTACCATGTTCGCACTGAAAGTGTCCAGAACATTCGGCATAATCCTGTCTGCCAAATCGACAATGGTAACGCTTGCGACACGGTTTAGAATACCTTCTGCGCACTTCAGGCCGATAAGCCCGGCACCTAAAACTAGAACCCTGCTGTCTGAATTCAAACTTTTATCGAGTGCTTCGGCATCAGCTAATGACATAAATGTAAATTTATTGTTTAACTCAAAAATTCCTTTTACAGGGGGAATAAAAGGTACTGACCCGGTTGCCAGCAACAGCCTGTCATAGCTAACTGTGGTTCCGTTTTCCAAAAGAACCGTTTTATCCTTCGGATTGATTTTTACAGCTTCGCAGCCAAGCAGAAGGCTGATGCGGTTTTCGGCATAAAAACCATCGGAACGGTATTTCATCTTTTCACTGTCAACTTTACCCTGTAAATAGTAAGAAATTAAGGGCCGGGAATAGGTATGAAAAGGTTCTTTTGATATGATGGTAATTTTACTCTCCTTATCAATGCTTCTGATACCTTCAACACAGCCGATCGCAGCCGTTGAATTGCCGATAATTACATATCTCACAAAATCACCCCCTGTCCTCAAATACGATTGCTCCGTTTGGGCATCCGCTTACACATGCCGGATTTCCAGAAGAGTTTTGCATACAAAGTTCGCATTTTTGCACCACTCCTGTATCAGATGGCATAACCGCGCCGTATGGGCAAATCATGATGCAGGTGTAACACCCGACGCATTTATCCCGGTCAATGGATATGACTCCGTCATTTATCGTTATAGCGCCTGCGATGCAGCTCTTGACACACAAAGGATTGTCGCAGTGCCTGCAGGCCACCGCAAAGGAGATGTTATCTACCTTTTCGATTTGTATGCGCGGGTTGATAACAATATCCTTCAGCGCTTTTGCCATATTGTCCTGTCCGCTGTTCGCGAATGCACAGCGGTATTCGCATAAATGGCAGCCGAGGCACCACTTTTCATTAACATATATACGTTTCACAATAAACCCATCCTTTCGCTAATGACCGGAGAGAAAAAGTCGCCCCTGTTCTGCCGACCACTAACCACTGACCACTGTTAAGCTATTCGCCGGCGTGCATAACGCCGAGTATATCCAGTTCTTTTTGGTTAAGGCTGATACCGCGCAGCATAAGCCGGTTACCGCGAAGAGCTTCAATTGAATTAATACCCATACCGCCCATCATTTCGCATATTTCATGCTTCCAGGCGGTTACCAGGTTGATAAGCCTTTGATAACCCAAATCCGGGTTGAGCCTTTTGACCAGTTCGGGTTCCTGAGTCGCGATACCCCAATTGCATTTACCCGTGAAGCAGGTTGCGCATAGGTGACAGCCGAGCGCCAAAAGGGGAGCTGTGGCTATGTATACGGCGTCGGCTCCAAGCGCAATTGCTTTGACAACATCGGCACTGCTTCTGATACTTCCGCCTGCGACTAATGACACATTTGTCCGTATGCCTTCCTGCCTAAGTCTTTCGTCAACGCTTGCGAGTGCGAGCTCAATAGGAATACCAACATTGTCGCGTATTCTTGTGGGGGCAGCTCCCGTACCGCCTCTGTAGCCGTCAATCGCGATAATATCAGCGCCGCTTCTCGCTATACCGCTCGCGATGGCGGCGATATTATGAACTGCCGCAATTTTCACAATGACAGGTTTTCTGTATTCCGTTGCCTCTTTAAGCGAATAAACAAGTTGGCGTAAATCCTCGATGGAGTAGATGTCATGGTGCGGAGCCGGAGAGATGGCGTCACTGCCTTCCGGGATCATCCTTGTTTTTGCGATATCACCGACAATTTTTCTGCCGGGCAAATGCCCTCCAATACCGGGTTTTGCTCCCTGCCCCATTTTTATTTCAATTGCGCTTCCGGCTTCAAGGTAATCTTTATGCACACCGAATCTGCCTGAAGCCACCTGAACAATGGTATTTGAACCAAATTGATAAAAATCCTCATGTAAGCCGCCTTCTCCGGTATTGTAGTAAATACCAAGTGCGGTTGCAGCTCTTGCAAGGCACTCATGTGCGTTGTAGCTGATGGAACCGTAACTCATAGCTGAAAACATAATCGGAACGGCAAGTTCAAGCTGCGGGTCGGTCGTCGTAATAATATTGCCTTTTTCGTCACGGGTGATTTCCGTCTTTTTCTTACCTAAAAAGGTTTTGGTTTCAATCGGTTCTCTCAAAGGGTCGATGGAAGGGTTTGTAACCTGCGAGGCATTGATCAGCAGCTTGTCCCAATAGATTGGGTATGGCTTGGGATTGCCCATGGAGGAAAGTAAAACGCCGCCGCTTTTAGCCTGAAGGTAAATATCGGAGATGATATCTCCGCTCCAATTTGCATTTTTCTTAAATGTGTGATCGCTCTCAACAATTTTCAGTGCTCTTGTCGGGCAGAGCGAAACGCATCTGTGGCAATCAACGCATTTGTTTTCGTCTGACATCATCATGTTCAGTTCCTTGTCGTAGGAATGAACTTCGTTCGCGCATTGCCTTTCACATACCCTGCAGGCGATACATCTTTGAGGGTTCCTGACAACCTCGTATTTTGGATATAAAAAATCCAAACTCATTTCAGCACCCCCCTTTCGAAAGGATTATGATTGCTTCTCCGCCCTTCGGAGAATAAAGGTTTTCAACATTGGGCTCAACAGCCCTTATGGCGGCTTCTTCGCTCGCGAAATAGACCAAGTCACCCTTTTCGCCCATCACCATTGACCGAAGTTTCAGCCTGTCGTTAAGCATCAGGATTCCTCCGGTGAAACCGACCAGGATGGAGAACGGACCTGTTATCAGCAAACTTGAAAACATATTTCTCAAATAAGTCAGCCTTTCCCGCTCGCCGTCTTCCTTCGCCTCAATGCTGCTCCAAAAAGGAGCGGCGATGATGTTTGACATTTCAGTATATGTTAAACCCAACTTCCGTGTCAGGTAATCAATTATATATGTAATAACTTCTGTGTCGGTTTGCAGTGTACATTTATAGCCATACATTTCTATAAACCGCCGGTTGGCGTCATAACTGGATATTTCGCCGTTGTGCACAACCGAAAGATCCAGCAGTGCGAAAGGATGCGCGCCTCCCCACCAACCGGGGGTGTTTGTCGGGTATCTTCCATGCGCTGTCCAGCAGTAACCGGAGTATTCCTCTAACTTGTAAAAATCAGCGACATCCTCCGGGAATCCCACTGCTTTAAAAACACCCATATTTTTGCCGCTTGAAAAAACATAGGCGCCTTTAATTGAGGTGTTGATTTCAAAAATGCATTTACGCAAAAACTCGTTTTCGTCCAATTGACTGTCAGCAAGCCTGGAGGGAAGGGGATGCACAAAATAACGCCATATAAGCGGTTCATCCGTTATTTTTTTAATCTTTCTGATCGGTATTTTTGAAAGATTTATAATTTCAAAATGCAAGTCAAGATATTTTTCGCAATCTTCCTTCGCCGCGACAGTATCGTAAAATACATGCATTGCGTACTCTTCTTTGTATTCCGGATAAATTCCATACCCTGCGAAACCGCCTCCGAGGCCGTTGGAACGGTCGTGCATAACGGTCATAGATTTCCGGATAACATCTCCGCTGATGCAGTTTCCATTACGCGATATCAAGCCCGAAATTGCGCATCCCGAAGGAATTCTGATTTGCCCTTCCCTTTGCATTTTGTTCACCCCTAAAAAAATAAAGACAGCGTTCAAAAGAGGATAGACAGTTTATCCCGCTCAGAACACCGTTGTTCATATCAAAATTATAGGAAGATATTGTGATTTTGTCAAGAGTTTTTCGAAGAAAAAGAAGGAATTGAGATTAAAACTTGCAAAATGCCAACGATATATTCGACATTGTGTAAATATGCACATAAATTTGCAAGAGCCGTCAATAAAATTTCATTTTCTTACAATTAAAATTTTCGTAAAAATGTTGACACCCTGATCATTATGGTGTATATTAACATCAATAGCAATGGAGCTGCAGATATAAATGTCTGCAGTTCTGCTTATTTTAAGGGGGTGATGCCATATGAAAAATGATTCCGGGATTTTTATAGGCCGTCTTCATGCTGGAAAGACGCAGGATGATTTCAGCCGTCGGAACAAACGGTATTTGAATTTTAAATGGTATTCCTCGGAAAATCGACTATACCCCGCAGTTTGAAAATATTTCTTGCTGATATTGACTTCAAAGCTCAAAAAACTTACAATGATTTATATTAAAGTTTTATGATTTTTACAGACAAACAATAAAAGGGGGAAATGGTTCAATGTATGAATCAAAACTCGGGCTGATCGAAACCGAACAAGCAATCAAATTTGTAAAAGATACCTTTGAAAAGGTTTTAAGCGAAGCGCTTAACATTACACGAGTATCGGCCCCTCTATTTGTACTCAGAACAACAGGGCTTAACGACAATCTGAACGGCGTCGAGCGCCCGGTATCGTTTGATATTCTCGAGACAGGTGAGATCGCCGAGGTTGTTCAAAGCCTTGCAAAGTGGAAGAGATTTGCATTGAATGAATACGGATTTGAACCCGGCAATGGTCTTTATACGGACATGAATGCGATACGCAGAGATGAAAAATGCGACGCTCTGCACTCGATTTACGTGGACCAGTGGGACTGGGAAAAGGTAATTATTGCCAAAGACAGAACAACGGACTATCTAAAGATGATAGTCAAGAATATTTATTCCTCTATTTTGGAGACGGCAAAGAGGACTCAAAAACTATATCCTTCCCTTGAGGCGACGCTTCCTGCCGAGATAACTTTTATAACCTCTCAGGAACTTGAAGATCAATATCCGGAACTTGAACCCAGGCTGAGAGAACGGGAAGCCGTAAAACAGTACGGTGCGGTCTTTGTCATGCAAATCGGCGGCAAGATGAAATCCGGCGATAAACATGACGGCAGAGCCCCGGATTATGACGATTGGGATCTTAATGGAGATATCGTTGTTTATTATCCGCTTCTCGACTGTGCGTTCGAACTATCCTCGATGGGAATAAGAGTCGATAAAACCTCGCTTGTAAAACAGCTGAAAGAAGAAAATGCCGAGGAAAGGCTTTCGCTGCCGTTTCACAAAGCAATGATTGAGGATAAACTGCCGTTGACAATCGGAGGAGGAATCGGACAATCAAGGCTTTGTATGCTCCTTCTTAACAAAGCGCATGTCGGAGAAGTGCAGGCATCGGTCTGGCCGGAATATATACGGAAAGAATGCCTGGCGGAAAACATAAGGCTGCTGTAACAGCACTGAAGCTGTTGGGCTCAAATATACGATAATTCGATGGGATTTATTTTTACAAACAAAGGCGTTTGAATCGGTGATGATTCAAGCGCCTTCAAATATTTTTAGAGCAACGCAAATTGGTTTCGCGGCATTTTGGTTTTGTTTCTATAGCCTGCAACGATGACAACGGGGTCATAGCTTGATAGCTGTGACTCCGTTTTTATATATAGTTAATTTTAAATTTAGGAGGAAATACTATGGACTTCAAAGTAATTATTGACACTGTTTGGGTGCTTCTTGCGGCAATGCTCGTATTCTTCATGAATCTCGGCTTTGCATCGCTTGAAACAGGACTTGCCCGTCAAAAGAACTCGGTGAACATATTGTCCAAGAACTTTATCGTTTTTGCGGTTTCATCCCTCGGTTTCCTGGTTCTCGGCTGGGGTTTAATGTTCGGCGACGGCAACGGATTTATGGGATTGAGCGGCTTGTTTATGGCCGGCGGCGCGGACAACTCGCCTGCGACGGGTGACGCGTACCAGGGCGTTTACTCGGCAATATCCTGGGCAGGGGTGCCTTTCTGGGCTAAATTTTTCTTCCAGCTGGTATTCTGCGGAACCGCAGCTACGATTGTTTCCGGCGCGGTTGCGGAGAGAATCAAATACATATCCTTTATCGTCTTTTCCATCTGCCTGACGATGGTAATCTATCCGTTGGTCGGCCACTGGATATGGGGCGGCGGATTCCTTGCAAAATCAGGCTTTCTGGATTTTGCGGGCGGAACGGTTGTTCATTCCGTCGGCGGCTGGGCGGCGCTGACCGGTGTGATTGTACTCGGGCCCAGAATCGGCAAATATACCAAGGACGGCAAGATTCACGCGATCCCCGGGCACAACATGAGCCTTGCCACCATCGGCGCATTTGTTCTCTGGCTGGGCTGGTTCGGGTTTAACCCCGGCTCAACAATGTCTGCAGACCCGACCGCAATATCACATATATTAATGACCACAAACACAGCGGGCATCATCGCTGTTTTAACTGCCACGGCAACAGCCTGGCTCGTTATCGGCAAACCGGACCTTGGTATGTCCATCAATGGCTTGCTCGCCGGACTTGTTGCGATTACACCGGCCTGCGCTTATGTGAGCGTAACTAGTTCACTCGTCATTGGCGCGATTGCGGGCGTGGTTGTTGTACTCTCTGTTATGTTCTTTGACCGAAGGAAACTCGATGACCCGGTCGGTGCGTTATCCGTCCATCTGGTGCATGGTGTACTTGGAACTCTTTTTGTAGGCATCTTCGCGCAGGATAGCATCGGCGGAACAAAATCACTTAACGGTTTGCTTTTTGGCGGCGGATTTGAATTGCTGGGCAAACAGGCACTCGGCGTTCTTTGTGTAGGCGCATTTGTTGTTCCGGCATCATTTTTAATTTGGGTAGTCATCAAGAAAACTATGGGGTTGCGCGTTACCGCGGAGGAAGAAATCGAAGGGTTGGATATCGGCGAGCACGGCAACCAGGGCTATCCCGACTTTGTCACCGTCGATTACATCAGTCCGACACAAAGAGCGGATTATGGTGATACAGGCTCCGAAATCCCGGATATTGTTCCGATTGAGCAGGCTGTCCCCGTTAAGGTTGTATCTAAGAACAGCACACCGGAATCGGGTATCAAGTTTACAAAGGTTGAGATTATCACCAAGCAAAACAAGTTTGAGTCTTTGAAAACCGCGATGGATAAAATCGGCATAACCGGTATGACGGTAACCAATGTACTGGGTTATGGAATTCAGGGCGGTAAGACGGAATACTACCGCGGAGTTGAATTTGAAACAGACCTGCTGCCGAAAATCAAGGTGGAAATAGTCGTGAGCAAAGTCCCGGTTAGGTCTGTAGTTGAAACCGCCAAAAAAGTACTGTATACAGGCAATATCGGCGATGGTAAGATATTTGTTTATGATGTTGAAAATGTTATCAAGGTCCGCACCGGTGAAGAGGGTTATGACGCCCTGCAGGATGTTGAATAACAGCAGGACAACCGAATAAAAACGACAATGGAGTCAAGGCTATACAAAAGGCCTTGACTCCAAAAGTTAACAGGACAACGGCGTCAAAGTTATGAAACTTTGCGCCGTTTTGACATAAATGGATATGAAGCGGCCGCATTATAGCATGAATAACAGGAGGTAAATATGAAAAATCAGTCAGGTGTTTCAGGTGTTTCAACAGTCGATAAGAAAAAGGTCATACTCATTATGGCGCTTTTTGGAATTTCTGTTATTATCGTTCTTTCCGGGGTTTTCTTCATTGTTTTCAGTTTGTTTAACCACATCAGTTTTACGGTTATGAATTCGAAAATTCACGGGGCTATCTTCGGGTTATTGGTTTCGTACTTTGGTGTCAGGAACTTTTTGTCCGTGAAAAAACTGAAGGCAGAGGTTTACAAAAGTTCGTCAAGATTTTCCTGGAGCAACTTCAAGAAAAATACGCCGCGGCAGCTTCATACTAATCACCAATAAAACGCATTGAATCTTTGCGGTCATTTTTGCGCCGTACTGCGTTGTCCTCCTTGCCTTGCGACAGCAAAGCTTCGTCTTCCGCCTTGTGCAGCACAAAAAATCATCGCAAATCTAACAACGCTTTTCATCGCCGATTAGTATCAGCCAAGAAGCAGATAAAGAAAAACAAAAATTTATGAGGTGATATGATGAAAAAGTTAATAAAAATAGTATGTATTCTTATATTGTTGGGTATTTTAGCGTCATTTGCGACAATAGCGGTAAGTGCCGCCTCGGGTGACCCGACAGGTTCTTACTATGTGACGCCGACCGGCAGCGAAACACTTTCGGATGTTGCAACAACAGCAAACAAGGCGTATTACGGGGCAAATATCACATGGGTAATGATTACCGGATTTATGGTTTTCTTTTTCCAGTGCGGGTTTGCAATGGTGGAAACAGGCTTCTGCCGCGGCAAAAATGCAGCGCACACCATGACCATGAACTTTATGGTTTTCCTGGTTGGCGCTATCGGTTATTTCCTTGTTGGTTTTGCCATTCAATTCGGCGGTTCGGGCGGCGCGGCGGGCTTAGGCTCGGGCGGCTCTGCTCTTAATGCAATGCTTTCTATACCGGGATTAGGCGGGATTATGGGATTGAAAGGATTCTTCCTCGCCGGAAACGGCATTTACGACCCCGGTATCTATGCGCTTTTCTTCTTCCAAATGGTGTTTATGGATACCACCGTTACCATTCCCACCGGTGCTGTGGCGGAAAGAGTAAAATATTCCTCTATGGTTATTACTTCTTTCTTCATTTCCATGTTCCTTTACCCGTTCTTCGGCAACTGGGTGTGGGGCGGCGGATGGATGGCGACACTCGGCAAAACCTTCGGTGTCGGCCACGGTGTTGTAGACTTTGCGGGTTCCGCGGTAGTTCACTCTATGGGAGGTATGCTTGCGTTGGCCGGCGCAATTGTCATCGGCCCCAGAATCGGTAAGTTTAAAAAAGACGGTAAGGCAAGAGCGTTCCCCGGGCATAATATACCGATGGCTATCATCGGGACTATTATATTATTTTTCTGTTGGTTCTCTTTCAATGCAGGGTCAACTTTAAACGCGTCTGATTTCAGGCTGTCGATTGTTGCGACAAACACCATGATAGCAGGAGCAGCAGGCGGACTGGTTGCAATGTTCTTTATGTGGAAAAAATTCGGTAAACCCGACCCGTCCATGACGGCAAATGGCGCGCTTGCCGGCCTTGTCGCCATTACAGCCCCCTGCGCGTTCGTCAACGGGGTATCAGCTTTGATAATCGGCATCATCGGTGGTTTGCTGGTTTGCATGGCTGTACCGTTTGTTGAAAATAAACTGAAACTTGATGACCCGGTCGGTGCAATTTCCGTCCACTGCGTCAACGGGATATGGGGAACGCTGGCACTCGGACTGTTTGCGGACGGTACATACGGCGATGGTGTTAATGGTGTGGCTGGCGGTGTCAAAGGCTTGTTTTACGGCGATGCATCTCAACTTGTTGCTCAACTCATTGCGGTGGCTGTTCTGATTGTTTGGGGTTTCGGACTTTCATATTTGTTTTTTAAAGCACTCGATAAGGTTTGGGGCTTAAGGGTTGCACCCGAAGTGGAGCTGGAAGGTGTTGATCTGCAAGAGATGGGTGTGCTCGCATATCCCGATAGTCAGCTTGTTCGCTCCGAGCTTGATTGTGATTCAACCGACAACGCGCCGATTAAACAACTGGCGAAATTTAAAGATTATATTGCTGCCGGCAAACCGAAACCTGCAGGACCGGTCAGTATGGATTGCGCCATTCCCGTTCAAGTAGTCACAAAACCCGTTCATATGGCTTCCGACATTAAGATGACAAAGATCGATATTATCACCAACCAAAGTAAGTTTGAAGCTTTGAAGGCAGCGATGAATGATATCGGGGTAACCGGTATGACCGTAACCCAAGTACTTGGCTGCGGCGTTCAAAAAGGCAAAACAGAGCACTACAGAGGTGTTGAGATGGAAGTCAGCCTGCTGCCCAAGGTTGAGGTGGAAATAGTCGTGAGCAAGGTGCCGGTCAGAACCGTTATCGAAACAGCCAAAAAGGTGCTTTACACCGGCAACATCGGCGACGGCAAAATTTTTGTTTACGATGTCGAGAATGTAATCAAGGTCCGAACCGGCGAAGAAGGATATGATGCGCTGCAGGATGTTGAGTAGTAAAAGCTTTAAAAAGCATTAATCCGGGGCGCGGCTTAAAACTTTAATTATTTCGGCAGACCGCGCCCTTTTAAATGGCTGTGAATATAAGCTTCAATCCTCACTCCCTTGATTTCAGTTGTTTCGCCGGGACTTTTCAGCAGAAAAAGAAGGATTGCGAAGGCTAACATTCAAAACTGAGGAAAAATACGGTGTTTTGTGTGATTTTACACATAATTTTGCAGGAAGCGGCAGAGAAATTTTCGTTTTTTGTGATATGAAATTAACTGAAATAATATTGACAGGATTAAAACATCGCGGTATAATATGAAAGTAGCAATGGCGCTGCGGGTATTTGTATCTGTAGCGCTAATTTTTTTATTTTTGAAAGGATGGTATTTTTATGAATAATCTTCCGGGAATTTTTGGAAGCAATGTATTCGGTGACAAGGTTATGCGTGAAAAGCTGCCAAAGGATGTATATAACAAACTTAAGCAGACTATAAAAAGCGGAGCAAATTTGGATATTGATGTGGCAAATGCCGTGGCAATAGCCATGAAGGACTGGGCGGTTGAAAAAGGCGCCACTCATTTCACCCATTGGTTTCAGCCGATGACAGGAATCACCGCTGAAAAACACGACAGTTTTATTTCTCCGTCCGGTGATGACGATATCATTATGGAGTTTTCGGGCAAAGCGCTGATAAAAGGTGAACCGGATGCATCCTCGTTTCCTTCGGGCGGGCTGAGAGCAACCTTTGAGGCGAGAGGCTACACGGCATGGGATCCTACCTCCTATGCGTTTATTAAAGACGGTGTGCTTTGCATTCCCACCGCTTTCTGTTCTTACAGCGGTCAGGTGCTGGACAAAAAGACACCGTTGCTCCGCTCAATGGAAATCATCAACGAGCAGGCAAAGAGAATCATCAAACTCTTCGGGAAAACAGATGTCACTTCGGTTAACACTACAGTTGGTCCCGAGCAGGAATATTTTTTGATCGACAAGAGTGTTTACGAAAAGCGGCCGGACCTGATTTTATGCGGCAGAACTCTAATAGGTGCCAAATCCCCGAAGGGGCAGGAGCTGGAGGACCACTATTTCGGAGCGATCAAACCCCGTGTTCACGCATTTATGAAAGAACTTGACGAAGAACTTTGGAAGCTCGGCATAATGGCGAAGACAGAGCATAACGAGGTTGCACCGGCGCAGCACGAACTGGCTCCTATTTTTGGCACTACCAATGTCGCCTGCGATCATAATCAACTTACCATGGAGTTTATGAAAAAAGTTGCCGCAAGGCACAATATGGTTTGCCTTCTTCATGAAAAACCGTTCGCGGGAGTGAACGGCAGCGGGAAGCACAACAACTGGTCGCTTTCAACCGACACCGGATTAAACCTTCTTGAACCGGGAACGTCGCCCGAGGATAACGCTCAATTCCTTCTTTTTGTCGCGGCTGTTATTCAGGCGGTTGACGATCATGCCGATTTGTTGAGAATTTCCGTTGCAAGTGCAGGCAATGACCACCGTCTTGGAGCAAATGAGGCTCCTCCCGCAATCGTATCAATTTTCTTGGGCGGCGAGCTTACCGCGATATTCGAATCGATTGAAACCGGCAAACCATATGACAAACAGGCGAATGAGGTTATTAAGATCGGGGCTTCAGTTTTGCCGCATCTTCCAAAGGATACGACAGACAGAAACAGAACATCACCTATGGCATTTACAGGTAACAAATTTGAATTCCGTATGCTCGGCTCGGCTTCCTCTGTTTCCGGCACCAATATTGTCCTCAACACCGCAGTCGCGGATGTTTTAGCTCAGTTTGCCGATAAACTTGAAGGTGCGAAGGACTTAAATGCCGCAATTGCAAAACTATTAAAAGAAACTTATAAAAAACATAAGAGAGTGGTATTCAACGGCAACAGCTATTCGGAAGAATGGGTGAAAGAAGCCGGCAAACGCGGTCTCTTCAATCTTCGCTCCACGGCAGACGCTCTGCCCTATTTCAAGACAGAGGAAAATGTTGCTCTTTTTGCCAGACATAAAGTGTTTACCAAAGAAGAGGTTGATTCAAGATGCGAACTTTTACTTGAAAATTACATAAAAGTTCTTACAATTGAAGCGCAAACAATGATAAGCATGATAAAAAGAGAAGTGCTTCCGGCTGCGGTAGCTTATTCGTCTGAGCTTTCGAAATCTGCGCTTAATAAAAAGTCTCTCAGTGACGAGATTTCCATCGAATATGAATCAACACTTTCCCTAAAACTATCGAAACTTTGCGAATGCCTTTACAACAATGTCTCGGATCTCGAAACAGCCGTGCTTGATTCCAAGGACATTGAGGACACCGAAGGATGCGCGGGATACTTCAGCGATACCGTGTTTGAAAAAATGTGTCTGGTAAGGCAAACCGCTGACGAACTCGAGACACTTGTTGCCGCAAAATACTGGCCTTATCCGATTTACAGCGATATTCTTTTCAGCATTTAGGTTTGCGATTTTTTGGAGATCAGAAGGAATGAGGCTTTACGGTTGACCGGATACGGTTTCTCAACAGTCTCATTCCTTACCGTTTTTAATATAGAATGCCGCTTATTATAATAAGGAGATACACCATGTGCTCGATTATTGGTTTTACGGGAAATGATATTCCGTACTCGGATTTTAAAAAAGGATTTGACCGTACCATATCCAGGGGTCCGGATTCAACAAGAATCATCGGTACCGGCAAGGGAATGATGGGGTTTCACAGACTTGAAATTATGGGATTGAGCGAAGAGGGCATGCAGCCTTTTTCGCTTAAAGGCGACTATCTTGTGTGCAACGGCGAAATATACGGATTTCGTGCGATTAAGAAAAAGCTTGCCGAAAAATACACCTTCAAAAGCGAGTCTGACTGCGAAGTGCTGCTCCCGATGTACAGGGAGTATGGGCTTGATATGTTCGCGATGCTTGACGCGGAATATGCGCTTATTTTATACGATTCCAAAAAAGATACATTTATCGCGGCACGTGATCCTATCGGTATCAGACCTTTGTTTTATGGCATGAGCAGTCACGGTTCTATGCTTTTCGCAAGTGAGGCAAAAAATCTCGTGGGGCTGACGGATAAGATCATGCCCTTTCCTCCGGGACACTATTATGCAGACGGTAAATTTTTCTGCTATAATGATATTTCAAAGATCGACGGTTTTTCTGCGGACAGCCTTGAAACCATATGCAAAAAAATTCATGACAAGCTTGTTTACGGAATAGAAAAGAGGCTTGATTCGGATGTTCCGGTAGGCTTCCTGCTCAGCGGAGGCCTTGACAGTTCTTTGGTTTGCTCGGTTGCGGCGAATATGCTCGGCAAGCCTATCCGCACATTCGCTATCGGTATGGGTAAGGATGCTATTGACTTGAAATATGCAAAAGAGGTTGCCGAATATCTGCACAGCGATCATACGGAAGTTATTGTTACCGAACAGGATATTTTGGACTCTCTTGAAGAAGTCGTTGCATTACTCGGAACTTACGACATTACGACTATCCGTGCGAGTATGGGCATGTATTTTATCTGCAAAGAGATTCATAAAACAACGGATATTCGTGTGCTTCTTACCGGTGAAATATCGGATGAGATATTCGGATACAAATATACCGATTTTGCACCGACCCCGGAAGCCTTTCAGAAAGAAGCCGAAAAACGGATCCGTGAGATTTACATGTATGATGTGCTGCGGGCTGACCGGTGTATTTCTGTCAACTCTCTGGAAGCACGCGTTCCTTTCGGCGACCTTGATTTTGTGAAATATGTTATGTCAATCGACCCTGCAAAGAAAATAAACATCTATGGCAAAGGCAAATATCTCCTAAGACGCGCGTTTGAAGGCGACTACCTTCCTGATTCGATTCTTTACCGCGAAAAAGCGGCATTCAGTGATGCTATGGGCCATTCAATGGTCGACTGCCTGAAACTTTACGCCGAAGAAAAATATACCGATGAGGAATTCGAGAAGGGGAAACAGCAGTATTCGTTTGCACAGCCATTTACAAAGGAATCATATTTGTACCGGCAGCTTTTCGAAAAGTATTATCCGGGACAGGCCGATATGGTGAAGGATTTCTGGATGCCGAATAAAGAGTGGGAAGGCTGCAATGTGAATGACCCCTCCGCAAGAGTTCTTTCAAATTACGGAGCAAGCGGTACATAATAAGCAAGCTGTATGTAACCGTGTACAGCCATGTATAGGTGATTGATTTGATTGACAGGGTAAGTACAGGAATAGCCGGATTGGATGAAGTTATTGATATGCTTCGTCTGGGTGATAATGTAGTCTGTCAGGTTGATTCCCTGAGTGACTATATTAATGTTGTCGAACCTTATATTTCCAGGGCGAAGCTTGATCACCGGAAAATCATCTATTTCAGGTTCGGTCTTCACAAACAGCTTATTAAAGATACGCAAGGCATACAGGTTATCAGAGTCAATGCCAAAACCGGTTTTGAGCATTTTGCTTCGGTGATACATGAACATATTGAAAATGCGGGGCTGAAAGCATTTTATGTTTTCGATTGCCTCACAGATTTGCTGGAATATTGGAATTCGGATTTAATGATAGGCAACTTTTTTAGGGTTACCTGTCCTTTTTTATTCAAACTTGACACTTTGGCATATTTCGCTTTACTGAGAAATTCGCACAGCAACGAGACTATAGCCAAAATCAGAGATACAACTCAAATTCTTATCAATATCTACAATATAAGCGGAAATACTTATATACATCCTCTTAAAGTGTGGGAAAGATATTCACCGACAATGTTTTTCCCGCATTTGATTCAAGGGGATAAAGCCGTATGCATATCGGCAAGCGCGGATTCGGCAATGCTTTTTTCAAGGTTTTCGGTCAGTATGGAAAGGAAAGATTATTGGGACGCTGCCTTTGATGATGCTTTAAAATACAGCAACGGCCCGGAGAAAAAACGGGAGAAATCAAAGCAAAAATTATTAGGCCTTTTAATGAATAGCCAATCAAAAATTTTTGAGCTTTGCCGGAACTATTTTGAAATTGAAGATCTGATAAAAATTAAGGAAAGAGAAATCGGAACAGGAAACATCGGCGGTAAAACATTAGGCATGCTTCTTGCCAGAAAAATACTTGAAAAACTGAAAAATGATGAATTGAATTCCAAAATTGAGATGCATGATTCTTTTTACCTCGGCTCCGATGTTTTTTACACCTATATTGTTGAAAACAACTGCTGGGAATTAAGAACCATGCAAAAAACAATTGAAGGATATTTCAAATATGCTCCGCAGTTAATGGAAAAAATACTAGTCGGCCATTTTTCTTATCCGGTTGTATTGGATTTTCAGCGTATGCTTGAATATTTCGGACAGTCGCCGATCATTGTGCGCTCAAGCTCATTGCTTGAAGATAACTTCGGCAATGCATTCGCCGGGAAATATGAAAGCGTTTTCTGTGCAAACCAGGGAACTCCCGAGGAAAGACTTGAAGCTTTTGAGCAAGCAGTGAGAACGGTTTACGCAAGCACAATGAATGAAAACGCCCTCCATTACCGGATGGACAGGGGACTCACGGATCAAGACGAACAGATGGCAATCCTTATTCAACGGGTTTCGGGTGACAACCATGAGGAATACTTTTTTCCGCATATCGCGGGTGTCGGGAATTCGAAAAATCTATATGTTTGGGATGAAAGCCTTGATTATGATGCAGGTATGCTCAGGCTTGTATTCGGACTCGGGACGAGAGCTGTTGACCGCACAGACTTGGATTACGCACGGATTGTGTCCCTTGACAGACCGGGTAAAAAGCCTCCGATGGCCGACGATGATGAAAAAAAATATTCACAGCATCAAGTCGATTTGATTGATCTCAAGCGAAATACGTTGATAAGTGCGGATGCCGACCGCATTCTGAGCGGTGATATCGGAACAGATAAGTATCTGTTTGCGGCTTATGATGCTCAGACAACGAGTTACAAAAGACAGCTGAAACTGAGCGGGGACGCATATATCCTTGATTTTCGCAAGTTGCTTTCCTCAACAGATTTCCCGGGTACGATGAGTCTGATACTTAAAACGCTTTCGGCAGCATATGAATATCCGGTGGATATAGAATTTACCGCAAACTTTAAACCCGACGGCGATTATAATATAAACATTCTTCAATGCCGGCCGCTCCAAACGAAAGGATTGGGAAAGAGTGTGGAACTGCCGGATGAAAAGTCGGCATCCCTGACAGTCTTTCGAACAAACGGCAATTTCATGGGAGGTAATGTACACTTTAAAATCGATTATATTGTATACATCGATCCGCATGAATATCTTGCGCTGTCCGAACAGGACAGATACAGCGTTGCAAGGAAAATCGGGTTGCTTAACCGCCAGCTTAAAAGCAAAAACACAATTTTGGTCGGGCCGGGCCGATGGGGGACTACCACCACATCACTTGGCGTACCGGTCAGTTTTTCGGAACTGAACGGTATGCTCGGTATTTTTGAGGTAGCATATAAGAATGAGCATCTTATGCCCGAGCTTTCATATGGGAGCCATTTTTTTCAGGATCTTGTAGAGTCCGGAATTTTCTACGGG
This sequence comes from uncultured Eubacteriales bacterium, assembly GCA_964627535.1. GTDB lineage: Bacteria > Bacillota > Clostridia > Oscillospirales > Acutalibacteraceae > UBA1447. The sequence continues at coordinate 65,692 of CAZVJW010000003.1, forward strand.
GCTATTTACAACGGCGAAGACGGAGTATATATTAACGAGGATTTCTTTAAAGTGCAAAAAAATTTACTCGCTGAGATGACTGATGATAAGTACACGAACATTATCCGTGTCATAACCTGTAAAGGCTTGGAACTTTACTCGAATACCGGCACGAATACGATGTTTTGTATTGTACTCGAATAATACTAATTCACGATTAAAAAACCTCTAATAAATCAAGCAAAAGCTTTGATTTATTAGGTTTTATGCGGATTTTTTAGTTAGGTTTTTATGAGTAATTAGTATAAATATGGCAGACCGGGTGCCTCAAGAAAACACATAATATAAACCTGTAAATAATGCAGATAAAAAAGGAGAATACAATGACCGATTACAGCTCAAAATTTCACGAGGAATGCGGCGTGTTCGGAGTTTATGGGGAAGATGCGATATCGCCTGCCGAAATGGTTTACCTGGGACTGTTTGCCCTTCAGCACAGGGGTCAGGAAAGCTGCGGTATAGCTGTAAGCAACAACGGTACTATTCAAAATTATAAAAGTATGGGTCTTGTGGGAGATGTTTTTGATAATGATAAGATTGCCTCATTAAAAGGGCAAATCGCTGTCGGCCATGTGCGTTACTCAACTGCCGGCGCAAGCACGGTTGAGAACAGCCAGCCTCTTGTCTTCAGCTCCATCAACGGAAAATTTGCTTTGTCGCACAACGGAAATCTGACGAACGCACAGGAACTGCACGATGAGCTGGCTCAAAAAGGCTCTATGTTTCAAACAACAACGGATTCTGAATATATCGCGCATATTATAGCGCAGAAGAGAGTATCTGCACAAAGCACCGAAGACGCGATTATCAAAACAATGAAGCATTTACAGGGAGCTTATTGTATTCTTATTCTTTGTCCGGAAAAACTGATAGCTGCAAGGGATCCGTTGGGATTCCGCCCGCTGGTTATCGGAAAGACTGAAAAATCCTATGTTTTCGCATCCGAAACCTGCGCGCTCGATGCCATTCATGCCCGTTTCATCCGTGATGTCGAGCCCGGAGAGGTTGTTGTCGCGGATTCGGAAGGTTTGCATTCCTATAAAACCAATTGCGAGGGAAAACACAGCGTATGTATTTTTGAATATATTTATTTTGCAAGACCGGACAGTTACATTGATTCTGTCAGTGTTCATGAATCAAGGCTTAAGGCGGGTGCTATTCTGGCACGGCAGAATCCTGTTGAAGCGGATCTTGTTATCGGAGTGCCGAGTTCCGGGATTGACGCCGCAATAGGATATTCGCGTGAAAGCGGTATTGAATACGATTTGGGATTTGTAAGGAATAATTATATCGGACGTACGTTTATCAAACCCAGCCAGAGCGAACGAATGAGAAGTATTGATATCAAACTTACTCCGCTGGCGCAAAGTATAAAAGGCAAAAGGATTGTGGTTGTCGATGACTCTATAGTAAGAGGCTCAACAAGCGCCAATATTGTCAGGGAATTAAAAGCAGCGGGTGCTGTGGAGGTGCATATGCGTATTTGCTCACCCACCATTCACTGGCCCTGTTATTTCGGGACAGATATCCCTACAAAAGAGGAACTGACAGCGAACAGCTATTCAGTAAGCGAACTTTGTAAAATCATAGGTGCAGATTCCCTGGACTTTTTAAACAAAGAAAGTCTTTGTATGCTGGTGGGCACAAAGCAAAAAACATTTTGCGATTCCTGCTTTACCGGGGAGTATCCATATCCGGTCAATATTCATACAATGACGGTTAAAAAAGTATGCGGAACCGAGTAACGGACCTTATAAAAATTTAATGTATATACTGCAAAACAATGTCTGTTGAATAAATCGTTTAATGATTTATTCAACAGACATTAAATGTCGGGAAGTAAAATAAAGAAGTATAGTTTAAAATAATACAGAAAATTAGGTAATACTAATTCACGATTAAAAAACCCATTTGTCAAAGGATTTTGCTTGATTTCATAGAGGTTTATAATCGGTATTAGTATAAATTGCGCAAACCGATGTTTAATAACAGATGACAAGAAAAAATTAATGTGATATTATAAACAGAAAGAAACGGTTACAATAATTTACGGAATTAAATGTTGACCTAAAGGAGTACTGCCGGTGGACGATTCAGTTTACGAATCATTAAAGGACAGACGGTATGTGGGCGGAAAAGAATCTGCGGCTTACATTGTTTATGACGCTTCCGAGAATATCAACGCCGGAATATTCGGGTCGCGCTATAATATAGATATCCTCAAAATCAACCTTAATCTTTACTCGGTTCTGAGCCTTATAAACGGGATTTGGGATGTTATCAATGATTCATTCACCGGGCCGATTGTAGACAAAACAAGAACGCGCTGGGGAAAGTTCAAACCATATCTTATCGCCTTTGCCGTACCTTCGCTGTTTATGACGATTTTTCAATGGTCGCTGCCTTTTTTTCTTGACACAAAAAATGAATATGACATGACAAAGTTTTTCTTTTTCCTTGCTATTCAGATGAGCAACGAGGCTATCGCGACCTTCAGAGATATTTCGAAAACCGGCTTGCTGGCATCTCTGTCTCCAAACCCCAATGAGCGGGTCCGCCTTTTAAAATTCGCGAAATGGATATCAAGCATTTTTGACAATATCCCGGGAGTCCTGCTAACCGTTCTTTATGACTCGATGAATAAAGGCGTTATTAAAATAGCCAACAAAAAGCTTTTCTACGGGGGAATCGGTGTTATTGCAGCAATGATCAGTACCGGTATGGCAATGTTCTTCTTTGTTCAGTCTAAGGAGAGGGTTACGCAATCCGAGAAAACGCCGAGCATACTTGAAGGAATAAAAACAATTGTGCATAACCGCCCCGTTTTCTTGCTGATGATGAGCGATTTGCTCGGAGCTTTCACACTTGCAACAAGCCAGGATAACTACTTTATCGATGTCCTGGGCTACTCTACCTTTTCTACGCTTATAGAACTGCCTTCCATACCTGTCTGCCATCTAAGTTACACATACATAGGCTGGATGAGGAGAAAGTTTTCCACCCGTTTCCTATGGATTTTTTCATCAAATTTCGACAATCTTCAAAAAGTGCTTACATTTGCGTTCGGCTGCATTGGAGGCAAAGGGAAAAATGGTTGGTACCGGGACTGGAAAAAGATGTTCTTAATTATGGCACCGCTGGATTTTGTCCGAAAGTCTTTCTGGGGTGTAAGGCAGGTTGTTCCGCAGGAAATCACTTATGAAGCGATTGATTACTGCGAGTGGAAAAACGGCTACCGTTCCGAAGGTGTGATTATTATAACAAAAGGGCTTATGTCAAAAATAATCAGAAACACCACTTCCGGCATCCAGTCTTCGATTCTGAGCGCTATCGGATACAGTTTAAACAGCGGTTTCGGGAACCAGGCAGATTCGACAAAATTCGGCCTTTTTATTACGGCGTTCCTTCTCCCCGGTCTCACGGGAGCCCTGAGCATAATCCCAAAGCTGTTGTATAAGCTCGATGCATCCGAAAAGGAAACGATGTACCGTGACCTGATGCAGAGGCGTTATAGCCAAGAAAGGTTGAAAGGGGAAGTCAACGGAAAACCGGATGAAGAGAAATCAGGCGAAAGTTTATCTTTATAAAAATTTTTATACGAAATAAACACATCGAATCTTTTGCAGTTTCCTCTTTTTGGAGCAGGCTGCTTTTTTTCGCAAATCCAAAAATAATGCGAAGGTGGTTGCCGGATAGAGTTTCTTGAAATGCCTGCCGTCAGTTTTAAGAATCCGGGTTCATTTATCTGTATTTACTTTGCAAGGAAAATAGTCTACAATCAATTTATATTATTCTTATTCTCCATACTCAAAGAAAAGAGGGCTGATTATGAGCGGGGACTCGGTATACGAATCCCTTAAGGACCGCCGGTATGTGGGCGGCAGGGAATCCACCTCATATATTATTTACGACGCTTCCGAGAATATCAACGCCGGGATATTCGGATCGCGTTATAATATAGATATTCTTAAAATCAACCTTAATCTTTATTCCGTTCTGAGCCTCATCAACGGAATATGGGATGTTATCAACGATACGTTTACCGGGCCTGTTGTTGACAAAACAAGAACACGCTGGGGAAAGTTCAAACCGTATCTTATTGCGTTCGCGATCCCATCCCTGGTTATGGCTGTTTTCCAATGGTCTATCCCTTTCTTTCTGGATACTGAAAATGAATATGATATGACCAAATTCTTTTTTTTCCTTGCAATTCAGATGAGCAACGAGGCGATCGCTACTTTCAGAGATATTTCAAAAACAGGATTGCTTTCTTCATTGTCCCCCAATCCAACCGAAAGGGTACGCCTATTAACTTACGCGAAATGGATTTCCAGCCTTTTTGACAATATTCCCAAAGTCCTGCTCAGCGTTATCTATGACTCGATGAACAACGGGATGATAAAAATCGCCAACAGAAAACTATTTTACGGCGGTATCGGCATTACCTCGGCCATTATCAGCACATGCATGGCGATGTATTTCTTCATTCTTTCCAAGGAGAGGGTCACCCAGTCTGAGAAAAAGCCGAGTATTATGGAAGGCTTGAGAACGATTATTCACAACCGCCCTGTTTTTCTTCTCATGCTCAATGATCTGCTGGGCGCGTTTACGCTTTCGACCAGCTACGAAAACTACTATATAGATGTTTTAGGCTACAATACCTTCGGAACGCTGACGGAACTTCCGTCGATTATATCGTGCAATGTCAGCTACACTTACATAAAGCCGATGAGAAAAAAGTTTTCGACCAGAACGCTTTGGATCATGTCTTCAAATTACGATAATCTCATGAAGATTTTAGTCTTCCTGTTCGGCTGCATAGGTGGCAAAGGAAAAAACGGCTGGTACCGGGATTGGAAAAAGATGTTTTATGTAATTGCCCCGCTGGAGTTTATAAGAAAATCTGTTTGGGGCGTAAGGCAGGTTGTTCCGCAGGAAATTACTTATGAGGCGATTGACTACTGCGAATGGAAAAACGGTTACCGTTCAGAAGGTGTCATTATTATAACAAAAAGCCTGATGTCAAAGATTATCAGAAACACAACCTCCGGCCTCCAGTCAGCTATTTTACACGCGATTGGATACAGCCTGAAAGAAGGTTTCGGCAGCCAGGCCGATTCCACAAAATTCGGCATTTTTATTACGGCGTTTCTTCTGCCGGGCTTGACGGGCGCATTCAGTATCATCCCAAAGCTTTTGTATAAACTTGACGATTCGGAAAAGGAAATGATGTACCGCGACTTGATGCAGAGGCGTTATTACAAAGAGGAATTGAATGGTGACCTTTGAGAGGAAATAAATATATAAAAGGCGCAGTATGCAGAAACATTCATCCTCATTCTATCCGATACGGATTTATTGTGTAAAAATTTAAATAAATTATTATAAATAAATACAGACGACTGCCCGCAGAAACTAGGCTTTTGCGGGCGGTTTGTTTATTGCACGAAGAAGAGTAAATTTATTTTAAGATTAAAGAAGATTAACTGTATTGTATGCGATCATAAAATCTGATTTCGAAAATAACAGAAAATCATCGGAATTAACTTTATAAAACATTGTCTCATACTAATCCCGATTATAAAACCTCCATGAAATCAAGCAAAAACCTTTGATAAATGGGTTTTTGTGCTGAATTTTTAGCTATGTTATAAAGAGGGATTAGTATCGAGACAATAAAAACAGAGATTTACTATCTAATCTCATAAAATAATTACTATTAAATAATAATTTTTATAAAATATGTCTTGACAAAACTGAATATGTGTATTAATATTATTTTACGCAAAAAACTTTATTCAACTAAATCTTTAAATCGACAAAGTATTATGAAGCTGAAAATTTTATTTGCGGAGAAACTGCGAATATAAAATTGATGGATCGATACAGATGGCCATTCGGGGCCTCTGTGAATTGATAAAGACAAGCGGATCTAAAAGACTGAAATACGCGGGGTTCCACGGCATAGTGCGTTTCAGGTCAAATAAGAGAGGGGGAATTACACAAGCAGTTAACCGATGCCGGAAATATCCGGCATATAACATCTTTATTAGATGCGTGGCGTGTTTTTGATTTTCAACCGAGCATACGCATTTAATTCGGATGGCGGCTTCTTTACTACCGGGCTCTACAGACAAAATCACCAACAATCCAGAAACCGCGGAAACAATCCAAACTGTCGAAAGCTTTTCATCGAAGCGAATTAAATTATTAAAGGAGTAAGAATCTATGAAAAAAATTATAGCTGTTCTAATGACTCTTGCAATGATTCTCGGCACTTGTTTACCCGGTTTAACGGTATTTGCGGAGAACGCGCAGGCGAATACCGCAATTGAACAAACACCGGGAGATTTCAAAAATGTTTTGCCGGAAAATGTAATAAAGCTGATGCCGGATATGACGGCAAATCAGGCGGCGGAAAATTCAGCCAAGCCGAATGCTGATCCTATACCTGTAACCGGTCCATTTGAATCGGCCCACCCGTATGCATATGCCGAGGTAGATCCGATTTGGATATATACGGCAGCCAATCCCGCTGCAAAATATATCAATGTTACCTTTTCTGCCAATACATATACAACATGGGGAATCGATTGTATTATAATTTATGACGGTAATGACAATTATGTAGAATATACAGGAAACCAACTTGCGGGGAAAACAATCTCTGTTATCGGAAATAGTTTTGTACTTGAGTTATATACGGAGGATGAGCGCGATATTACAGATTACGGCTTTGCTGTAACAGCAATTGCGGAACGTACCGATTTAACCATGAGCGGAATCTTCGGCTACGAAAATCTTTCCTGGTCATTCAATGTTGATACAGGGTTGCTAAGCATAGGCGGTACGGGAGCCATGGACCTTTTTTACAGTCCTATGACAGAAGGCACAAATTTACCGTGGAGAAACTTTGATGTGAAAGCAATCACCATCGGTAACGGCGTGACATCTATCGGCAGCAATGAGTTTGTGGGCTTCCCCCATCTTACTGCAGTGACCATCGGAACCGGGGTAAAGTCAATCGGTATGATGGCGTTTGCGGGTTGTCGTGCCCTGACCTCGGTTGCAATTCCGGATAGTGTGACTTCAATCGGTCAAGCAGCGTTTACCGGCTGCATTGCCCTTGCAACGGTGACCATAGGGAGCGGTTTGGCTACAATGGGTGCAAACGTGTTTAATAATACAGCATGGTTAGCAGCCCAGGAGGATGGTGTGGTATATGCGGGAAATGTCGCATACGGATATAAACAAGCGGTAAAAGATGATATGCCGACAGCCCTTGTTTTGAATGCCGGGACAAAAGGTATTGCCGCGGGCGCATTTGCCGGGCAGGAAAACTGGGCAACCATATCCATACCGGACAGCGTGTTTTCAATCGGTCAAGAAGCGTTTGAAGGTACGGCATGGCTTGATGCACAACCGGAGGGCGTCGTGTATGCCGGGAAGGTAGCATATACATATAAACAAATACCGGTAGATACAGCCGCTCAAAATGATGAACCGGCAAACATAACAATCACATTGCTTGCCGGGACAAAAGGCATTGCTGCCGGTGCATTTGCAGGACTTACCAATTTAATAAGCATCGTCCTCCCGGCCGGTTTAATGATGATCGGGGACAGTGCGTTTGTTTATTGTATCGGATTAACTTCTGTTTCCATACCGGACAGCGTGACGACAATCGGCTGGACCGTATTTTCTTACTGCGTTAATCTGTACTCGGTTTCCATCGGTATCGGTGTGAATACCATCGGTTATATTCCTTTCGCGTATTGCGAGGATCTTGAACAAATCAGTGTTGCTGCCGCAAACCCGTATTTCATGAGTTTGGATGGTGTGTTGCTTAACAAAACCGGAACATCCCTTATTCAATATCCATGCGGCAAACCGGGCGAATATGTTATTCCGGCCGGCGTGGAAAGAATCTGTGCCGGTGCGTTTGCGACTGGCACAATGACAGCAATTACTATACCGGATAGTGTTACATCAATCGGATATTCGGCTTTTGCGGCATGCTTTGTTTTGCAATCGGTTACCGCCGGCACCGGCGTAGCCTTTATCCAGGCCGGCGCGTTTAGCCAATGCCTCAGGCTGTCCGCAGTCTATTTCTTTGGCAATGCTCCGTCAATGGGGTATAATGTATTTGATTATAATGGATATGGTGCTTTTGAAGAACTTGTCATTTATTATGCCGTCGGTACAACCGGCTTTTCAAGCCCTGTTTGGTACTTAGGATTTACCTGCAAATCTTTCGACCTGAACAGTGTCAAAATTAAATGTGACAATGAAATACTTGACGAAACATTTGGCAAGAAGCTGCAATTGTTTGATTTCTACAGAAAAATCTCCTTACAGCTCGATTACGATTCTTCCGCTTATAACGGCAGAATTGTAAAAGCCGAATGGACATCAAGCAACAATAATGTAAAAATTGACAAAGAAACCGGTAAAATCACCAATAAAGGCATCGGCGCGAGATCGTCGAATATCACTGTCAAGGTAACCGATTCGAACGGAATTGTGTTAATGGATACGGTCAAGGTGTATTTCTACAAATTTGACTGGCAAGTTAACGGCCTGAAAAAGTAAAAACGAAATAACAAACTGCAGACCGCCCGTAAAAGCCCGGCTTTTGCGGGCGGCTGTATTATTAAAATTCAAAGGACATTTGTTTTATACTAATCCCGATTATAAAACCTCTATGAAATCAAGCAAAAACTTTAACAAATGGGTTTTTGTGCCGAATTTTTAGCTATGTTTTAAAGAGGGATTAGTATTAGCTGCATTTAATAATATATATACTTCATCCGGCAGACGCACAAGATTAAATAAAGCTCCGAAACGGTTTAAATCGTTTTCGGAGCTTCTGACTGTGGAGGCGTTTTGTAGAATTGGAAGTATTTATCTTACGCTGTCAACGAGTTGATTAAACGTTCTTATAAGTGTTGAGCCTGTGTGTTTGCCGAATGAGACGAGGAAGCACCATCCGTCACTTTCGTACTTATCGGTTTCAGCAACATACTGGTACCCTTGCATAACATAATTGGGGTCGGCAGCGACATAACCGATGGCGTCGTTCATCAGGTCGAAGATAATGAGATTATCGCCGTGCGTTTTACGAAGACTGTCATATTTGAACCCGTTAAGTCCGGGACCTCCGACAAGAAGTTCGCTGAATATTTCGCCGGGGCTTAGGAACACCTTCAGGTCAGTGCCGATTTCCATATAGCCGATTTCTGTGACCGAATAGTAGGAATTTGTTTTCTTATCATAAATGAAAATGTTGTTTGCAAGGGATGTTTTTGTAAGAACATTGGAAACATTACTGTCGGATTTAAGCAGGAACTGTTCCATGCGGATATTCAGAAAGGGGGTAACTGCCTTTTCGGTAACCGGCACCCAGGTTTCATACCATACCGAGTAGCCGTCTTTGCCGGCCAATGTTTCTACGCCGAGCAAGTCACCGCATTGAACATTCAGGGCGGCGCATTCGGTTTTTGTCATTGTTAAGCCGAGTGTTACATACCCAAGCTCATAGCCGTAACGCATGGCACATTCATGGTCGTTAATATCAAGCCCATCGTTGGTTTTGTCCCGTGAGGATGTGGTTGTGTTTACATTGCCTTGAATAAAGATGAAGTTATAGCCCGCGTTGTTGATAACATTTTCCATATAGTAAACGAAGTCGCCCGAGATTGTTTTAAACGAGTAGCTTGTTGTTTCTGGGTGGCAGCCGAAAGAGGCAATAATTGTTGGTTTTACGGACTTTGAATCGGGCGTAAATTCAAGACGGTACAGCCCGCTGTCTGCTGCGTAGGGGGGTGTTCTGTCATGCGTATAATCGGAAATATTTTTTGTTGCATAGGTAAGCGTACCTTTTGCCATATTATTGCAGGCTTCTTTTATCGAAGCGGCTGATTGCGCGATCAAATTATCTAAAAATGTCTTATCTACACCGCTCTTCACTTTAACAATGCCTGTTGTTGCGGATAAAATATTGTTCGCAAGCGTACCTAACGGGTTGTTCCATGCACCCTGCGTATCAATGCCGGAGTGTGTATGGGTTGCAGAGACATTGATGCTGACAATATTGTTTGCTTTTACAAAGTCAGCCACAGCTTCACGGATTTTTCTCACATCGGCATTGGACAAACCCATGCAGTCGATGGAAGCAAACACAACCTTGCCTCTGCCGCTGCCATCATCAAGAATAACGGTGCGTACCCGGAGGTCGTCAAATGTTTCTGTCGTACTTGCATATGGCGCCATACTGCCTCTGACATACGGCCTTGTGCCAAAATCGGCGGGCAGAATAGATTTTTCTGCATAACCGAGGCTCCAATGCGAGTTTGGTACGGCTTCATCAGCAAACTTTTCAGTGCCTTTATAAAAATTCTTATAATTGTTTAAATCAAACTTGGCGAAGTTCTGGACACTTGATGTTTTAGGCATAATGGTGGTAATTAAGCCCAAAAGGACGTTGTTAATGGCAAAATCACTCAAAGCATTAATGGATTTGGCAAAAATATCACCGAGCGTTGTGTCACCGATTTTTGTGGGGCTTATGGACTTGCCTGTTTCGGCATTGGCAACAACGGCATTGCCGATTACCTTGACTGTTTTGCCTGCCGTATTCGCCTGGGTAACATAGTCCTCAATAGAAGCATAGCTTTTGATAGTGCCTGCGGTTGCTTTGGAAGTGCCGGCAGCAAAGCCGGTAATGCTTACCGAAAATACGATACATAAGCATAAAGACAGCGCAGTAATTGCTTTGAATGATTTTTTCATAAATTTACCCCTTCCATATGCAAAATAGTGGTTTCAGTATAACAAGGTTTTTAATAATAAACAATATAAACAATGAAATTATTTATAGGCTCAACATATACAGAAAAAAGAAGACCGCGCTTGACTGTTTTACATAAGAACAGTAATTGCGTATTTATCCGTAAATATGAACGATTGGAAATAAAAATTTGATAATAATAGAGTTTGTTTTTTCATATAAACCCGTAATCAGTTTTCTGCCGATAAATCGGGAGAGTTGCTTCCTTCTGTAGCCGTTTTTCCATTCGCAATAATCCATGGATTCGTTGAAAAGCTCCGCACCCACCACTTTTCTGACGCCGAACGCCCATTTATCAAACCACGCCTGCGAACCGAAGACAATGCACATCAGCAGCAATGCTTTCCGGGTTGGTGTTAATTTTATCTTTTGCCGACATATCCGCCTCCTAATAAAAAGTTATGAAAGCGGAGATGGAACACCTTTTGCAGCCGAATTTCCGCCTTTCGGGATATGCATTAATATCTTCCGATCTCCTCAAACGGAATCTGATTGAATTCGGTAAGTTCCTTTAAAACAGGGGCATTATTTCGAAGCATATAATTTCCGTTTCTGAAATCAACAAATCCCGGATTTTCCAGAATCAGATATGCAGGGTTGTTTTCAACGGTGCTGAATTTATATACGGATTCCGCTATGCTGCCGATATTGTTGCTTCTGTCGACGATGATGTTATTCTTTACAACGCTGAAAGAGGGGTTGACGGCGAAATAAGGGTTGTCGACATCATTGAAATCATGGGTTACTTTTGCCAGCTGCGGGTAAGCGGCTGCCCAGATGTCCGTTTTATACGGTGAATTCAGCAGCCATTGCCACATCCCTGCGTTGAGGTTATTGACATGCCCCCTGAACCAGCCGTCGCTTACCACACCTTCTCTTGCCCGGTCATCATAGCGTATGGCGGTATCGGCATTGATAATAATGTTGTTGGTTACGCTTAGATCGCGCCCGCCACCCAGCTGAAACCCGCTTTTTGGTACATTTATCAGTATGTTGCCGTAGGCAGTCTGGCCGGAAAGCGCATCATCCCAATAAATTCCGTCCGGTTTAAATTCGCCGGAGCCGATATTGTAAATGCAGTTGTAACGAACTACATCGCCGTAAGCCGTAAAGTCACGCCCGGCGTAGATGGCGCCGGCGTCGCTTGACTGTTTAACAACATCATATATACGGTTATATTCAATCAATTGGTCGTTGCCGCCGTAGGTTATGGCCATATGCGGCGCGTCATTAATTTCGTTATGCGAGCAAATATTGCCGACACCGTTAAGGATAACACCGGCCCAGTAGGTTTTGTAAATCTCACCGTAGTTGTGGATATGGTTGTTATCCGCTATATTGTTGCCGTGGGTAAGCGTCGTTCTGTCCCCGCCGCTGAGCGAAATACCACCCTTACCCATGCTTTTTATTTCATTGCCGACGGCTTTGTTGTTATATCCGTTGATGATAACGCCCGAACCCGCGCAGTTGGAAATCATACAGTCTTTAATAGTATTGTTGTTGCCGGTTATGCTGACTCCGTCGCCCCTTGTGCCTTTAATGTTAAAACCGGTAAAGTTAAGGTAATCCGCGTTGCTGACTTTAATTATATTTTCGGTCGAAATCGAAAGGTTGATAACCGCCGAAGCCATATTATCCGTCGGATATAAATATAAAATGCCGCTGTTTCGGTCAAGGTACCACTCTCCGGCGGTGTCAAGCTCTTCGAAAACATTGTAGAAATAGTATATGGCGTCCTTTTTGAAGGCATATTGGCTTCCGTATTCGGTTGTCAGTGTGCTTTTCTTTGTGTCGGCAGCCTTGACAGGGGTTGAGGAATCTGCCCAGTCCCAAAAGAAAAAGCCGTAAAGCCAGACATCGTCAAGCGATTTCCAGTTTTTTATTTTGCTGTTGGTGATAAAATCTGTTTTAAAGGTGCCGCCGCGCGGGTTGCGTACTTCTGACCAGCCGGTCATGTAATTTTGCGGCGGATATTCACCGTATTCGCCCATGTCGATTATTTCGCCTGTTTTATTATACTTATCTCCGTTCGGGTAGCGTGCGAGCGTCATTCTCTCATCGTTGAAAAACAGTTCGCACTGGTTTGGCCCCGAAACATCGCCGTCGTATTTATAGGCAATATTGAATGCGCCTATAGCATATAGTTTTCCCCAGTCAGCGGCGGAAAGCCCGTATTTTGTCAAGTTAATTTGAACAACATGATTTCGGGCAGTAAAACAAAGCCGGCTTTTCGCATCCGAATTCACCGGGGTGAAGTCGCCGCTGTTAAGCGTGACGCCGCCGTTTAGAATGACCTCTTTATCGCCGTAAGCCCGGTATGTTACCGGCTTGCCTTCGCTGCCGCTGTCCCGGCTGTCAAACTGAAGGGATGAAACATTGTATTCGCCGCCTTTGACACAAACGGTTATGCCGCCATCAGGTAAACCCGACTCCGCTTTTAAACCGCGGATTTCATCGCGCGCTTTTTCAATGGTAGCGAAGGGATGCTCCAAACTGCCGTCATTCCCGTCATTTCCGTCAAGCGAAACATAATAGTCGCCGTTTGTTATCATTATTGTCTTCCCCTCCGGCACACTTAAATTTACCGGTGCAGGTGCACCGGTATTAAAAATATAGGCACTTAAGGGCAATCCTATATTTGCGACAATCAAAGCAAGCAATATCAGAATGAACGATTTGGCAGCGGTGAAAACTTTAACAAGCATTTCTTTACCCCATTTCAAATAATCGGTTCCGGTCAACAGAGATCATTTTGCGGTTTTGTCAGCGGATTGCCATGGCCAAAAAATATTGTCTCAGCACAGGAATTCTTAATAATATTTATGCTGGTGTTAAGGGCTCCGTAATCTTCAAACAGAAATGGTTCCGAGAAAGAAAAAATATTCATACAGGAATCGCCGACAATAAAATCCTTGCCATTGTTAAGCAGTATGCCCGCCGAACCTTTTGTATGACCTTTAAGTTCAATAATTTCACAGTTCACACCGAATTCGGCAAGCGACTGCCCGGCAGTCAGAAAAAAATCGGGTTTGAAAGGTTCGGTCTTAATAAACGACCCCATAATGTTTGAAAAAAAACTTGAGAACTTTTGAATCATGCTTCTGCCGGAGGTTTTATGCGCAGCCTGATTTGCAATTAAATCACAGTCACCTTCATGTATAGCGATTTTTGCATTGAATTTTTCCGAAAGATATGCTGCGTTCTGTATGTGGTCGTAGTGACTGTGAGTCAGAACGATAAGGGTAATGTTATAGTCTTTGATTGCCTTGTACAGCTTGCTGCGGTATGCTGAGGAGGCGGTGTCGACAAGTATGCACTGCCCATCGCCGATTATTACGTAGCAATTGACCATACCGCAGGGAATGGTGATGATTTCATTGCCGGCTTTGGTAACTGCTGATTTGCCGGTTGTACCGCATGCAGGCAAAACAGAACCGAAAAGCATTGAAGCCACGGTTAAAAACGAAAGCAGGGGTTTCATAATTTGACTCATGGTGGTAACCTCCCAAAATTTAATTTGTGTTATTGCCGGTAAAAGCGTTTGTTTGTGTCTTCATCAGGCAAAGGTCCTTAACACAGGTGCGAAGCGCTTGCCCGAATCCGATTGGATCTCTGTAGTATGCAATCCTCATAGCAATTATAGTAGAGGGTGCCTGAATAAACCAGAGACCGGAGAGAATGGCATCCGTTCTGCCGTAAACCGCTTGAACCGGACTCATATAACCCGTTCCAGTAAAATTAAACGAAAAATCAGAAACGATAAACCCGTTAAAACCCCACTCGTTCCTTAAAAGCTCAACTGTCAGATTTCTGTCTGCTCCGCACCATTGTGTACCGATCCGGTTAAAGGCAGCCATCATTCCTTCTGCGCCGCCTTCCTTGACGGTAAGTTCAAATGCTTTTAAATATAATTCACGCATAGCCTGTTCATTTGCCCAAGTGAAAAGCCCGGTTCTGTTCGTTTCCTGGTCATTAACAGCAAAATGTTTAACGGTAACAACAAGATTTTGTGACTGTGCGCCGCGCACAACTGCGGCACCGATTTTACCGGAAAGAAGCGCATCTTCCGAATAATATTCAAAGTTTCTGCCGCCCCTGGGATTTCTGTGTATATTTACTGCCGGTGCGTACCAAATATTTGTACCGATGTCCTTTGCTTCTTTTCCGACAGCCTCGCCGAATTCTTCGGCAAGTTTATCGTTCCATGTGCACGCAAGCACGGTGGCGGCGGGGTAGGCAACGCCTGAATCATTATGTAAAACTCCGTTTTTTCCTTTGACTGCGGCAGGTCCGTCATTGTCAACGGTTTTCGGTACACCGAGCCGTTTGACGCCCGATGTTTTATAGCCGCAGTTTGCAACCATATTAATCATTTCACCTAAAGTGAACTGATCGAGAAAGGCATCCCAAAGAGATTCGTCCTGTACGACATCGGCAAGGGTTATAACACCGCTTTCATACTTAGCGCCTGTTAAGGGAGCTTTTCCGGTTTTAGCTGCCTCGGGCAATTTGTCAGCGTCGCGAACCTCGTCCGGTGCGGAGAAAACAACAGGGGATGCCGGATAGGTGCTCTCGGCATCCGCACGGGAAAAATAGGTAAGTCCGCCGTCAGCGCTGTCGAAAAGATTTTTAATTTCTGTGCCTGTTACACTGTCGTTTTTGATAACTGTCGTTTTATCTGCGTTATATTCAAAGGTATCAGCGAAATTCCTGACATCGGTGCCAACCTTTATCTTGTATGTTCCTTTTTCAAGAACCCAGGCCTGCTCGTTTTTATAATCGTATGAAGCCATATCATTTGTATTAAATTTCACGGTAACCGTTTTTGATTTACCCGGTTCGATAAGATCTGTTTTTGTATATCCGCCTAAAACAATACTGCTTTTTTCAATTCCGCCGGGGGTATACGGTGCTGAATAATAAACTTCAACAACATCCTTGCCTGCGGCTGGGCCGGTATTTGTAACCTTAACGGTAACGGTTATGGTATCTTTATCGGCGGAATAATCAACAGTATCCCACTTGAAATCGGTATAGGAAAGACCGTATCCGAAAGGATACTGTACTTTTTCCGGCGCGAAAGTTTCAAAATAGCGGTATCCGACATAAATACCCTCCTCATACTCCACAAAATTACCCGAGGAAACACCGTTGCGTTTATATTGATAATTTCCGAAATTTTCATTTGAAGGGTGGTCGGAAATCTTATAGCTTATCGTATCAGTCAGTTTGCCGGACGGATTGACTTCACCCGTGAGCATTTTTGCAACGGATTCGAATCCAACCTCCCCCGGAATCCAGATAAGGGCAGCGGCTTTAATGCTTTTGTAGTTTTCGAGCCAGTTTATTTCCATGATGTTTGCCGTGTTAAACAGAACAATAACATCCTCAAAGGAGGAGGTGACAAGGTTAACCAAAGCCAGCTCTCCGGATGTCAATTGTAAATCCTTTTCGGAAAAATCGGCGGATTCAATTCCGGCACGGCTGAGCATGATTATCGCTGTATCCGAATAGGATTTGGCATTTGCCATAATTGTGCCGGTTAGTTTTTTAACAGGCATTTCCGGCACAACGGTACCTAAAAACAGATATTTGAGTGCATTGTCAGCTATGGTATTATTAATAGTCGGAACAGACCGTGGCTGAAACCAATTTTTATAAATGTTTTTCAGTTCGGAGTTGTATTTGATACCTGCCATATCAAGCGACTCATAAAAATCGACCGGGTTCAGGGCGGTAACGGCACCAGAACCGGTGCCGCCGATAAACGGGCTGACCGAGCCGGTGCCGAACACATTAACCTTCCTGTTTTCCAGAGGAAGCACCGAGTCATTGTTTTTCAGCAAAACGATGCCTTCTGCCTCAATTTTTTTCGCAACCGGCATTGATATCGCCAGGACGGAATCTGAAATACTGCCGCTGTAGGCAAAGGCGGTTATTCCGGTTGGAATGATAATCGCAACAATCAGAATAAAAATGATAAATGACTGTGAACCCTTTTTTATGCGTTTATTTGACATTGTTTTCACTTCCCGTATAAATTAAGGATTGGTTAAGCCAATTATATCAAAATTTTGAAATTACGCAACCATAAATCACATTTACATGTAATAGGGCGGAGGATTGACACAGAACAGTGCCGTCAATCCCCGCCCTTAAAATACAATGAATGAAATTATTGATCCGATGAATGGAATTTTTTATCCAAACTTTTATTTTGCACATATTCGCCGTTTAGTTCGGCCTTTGCAATGCGCGCGATTTCTTCCTTGTCATCACCGGCGGCTGAGACTCTCTGTACCATTTTTTTGCGCCGTTCTACCAGGTCGGCATACATTCTGTCACGCTTCGGGCCGGTTAACGGATAAAAGAACTTTGGTATTATACCGAGAGAACCGGTAATGATAGGAATACCCGTCCCCATGGCAAACATCCAGTACTTTGTGGAAAGCTTTTGGGTGCCGATGGTTTTCCCTTGAATATAACCGATTTTTGCCATGATAATATTTTGAACCACATTCATGCCGATACCCTGCAATTTACCGACAAGGCCCTTAGCAACGCCGGTCATGGCTTCCATTCGATAACCGTTTTTCCATTCACAGTAGTCCATCGACTCATTGTTAAGTTCCGGCCCGATAACACGGCGCAGGCCATATACCCACATTTCAATAAATTCCTCCATCATAAAGGTCGGAATCATCACCTTTAACTTCATGAAGTTCTTATTCACAGAGCCGATGCCAAAGACGGCAAGCCAGCACAAGTCGGTATAAATATTTTCTCCGATCCAAAGAAACTTTGTGGAGAACCGTTTTCTTAACGGTTTAATCAACGCGTAGCTTATAGTGCTGACAGGTGAGGCTGGAATGCCGACGATTGTTTGCAAAGTCGCCATGCCCAACACATCAATATAGTAATTCGAGCGCCCCATACCGACACCGAATCCGCCCAGGAATTCGGAGAGGGTAATAATCAGAACAGGGATATTGGTGACAATGGCTTTGAACCCCTGCATAATGCTCGGTTTATGGATGGATTGCTGCACTCTTTCCCTTGTAACAATAAAGAAGAAAAGAGAGCCGGCGCAGGAAATAACAGCACAGGTAAGTCCCATACCCACAAAAAGGTCGCGCAGCTTCCATTTAATGATATGGTGGTTGATCAGGTCGATGAAAATACCCATCGAAAGTTCCGGAATTTTATCTCCCATCCAGCCGGACCAGAAATTCGCCATCGTTATCAGCCTTGTGCGGTCTAAGGGATGCGGTGTAATGGTGTTCAATAAACCATGTGCCGCGATGCCGGTGAAGGTGCTGGCAGTTTCGCCGACAACGCCCAGGGCAAAATAATAGATAAGTTTTGGCAGATAATCCACCGCAGTGTCGGGAAAGAAAAAAGGCATAAACCAATAGAGAGAACCTATCAAGGTAAGCGGTGCCGATAAAAATACGAGATACGGTTTGAACTTGCCCCAACGTGTGCGGGTTTTGTCAACAATGGCGCCGATAAACATGTCATTGATGACATCCCAAATGCCGGTAAAAATTTGTACTTTCGCCGCTATCATAAAATCAATTTTGACAACATCCCAGATAAACCGGTTTTGGTATTGCCCGATATTAAACTTATTGGAAAATTCATTTAAAACATAACCCAAGGTTTCTTTAGTGCCGACATAACGCCTGTCTTGATGCACATACTTCAGCGCTTCCTCTTCGGCTAACCTTTCCGCTTCTCTTTCTTCATTCAACAGCTTTTCATATTCAGCTCTTTCGTCCAAGCAGGTTTCCTCCTCAAAAATTTTTCATTGAATGGGGATGCAAGAACATTAAATGAATTGTACAATGAAATCTGTTTGTAAGCAAGAAAAAATTAAACAGCTGTGTATACTCACAAAAAAACGAGACGGTTTTTGACCGTCCCGTACATATATGTTCCGGCAATATTACTTCATTTCCTTGTTCTTTACATATTCACCCTTCAGTTCGGCCTTTGCAATGCGCGCGAGCTCTTCCTTGTCATCGCCTGCGGCTGTGACCCTCTGAGACATTTTTTGGCGTCTTTCCACCAGGTCGGCATACATCCTGTCACGCTTTGCGCCGGTGAGCGGATAAAAGAATTTGGGTATAATCCCGAGAGAACTGGTTATAATGGGTATCCCTGTGCCCATGGCAAACAGCCAGTACTTTGTGGAAATCTTTTGCGTGCCGATGGTTTTCCCTGTATGTAACCGATTTTTGCCATGATGATGTTTTGTACCACATTCATGCCGATACCCTGTAATTTATTGACAAGGCCTCTCGCAACGCTTGTCATGGCCTCCATCCGGTAGCCGTTTTTCCATTCGCAGTAGTCCATCGCCTCGTTGTTCAGTTCCGGGCCGAGGACATGCCGCAGGCCGTAAACCCACATTTCAATAAATTCCTCCAGCATAAAGGTCGGAATCATCACCTTGAGTTTCATGAAGTTTTTATTGATAGAACCGATGCCAAAGACGGCGAGCCAGCAGATGTCGGTATAAATATTCTCTCCGATCCAAAGAAACTTTGTGGAAAACCGTTTTCTCAGCGGCTTAATCAATGCGTAGCTGATATTGCTTACAGGCGAGGCGGGGATGCCGACAATGGTTTCCAAGGTTGCCATGCCCAACACATCAATATAATAATTTTGGCGTCCGGTGCCGACACCGAAACCGCCAAGGAAACTGGATAGTGTAAGAATCAGAACGGGAATATTGGTAAAGATTGCTTTGAAACCCTGCTTGATGCTCGGTTTGTCGAGGGTTTGATGTACTCTTTCCCGAGTAGTTAAGAAAAAGAACAGAGAACCGGCGCAGGAGACAAGAGCGCAGGCAAGCCCCATGCCCACAAAAAGGTCGCGCAGTTTCCATTTGAGAATATTATGGTTGATCAGGTCGATTAATGGACCCATAATCAGTTCCGGCAGTTTTTCACCCATCCAGCCGGACCAGAAATTGGCCATGGTTATCAGCCTTGTGCGGTCCAAAGGATGCGGGGTGATGGTGTTCAGCAACCCTCCGGCCGCGATACTGGTGAAGGTGCCGGCGGTTTCGCCGACAATACCCAGGGTAAAATAATAAATCAGTTTCGGCACATAATCCACCGCCGTATCGGGAAACAAAAACGGCATCAGCCAGACGAGAGACCCTAACATGGTAAGCGGCGCCGATAAAAAAACGAGGTACGGCTTGAACTTGCCCCAGCGCGTGCGGGTTTTGTCTACGACAGCGCCGATAAAAATATCATTAAAGACATCCCATAAGCCGGTAAAAATACCCACTTTTGCCGATATCATAAAATCAATTTTAACGACATCCCAGATATACCGGTTGTAGAATTTGCCGATATTAAAGCTGTTAGAGAAGTCGTTCGCAACATAGGCGACGGTTTCCTTTGTGCCGACATATCGTCTGTCTTGATGCACATATTTCAGCGCTTGTTCTTCGGCAGCCATTTGCGCTGCCCGCTCTTCGTTCACCATTTCTGCATATTTTTCTTTTTCGTCCAAACTTAGATACCCCCTATAAAGTTTTGCTGGTAAGGGAACATAAATAATTCAAGTCAAATTATATCAAATATAAATCAATAGTTCAATAAAATTATATATGATGCCATGCCGCATCAAATATCATGAGAAAAGAATTGATTTTATCAAGGATTTATACTATTATGAAGATGGTGGATATAATCGGTGCTTAACAGCAGCTTTATATGTTATCGTGATTTGTTTGAATATTACAAACCGTGTCAGCGGGATGCTTGACATATTATAGATGCTGACAGTTTTATATTACGAAAGGTTTACTTGAAAATATAATTTCTTTCAATTTTCACTTAAGAATTAGCAAATAACATAACAGAAAGTATGAATATAAAGATGAAAATTATTGCGTTTAAAACAGCTGCGCTTTTATCGGTTTTTTTTATAATAATAGGGTTAGCCTCTTTGCCGGCATATGCAGCCGCCGGGGATATTACCTTGACTGTAAACAGCGCAACCGCAGCTGCCGGTGCGGATGTGCTGATTTCGGTGAATATCCCGGAAAATTCCGGCGTGGTATGCGGAGATCTTCTTTTAAAATTCAACAACACAAAATTAACGGTTAAAAGCGCGGTTAAGGGAGTCGCTGCACAGGGATTGTGCTCAATAAATCCGAATTACATACCGGACGGCAGCGGTATTTCCACAATAAAAGAAGCCTTTGCAACCCTTGACCCAATAACACTCGGCGGTTCAATGATGGATATCACATTTACGGTTCTACCCGGCTGGACAGGGTCAACAACGTTAGCTTTAACAGCAGACGGCTTTTATATTACTGTTGATAATATAGACATTCCTATTACTGCAAATGTCATAAACGGCAGTATTTATGTGCTTCCCAAAGACAATTTTGTCAGAATTAAAAACGGAAATATGGCTTTGGATGATACTTACGGTAAAAAAATAGGGATTTTTAATTTTTACAGAAATGTCTCTTTGAAACTCGATTATGACTATTCTATTGACAGCGGTGAAATAGCAAAAGTTGAATGGCTGTCCGATAATTCGGCGGTTGATATCAACAAAGTGAACGGTTTTATCACAAACAAAGGTACCGGCGCGAGATCGTCAAAAATAACTTTAAATTTGACGTTAAAAAACGGCATGGTATTATCCGATACGGTTAAGGTGTATTTCTATAAATTCGATTGGCAAATAAAAAACCTGAAAAAATAGAATAAAAAAACTATATAATAATAACTTTTTCAACTATTAAATGTTTCAAGTATGGTTTTTAAGATAAAGTCTTCCGCAAACGGAATGAATTCATATAAACTTAATCTATTCGAATTCGAAATTACAATTTATGCAAATAAATAATAAAGAGGTATATTTATGAAAACGAAAATCTTTTCAAAGAAAGCGGCATCACTTTTAGCATTTATTCTGACGGCTGCAATCATCATCCCGCTGCCGATATTTGCAAACGCGGCCGCCTCCGTTGCGTTGACTGTAACCAGTGCAACCGCAGCTGCCGGTGCGGATGTAGTCATATCGGTTAATATTCCGGAAAATTCCGGAGTGGTATGCGGAGATCTTCTTTTAAAATTCAACAACACAAAATTAACGGTTAAAAGCGCGGTTAAGGGAGTCGCTGCACAGGGATTGTGCTCAATAAATCCGAATTACATACCGGACGGCAGCGGTATTTCCACAATAAAAGAAGCCTTTGCAACCCTTGACCCAATAACACTCGGCGGTTCAATGATGGATATCACATTTACGGTTCTACCCGGCTGGACAGGGTCAACAACGTTAGCTTTAACAGCAGACGGCTTTTATATTACTGTTGATAATATAGACATTCCTATTACTGCAAATGTCATAAACGGCAGTATTACAGTGCCTTCATCAGGAACTACCGAAACAACACGGCAGACAACAACGCAGCAAACAACCACACAACCGGCAGGGACAACCAAACCGGGAGAAACAACCGCACAGGCAGGGACAACCAAACCGGGCGATACAACCGCGGCAACCGTTCCGGCGGCAACAACCGCCGCACCGGTAAAAGTTGACTTAATGGAAATGTTGGAAGCTGCTGAAAAAGTCGGGATAACCGGATGGGGCGGAGACTTTGTAAACCTTACCCCCGTGCAAAAGGATACGGTTAAAGATAGTTTAGAGGATAGCGGGAAAACGGTTGAGGTTAAGGACGACGGTTTTTATTATGTAGAAACAACCGCAGCAACAACTGCCGCACCGGTAAGAGTTCCGTCAGAGGAAGTATCGGCGGCTGTTGAAAAGGCCGGAATAACCGGATGGAACGGAGAAATAGCAAACCTGACACCCGAACAGAAGGATACTGTCAAAGAGAATTTAGAGGATAACGGGAAAACGGTTGAGGTTAAGGATGATGGTTTTTATTATGTTGAAACAACTGCGGAAACAGCCGCTGAAACAACAGCTTCCGCTTCCGCAACTGAACAGGAAAAGAACGACAGTTCTTCACACAAAACAAGTATAATAATTGTTTCAGTTGTTTTCCTGGTTCTTGCAGCGGCGGTTATCTTTTTCGTTATTAAAAAAAGAAAGTAGTTTGCATAAATGTTGTTCCAACGCGATAGATATGCCGATCATTTGCCAGTGATCAGAACACATTTGTCAGCTTCTAAAAAGATTGATGAAAATCGCAACTTTGTTTTATTCAATAAAATAAAGTTGCTTTTCAATATGGCATATCTTTTTATAATTCATTTATGGTGATTGGGAATTGTTTTATCAATGGAACTAACTTATACGAATCCCTCTTTAAAACAAAACTAAAAAATTCAGCACAAAAACCCATAATACTATTCTGCATTAAAATGGAGAATAGTATAAATCAAAGGTTTTTGCTTGATTTCATGGAGGTTTTATAATCGGGATTAGTATTACTGAAAGAGAATATTTTTATGGCCGTGCTTTTTTTATCCGCTTTTATTGTCGGTTTGTCCGGTTCTATGATGCCGGGCTCCCTTTTGACATACACAATTCGCAAAGCTCTTTCCGCAGGACAGCGCGCCGGTTTTATTATCACCGCGGGGCATGCTGTTTTGGAATTTGTTCTTGTCATTGTTATATTTTTAGGATTTGACGCGGTGCTTCAATCAAATATCGCGCAGATAAGCATAGGTATTGTCGGCGGAGTTCTTTTAGGTGTTATGGGCATTATGATGGTCCGGAATTCAGCAAAGAATAACGTGCCCGTAAAAACAGACCCGGAAAAACCAGAATCCGGGAACATGCTGTTTTCGGGCATTGTAATATCGGCGGCAAACCCTTATTTTCTTTTATGGTGGGCGGTGGTCGGCCTCGGGTTCATCATGAAGTCTTTCGAATCATTCGGTTATGCCGGGGTGGCTGTTTATTATTTCGGCCACATTGCCGCCGATTTTGCATGGTACGGGCTGATTTCTGTCGTAGTGGGCAGGACAAGGAAGTTTATTAAAGAGACTCCTTACCGGATTATTATCGCTGTGCTTGGCTGCATCATTATATTTTTCGGTATTAGATTCATCTATGGAGCGGTTATAAAATTAATTTAAACTCGGGAGTTTTATTATGAAAACTTTAAATAAAGAACTGATCGCCCGCCTGCAAAGGCCTGTGGGTGTGATTGATGCTGTTATGGATACCGACACATACAACGAAATTGATGACCAGTATGCTTTGGCATATATGATTAAATCCGATGATAAAATAAGGGTGAAAGCAATTTATGCGGCTCCGTTTTACAATGAAAAGTCCGACGGACCCGAAGACGGTATGGAAAAAAGCTACTCGGAGATACTGAATGTTCTGCATCTGCTTGGTAGGGAGGACTTAAAATCGTCTGTTTATAAAGGCTCCCGCTCTTATCTTCCGAATGAAACGATGCCCGTCATTTCTGATGCGGCAAATGACCTTGCATGCCGCGCGATGCAATACAGCCCCGAAAAGCCGCTATATGTGGTGGCAATCGGCGCGATAACAAACATTGCCTCCGCGATTTTGATCAATCCGGATATTATCGATAATATTGTCATTGTCTGGCTTGGCGGACATTCGTTTGAATGGCCCGATACGGCCGAGTTTAATATGCGCCAGGATATCGCAGCCGCAAGAATTGTATTCAGCTGCGGGGCTGCCGTTGTTCAACTTCCGTGTATGGGCGTAGTTTCCGCATTTTCGGTAACCGGTCCGGAGCTTGAATATTGGCTGCGCGGCAAAAACAAACTTTGCGATTATTTGACGGATATTACGTTGGCAGCCGCTTCTCATAACAACGGCTGCCGGAGCAGAGTCATTTGGGATGTTACCGCAGTTGCCTGGCTTTTGGGGAATGGTTTTGTTTTTGATACAATGAAGCACAGCCCGATTCCGCAGTATGACAACCATTACAGCTTCGATCATTCAAGGCATTTCATTCAATACATCTATCATGTGAACCGTGACGCATTAATGCAGGATTTGTTTGAAAAATTGTCAAAATAAAATATATTTGTAAAAGCAAAAGACCGCCTTCCGAGACGGTCTTTCGCGGCTTTATAAAGTATATAATATCAGTAGTTAAACTTCGTACCGGTGAAAAACTCCGCAAGTGTTGTCGCAAAAAAGTATTCCACTTTATAAATCTGAGAAAAGAATGTAACCAGAAACCTTGTTTTGAATTCAGCGGAATTTAGTTTGATACCGGTCAACGATTTAATGGATAAATCTTTATAGCTGTAAAGGGAAGAGAAGGGGACGAGTTCTGTTTTATAGGTACCGGTGTCAGTCTCGTTGAGAGTTATCAATCGAGCGCCATGGTCAATGCCGGAAATACCTTGAAAATTTGTTTTTGGTGTGGCTACAAGGTCAACACCCTTGTACTTGATATTAAATGTGTTGCTGTGGTCGTGGCCGAAGAACATCGCGAGTACATCACCCTGCTTGACAGCAGCATCAAACTGACCGTTGTTATAGTAGGGCGGGCAGGGGTATTCGGCAAGTCTGCCGGCGTTTGTGTTTTCGGGGTTAAGAACATAATATTTATTGTCATATATGCGTTTAACCGCATAGGGAGTCAATGCTTTAACTTCGAGCAGAGCGTCGTATATCTCCGGGACGACAATATGCTGGAACATAAGAGAATTTACCGCTTCGCCGCCGTTCTGCGCTTTAAGCGCATTGCTCTTGTTAACATACCATTCTATTTGCTCCTTTGTTACGCAGCCGTAACGCCCTTGGTCGTCATACTCTCTTGAATCGATCATCCAAAGGTTGAAAGCCGTTTTGTCGCTGCCGGAAGAAAGGATCGGGATATTGTATGTGCCGCAGCCCGGAAGCAGAGTGCCGTCGTCGACGGAAATTGAGTTCGGGTAACTGTTATAAAGTGCCATAAGATCTTCGCGGCTGATCACACCGCTTTCGGAATCATGATTGCCGAATACGACAGCCACGGGAATTGAAAAATCACCGAATGCAGTCATGATTTCTTTGACATTACCGGCTATCTGCTCTTTTGTACCGCTCATAGTGATGTCGCCTGTTATAACAACAAGGTCAGGATGCTGGCTTTCGGCCAGCTTATGAAGAAGGCATGTGTTCACATCTTCATAAACATCATCATCGCTTTTGTGAAGATCTGCAAGCTGAAGAATTCTGAAACTGCCGTCATTGTTGAACCGCATAGCCTTGGCAGTTGTGCCGTCATTTATTGCCGCATAAGCGGGAACAAAGATTGCGAATAAGAGTGAAATGGCCAGTGTCACGGATATAATTTTTTTCATTTGGAACAATCCTTTCACAACAAAGTTTTAATTATATGAAATATCGTATTACCGGTTATAAGAGGATAGAGTCAATAAAAAGAAGTGTGATATAACGGCGGTTACAGATATTACTGTGCTGTTTAGACATATAATACTAATTACTCATAAAAACCTAATTAAAAAATCCTCATAAAACCTAATAAATCAAAGCTTTTGCTTGATTTTTTAGAGGTTTTTTAATCGTGAATTAGTATAAGTCTGCTTTTTCAAGTTTGTCATAATATTCGTACATTTTCTGTACGCCTTTTTCAAGATTGTAATTATGTTTGATATAAGGGATAAGAAGGCACAAGAGAAGAAGAATAAAAGCGGACATGATGATACTTTGAGTGATGACAATACACATCAGCGAAAGGACGGTTGCTATTCCGAACGTTACGGTAACAATTAAATGTATAAGCCTCTCATGCTGAAAAAACATAATTTGTATAAGCAGATTTTCTTTCAATGCTTTTTTATCATCTTCCGAAAGTTCGCTCTGCAGCCGGCGGTCAATTTGATTCAAAAAGTTTTTTATACGTTTTCCCATCAGGCAACACCTCATGAGAATTATATATCCAAAAGGAAGCTGATGCAATATTTATATTTACTGCAATCAACAGCGGGTATTTTTATCCGAATCGCAAGCGATATAATTGATTATTGAGGGGGTTATGAGCATAGAGTAATTAATATATTAATATATTTTTATTTTAGTATTGAATAGTTGGCAGGAAGTGATATAATAACTTCGTATAGCAAGCAAAACTTAAAGCGGTTTTGCCCGTTATTGGTAATGATAATATTTTTTGGAGGTAATAATTAACATGCAAAGAAAAAAGAAACTCCTAAGCATTTCGTTGGCTTTTGTAATTATAATTAATATTATTGCAATAGCTGCGTCCGCATCCCTTGGAGACGGAAATGAGCTTTCGGCTGACATTGATCTTCAGGTCGGCACTTTCAGCGCAGGGGTATTCACCCCTTTTACCACAACAGCCGGTTCACCCGGACAGACGCTTAACACAGGTGATGTTATAACCGTGCGTATCTGCCCGAAAAGTGATTTTTATTGCGGCGCATCCCGTTATATAGTTATGTTCGACAAAAACTATTTCCAAATCGTAGGAGCCAATAAAGACGCATTTATTCCCAATACCGCAAACACGTTCTACGCCGGTGTTGCGCCCGCAGTCAACGGATGGGGAGGCACCACAAATTTTCCCAGTTCCGCCGCCTGGCCGGCTGCTTTGGTCACTGAAGGCGCATTTGACATCTACACGGCTGTTTTAGTATACAACAATGTTGTCGGTACCGCGAATGCCAAACTGTTGCCGGGCGATTGGCTCTTCCAGTTTAATTTAACGGTTAAAAAGACGATTACTGCCGGTAACGATGCGCGTATTTTGATGGACAGCAGATGGTTTAGAAACACAACCTATGTATCCGGACAGGCATATTTTAACAAATGTACGGGCGCGGACCAGGCATGCTCGACAGGGACATCTAAATATGACTTTAACATTGATTTGGCCGGCGCCGACCTGCATCTGCCGCTTGCGAAGAGGAGCACCATCACTTTTGTGACCAACTCCGGATCAACAATCTCTCCGGTCAATAATATTGTCGGGACTCCTGTTTCGGCACCGACTCCGGAACCGGTATTGACAGGGTATACCTTTGCGGGATGGTATACGGATATCGGGCTGACACAGCCGGTTAACTGGACCGGATACACCTTGGGCGAAAATGACGCAACCTTATACGCCAAGTGGAATATTAATCAATACTCTGTCATTTTTGATTCCGCGGAAGGATTGCCGGTTGAAACAATAACACAAAATTATAATACACCGGTAACCGAGCCTGTAACTACAAAAACAGGTTATACATTTAATCGCTGGTCGCCCGAGGTTCCTGACATAATGCCGGCGAATGATACAAATTGCAGAGCGATTTGGACAGCAAACACATACACAGTGGAATATAACGGCAACGGCAGTGACAGCGGCTCAATGGATAAGTCTTACTTTACTTATGATGTTCGTGATAATCTCGGAGTAAATAAATTCACGAAAATCGGAAATGAGCTGCTTGGCTGGTCGACATCACCGTCGGCAACGACAGCTGAATATACAGATGAGGTAAGTGTTGTCAATCTTACCCCAACGCAAGGGGCGACTGTTACTCTTTACGCCGTATGGGGATTAAAAAGCTTCAATTACATCTTTGACGACGACAACGGAGAAGGCGGCACCATCGGCGAGTTGACATACGGGACTCCTGTTGTTGCGCCGGAAGTAAGAAAACTTAACTGGTTTTTCACCGGATGGGATCAGGAAGTTCCCGCAACGATGCCTGCAGAGGATTTGGTGCGTAAAGCTTTATATACACCTGTATCATTAAAGATAACCACCGGCAATGTGGAAGATATCGGTGAGGAATACATTGTTCTGGTTCCGTGGTACAAAATGTACAGTATGGCAACCTTGCAGTTAGGATACACAACTGTCAGAGGAAATGGTTATAAGGTTGAGTATAAAATTGTAAGAAAAGCAACTGCGGCACCTGCCGAGGAAACAGCAGAGGCTTCTAAATATGTTGAAAATGTTTTTGTTGATCAAAACGGCAAAATAACCAACTCCGGTTTCCTTGGACGCAAGGCGATAGTTGAAGTAAACATCTATGATAACAACAATAATATAATAGCTACAAAAACGGCAACAGTTATATTCAAAAAAGAGGCTTTGGAGAAGTTCTTGCCGAAGTTGCAGAATTTTATTACCAAATTAATGCCGATTATTAACACGATCATGTCTTGGTTTAAAAAGGCATAATCTTATTAAAACTTGAATCTGTTTGGACAGTATTAAGAAATGGCTGAATAAAATGCAAGCCGCAGGTAATTTCCTGCGGCTTGTTAATTTTGCTTGAGTATTATTTATGAATGAAGGGGGGCTGAAGCCGCTTCTCCCAAATGTCTGAATACAGTTTATACTAACTACCGATAAAACGCATTGAATCATATACTAATTACTTATAAAAACCTAACTAAAAAATCCGCATAAAACCCCATAATACTATTCTGCATTAAAATGGTGAATAGTATGAATCAAAGCTTTTGCTTGGTTTTTTAATCGTGAATTAGTATTAGCGGTCTTTTTTGCGCCGTACTGCTTTGTCCTCCTTGCCTTGCGACAGCAAAGCATCGTCGTCCGCCTTGTGCAGCACAAAAAATCATCGCAAATCTAACAACGCTTTTCATCGCCGATTAGTTTAAAAAGCCGACAGAGAAAACACGGAATCAAGAAGATAGAAAAACTTTTGGAGCGGGAAAACAATGTTCCAAAATGTGTTTATAACAATGTAACCGAAATTAAATACGGAGTCGCTCTTAAAATAGTCTGAGTATTTAATTAAATGTGTTTCATAAGTGGAAGTGTTATTTTCGTCAATTGTAATCGCTCTGACTCCGCGTTCCGAATCGCCGTAGGAAGCCATTCCCGCTGTCGGGGTGCATACAAGGTCGATGTTTTTATAGGTTGCCTCATATGAATTCACATGGTCGTGCCCGAAGAACATTGCGGTAACATCACCCTGGGTAAGCATTTTGTCGAATTCTCCGCTGTTGGTTCTGGAAGGATACGCTCCTTCGCCAAGAATGCCGGCACGCGTAACATCATTGTTAAGGATATAAAATTTGCCGTTTACCGCAACCGCATTTTTTGTACCGAACTTCACTTCCGAAAAACAATTGTAAACCTCCGGAATGACAATATGCTGGAATGCCATTGACTTAACCGAAATTCCGCCGTTTGCCGCTTTAAGCTCGTTGCTTTTGGTTACATACCAGTCAAGCTGACTCTGCCTGATATAATCATAGCCCCCGTTAACCTCATCATAAGTACCCGAATCAAACAACCAAAGGTTATATACAACCTTTGCAGGATTTGTTGAGGAATATATAGGGATGTTGTATGTCCCGACTCCGTAAATATCATCGCCTTCGTCGTAACCCACAAAGCAGTCATAGGACATGTAAACGCTCATTTGGTATTCCTTTGTTGCCTTTGTACCTTCGTCATCATGATTTCCAAAAACAGCGGCCACTTTAACGCCCGCAGCCTGGAAAATGTCCATAAATTTGCATATTGCGGTTTTGGCGGATTCCTGTGAAGAAGAATTCGTCCCCATAATATTGTCGCCCGTCAGTATGACCAGGTCAGGGTTGACATCCTGCAATGCTTTTTTCAAAAAGTTCGCCGTCGGCAGCAGAAGGCCGGGACCGTCTTGAATATCGGCCACTTGCATAATCGTAAATTTTTTATCATTGCCAAAACTCAGGGGAGCTCTCTCCGGGGGTGTCAGCGCCGATGCGGCAGGAAGGAGTGGGGTGATTATAAAGACCATAATCAGAACAATAACGCCAATTTTTTTCCATATGCTTTTCATAATATTTTCTCCTCATTTCAAATATTGTTTATAAAAACTATAAATCATTTTATCATATATTGATATGACTGTCAAACCGCAATGGGGCATGAACACTTGCATTTGCAGTATTGCAGTATGATATATAATTAACCATTTTGCCGATAGTGTGAAGATATGCAGCATTAAAAAACCACTCCTCGTTATAGGAGAAGCGGGGTTTAAGGGCAGCTCCCTTACCCGGGTTTTTGGGTGACGGCAAACTATGCAGTCGTATGTATATTCCGGTTTTTGAACAATTCATTGTAAATATCACTCCTGCCGTCATCGACGATAACAACAATGCAGTCCTTCATTTTTTGAAGTTCATCAACCATGATTAATATTTCTGCTTGATATTCGCCGCTGAATAAATTACAATAGAAAAGATAAAAAATTTATAAAAATTTAATTAATATAGAGGTTAGTTTATATTTTGTTCGGTTGAAAGCAAAACATAGCGGAGAGCCGGGCAGCAAATTAAAACATATGGTTGCTGGCCGAAAGAAAGGAAGAATCTTTTATGTACGGAACCAAACTGCAGAAGACCATATCGATTATTATCGCGGTTATATTGCTTTCAGTATCACCGTTAGGTGTTTTTGCCCTTGCGTCGGATGTGCAGCCCTGCGGCTGCGGATATGCACCGAGCATATTCCTGACGGGTATCAATTCCATTAATATAATGAAAAACCCCGGGACAGTAAACGAGGAAGTCATTTTCCCCCCATCCTCCGACGGTATACTATCGGTATTCGGACTCGAAACATATATGAATCTGGCGAAATTCGCTGTTACACAGGATTGGGACTGCGTTGCGGACGCTTTGATACCCGTCGCCGACAAGGTTCTTGAGGACTTTGCCTGTAATCCGGACGGTACGGTTAAAAATGGTACCGGCATTAACTGGATATGGCCAAGTTACGCCGTCCATACACCGGATTACGCGCCCGGATTTTACTACGATTGGCGTGTTGACCCTATGGAGGTCGCTTGCCAGCTAAAGGACTATATCAATTATGTCTGTGAGTCCACAGGGCACGACAAGGTTAACCTGATCGCGTTCAGTATGGGGTCGACAATTGCTATGGCCTATATTCAGCAATTCGGTTACGATAAAATCGCCGGGATTGTCCTTTCATCAGCGGCTCTCAACGGTGTTTCATGCGCGGGTGAGCCTTTCGCAGGCAATGTGAAATTTGACGCAAACGCGCTTGTCCGCTATATTGACAGTTTTATGTCTAACGAAGGTAAAGGGGCACTCATTACCTCTTTTGTTAAAGTTCTTCAAAAAGCCGGAATTGTCGGAACCGCTGTTGACATAGTTAACGAAGTTGTCGAAAAGCTGAAGGACCGTGTCTATACCGAGATTCTCACGAAATCTTTCGGATCATGCCCGGGTATGTGGTCGCTTGTTCCGGATGAATATTATAATGATGCAAAAGCACTGCTTTTGAGCGATACGGTGACATATGCCGGTTTGATTGAGAAAATAGATAATTACCACTATAATGTCCAGGCAAAAAATGAAGAGCTTGTTGACGGCTTAATTGAACGCGGTATCAATTTCGGGATTGTTTTGAAATACAACCTCCAGGGTTTTCCCTGCGGCAACAGTGTCAACAACTCGGCCGATACCGTCATTGACGCTAAGTACTCGAGTTTCGGCGCGACAATAGCGGATCTGGACCATACGCTCGGCAAAGATTATGTTCAGGCTGTCAGCTGCGGTCATAATCACATTTCACCTGACAATAAAATTGATGCCTCAAGCTGCAGATATCCTGAACAGACATGGTTTGTCAGGGATTTTGTCCACATGAGAGGCTCATACGATTATGACGAGCTTGTAAGATATATTCTCTTTTCCGAAAAGCATGCAACAGTATTTGATAATGAAAAATATCCTCAGTTTTTGATTCTTGATGAAAAAACCGAAAAAATTTCGCCGCTGACGGCCGAAAGCGGCAATGATGATTTAAGCCGCTTCTTCGACGAAAATTCATGGATTTTTATATTGCTGAAGTTTTTCAACGCAACCTTCACATATTTACAGCAATCATTTTCTGCTGTATAAAACACGAAAAAAATGCCCGGACATCTATATGTTGGGATGTCCGGGCATCGGTTGATGTTTCTGATCACAATTATATAATAATACTAACCACCGATAAAACGCATTGAATCTTAGCGGTCTTTTTTGCGCCGTACTGCGTTGTCCTCCTTGCCTTGCGACAGCAAAGCATCGTCGTCCGCCTTGCGCAGCACAAAAAATCATCGCAAATCTAACAACGCTTTTCATCGCCGATTAGTATAACATAGGAGCGTTTATGGGTGAAATAAACAAACTGAATCTCAAGCCGGTTATCGGATTTTTCAGCAAACATTTCTCTGCTGCGTCTCAAAATGAGGATAT
This sequence comes from uncultured Eubacteriales bacterium, assembly GCA_964627535.1. GTDB lineage: Bacteria > Bacillota > Clostridia > Oscillospirales > Acutalibacteraceae > UBA1447. The sequence continues at coordinate 98,789 of CAZVJW010000003.1, forward strand.
GATAAGAATAACCGATAAGGCAAAAGTTTCGTCTGGGGATTTCGGGGAACAAACAGTGAAGGAGCCGCCGATTATTGACGGCAGTTTAAACCGCGGCAAACTGCTTATCGGCACAACAATCTTTTACGATGACCAAAACATTGACGAGGAAGATATAAAACTGATAGCCGACGGCGGCTTTGATTTCCTCATAAGCGAAAGCGGAGACGATTTTCAGCGTATGCTTATCGAATATTGCGAAAAGTACGGTGTGGCGCTGATTTCAAAGGATAAGAGCCTTCCCAGCGGAAGCGAAATTCCGCAGGCGTTAGCAAGGGGCATGAATTTATTCGCCGATTACGAGCACCATCCTGTCCGGGTGGGAGACACCGCGGGCGATGAGCCGCACGCGAGTCTTTTTCCGGCTATGGGGGAATATTATAAACTGTTCAGCGAAAGATTTCCGGAGCAGTTCCTATTCTCCAATCTTTTTCCGGCGGGTACAGTTTCAAAAAGGCTCGGTACCAAAACCTATAAAGAATATGTTTCGGAATTTGTTAAAAAGGTGCCGTCGGACTTTATAAGTCTTGACGAGTATCCGTTTTTTTCACTCTCATTTCTGAAAAGGATGGCCTTTTCGCTTTGCCTTGAAACCTATGACATCGTTGCCTGTGCCTGCAGGGAAAATAACCGTGACTTCTGGCTTTATCTTCAGACACAGGGCAACTGGTTTGACAGGATCTATTCCCTGCCGACCTATGAGCAAATCAAGTGGCAGGTTTATACAGCGCTCTCTTACGGCGCGAAGTGCCTCATGCACATCTCTTATACCCCCGTGTGGGGCTCCGACGCCTATGCGATGATTGATAAAAAGGGTAATGTCACGGAACAATACCTCTATGCTAAAAGAATAAACGGCGAACTTAACAACCTGTCGCCCGTTTTTATGCGTTATCGGAACCTCGGTGTGCTGCCATCGATTGCAAAAAAAGAAACCGGATACTTGAAGCGTGCTTTTAGCGCGCAAAAAAAGAGCTCCGCTCAAAAAGGCTTTTCAGGTATTGAATGCGTTGAAAAAATCAGATCGGATTATTCCGCGCTCACCGGTTATTTTGCCGGAAATAACGGTAAAGGGTATGCGCTGATGCTGGTTAACTGCAGGGATTTGTACACTCCCGAAGCAGGCCAGGAAATAAATGTACACTTAAAATATCCCTGTACCGTAACCGTTTATAAGAACGGAACGGTGTTTGAGATAAAAGAAGCCTGCAAAAATATTACTGTCACGCTCGAATCCTGCGAGGGCGCGTTTGTTACAATTGACAAAAAATAAAATTTAACCGTTAGACAAAAATCATATTTAAACATAATAGAAAACCGGTATGGGAGTGGTGGAATTGGCAAATTGCCCCAAATGTGACTATAAGCTGCGAATAATTGACTGGAAGCCCGAATGCCCCAATTGCGGCGTTAATCTTAACTACTGTAATTTTGAAGAGCAGTTTTATATTGACGCAAAAGGCGCTGAGTTGGATGTTGCGAAAATCCGGGTAAAATGGGCGCGAATCAAGGCATCCTTTATCGGCGGAAAACTACCGGTCGCCCGGCTTTCGCTGTGTGTATTGCCGTTCTTGGCAACACTGCTCTCTTTCGGAAGCCTGAAAATGGCTTTGCCTCTTTTTGAAAAGAAAATGCCGTTTAACGTCGCAGGGCTTTTTTATTTTTTTACGGACGGTACGCTGAGCTATTTAACCGCGCTGAAAAGCTCGGAAATAGTCGGAATTTACGCGAAGCACGCAGTTAATATTTTTTACGGACTGTCCGCCGTTGCAGTTATCGCTCTACTGACTCTGCTTCTTCAACTCCTGTGTTTTATCAGCATAAAGAAAATGACAGTAATTCTTTCGGTGAACAGCGCTCTGGGGATACTGGCGACGGTTTGGTCAATGATCGCGGTGAACACTTTCTCCAAAGTCACCGCAAGCGAAATTTTTACGGTTCAAAACGGTTTCGGCGGGTTTATTATAATCCCCGCGTTCGCCGTTATACTCGCGATAAATTTGGTGATAGCGAAAAAGGGAATCAAAATACACTATATGGAAGGCGACCTTTACCGTGTTGAAATTGGGAAAAAGCTGAAGTGCGGTGAGTTAACACTCGATAAAATTCCCCAACCGGTGTATACACCCGCAGTTGTTAACATAGAACCGGAAGAAGCCCCCGCTGCACAAGAGAGGGGCGACGTTAATGGATAAAAAAAATACACTGACAAAGATTCTTATCGTATTCCTCGCGTTGATGTTTACGGCGGGCGTTGTCTTCGGGGGGATCCAAGTGCTATCCGCGGAAGGGCAAATGCCGCCCGAGGAAGTATATAAAGAAAGCAGGACGGAGTTGCCGAAAAGTAAAGCCGAGATGATCGCTTATTTGAATGCCTGCATTGATTTCGCGATAACAGAAAAAGCAAAACTCGACGTAAAAACGGAGATTTCCATTGAGGACGAAAGCATTTCTTTCGGAGAAAACGGTGATATGCTCGCCAAATCATTAATTTATGCCAAGGAATCCATACTCGGCGAGCTATCTAAACAATATCCGGCTGCAAGTGTCGACTTCGGTAAAGATTTTTCCGCCGAGCTCTGGAACCTTCAATTTGAGGGAGCCTTGATTGAAAGAAACGAGAGTAAAGAGGATGGGGACAAATATGCCTTTAAAATCATGTTCGCGAATGAGAATAACCCTTTCGGGATGGATGGTATTGTCAACAAGAGCTTTCATATGGCTGAGGCGGAACTAGTCCTTAATTACCTATGGGAGAGTTATAAAGGCTTCACGGAAATTGAAAATGTTAAGGTGATATGCACCGGTCTGGAGATTGACTCAGCCGTCAACCGCCTGACGGATAAAATAAACAATGTTACTTACAGTAAGAAGCTGACTGTGGAAGCCGACATCACTTTTTCCGGTGAGCTTTCGGCTGCCGGCACAAGGAAGATGACCTTCACCCTTCAGGAAAAAACCGGTTTCAATTTTACCTGGGCAAACCTTGCATTGTCGCCGAAGACATTGGAGATGGAAAAAGGAGATATAAAAGTTGTCAGCGCGCAGATTACCGCATCCGGTGATATCAAGGCGAAATGGTCGAGTTCGAACCCTGAAGTTGCTGAAGTTGACAGCGACGGCTATGTCAAAGGCCGTTCAGTCAGCACTGAGCCGGTTGTCATAACTGCTGAATTTGAATTTCTCGGAAAAACCTATACCGATACCTGCGAAGTATATGTGAAGGTGCCTGTTACCAAGGTAAAAATTTCCGATACCAATCTTACAATGACGGTGGGGGAAACAAAAACGCTTGAGGCAAGCGTAAAGCCGAAAGATGCGACTATTAAGGATGTCCTGTGGTATACAAACAATCCTTTGATCGCAACAGTCGACGCAAACGGTAAGGTTACAGCTATTGCGGAGGGTGAAACGGAGATATACATTCTGTCAAAGGACGGCTATTATAAAATTTCCTGTATGGTAACAGTTACCGAATGAAAATGGTAAAGAAAAATCATTAATTTTATGACAAGAAAGGGATGGAACTATTGGCGGATAAAGAACTGAAGTTTGTGGAAAAAGTCTTCGGTGCCGAAAAAAATTCGGCGGCAAAAATCGGCACAGAAAAACTGTCGAAATATCATGTTTTAGCCGATAAGATGTTCAACACCAATGTGCTTAGAACAAAGGAACTGTTTTTCCCCGCGCTGGCAAGTTTCGCAGGTTCGGTCATCGGCGGTGTCGGGTCCTACAGAACCTTGTTCTTTGTTAATATATTCAAACTGGATATGGTTTATGTTGCGTCGATTTTGGCGCTGATCAGCATATACGATGTGATCAACGACCCGCTCATGGGTATCATATACGATAAAACCCGCACCCGCTGGGGCAAGACCAGACCCTATCTTATTTTTACACCCATCCCTTACTTTTTCAGCACAGCCATTCTGTATTGCGGAGCGATTTTAATCGCCAACAATAACACATCCGACCCCAAAAAGGTTATTTTTGTTTTTGTAACCTTGTTTATTCAGGAAACTTTCTCAACGCTTTACAACATTCCCAGAGGGAACCTGTTGACCTTGATGACACCGAACCCGGGAGACAGAATAAAATCGAATTTGATTAACTCTTATGTTGACGGGTTCGGCAGGCAAATGGTATATGGCTTGTTTATGCCCCTGCAGGACCTGAACCGCTGGGGGGTTACCAACATTTCTCTTCCGGCGATATTCGCATTTATGGGGCTTTTTGCCGCGGCAATCGGCTCGGTAGGCAATATTATGATGGCAATGAATGTCAGGGAGCGGGTGATTCTCCAGCGCAAGCCCGCACCGGCCAGCAAAACGATTTTTTATATTTTGAAAAACAAATACGCGCTTCGTAACTTTATCGCCGGTCTATCCGTCAACTGGTGGACCAACGGCGGTTATTCCTGGGATGTTGTGACGCAACTTGAAATTATGGGCGGCGCTTTTAAAAGCATGCTATATTATATGGGCTTCAACATACTCGAGCCATTCAGCCTTACCTTTGTCCCAAAGGTGATGAAATGGTTTGGGAACGATAAGCGGAAAGGCGTTTTAACATTAAGAGGGATTGATGTTGTCAGAACGGTTATCCAGTGTATCGTCGGCATTAAGTTCATCGACCGGCCGCTGATATTCGGGCTGACCTTTTTCGTCTTCTGGGGTATGAACGCACTGGATAACGCGCCCGGAGATGTTCTGGAAAACGAGATGGGCAGGGAGATCAATGATTATACCGAATATGTGACCGGTGAACGGCCGGACGGCACCTTCGGCCTACTGACAAACCTGATCGGCAGGGTAACAGCGCCGCTCAACGCCTTGCTTACCATTCTTGTTTTCCGGTGGAGCGGGTATGACGCAACTATCCCTATGGGGCCCTGGTCGCAGGGCAATAAGGTTGTTTACCAGAAGATTTATTTTCTTTATATAGCGGCCGGCGTTTTACCCGGTCTTGTGAGAACGATTCCCATCTTTTTTTATGACCTTGTCGGCAAAAAGCGTGAGCAGATGTATATTGAGCTCAACGAACGCCGTGCGCTGCTCGCGAAATCGCACCAAGGCGAAGAAGAGGTAAGCGAAGAAATGCAGGCAATGATTGATGCACTTGCGCAGGAAGAAAAACTGAAGGATTAACAGGAAAGAACGGAAAATATGCAGTACCTTCCATTAGGAAAGCGAATAATGCCGGTAAACTCGCGTTGATAGATATGATCCCCGATATTGTATGGTTACGGCTTGTGAAGGAAAACGATTATTATGCAAAACACGTCAAATTGTAAACCGTTTATAAAAATAACAGCTGTTATTATCACGGCTTTATTTTTATTTTCCGGTTGCGGTTTTTTTTCGAAGGAAACCTCCTCAACGGTTTCCGAAGAAACGTCGCAGGAAATATGCACAATTGAAGATTCTCTCTCCGGAATGTCGGAAAACGCGGAAATATCCGGTGACGAAAGCACGGCAGATACCGGTGACATTGCTGCAACAACCTCCGAAAGGGATTCCTCAACCTTTTCCGCAAGCCAAGCGACAGCAATTATGCCGGCAAGTAAAACGACGGCCGTTGCAGCAAGCAAGACGACTGCCTTCCCGGCAACCGAAGCGGCAACGGTTACGACGGCTAAACCGGTTACTGTTTCTTCGACAAAAGCATCAACTTCTCCGGCATCAACTGCTCCGGTGGGTTCTTATAACCCGGTTAATTACAGTGAAATCAAGGCAATATGGATTTCCTATTTGGAATTGGCCCAATCTTATTCGGGTGACCCTTCCTCGCCGCTTCTGAAAGGGCGTACGGCCGGGGATTTTCGCGCACAAATGCAAAAGGTTTATGAAAATTGCCTTTCGATCGGAATCAACACCGTCTTTATGCATGTCAGGCCATTCGGCGACGCGGTTTATACATCCTCGCTGTTCCCGGCGTCATATGTTGTAACAGGTACCGCGGGAGCCGCTTTGCCGTTTGACCCTTTGGCGATTATGATTGACGAAGCGCATAAAAAAGGCATTTCTTTTCATGCCTGGATAAATCCTTTCCGCGCACAGCCTGTCGCGGACGCAGCCGGTATCGCATCGCTTGCTCCCTGGTCGCAATTTGCGAAATGGTACAAAGATTCGTCCAAAAACGGGGATTGTCTGGTCGCTTCCAATGGAAGGTATTATTACAATCCATCAGCCGGTGAGGCACGGCAATTGATTATCAGCGGCGTAGAGGAGCTTATACGGGGTTACAATTTGGATGGTATTCATATTGACGATTATTTTTATCCTGAAAATATCGGTTCTGATTTTGATGGCACAGCGTATACACGTTATAAGCAGGACGGCGGCACCCTTTCGCTCGCTGACTTCCGAAGGGACTGCAACAATCTAACGGTTAAGGGAATCTATCAAAAAATCAAAGGTCTTAAGAGCGGGGTAGTATTCTCCGTTAGCCCTTCCGGAAATATGGATTACAATTACAGCACTATGTATACTGATGTTGCGTTGTGGCTGAAAACGGAAGGATACCTTGACGTTATTATTCCTCAAATTTATTACGGCTTTAATCATGTCAAGCTTCCGTATACGAAGTGCCTCGAATCCTGGAATGCGTTGATAAAAACCAATTCCGTAAAGCTTGTAACCGGCCTTGCGGCATATAAAGTCGGAAGCGCCGACAAGTTTGCGGGCACCTCCGGAGTAACCGAATGGATTGATAACGGAGGGAACATGCTGTGCGCGCAAATATCGGAAGCGAAAAAGCAGAACCGGTATGCCGGATATTCCTTTTATGATTACAAATCATTGTTTTTTCCGGAAGCAGGAAAAGCTGATATGATCCGGCAGGAGCTTTCAAAGCTTTCATAGGCATCATTTTCCGGAGAACAGAAATTGTTGATATGCTTATACAGGATACAGAGGGTTCCTCTCCGGACAAACGGACAGTTTCAAAACTACATTTGCCGGCTATAAATACTTGGTTTCATCTTTCAATGAAACCGGGTATTATTAATTCAGGGGGGAGAATTGAGATAAAAATGAAACTTGACTGCAATCCTTTTCTTTGTTAAAATGTAAAATGACGAAATTTGAAATAAAACCCGAAAGGGAGTCTTTCTTTGTTTATATATGATGAAAATTCAAAAGGTATCAGCCGACCGGAACTTACAGATGCATTAAAGACCTCGCTCAAGGGGCTAAGCCTTAAAAAAGTATTGCTTCTTCCGCCGGATTACACCCGTATGTATTCCGGCGCGGGGATTATTACCGCGATATATTATGATTTGCTCAAAGACAGCTGCGAGGTTGACATCCTCCCGGCATTGGGCACTCATGAGGCGATGACACGCGAAGAATGTCTGGCGTTTTTCGGCGAAGGCGTTCCGTTTGAAAAAATCATTGTCCACAATTGGCGGAAAGATGTCATCAAAATCGGTGAGGTTCCCGCGGAATTTGTCAGTGATGTTTCCGAAGGGCTTGTCAACACTAAAATCGATGTGGAAGTCAACAAGCTTATATTTGACAAAAGCTACGATCTGATCATATCCATCGGGCAGGTTGTCCCCCATGAAGTGGTGGGCATGGCCAACTATTCGAAAAATATATTTGTCGGCTGCGGCGGCAGCAATATGATTAACAGTTCGCACATGCTCGGTGCTTTTTATGGCATGGAGCGGGTGATGGGGAAAGATTTTTCGCCTGTCCGTCGTGTGTTTGATTACGCTCAGGAAAAGTTTTTGGCGGATGTACCGCTGATGTATGTGCTGACCGTCACCACCAACAAGGGCGACGAAACTTTTATCCATGGTTTATTTATCGGCAATCAAAGGGAACTTTTTGAGCAGGCTGTGAAACTGAGCCAGGAAAAAAACCTGACCTGTGTCGGCCCGCCGCTGAAAAAGGTAGTCGTTTACCTGGACGAGCGGGAGTTTAAAAGCACATGGCTCGGCAATAAGGCGATTTACAGAACCCGCATGGCGATGGCGCAGGGCGGAGAGTTGATTATACTTGCACCCGGCGTGCGCAAATTCGGCGAGGACGACGCGAATGACGCGCTCATCCGCAAATACGGCTATGTCGGGCGTATCAAAGTGCTGGAACTCGTTAAAGAAAACAAGGATTTACAGGATAATCTTTCCGTAGCGGCGCATCTGATTCACGGTTCGTCCGACGGGCGCTTTCATATTACCTACTGCACCGAAAAACTCAGTGAGCAGGAGGTAAGGGGAGCTTCGTTCAGCTACATGCCATACCGTAAAGCTAAAGAGCTTTACAACCCTGAAATTCTGAAAGACGGTTTTAACACCCTGCCGGACGGCGAAGAGATATTTTACATCAGCAACCCCGCTCTCGGGTTATGGTCATGCGAGACGGTGGAGTAAACTTTGCAGGTTGCCAGTGAAAAAAATGAAAAAGTGAAGTCGGTGCAAGCCCCTTAATGAAGCCGCCCTGCGGGCTTAATTGCAGGCGGGTCACCCGCACCCATTAAATCGAATGGAATGTGATTATGAACGCAATCGAACCTGAAAAATTAATCGACCTGCATACGCATTCCACCATGTCCGACGGTGCGCTGAGCCCGGCGGAGGTGGTGCGCCACGCGAAAGCGGCAGGTTTAAGAGCGGTAGCGCTTTCTGACCATGACAGTATCGACGGTGTCCGTGAGGCGATGGAGGAAGGCGAAAAAATAGGCATGGAGGTTGTCCCTGCCGTCGAGCTTTCCGCGGTCAGCGATACAGAGCTGCACATCCTCGGTTATTATATAGATATTGAAAATCCCTTTTTTCTTTCACAAATCGAGCGGGCGCTGGTAGTCAGAAAGCAGAGAACCAAGCAAACCTGCGATAATCTTGTTCAATTGGGCTTTGATGTAACCGTGGAGGAAGCGATGGCTATTGCACCTGCCGGCATTGTGGGCAGAGCGCATTTCGCGCGGCTGCTTGCCGACAAGGGTTACACAAGCTCGGTGAAAGAAGCGTTTGATAATTATCTGAGTTTCGGCAAACCGGCCTATTCCAACGCGCAGTGCCTTACTGCGGCTGAATGCGTTGAAATGATTAAAAAGGCAGGTGGAGTTTCCTTTGTCGCGCATCTGCACCTGACCAAAATGGAGGACACCTCTTTAAGAGCTTTTTTACAGGAGCTGATTGCCTGCGGGCTTAACGGTATTGAAGGCTATTACACGGAATATACCCCGGAGCAGCAGGAAAAATATCAGGCTTGGGCAAAGGAATTTTCGCTCGGGATAAGCGGCGGCACGGATTTCCACGGCGCTATGAAGCCGCATATACGCATCGGCACCGGGCTGGGAAACCTTAAAATTCCCTACAGCGTGCTCGAAGGTATCAGAGCACAACTTAGTAAGTAAATTTTGGCGCTTCGGCGCTTTGGAGGTTAAACATATGAAAAAATCAGACATCGGCCTCATCGGCCTCGCAGTGATGGGTGAAAACCTTGTAATGAATATGGAAAGCAAGGGCTTTACCGTATCGGTCTATAACAGAACAGGGCAAAAGGTGACGGACTTTATCGAAGGCAGAGCTAAAGGCAAAAACATCACAGGTACTTATTCATTACCGGAGCTAACAGGCAGCCTCGAAAAACCCCGCAAAGTGATGATGATGATTAAAGCGGGTGACGCGGTCGACGAGATGATCGAATCACTCCTTCCCCTTTTAGAAGAGGGCGATATCATCATCGACGGCGGCAATTCTCACTTCCCGGATACATCCCGCCGTACGCAGTATGTTGAAAGCAAAGGCTTGTTATATGTCGGCACAGGTGTTTCCGGCGGCGAAGAAGGCGCGCTCAAGGGTCCGAGCATGATGCCCGGCGGCTCCAACGCCGCATGGCCCTGGGTAAAACCCATTTTCCAGGCCATCTGCGCGAAGGTTGAAAACGGCACGCCCTGCTGCGACTGGGTAGGCGAAAACGGTGCCGGTCACTTTGTTAAAATGGTGCACAACGGCATTGAGTACGGCGATATGCAGCTTATCTGCGAAGCTTACCAGCTCATGAGAGATCTTTTAGGCATGACCGCAGACGAAATGCACGAAGTTTTCACCAAATGGAATGAAGAAGAGCTGGACAGCTATCTGATAGAAATCACAAGGGACATCCTCGCCTATAAAGACACCGACGGCACGGCAATTGTTGACAAAATCCTGGACACCGCGGGACAAAAGGGCACCGGCAAATGGACAGGCATCGCCGCGCTGGACGAGGGAATTCCGCTGACATTAATCGGTGAGGCCGTTTTCTCCCGCTGCCTGAGCGCTATCAAAGAGGAAAGGGTTGCCGCTTCCAAGGTGCTCGGCGGACCGGTTCCCCAGTTCGAAGGCGCTAAAGCGCAGTTCATTGAGGATATTAAAAACGCCCTTTACGCCGCGAAAGTAATATCCTACGCGCAGGGTTATTCGCTGATGCGCGCCGCGGCAAAAACATACGGCTGGAACCTGAATTACGGCGGCATTGCGCTCATGTGGCGCGGCGGCTGTATCATCCGCAACGTTTTCCTCGGCAAGATTAAGGAAGCTTTTGATAATAATCCCGCTATCACAAACCTGCTTCTCGACCCGTATTTCAAGGCGATTATGGACAGTGCTCAGCCCGGCTGGCGCAGGGTATGTGCCACTGCTTTGACAAACGGCATCCCCATCCCCGCCATGACTACCGCACTTTGCTATTATGACGGTTACCGCTGCGAAAAGCTTCCGGCGAACCTCCTTCAGGCGCAGCGCGACTATTTCGGCGCGCACACCTATGAGCGCACCGACGCCCCAAGAGGCAAGTTCTTCCACACCAACTGGACCGGCGAAGGCGGCAATACCGCCGCGACGCAGTATGATGCGTAATTTGGGGAAGTATGACTTCGTCATGAAAAGCAGTTGCAAAGTGTGTCTTCGTCACGGGAAGCAATGGGAGTTTACCCGTACCCCAACTTCTTCTCAACCTCTTTTCGCGACACAGTCGCTCTTCTCCACATCTTCTCAATGAAATTACGGATGATTTATAAGGAGTAATGAACATGAAAGAACTCAAAAAAGACTGCGCGTGGGCGCTGGTTGTCCCCACAAGCATGGGTATCCGGATAAGCCCGCCGGATGGGCAGCCCGTTGAAGCGAGCGATAACTTTTTTATGCAGGCGACAAGCGCGGAAACGAATGTGGCAAGCATTTCGTCCTATCTCGGTTTACCCGTTAAGGTGCTGACCACCTTCGTGAAAGGCAGCCCGATTGCGCAGTTCATCAAGAGCAACCTCCGCGCGCGCGGCATGGCTTTTGAGGGCAAAGAGGTTCCGCAGGGCGGCCCGTGGGGCTACCGCCATCAGTTTAATATTGCTGACAGCGGCTTTGGCTCAAGAGGCCCGAGGGTTCACAATGACCGTGCGGGCGAAGTCGGCAGAACACTGAACATCGACGATTTCGACCTGGACAGAATTTTCGGGCAGGAAGGTGTCGCGGTGCTGCACCTTTCCGGGCTTGTCGGCGCGCTGTCGCCGGAAACCGGTAAGTTCTGCCTGGAACTTGCCAAAGCGGCCAAAAAATACGGCACTGTCATCGCCTTTGACCTCAACTACCGTAAGACTTTCTGGGAAGGGCGCAAGCAGGAACTCCGGGAAATATTCACCGAAATTGCTGATATCGCTGATATCCTCGTCGGCAATGAGGAGGACTTCCAGTTGAGCCTCGGCATCCAGGGCCCCGAAGCGGGCGGCAAAGGCATCGCCGCTAAAATCGACGGCTTTAAAGGTATGATTTCAGAGGTGAAAAAGACTTTCCCCAACGCTTCCGTATTTGCCACCACGCTGCGTGAAGTGGTCGACGTCAACACCCACCTTTGGGGCGCGATTATGCTTGAAGGTGATAACTGGTTTGTCGCGGAGCCGAGGGAAATACATATTCTTGACCGCATCGGCGGCGGAGACGGGTTTGTCGGCGGTCTTCTTTACGCCATCCTGAAAGGGTGGGAAAGCGAAAAGTGGGTTCAGTTCGGCTGGGCAACCGGTGCCTTGGCGACTACTTTTATCACCGACTACGCGCAGCCTGCCGATGAAGATCAGGTTTGGAGCGTATGGGAAGGCAACGCGAGGGTGAAGAGGTAATAGAAGCCGTAACAGTTACGTGTCTCAGTTCGGCATACCATAAAAGAATTTGAAGGAGCTTTTGCATTGTTAGAGGAATTAGGCGGCTTTTTAGGGAGCATTATTGTAGTTCTGTATGTTCTCACAATACTGAATTATTTTGTTAAGTTCATTTTTAAGAATTACAGAAAACTGCTGAGCAAATATCCGATTGTACTCAAAGTTTATACCATCATGATGAAGCTGATTGTAAAAAATCATAAATTATTCGGATTGCTGACAATCCTGTTTATACTTTTACATTTCCTGCTTCAATTCAGCCAATACGGTATAAATATTGCCGGTACTATAGCGGCAGGGGTTATGATTCTGCAAATTATGCATGGTATATACGGGAGCAAGGTGAAAAAAAGAAGCAAAACATGGCTGATTTCTCACAGAACCATTGCAGCCGCTCTTCTGATAGCCATTATGATTCACACGGCGTAACACTGTTGAAGAAAACAGAACATCCTCTCCGAAGCTAAAAGGCTGAAGAGAGGATGTTTTTTTTGAAATCAATGTTTTGTACGTTTATCGGTAGAATATTGAGTCAATAATCTGGCAAAATATAATTGTAATAATAATCATAATAAATATATGCAGTATAGTATAAATAAACATTGCTATAATAACTTAACAGTGATATAATGAGTTGTAAATTAATAAGCCGTTTTTATACTTGAGGGTGGTTACCATAAACAGATCAGCGGGAATATTGCTGCCGGTAAGCAGCCTGCCATCACCGTACGGAATCGGCACTTTAGGCAAAGCGGCAACCGATTTTGTGGACTTTTTGCGCGCTGCCGGCCAGCAGTACTGGCAGGTTCTGCCGATCGGCCCAACCGGTTTCGGGGACAGCCCTTACCAATCATTTTCCGCTTTCGCGGGTAATCCTTATTTTATCGATATCGATACGCTCGCGGGCAGGGGGTTGCTGACACCTCAGGAGATACTCGCTGGCGACGCTCCCGGAAAGAACGAAGCATATGTGGATTACGAAAAGGTTTTTTACAAACGCTATCCGCTGCTGAAACAGGCGTTTGCAAGGTTTGATACAAACGAAAACGATTTTATATCTTTCTGCACAGCGGAAAAAAGATGGCTCGACGATTATGCCGCCTATATGGCCATCAAAGAGTATTTCGGCCAGCGGGATTTTCAAAGCTGGGACGATCACATCAGGCTGCACAAACCCCGCACGTTGCGATATTATGAAAAACTGCTTTCACGTGAAATGCTGTTTTGGCAGTTCTGCCAGTATGAGTTTTTCCGCCAGTGGAACGCGCTGAAAACTTACGCGAACGGCAGCGGCATTTCGCTCATCGGCGATATTCCGATTTATGTCTCCGGCGACGGCGCGGATGTCTGGGCTAACAGAGAACTTTTTCAAATGGATGTTGACGGCCGGCCTGATTTTATCGCGGGGGTTCCGCCGGACTATTTTTCCGCAACCGGCCAGCGGTGGGGTAATCCGCTTTATAACTGGCAGGCAATGGAACAAGACGGATTTGACTGGTGGAAGCGCCGCATAGCGGCATGCGCTAAGCTCTTTAATGTCATCAGAATTGACCATTTTATCGGCATTGCCCGGTATTACTCCATTGCGGCGGACTGTAATACAGCAATTGACGGCGAGTGGAAGCAAGGCCCGGGCGAAAAGCTGATTGCGGCGATTAACTCGGCTGTCGGTGACGCAAGAATTATAGCGGAGGATTTGGGGGTGCTGCACCCTTCTGTAAAGAACCTGCTTGAAAAATCCGGCTACCCGGGTATGAAGGTTTTGCTCTTTGCCGCGGATGGCAGCGATGATAACCCGCACATTCCTTATAAATACGAAAAGAACACAACCGTTTATATCGGCACACACGACAACGACACCGTCGCAGGCTTCTGCAAAAAACAAAAGACAAAAGATCTGCGGTATCTCATGGATTACTTCGGCGCAAAAAACAAAGAGCAGCTGCCCCTGGCGCTGATTAAAGGTGCGTTCGGCAGCGTGGCAGACACGGCGGTGGTGCAGCTGCAGGACTGGCTGGAACTGGACAATTCCGCGCGCACCAACACGCCTTCCACCATCGGTTTCAACTGGATGTGGCGGGTTGCCGAACGGCAGCTGACGCCGGAGCTGGCGGCGCAAATAAAAAATATAACAGACCTCTACGGAAGAGCCCAGCCGCCTACCCGTTTTGAAATTTATAAAGAAGTCCCGTAGTACAGAACGCCTTCAATACGCATTCAGCGTATGAAAATATAAAAAGAAAGAGGTATTCACGATGAAAAAGCTATTCAAAGTTCTTGCATTGCTGATGGCTGTTACCATGGTAATCGGCCTCGCGGCATGCGGCGGCGCTAAAACGGACACAACGACCACTTCGGCTGTAAAAGAAAAAGTTTCGCTCAAGGTATGGGGCTCACAGGACGACCAGGCGCTCCTTCAGGAACTGGTTGACGGTTTCAAGGCGGCCAACCCCAACAAAGATTACACCATCACGCTCGGGGTTGTCGGTGAGGATCAGGCAAAAACAAAGTTCCTTGAAGACCCGTCCGCATCGGCGGATGTTTTCTCCTTCCCCAATGATCAAATCCGTGATTTCGTAGCGGCAGGCGCATTGTATGAGGTTACCAAAAATGTGGCGGCAATCAAAGCAGCCAATATGGTAAGCTCCGTTGAAGCCGCAACCCTTGACGGCAAACTGTACGCTTATCCCATGACGGCGGACAACGGCTACTTCCTCTATTATGACAAGAGCGTTGTCAGCGCCGATCAAGTCAAGACCCTTGACGGCATCCTTGCCGCGGCAGTTGCTGTGGACAAAAAAGTATTCATGGATGTTTCAAACGGCTGGTATATCGCGTCTTTTTTCCTTGGCGGCGGCGGTAAACTCGGCATCGGCGCGAATGGCAAGCAGACCTGCGATTTTAACAATGCGACAGGCGTAAAAGTCGGCGAAGCCATCAAGGCATTCACGGCTAACCCGGCTTTTGTCACGGGCGATGACGCGGTTCTTACCGGCGGCATGGGCACGAACATCTGCGCGGGCGTTTCCGGTACATGGAATGCAGATAAGATTAAGGAAAAACTCGGCGCCAATTACGCGGCGACAAAACTGCCGACCTATTCCGTTGGCGGTGTGCAGATGCAAATGGGTTCGTTCGGTGGGTATAAGCTCATCGGAATAAACAAAGCCACAAAGAGCCCGCTGGATGCAATGGCACTTGCGGAATGGCTTACCAACGAGCAGAGCCAGGCAACGAGATTTGCAAAAAGGGCACTCGGCCCCTCAAATATCAAAGTAGCGGCCAGTGATGATGTAAAAGCAAATGTTGCGCTGAGCGCTCTTGCGGTTCAAAACGCATTCGCAACCTCGCAAAAGGATGTGCTCGGCACATACTGGAGCCCGGCGGAAGCTTTCGGCACAGAGATGGAAGCGAAGAACTACGCAAAGGCCATCCAGCAGCAGCTGGACGATATGGTGAAACAAATCACCGCATAGCATCCTTCAAGTTTCAGCCGGCAGGGCGGGATGGTCTGCCCTGCCGGTAAAGTAAAAACTGCGTTAAATTTCCGCTGCTTTAAATCTACATCAAAAACCGGGAGGATTCTTTATGACCATGAATGAATTAGGGATGAATCCGTTAAAAAGAGCAGGGCATAAATTAGCAATATCCGTTAAAGGGTTTCCGGCAGCATTGAAGAAAAAAATGAACTCCGCCGGCACCAAAACCGCGCTGGCATTCAAAGGCCTCGTCAGCGGGACAAAAGAGTTAATTTACGCATTTACAAAAGGCAACATTGGCAATAAGCTGTCATTTTTTATCATGGGGCTCGGCAACGCTGCCAACGGGCAGATTGTTAAAGGGTTTATTTTCTTTTCATCCCAAGCCGCGTTTTTCTTATACATGGCCGGCTTCGGCTGGAACTATGTCAAAGACATCGGCACCCTTGGCACCAATGCCGGCGGGCAGGTTTTTGACCCGGTCAATGAAATCTACATATACACACAGCCGGACAATTCCATGCGGATTCTTTTGTTCGGCGTGTTTTCGATTATCCTTGCTTTGGCATTTTTAGGTATTTATTTTATATCCGTCAGAGACGGCTACCGCGCGCATGTTGTCAAAGCCTCCGGCAGAAAACCGCTTAACTTTACCGGGGAAATTACCGAGCTGTTTGACAAAAGGTTTCACAAAACCCTGCTCGCTGTACCGACGCTGATGGTATCCGCTTTTACCATTATCCCGATTGTGTTCATGGTGCTCATCGCTTTCACCAACTTTGATAAAAGTCATCAGCCGCCCGGCAACCTTTTCACCTGGGTTGGGCTGATTAATTTTAAAGACCTGTTCTGGAACGACCCGATGAAGTCGCACACCTTTGTCAGCCTGCTGGGCTGGACACTCACCTGGGCTGTTTTCGCGACCTTTTCCAATTATATACTGGGTATGATTTTGGCCTTTATGATTAACAAAAAAGGTATTAAACTCAAAAAAATGTGGCGAACTGTTTTTATCGTGACGGCGGCGGTTCCCCAGTTTGTCAGCCTGCTCCTTATGTCGCAGCTCCTGACCGACCAGGGCTCGCTCAATACCGTTTTAAAAGACTGGGGTATTATCCAGAACAGCATCCCGTTTTTAACCGACGCGACGCTCGCGCGGATATCCGTTGTGGTCATCAATATTTGGGTGGGTATTCCCTACACCATGCTCATCACAACCGGTATTTTGATGAATATACCGAATGACCTGTATGAGAGCGCGCGTATAGACGGCGCGGGGCCGATTGTCACCTTCACCAAAATTACCCTGCCGTATATGCTCTTTGTCACAACGCCGTATCTGATTACGCAGTTTGTGGGCAACATCAATAATTTTAATGTCATCTACCTGCTCACCCGGGGCAACCCCCTGAGTACGGACTATTTTCAGGCCGGCAAAACCGATTTGCTCATCACCTGGCTCTACAAGCAAACGGTAAACGAGCAGAACTACAACCTTGCGTCGGCCATCGGTATTCTGACATTTATCCTTGTTGCTTCGATGTCCCTTATCGTTTACAACTCCTCAAAATCCGCAAAGAGGGAGTCTGATTTTCAATGATGAAGAAAAACAAAAAGAAGCTGTCGCCCGCCAATATTGTGATCTACGTGATTCTCACTGTCATGGGCGCGGTATGGCTGCTGCCGATAGCATGGCTGCTGCTTTTGTCTTTCAGAGGGGATGAAACGGGCCCTTACCCCGTCCATGTTTTCCCGAAAATTTTCACGATGGACAACTACACAAAGCTGTTTACCGAAACGACCCTTTTTAACTACCCGCGGTGGTTTTTAAACACACTGATTGTCGCTGTTTTTACCTGTATTATCAGCACCGTTCTCGTGCTGATGATCAGTTACGCTTTCAGCCGCCTGCGCTTTAAAAGCCGGACAAAATATATGAATGTCGGCCTGATTCTCGGCATGTTCCCCGGTTTTATGACAATGATCGCCGTTTATAACATTCTCAAGCTCGTCGGGCTCGACCAGTCGCTCGCGGCGCTTGTGCTCGTTTATTCAGGGTCGGCGTGCATGGGCTACTATATCGCGAAAGGCTTTTTTGACACCCTGCCGATTTCCATGGACGAGGCGGCGACGATTGACGGGGCGACAAAAAACCAGATATTCTGGAAGATCACCCTGCCGATGTCTAAACCCATTGTGGTTTATACCATTCTGATTTCTTTCATGGCGCCGTGGGTGGACTTCATATTTGTCAGTGTCATTATGAGGGATAATTACCAGAACTATACCCTCGCGCTCGGGCTGTTCCAAATGCTCACAAGGGAGAATATTTCCGTCTATTTTACCCGGTTCTGCGCGGGCGCCGTGCTGGTGGCCATACCGATAACGCTTTTGTTTATCAAGATGCAGAAGTATTATGTGGAGGGCGTCACAGGTGGCTCGGTGAAGGGTTAATCAATAATCGCAAAGCGCAGGGAAAACACATCCTGTGCTTTTTAACAAAGGTGCTGAGGCTTGGTTATGAAACGGATTATCGCGCTGATGCTTGCAATGGCGATCCTCCTGTGCGCTTGCGCACCGGGCGGCACACCAGCGCCTTCGGATCAATACAGGACTTATTACGAGATATTTGTCCGCAGTTTTTACGACAGCAACGCCGACGGGGCAGGTGATTTGAAAGGTGTTCTGCAAAAGTTTGACTATCTCAACGACGGTGACACAAACAGCAAAAAGAGCCTGCGTATCGGCGGGATATGGCTGATGCCTGTTATGCCCTCGCCGACTTACCACAAATATGATGTGACGGACTATTACGCCGTTGACCCCCAGTACGGCACCATGGCGGACTTTGACGCGCTGGCCGCCAAGTGCGCCGAAAAGGATGTTTCGCTGATCATGGACCTGGTGCTCAACCACACCTCCTCGGAGCATGAATGGTTCAAATCGGCGTGTGTGAGTATCGCCACCCCCCCATGCGGTCAACCGGTATGCAAATATAAAGAATTGTGCCGGGAGCACAACCCGTTTTGCAAATACTACAACTTTTCAACCGTACCGCAGTCCGGTTACGCGCAGGTGCCGTTATACAACGGCTGGTATTATGAGTGCCGTTTTTGGTCCGGGATGCCGGACCTGAACCTGGACGAACCGCTGGTGCGCGGTGAAATTGTTAAAATTATGAAGTTCTGGCTGAACAAAGGCATAGCCGGTTTCCGGCTGGACGCGGTGACATCCTATTACACCGGCAGCAATGAAAAGAACGCCGCGTTTTTAAACTGGCTGAAAACCGAGGCGTCAAAAATCAACACGAAGTGCTACATTGTGGGCGAAGCATGGTCACCCGCAAACACCATCAAAGAACTGTACGGCAGCGGTATCGACAGCTTGTTCAACTTTCCGTTTTCCCAGATTGACGGATTGTATATCCCCGCAGTCCGTTCGGAAAACGGGAGCAAAGCGGCGGATAAGCTGGAAAGCTGGCAGCGGGAAGTGCTGCAAATCAGCCCGCAAAGTATCGACGCCGTATTTTTAACCAACCATGACAACGGCAGAAGCGCCGGGATGCTCAACCGCGATACGGCGCTGGAAAAATCGGCGGCCGCGCTCTATATTCTAACCCCCGGCAATTCGTTTATCTATTACGGCGAAGAACTTGGGATGACCGGCTCCGGCAAAGATGAAAACAAGCGCCTGCCAATGCTTTGGTCCGTAACGGATAAAACCGGCATACCGAACCCGCCGCCGAACGCGGAATTCTTTGAGCAGCCCGCGCAGGGGGTTGAAGAGCAGCTTGCGGATGAAAACTCTTTGCTGAACTACTATATCAAAGTAATCGGCATCAAAAACCGGAACCCGGAAATCGCCCGGGGCATGCTGAAAGCGATTGACACGGGGGCTGAAAGTATAGTGGCTTTTTCTTGCGAATATAACAGCAGCAAGGTTTTTGTGCTGCACAACCTCGCGGCAAAACCGGTAAATGTGGCACTGCCGAAGGAACCATACGGTTACAAGAAAATAACGGATACCCTGAGTGTCTCCGGCGATAAAGCAAAACTCAAAGGCGATACCGTTGAAATGCCCGCGCGCTCAACCGTACTCCTGAAATAATCGGAAAAATTGAAGGGCTGCAATTCACGGTATTAACCGGAAATTGCAGCTCCTTTGTATTATTAAACTAATTTAAAATCATCAATCCGGTTTCAATGTCAAACAGATGGATTTTGTTTTCGTCAAATGCGATTGTGATGCTGTCGCCCGTTCTGGATTTTGTTTTTGAATCCACCCGGGCGGTTAATTTTGTGCCTTGGCAGATAATCAGGTTCAGGTATATTTCCGCGCCCATCAGTTCGCTTATTTCAACTTCTGCCTGTGCGGCGGAAGCGGCGTGGTCTTTAATAAACTCTTCTCCGTCGTCAACATCCTCCGGGCGTATGCCGACTTTAACAGGTTTACCCTCGTATTTGGCAAGATCCGCCTTTTCGAGTTTGGCGGCGGGAATTACAATTTCACACCCGCCGAAGTCAACAGCCCAACCGCCGTCTTTTTTAACAACGGTGCCGTCAATCAGGTTCATCTGCGGCGAGCCAATAAACCCGGCGACAAAAATATTGCATGGGTAATCGTAAAGGTTCTGGGGGGTGTCAATCTGCTGGACAAGGCCGTCTTTTAAAACAACTATCCGGTCGCCCATGGTCATCGCTTCCGTCTGGTCATGCGTCACATAGACAAAGGTGGTCTCCAGCCTCTTGTGCAGTTTGATAATTTCCGCCCGCATGGCGGTGCGGAGTTTGGCGTCCAGGTTCGACAGAGGCTCGTCCAGCAAAAAAACCGCCGGGCTTCGCACCATGGCGCGCCCGAGCGCGACACGCTGCCGCTGGCCGCCGGAAAGGGCTTTCGGCTTTCTGTCCAGCAGATGCTCGATTTCAAGGATTTTGGCGGCCTCAAAAACGCGTTTTTGGATTTCGTCTTTCGGCACCTTGTGCAGTTTGAGCCCGAACTCCATGTTTTTGTAAACGGTCATATGCGGGTACAGCGCGTAGTTTTGAAAAACCATGGCGATGTCCCGGTCTTTGGGCGGCACATCGTTCACCAGGCGGTCGCCGATGTATATTTCGCCTGCCGTGATGTCCTCAAGCCCCGCAATCATGCGCAAAACCGTCGACTTGCCGCAGCCGGAAGGTCCGACCAAAACAATAAACTCTTTGTCCGCTATTTCAACACTGCAGTCCGAAACCGCGGTGACATCGCCGGGGTAGATTTTGTAAACATTTTTGAGCGTTATACCTGCCATGGTTCACCTCCGCCGGTAAATTTCAGAAATATAATTTATGATATTTATTATATCACTTATAGTACAAATAGTAAACATAATTTGTCGAATAATATCTGCATAAAAAGACACCGCAAAGCACTGATGAGAGAATCAGGCGTTGCGGTAATAAGAAGTTTTAAAAGATACTTTTCAGGTGCGTTTAATATTAGCCGATTTTATATATCTTTTCAAATCCTCATAAAAGTTTTCGTGTGTTCCAGCCAAGACGACTGCGACCATAATATCGGGTTCGATTTGGACCGGCGTATATGCCAGCCTGTAATCGGTTTTATTATAACGGATATCACAGCAATAGATGCCGGAAAGGTCTCCGCTTTTTGCTTCACCGGCATACGGGTCCGTAAGCAGTTTATCAACCTCAGCTTTGTAAAGCGCTTTCAGTTTGTTATCTTTGAGCTTTTTGAGGTATTTTTGAGCCGGCGGCAAGAAGATGATTTTGACCATTACTTAACCTCCGGACCAAATATATCTTCATAGGTGCCGAAAGTCTTCTTGCCCATCGCGGCGTCAGTTGCCTCGGCAATCAGGCGCTCAACGGCGGGACGAATTTGCCTGCGCATTTCTTTAAACTTTTCCAGCAACTCGGTTCCGGAATAACCCTGTGTGATCAAATCTGCCAGTATCTGCTCGTCAAACTCGCCGCTTTCATTGCGTACGGGTCGTATAACGATGGCGTTGTTTTGCATATAGCACTCCACTTCGCTGCCGATTTCCAGAGAGCTGAAAAACTCAATAGGCAACGTGATCTGTCTTTTTTGTGAGACGGAGATGAGTTTTTTGGATAAGGGAAGTCCCCCTTTTATTGTTGATTGCTGCATAATTTTCACTCCAAACAAACTTTCTTTGATGTCAGTATAACAAAGAATCAAAGAAATGTCAAGATTACTTCAAGCAGATTATTTTAGAGCGAATTATTACTTAATGGGTACTTATTCCTGCAGTATGTCCTAAAAAGTATGAACCAGACATGCTTTTTGGAACCTAAAATGTTGTTAATTCAACACTTTTTATACCGAATCCTTTAACGCCGGCCAAAAAATACCGAACTCTTCGCACGCTCCGCCGGCGTTGTCCTTGATGATAACTTCTTCTTCATGCCCGCCGAGGTCAACGATATTCTTCTTGATGCTCCCGCACATCATCGCGTTGTCCTTAATGACACAGCCGCGCAGGTGCCCGAGCACCATGCCGTAATCCGGGCTTTTGAGTCCAACATCACCGTCGTTCCTGCCGACACGGAAGCTGTTGCCGCTTAGGACCATATTTACGCAACGCTCCAGGCGCACATGGCAGCTGTTCAGTTCGTCCTCCGGACCTTTTTCCGCAAAATCGCCCGCGCCGCTGCGGTTGAAGATGTTACCGGTCGCGGTCACCGTGTCGCTCTGCCTGCCCGCATCCGCGCTAATCCACAGGGCCGGGCCGCCGCTGCGGTCAAAATAGTTACCGGTGAGGTTCAGGGTGTTGCTGTTGTTAAAGTAAAAACCGGCTAACCGGTTCCACTCCACCCGGTTGCCCGTGGCGGTGACGGAAGCGGCGACCTTGTCCGCATAGATGCCCGCTCCGCCGTTGCCGGACATCCAGTTGTCCAGTATAAAGCCGTCCCAGCCGTTGATATACAGCCCGTGCCCGGTGTTGAAGCACAGCATGCTGTGGCGGATGGAAAAACACCAGATGTGGTTGAGGTGCACGCCGTCCCCGGTGAAGCTGCCGATACGGCAGTCCTCGATCGTCGGGGTATGCTCCGCGCCGCCGCCATTGTATACATCTTGGTCAAGCATCACGCCGTGAATGCCGCTGCCGAGTTTGCCGCCGTTGATTGACAAGCCTTTGATGGTGCAGCCGGCCGCTTTGGCAATATCCAGCAAGCATTTGTGGCTGCCGTCAATCAACGTCAAAATACTGCTGCCGTCCTGCCCGAAGGTCCAGGCATGGGTTCCGGTAAAGCTGACGCCTTTTGGTACGCTAAGCATACCGCACAGGTAATTGCCGGGCGGCACAACGACCACGCCGCTGACTTCGCCCGCTTTGTCCAGCGCCTGCTGAATGGCAGATGAGCAGTCCGTTTCTTTGTCGCCGATTGCGCCGAAATCCGTAATATCGAATAAGTTGGTCATGCTTTTGTACTCCTTTTAAATAATTGAGAAGAAGTTGAGAAGAGCGACTGCGTCGCGAAAAGAGGTTGAGAAGAAGTAGGAGAACGAAAGAAACTACAATATCTTCCCGCACCGAAGGTGCACTTTTCCACGTCTTCCCGCGGCGAAGCCGTACTTTGCTATCGCTTTCCAACATCTTCCCGCACCAAAGGTGCACTTCTCCATTGCTTCCCGCGGCGAAGCCGCACTTCTCTATCGCTTCCCAGCATCAGCTACCGCAATTCCTGAATAGTCCTCACCAGCGTCTCCAAATTTTCAAACGGAAACCCGTTGTCCGCCTCAATGTAAAACCACGCGCCGCCCTGTGCCATTTGAAAAACCTCGTATTCACGCATCACTAGCTCCCGCACATCTTGGGGCGTGCCGTGTGTCATGGTGTTCGCGCGGTCGGTATGGATAGCAACCGCCAACCCGATGGAACGGCAGCGTTTGGCAAACTCCTCCATGTTGTAAGCCGGCAGTTGAGGCCAAATGGAGGTGACGCCGATTTCCCGCAGATCTTCAATAACCGCGCTTATCTGCCCGCAGCTGTGGAAGTGAATATTGAGGCCCGCTTTAACCGCCGGTAAAAACAATTCCTTCAGCCTCGGCTTGATGAAACTTCGCCAGGTTACCGGGTTCATCACAAGGCTGCGCTCCGTGCCGTAATCGTCCCCGAAACTGATACCGTCCGCGCCGGTGTTCACGGCGAGGCTGACAAAATTTGAATTATATTCCGTGATTTTATCCGCAAGGCGGTTGATACCCGGTTCATTCAGCGCGATGTCGCAGAGCACATCCGCCTCCGGGCGGAGAGCGACCAGCCTTTCAAAAAGCGAGCCGGCACCCTGCAAAAAATAGTATTGCTCTTGGTGTGAAGCGACCCGCTGACATTGTTTTTCAAACTCAGGACCGGAAAGCGCCGGAGCGGGCGGAAAGACATAGCTTTCCAAATTGCCAATATCCGCGAGCGGGTATTTGACAGGCATGCCGGCAATGCCGAAAATGCGGTATTCCTTGAGTGTGCCCCATTCGTCACGGCGGAAAGCGTGAAAACTGCCCTGCGTGTCATATTCGTTTTCCGCGGGGGCGGGGATGGCCATCCGTTCAAATGGGCCGAAATCTCCGGGCAGCCTCGCGTATAAATCGTTCAGCTTTTCGCCGTGCTCGTAATAACCTACCGGCGCATAGTAAAACTGCACCGGCACTTTGTCCGGCGCCTGAAAGCTCATGGCTCTTTTAACCCGTTCACGGCTTGTCATGATAAAATCGCCTCATTCATCGGAACGACACACCTACCAAACCCGAGGTTTGGTATAGGTCGATCCCTACAGTTAATCACCCGTCAGGCTTCGGCTTCGCCGATAGTAATCGTCGTGCCATCCTTGAAAAGAAGGGCTTTTTAGAAGGCTCCTTTTTCAAAGGAGCTGTCACCGCTAACTAATCCCAAAAAAAATTAAAAAAATAAATGAGTAAGGGATTAGTTTTGGTGACTGAGGATTAAATCGTCATTTCCCCTTTTCCTTCAACCGTTATTCTCCCCGCATAGTCCATACCGATACCGTTGAGGTCGATATCCGCGGTGATGGCGGTATCTTTCAGATTTTTGAATGTAAAGCTGTTATCCTTTACAATGTATTCGATGCCGAAGTTCGGCAGAGCCACGGTCCCGCCGCCGGTGATCAAAGGCTTGATGACAACATCGCAGTCAAAGCCGAAATCGACGCCCAAATACTGCGTCACCAGCAAATATAAAAACACGCAGGGGTACTCATAATAGAGTGCGGCCCCGTGCCAGTTTTTGTCGTCGATATAATACACATAGTTCATGTCATACCGTTCGCCCATCAGAAAGTTGTCGAGTCTCGCCTGCGCCGTCACCTGCAGCAGCTGCTTTGCAAGCGTTGCCCCGTCCCTGATAAACGCTTTATAGCGGGCGTCCCAGCACCAGTAGCGCCCGGCCGCGCAAAGGTCGTATGCTCCGCCGGTGCCTATCTCGCTGTCCGTATAATCCTCGATTTTCGCCGCTACATAACTGGGGAATTTTGAGAAGACCCCGTCATGGTCTTTTATCAGCTTTGTCACGCTGCTTTGCTGCTCTGCGCCGGCGAGGCCAAACAGGCAGGGCAGTTCGTTCGCGAGCAGATGGATATGGTCGTGCGGCTGACCGTTCCCGTCAATCCAGTCAATAAATCTTTTGTTTTCATTGTCCCAGTATCCGGCGGGAAAATCCTTGATATAGCCTTCACCCAGTTTGGTGGCAATGTTATGATAATACCCGGCTTTTTCAGCGCTGCCGGCAAGCTCCTCAAGTTTTGCCATCAAATGAAAACCGTTCATGGCAAAGCATTGCGCCTGCGCCACCTTGCCGTCCTTAATAACCTGGTCTTCAAAATACACATGGGAGTTCAGCAGGCCGTCCGCTTCGATAAAGCTTTCAATATAGGTGCAGTTTTTTTCGAGCGCTTCGATATTGTCTTTGATAAAACCGGTATCCTTACTCATTGAATAATAGAGAAACATTTCCTCAATGAATTCAACGTTCGCCGTTATACGGAACATCTGCGCGTTGTTTTTGAGATTTTTGCTTCTCCGCCAAACATTGTATTCCCGCCGCCCGTCCGGCTGTACAGAGCACACATTGCGGGAGAGCTGTTTTTTATCCTCCCGCATAATTTTTATCTGAAGCTCCAGCATCCGCTTAATCAGGCTGATTTCCGCTTGGCCGCCCACAGCGTACCTGCCCTTGATGTGAAATTCGTGGTCCACCGCGGGATAGGTTCCGCCGTAGACTTTTTCTTTAAGAGTCGATAAAACATAACCTTCCCGGATGTTCTTTTTCTTAACCATAAAGGTGCGCTCGGCAATTTCCGGCAGCAGGTTATCCCAATAAAAACGGGACCAAGCTTGCGTCAATTCCTGCCCGTTCGCGATATCCAGCTTAATAAAATTCCCGAAAAAATCGCAGGCCGGCCGTCCGGGCTGTTCGGCTGCGGTGTAATCACCGTCAAACAGAATAGTGGTTTTGCCGTCTCTGCTTTTTTTAACGGAATAACCGGCGCAGCGTATCATCAGCGCCTTTTCATCGCTGCCGGGGGGCAGAATCCAAAGCAGTGTGTCGCCGTCAAAGCTCTTCGGCTGATAAAACGGCGGGACAATATAATTCCCTTCGCTGATGTAGCCGTAAACAAGGTATTCCGCAAGCGTGATGCGGTTTTTTTCGAGAGTCAGAAATTTTGAAGTATTTTTCATCTTATCGCTCACATTCTTGAGTTAATAGTTGTATTTTACCCGCAGAGAGCGGGGGAGAGGAAATCAATCGCAAAGTTCAAGCCGGACAGCGTTTTCCTTCGACTGTATTGTAAAAACAAGGCAGCCATTTTCTGCCGTGAAGGCAGTATCTTCGCCGTTCACCGTGACGGATTTTACCGTTTTGCCGTTTAAAGCAAAACAAACATTCAGCTCAACAGCTTGCAATGGAGTATACCGGATATCGTAAGTATCTCCGTCCTTGGCGAACGAAACAAGCCTTGAGGTCAGGGCATATTTTCCCCTCGGGATAACGGGGGCGAAGCAGATGCTGTCTGCCGTAAACTCCAGCCCGATAAGCTTAAAGACAATGTATTGCTGCCAGGTGTGGGCATGCAGGTTCAGCGCGGGGAAGTCCTCCCAGTCCACGCCGACGGTCAGCTTAAACAGTTTTTCTCTTTTACCCGTTTTTGGGTTGCGGCTGTTCTGCGTTCTGCCGGGGTAACGCGCGTAAGATGAGCTGACAGCGTCGGGACCGGACCAGATTCCGTACCAGATATCCGGATAGGCCTCCGCCTGAAAAGCGCGCGAATTCTTTAAGAATTCATCAAACGCGTATTCTCCGTTGATTTTTGCAAGCGCCCAGACAAGGTAACCGTTGATGGCCGGCCAGACGCCGCCGTTTTCCAGTTCTCCTGCCGAAAGCCCCGCGCTGTCCTCTTTCACTTGAGCGTCATGGCTGATCAGCGCCGCGCCGTTCGGGTTAATATCGCAAAGCATCTTTTTGATATTTTCGGCGAGTGTTTTTTTCATGTCTTCGTCCGCGGCTCCGCCGATAACCGCCCAGGGCTGCGGTTCGAGCCACAGCAAATCGTCGCCGAGCCAGCCGAGTTTATCGCCCATAAAAGCCCGTTTAAACCATTTGCCGTTCCACTGTTCGCGGACGGCATTTTTGATTTCATCCGCCCATTGCAAGGCGTTTTTTCCTTCTTCGTTATGGCCGGCTGCCAGCAGCATATCGCCGAAAATACGGAACGAGTAGGTCGCCATAGCGGAATTGAGCATGGATTCGCCGTGCTTTTGCGCGTATTTTGTTTTGGTGAAAGGTACTCTGCCGTAAACTGCCTGGTCGTTCCAATCTCCGGTTCGCATGCGCATTAATCCGTGCCGGCCTCTGCCCACCTGTTCCTGCGCGTATTTGCAGGCAAGCTTAACGCCTTCCATAACCGTCCGTTCGGTTTTATTCGAGTCAAGCCTGCTTGTGTATTTCGTTTCTAAAAAATCATAGTCCCTTGTGGCGAGAACATACTCGCCGATGAAAGATAAAAGCATCAGCTGCAGGTCGGACGGTATCATCACAGAGGCGACCATCATGCCGTTGCCGTGCGTCGCGTACGGTAATTCCCCTTGCGGTGACATTTCACGCAGCGTGAACAAAATATGCTCGCGAGCGATAGCCGGCTCGGTGTAGATAAAGGGGAGCGCATGCTGAAGCTGGTCACGCGGCGCGCCTTGCAGGCCGATAAGATATTGGTAGTGTCCGCCCTGCGAAAGAATATGCGCGTCAAAATACGAGGCATAGGTCATGGAGCCGCGGAGGCAGGCGTTGTGCCACATCAGTTCCCTGTCCAGCCATTCGGCGCCGTCAAGCTTGAAAGCGGTTCTTTCGGTTTTAAAGCTTTCAAGGGTATCCTGAAAGAGTTTATTAACATCGGAGTTTTCATATTTCGATCTCAAACTCTCAAGCGAAAAGCCTTCCGGCTCATAGATAGCCGCAAAGCATATCGTTTTGCTCTCGCCCGGAGCTAAATTAACCGCCTGCTCGAGCATCAGCATGGCGTTATTGCCGTTGGCGGTTCTTTGAGAAGAACCGAAATGCGCGGGGTTGCCGATTCCGCCTTTGCCGAAGAAGTCGTCCGCCTGCGTATGAACTTCTACCGAGGCTTTTTCCAAAGAACAAAGGCAAACGGCAGGCGGGTTTTTATCCGCGCAGGAGTTGTTTTTATTGTCATAAAATCTTTTGGCAAAACGGCGGAATAAACCCTCCGCCGCGGCATGGGCGCCGCGGAGAAAAATATTTTCGCCTGTATATTTCATGGTGCGGTTAACGCCGCTTTCAAAAACCTTGTATTCCTTTAAAAAAGCTTTTGCAAATGCTCTGCGGAACTTTGCGACATTCGCGGTGTTGAAAGTCAGCTGGGCAAGGCAATAATCAATAAAAGTAAACTCGTAAATTTCGCCTGCCCAATAGTCAAACCAGGTGAACTCTTTTTCTGTGCCTGTCAGGTTTGTAATGGTAACTATTTTAATCACAACCGGGTCATCGCCGTATGGCGCAAAAATGATTTCCTCAACCCTTGCTTCGCCGTTTTCTTTCTGCTTTTTGAAATATCCGGCGCCGTATTCCCTGAGTATCGGCGAACCGTCATAAAAAGTGTTGAGCAGCATATTGCCTTTTAAAAAGCCGAACCCGCCGCCAAACTGGTTGGCGGGAGGATTATAATCCGTTAAATATTTCGGGCAGCCCTCGTCCTGCCGGATTTGGCAGTAACCGTAGTTGGAGGCTGTTACAACAACTCTGTCGTTGCCGAAGACAAAGGTGTGGTTTCGCCTGTCGTTCCAGGCGGGCGTTGTCATGGTAATCGCTTTATCGTCCGTCAGCTGGTTTACGGCATAACGGTAAGCGGGGACACCCTGTTCCCCTTGGACCCACTCGCCGAAATATCCGCTGCCGAAAGATTTTTCCATAGCGATGAACCCTTTCCGGAAAATTTGAGAAGAAGTAGGGAAGAGGTGGGGAAGAAGTAGAGAAGAAGTGGGGAAGAGTAGGGAAGAAGTTGGTGAATGAAAGAAAATACAATATCTTCCCGCACCGATGGTGCACTTTTCAACTTCTTTTCATGACGAAGTCACGCTTCTCAAAAATCTCCCACTGCTTCCCGCGACGAAGTCGCACTTATCAACTTCTTTTCGCGGCGAAGCCGCTCTTCTCTACGGTTTCCCTACGTCTTCACCGTTCTCTCCGGGTATTTTTCAATCTGCCCGAGCGTATAATCATGGAACGGTTCCGTTGGTTTCCGTTTCATTTTGCGGATGCCGGCGGGGCAGGAGGTTACGCAAAGCCCGCAGCCCAGGCACTTGTTTTCGTCATAAACGGGCTTGCCATCCACGATTTTGATGGCGCTGAGCTGGCAGCGTTTAACGCATATGCCGCAGCCGGTGCATTTTTCCAATTCGTTTTGCTCGCAGACAAAGCCGCTGCCCTTCACCATCGGGATACCGTATTTCACTTTAAGGTACATCGGCACACAGCCGCGGTTGTCGCAGTTGCAGAGCACATACATTTTTCTGCCCGCGGGCGCCGAAACGCACATAATCTGATGAATCAGCCCGATATCCTCGCACTCTTTCAGCTTAGCCAGCACCTCGCTTGCCGGCATAAAGCCGGTGTCCGGGTACTTCGTCACGCTGTCATCCAGCGACGCGACCTCCGAAATGAGCATGCAGGTGTCCCGCGGCATACCCTCGTCCGTCTCCCGGAAGGATTTGCAGGAGCAGGGCCAAATCTGCCCGACCTTCACCCGCTTGACAAGCTCAAGAATGTTTTCGTAAGGCATCACCTCGACCCCGCGCCCGAGCGAGTTGTCCACCGGCACCAAATAGCCGGCATAGTAGTTGGTAAACCAGGTGAAAATGCGCTTGGCAAGCTTGCCGAAGGGCTTGTGCGTGGTCCTTTCGCCCCACCAGAGGAAAAAGTCCAGGCTGCGGAACTCGCAGTAATTGCCGAAGTAGTTCACCAGGCGGTAATCGAGCTTATCCAGCGCTTTGAACTTTTTGGATGACGGGTAGCTGTGTTCCGCCTTTTCCTGCGGGGGATTGTATGGCGTATGCTCCCGTTCGGCTATCTGCTTTTTAAACTTTTCAGCCCAATAGCCGCTGGAATTGAGCACCCACAGTTTATGCAGGGTGCTGAAATCGGGATGCTTTTCATAAAAATGCTCAATATAAGGGTCCTTGCAGGTGGCGAGAATTTTAAAGTCCGCCAATACAGCCTTCAAATCCGACGTGTCGTATTGTTTGTATTTTACGGTGCGGTTAAATTCTCTTCTTCGCCTGCCTTCCCATGTTTTGGCGACGATCGCAAAAAATATAACCAGTTTGAACATAACAAAAATCTTCCAAACAGAAAGTTTCAGTTCTCCGTTTTTGTCGGTCATTCCTTTCATTTTCGCCTCCAAATAGTTTATATCCTTATTAATCGAAATCAGTTAAACAGATTAATGACCCACTTCTTTGCGTCCAAATAAAGCCGCAGCACCAAATATCCAATCAGCCGGAAAAACCGGAAACTGCTGTTAAACTGCGGGAACGGCACATCTTCGGTGTAAAGGTCCGCCATCAGGCTGTTCAAAAACTCCTCAACATTCGTGTATCCGTCCGAATCCCTGTCCAGGCTGCCGTCTACCGGGTCGTTGGGGTCGAGCCCTTTTGCCGTCTCCCAACCGTTTGGCATGCCGTCTTTGTCGGTGTCAATATACGCTTCGCCCGTTGCCAGCTCCGGCCAGCCGCCCACGTCGGAGGGCTTGTCGATAATCCGCCCTTTGCCTGTGATAATTTCGTTGACAATTCTTTCGTCGTAGCTGTCCCGGTTCAGCGCGGCTCCGCCGTTTTTCATCACCATGGCATAGGCTTTTTCCGCGCTTTGAATATTTTCCGTCTGCGAGGCGAACGGCTCGCTGAGCTTCCAGCCGTTGTCCGGCTTTTTAAAATCTTCATAGATAATCTTGGAATACTGGTCCTTCGGCATTTTTCCGTTCATATAGTTGCCCGAAAAACACATTTTTGTGTTGATGTTTTTATCCAGCATAAAATTCGCCGCTTCCGAGCTCGGGCCCGGAATAAAATAGTTGTTGATAAAATTCATTGTGCACCGTTCGTCAACATCCAGGTTCTTCGCGGCGTATTCTCTGCCCCAGTCATAAACAACATTGTTGGTGAAATCAAAGAAAAACCCGACAGTGTCAACATCCGGGGGTTCGGTGCCCTGCGGCCGCGGGTTTCTCGCGTCGTTATGTGCGTAAAGATTATGGTTAAAGGTGGCAAGCTGGCCGTTGCTGCCGTTGACCAAAGAGCCCTTGCTGTGCTGGCCTGCTTTGTGGATGGAATCATGCAGACCTTCCGTGATGAATGTCCACTGGACGGTGACGTTATTGCACCCCGTCACCGAAAGGGTTTCGTCTACGCCCCAGCTCACGGAGCAGTGGTCAATTATCACATTTTCAGCGCCGGAAACGCTCATAGCGTCCTTCTCCAGCAAATCGCCGAGGCGCACACGGATGTTCCGGATAATCGCTTCGTCGGCTTCCACATTGAAGCTGTAATCTTTGAGCGTGATGCCCTCACCCGGCGCCGTTTGCCCCGCGATGGTGATGTATGGATTTTTAACCTTGAGCGATTCTTTGAGGATGATTGTCCCCGCGACTTTGAAAACGACGATCCGCGGCCCCGAAGCTTCCACCGCTGCCCTGAACGAACCGGGGATATTGTCGCCGTCCTCGAGCGTCGTCACTTCAATGACTCTGCCGCCTCTGCCGCCTATGGTGTATTTCCCGCAGCCGTCGGCTTCCGGAAACGCCAAAACACTTTGTACCGCAAAGGCTTGCGTGGAAATGGAGCATAACAAAGTCAATACAAGAATCAGGGATGTAACGCTTAATATACACTTTTTCATTTCAAAATCCCTCTCCGAAATTTTCAGCATTTAATTCTGTCAACATTGTATCCTTTTTGTCCTATTATTTCAATATTGAATCCGTCATTTTAGAAGGGTGGTTGCTTGCCCCTCCCGTACCTTGCCCTCTTTCGAAAGGCGGGTGAAAGCCGAACACTTTCGGCTGAGCCGATTACTATCGGCGAAAGCGCAGCCTGACGGGGGATTCTTCTTAATCTTGCTGCATGCGATTTTTCACTTGTATGTCAATATATTGGCAACAGCCTTCAAAATTATCTCTAAGATCAAGATTACTCAGCCGCAGTACCATATATCCTAAGGTGTTTATATATTTAGTTCTTTCTTCATCATACTCAAGCGTTTCGATCTCAAAATGCTGTGAGCCGTCGAGCTCAACCACAAGCATCGCCTTTGGGCAGTAAAAATCAACAATAAAATTACCTATAATCCGTTGACGGTGAAATTTAATCGGATAATTTCTTAGATAATCATACCAAAGGTGATTTTCTTCTTTTGTGGCATTCTTCCGCATATCATTTGCCAAGCCTCTTAAGTGTTTGTTAATTGGCAACGCTTTTTTGTTATCCATATAAGAATTCTCCACCGCCCCGGCTAAAGCCGAGATTTAGCCTAAGCGGTCCCCCTCTTTTTGAAAAGAGGCTTTTTATTGTATTGCTTATCGTTCCTCCGTACCTTGCCCTCTTTCGAAAGGGGGTGGCAGGCGCAGCCTGACGGGGGATTCTTTCTCCTGCGCCCCTCGCTAATTCCGTTCTCCAACTTCTTCCCTATTGCTTCCCGTGACGAAGTCACGCTTCGCCATCGTACTCCAACCTCTTCCCAATTGCGTAAATATTCAAAAGCTTCTCCTTCAAATCCTGCAAACTGTAAAAATAATGGTTGCTCGCCTCAAAGCCGATTCTGGAATCCTCAAGGCGCAGCTTGATATGGCTGCAAACTAACCGGCGCTCGTCTTCCAAAACGCTCAAAAGCTCATGTTTTATTCCGCTGTTTTCCGTGTCGTCATATAACTGCTCAATACCCCGCGTGAACCTTATGTGGTTCAATGTGCTCGCAAAATGGTTGAACGCGGCGAACGCCATGCGCGCGAACTCGTCAAACCGCTCCGACCGGCCGGGGTGCGGCGTCAGCAGTGCCAAGCCCTCTTTCCAGCCATGCACAAGTTTGCGGAACTGCTCCTTAAAACATCCGCCGGATATATCGAGCGCCACCCTTCCAAGTCGTCGTAAGGGAAGCCGATCATCGTCGCCTTATACCCCGTTTTTTCCATGAAAAACGGAGCCATCGGCGCAAAGTTCTGCGGCGCGCAGTAAGCGGTTCCGATGCTGAAAGGGAATTCGGCAAACGCTTTGCTGAATATTTTTTGCGCTTCATCGGCAGCGGGCGCGAGCTCGCCGCCTAACCATTCCCTCAGGCATTCGGCCGCCCCGCCTTCTCCGCCGAGCAGCATGGAAACCAGCTTCAGGTTCGGCGAAGGGCATCCGCCCAAAGTCCAGCTTAGCTGAAAATTGCGGACATCTTCGGCTAACAGGTTGCTAATGTGTTTTTCCACACTGTCCAGCACCGGAATCCAGGGGATAGCGGCAAGCTCCCACGTGCAGTTCACCTGCACCTTGGCGCAGGCCTCATGCCCCGCCGCCCTTGCGGCGCGCCAGTCCGCGCGGGATTTTTCTCCCGGTCCGGGCTGCGAAATGGTGTAATCAACCACCGCGCCTTTCACCCCGCCGATGTTCGTCTGCAGGGCTTCCTCGCTTGTGCACTGCACAATCTGCCCTTCCGTCAGCCCTTCAATCACCTTTTGTGACCAAGCCGCGTTCCAGCCCCAGTTCCAGGCAATCGCCTTTGCGTTCGGGGAAGCGGCATGCGCGCCTTTCGCCATGAGGTTATTCACCTCCGCCACAACTTCCCACGCTTTGCGGTCCCTGCAGTTCGGGCAGGATGGCCCGCCGGAACCCGCTCGCGAAAAGCAGTTCGTCAGGTTTTCGGACATGGATATGGTGAAATATCCCGCCAAATCCGGCGCATATTCAAAAAACGTTTTCATGCCGTTAAAAAGGTAATCCCGCACCTCCGGGCGGCTTGTGCACATCGCCCAGTAATCGCCCTCCCGTTCACCGCGCAAATCGGGGTTCGCCTCGAAAAACGCTTTGTCCATCGCGCGGGGCTCGTTGAGGTAAAGATATACGCCAATCCCGAACCGTTTTGACCGCTTGATTAATTGATTAAGCGTTGCGACGCGTGTTTCCCAACCCTCCGACAGTTCCGGAGCGAAAGAAAACGGCACCAACTGATAAAGTAAGCCCTGCAGCCAGATGCCGTTGATCCCTGTTTCGGCGTATTCCTCGAGCAACGCGTCCGGAAACGGGTCCAGCTCCGGCTTCAGCAGCGGGTCGCCGAATAAGGCAAAGTAGGAATAGACTGAGCGGATGCCGGCAGACGCTTGAGCTTTCACTTCTTGCTTATGCGTTGCCGGTTTTTGATAACGCTCCAAAAATTCAAAGGCGTTTTCCTCTTTTGCGGCAAGGTCCCCGAGCTGTTCATAGAGATATTGAACGGCTTTTTCGGTCTGCCGTTTTTCATCCGCGGTAAGCTTTCGGTAGCGCGGCGGTTCGACAAATGGCTTGAACTGCCCCATTTTGTGCCACATGAAGTCGTCTTCTTTTAAGATGAACGCAAGCTCCGCCTCGGTCAGTTCTGTCAGCTCCAGCAGCTGTTCAAAGGTGAGCAGATGCCAGTTGTTCCGGATGACAGTCAGATATCCGCGGGTTTTCCAGGCGGGGTTGATTGCCGGGTTCGGCTTGAGCCCCAATAAGACCGCGGCTTCGGTAATTTGAGGAAGTGTTGCGTTCAGGACCCGCGCAATTGTTTCCGGCGTTATCATGCCCCAGTTGCGCCAGATAATCGCTTGGTAGTCGGCGGGGAAATGGCGGTAGCGGACGGCGGGGATGGTGCTTGGTTTGGGCAGGGTTTGCATGGGGGGTCACCTCACTTCCGCATCTTCGTTATATGCTGAATTATACAGGGCTTTTGAGGATTACTCAATAGAAAATAATGTGTATTCGCATGTTGTAATTATGAAATAAGCGGTATACCGTATACGATATATCGTAACCGTTGGTATAATATTCGATAAGTGTAAAAAGAATGGGGAAAGCATATGAACGCAAAAGAAGCTGTGGCAAAACGAATCCTTGAACTTTGCGATGAACGGAATATGGCATTAAATGCGCTTGCCAATATTGCCGGAGTTTCACCGTCAACCGTGTACAGCATGTTCAATGCAAAAAGCTTAAATCCGGGCGTGGTATCTCTCCAAAAGCTTTGCGACGGGTTGGAAATAACCCTGCGCGAGTTTTTTAATTCGCAGTTGTTTGAGGATTTAGAGCAAGAGATAAAATAGCAGTCGTTTTGTAGGGGACGGGTTTTCCGTCCCGAAATAGCCGGGAAATTGAGAAATGAGTAATTATGGAGAATCAGTTTCTGACAAACTATACTGAAACTAGTTTTTTGAATAAGATAAAGGACAATTTGCGTAGCTGTAAATCGTTCAATTTTTCGGTTAGCTTTATTAAGAAAGCTGGCCTTATGTTATTGTTCAAAGATATTGAAGCCGCAGTTGAGCGTGGATGTGTTGGTCGAATTATAACTTCAACTTATCAAAACTTCACGGATATTGAATCATTAAAAAGCTTTTTCGCTCTTATGGGACGTCATAGGAACTTTGAATGTAATTTAGACTTTGAATGCTTCCTTGATGCGCAGTATTCGACTATTGGCTATCATTCCAAGGGTTATCTGTTTGAATTTGATGATAGATATGAGCTTATTGTAGGTTCTTCAAATATTACGCGTTACGCTTTGCTTAAAAACATTGAATGGGACATTGTTATCAGCGATTCAGAGCCAACGCAATCATATACTCAGGCTTTTAATGAATTTAATAATTTGTGGAGTCAAACACACCTTCTGAATAGCGAAATAATTAACCTTTACGCTAATAAATTAAACTTTGCAATTGAACGCTGGGATATGGATTATGACCTTGCATCAAGTAGTATCAAACCAAATTTTATGCAACGCAAAGCTTTGAAGGAGCTAAATCGTTATAGGGCTATTGGGCTTGAAAGAGCGTTGGTTGTTGCTGCTGCAGGAAGTGGTAAAACATATCTTGCTGCCTTTGATGCTTACAACTTCAGCCCAAAACGCTTATTATATGTTGTTCACGAAGGTTCAATTCTGAAAAAGTCTTTTGAAACATTTCGTGATGTTTTCGGTAATAGTAAGAGTTATGGCATATTTAGTGGAGAAAGCAAAGAATTGGATGCTGATTTTGTATTTGCATCAAACATGATGATGAGTCGTTTTCTTGATCTGTTTGCGAATGATGAATTTGACTATATCATTATAGATGAATGTCATCACGCTACTGCAGAGACATATAAGAAAATTATAAAATACTTTGAACCCGAATTTTTACTTGGCTTGACTGCTACACCGGAACGAATGGATAATCAAGATGTTTTTGAACTATTTGATAGCAATGTTCCATATGAGCTTCGACTCCGTGATGCTATAATAAACGATTTGATCGTTCCATTTAAGTATTACGGCATACGTGATGTCTTAGTAGAATACGGCTTAAATAAAAATGAAGAGCGTCGTATGATAGCTCAATTAGCCGATGAAAAGCATTGTGATTTTATAAGCACAGAAATTGAAAATCATCGCCCACAAGGTAAATTAAAAGCATTAGCATTCTGCCGAAATGTTACACATGCCAGAATGATGAGTGAGGCTTTAGGAGAACGCTATAAAACAGCATATCTTACTGGTAATAACAATATCGGCGAGCGTATCAGAGCTTATAATGATTTGCAAAGTGATTCGACTGACTTAGAGATTTTATTTGCAATTGATATTTTAAACGAAGGTGTTGATATTCCAGGTATTAATATGGTTCTTTTCTTAAGACCGACTGAATCATCTACAGTTTTCATTCAACAGCTTGGTCGTGGCTTGAGAAAATTTACAGGTAAGGATTATGTAACGGTATTAGATTTTATTGGTAACAGTTACAAACGAAGTGTGCAAATTGCATTTGCACTCAGTAGTTTAGCAGAGAATTTTGTTCTTGAAAAACGTTTAATGGTTTCTTTAGTACGTGACAACTTTGATGCTCTTGGCCTTAAGCAATACGGAGTAGAGATAAACGTAGATGATTTAAGTAAAGAAGAGATTGTCGGCTATCTTGAGAACGAAAACTTTAATAGCTTATCGTATCTAAAACAGGACTACTTTAATTTTAAAAAATATATTTGCTCTGAGTATGCACCTAAACATATGGATTATTTGAATAATGATTGTGCTCCGGATTTATTGCGTTTTATGGCTATAAAGATACAAGGTAAGAAGAATTGCTCATACTACAATTTCCTCAAAGGGATTGAAGAGGAAAATCTGCCGGAATTTAATGATCAACAGATCTCCTTTATTAATTACCTTTCTGAAATGTTACCGATTGTCCGTATTTATGAGTACCAGATTTTTAAATGCCTTTTTAATGGTATCTGTAATTTGAAAAATATTGAACAAATTTTGTCAGAGAGTATAAAAAGCTATAGCCAAGAACAATTGAGACATGCACTCCAATACATGAAAAATATTAGTTACGCAGGTGACATACTAGCGCTTAATGTACCAACGGATGAACAGTTTATTGAATATTTACAAGATTTACTTGCATATGGCTTAACAAGATTTACTGTTGATTTTGGCGACATAGAAGACTTCAAACTATGGTCAAGTTACCGTATGGATCAAGTACAGTTAAAACTCTGTAAAAATCCAGGTTATAATATGAAAGGTACCTATGTTTATGATGGAGTTGTATATATATTTGCATCAATAAAAAAAGATGCAAGTACACAAGAGCATCTGAATTATAAGGATAAATTCTTACAGATTGACCTATTTCAATGGGAGTGCGAAGCAGGATTAAACGAACTAAAGCAGGGTGAATTGATTAACAGTAAAACAGCTTATTTGTTTATTCGTAAGGTAGAATCTGAGAATGGGATAGTGCTTCCTTTTACTTTTGTTGGGACTGGCAAACTTACAAATCCAAGAGCAACAGATAATGCAAAAGGCTCACTATTATTTGATATACACATGGATGAAAAATTACCTGATTATCTCCAATATGATTTCGGGTTATCTTAAAAGCAAATAATTGTTACCATTAAGGGGCGTTTTATGAAGATCGCATTAATCTCATGTTCAAAAAGCAAACAAAACTATTCATGCAAAGCGTGTGAAATGTATTTACCAAGTACCCTATTCAAGTATTCTTATGAGTACGCAAAAAAAACTACAGATAAAGTATATATTTTATCTGCAAAATACGGTCTGATTTCCGAGTATGCTTTAATTGAACCATATGACTTAACGCTTAAAACTATGAACACACGCGAAAAAATAGCATGGAGTAATAAAGTAATCTCTCAGCTTAAATCTGAATTTGATTTGGATAATGACGAATTCATTGTGTTAGCAGGCAAGGATTATAATGAATATTTATTGAAATCCTTTAAAAGCTATGAATTACCTCTGGGGAACAGACCGCAGGGGATGAGAGTTTCATTTTTGATAAAAGCTTTACAGGAAGGTAATTATGAAAATGATTGCATGACACTTCATGAATTATTTGGTACAGCAAAAAGATTTACTTATGATGAAATCAATAGAATACCTTTTAATAATGGAATATATATTGTTTTTGAAAAAGGCGAAAGGTACAACAATCTTGAACGAATTGTTCGTGTTGGAACGCATGATTCACCGGATAGATTAAAAACACGACTCAAAGATCATTTTTTTAATGAAAACAAAGATGGAAGTATTTTTAGAAAAAACATTGGAAAAGCTATATTAAATAAAAGACATGACGATTATTTAGACACATGGTCTCTTGACACATCAAAGAATGAAAACCGTATATTTGTAAACATTCAGAAACAAAAAGCAGTTGAAAAAGAAGTAAGCGATTATTTGCGGAACAATTTCACATACACTTGCTTTGAGGTAGAAAATAAAGAAAAACGTTTAAGGTTGGAAAAAGCAATAATTGCAACTCTCAACTTACAAGAAGATTTTTGCCCAAGCAAAGAATGGCTTGGACGGTTTAGCCCAGTTGAAAGAATAAGAGAAAGTGGATTATGGCTGACTATTGGTCTGGATGCTCAAAAACTTACATCCGATGAATCGCGCTTCATTAAAAGTAGCGTTTTGGGTAATTTAACAAGAGAAAGTCCTGTAAATATCGTTCCAAAAAAAATTAAACCGGAAGTTGCATCTGAATCGGTTTTTAAAAAATATATAGGGGCATCAACAGGTGAAATAGAACAACATATTAGACAGCTGATTAATGAAGCAAAAGAAAAAGGCGCGAAAGAACTCGTGTTAGTTTCAGGTAATATACATCGAGATATGGGTTTAAAAAGCAGGTTGCCATCAGTCTGTTCTGCTATGTATCAGGTTATGAAAGCCGGAGACGAGATATTATTTAGAACGCCTAGCGGAAAAAGTTCTACAATTAAGATTAGGTATAATATTTAGAAAAAATCCGGTTTGTCTGGGAAGCCAAACCCTACGGAGGCCGAAGAACGACGGGCATACAATCCCACCACCACCCTGGCTAAAGCCGAGCTTTAGCCGATGTGGTCCCCCTCCCTTTAACAAAGGAGGCAGATAAAGACGGCGGGAGTGCATAACCATTCATACCCGAAAAACTTTGTAAACCAAAAGTTTTTCGGGTATAATTAAAATTGCCACGAAAAAAACATAATTTGATGTTAAATTGGTTTCAGAAACGGAGTGATTGTTATGAAAAAATCAAAAATTCTGCGTTATGGCATTTTGGGTTCGGTTTTGGGCGGTACAATGCTCATCAGCTACCTGCACATCAACGGCGGGAAAATATATCCGTCTATTCACGCGGTTTGCCCGTTGGGCGGGCTGGAAAACCTTTGGGCTTGGTTCGCGGGGCAGGGGAACATACAAAAGCTGTTCTCCGGCACGATGACGCTTTTCTTTATCACGCTGATATTCGCCCTTATTTTCGGCAGAGCCTTTTGCGGGAACATTTGCCCGTTCGGCTTTTTGCAGGAGCTTTTGGGGAAGATAACGAAAAGAAAAATCACCGTACCCAAAAAGATGGATAAAATATTGAGGCTCGGCAAATACCTGCTGCTTGCGGTTATTTCGGTGATGGCTTGGATTACCGCGACCCTTTGGATATCGCCTTACGACCCGTGGACGGCTTTTGCGCACATATGGTCCGGCGCGGAACTGTTTGCCGAAAACGGCGTCGGTTTTATCATTCTGATCATCGTTGTCGGGGCGTCGGTTTTTATCGACCGGTTCTTCTGCAAATATCTCTGCCCGGCAGGCGGGCTATACGGCATTATTTCAAAAATCAGCCCGACCAAAATCAAGCGGGAGAAATGCGTCAACTGCGAAAAATGCTCCAAGGTCTGCCCGATGAATGTGGAGATTGAAAAAGAAAGCGCCGTAAAAAGCGCCGAGTGCATCCAATGCGGCAAGTGCGCGGATGTCTGCCCGGAAAAGGGTTCGAAGGTCGGCTTTTTTATCTTTGGCAAGCGGATATCAAACCTGATTTTCGTGCTGCTCACGGTGGCGGTGTTTTTCGGGAGTATCCTTGTTTTTGACGCGGTCGGGCTGATGCAGGTGACCGTGCCGACGGTGGAGAGTGTGCAGGAAAGCGGAGATTATCTGAAAATAGCGGATTTGCGCGGGTCCATGACCATTGAAGAAGGCGCATTTTACACCGGGATGGAGTTAACCGCTTTTTACGAAATCATGGAAATACCACTGAGCGTTCCGGCGGATACGCAGCTTAAATATGTGGCCGATTATGTGGAAGGGTATGATTTCCACGCGATTAAGGCGAGTAAGTAAAAAAGAAAAAAACGAACAGCCGCAAACGCCAAAATGTTTGCGGCTGTTAACGATAAATAGATTAATAAAAATGTTGACAAATATGTTGCGATTAACTATACTGGTATTGTACAACAACATATTTTTTATTTACGGAGGCAGACAAGAATGATTATCCATAATATATCGGTCAGCAATGTTTTAAACGCTATAGTTCCGATTTCCCGCTTTAACAAGGGGGAGGCCAACAAAATTTTTGATGAGGTCAGCCAAAACGGTTTTAAAATTGTCGTTAAAAACAATAATCCAACCTGCGTGCTGCTTACACCGGAGCGGTATGAAGAGCTTGTTTCGGCTGCGGAGGATTACGCACTTTTATTGGATGCGCAAAGCAGAATGAAGGACACAAAAGATGACGACTTTGTCTCTGCCGCGGATGTTCAGAGAAAACTCGGTATAACAGATGAAGAACTGAACGACGCCGTGACGGAGATAAACGAATGAGTTGGGAAGTTGTATATTTAAAAGAAGCGGTTAAGGATTTGGAAGCGCTCGACCATTCGCAGCAGGTTTTCGTATTAAAGGCGATAAACAAGGCCGCCATGAACCCTTTGCCGGATAATGAGGGCGGCTACGGCAAACCGCTTGGAAATCACGCGTCAAGCAAACTGTCCGGTTACCTTAAGATTAAGCTTAAAAAGCAAGGTCTTCGCGTGGTATACGGGCTGGTCAGAGAAAAAGAAAAGATGAAAATTATCGTTATTTCTGTGCGCGATGATGAAACCGTTTACAAAAAAGCGCAAGAACGTATCGATTAAA
Organism: uncultured Eubacteriales bacterium; assembly: GCA_964627535.1. GTDB lineage: Bacteria > Bacillota > Clostridia > Oscillospirales > Acutalibacteraceae > UBA1447. The sequence goes on from CAZVJW010000003.1 coordinate 140,681, forward strand.
GGTTCTGAGCAAGATAAAAGGACTGCAAAACGAGGTTGTCGTTTTTGCAGTCCTTTTTAATAATATCTACCTCTCAGTCACCAAAACTAATCCCTGAATATTTTTGGGATTAGTTAAAGGTGCCAGCTCGCCTACATAGGCGAGCCAAGACGGGGGCATAAGCGGCAGCTATCATTTTTGCCTCGCCTCGGTGAGGAGAGGTGGCAGGCGCAAGCCTGACGGAGAGGTCGATTACGCATCCAGCGCTTTTCCCAGCGCCGGAATAACCGCCTGCGCCATGCGGTAAAAGCCCAGGTCGTTCGGGTGGCAGCCGTCCACGGTGCAGCAGTCCCTAAAGTCTGTGCCGAACAAATCGCCGCCGTCTACAAACTGAACGTTATAATGCTCCGCGAGCAGCGCCTCATAACTTGCTTTGACAATATCGCGCCGCGCAAGGTCGTTTTCCGTAAAGTTCGTGTCCGGCTTGGAGAGCATGATAACCGGCAACTCCGGCTGTTTTGCCAGGATGGTGCGTAAAAACGGCAGATGCGTTTTGAGAAGATGCTCCGCGTTGGGGGCGTTGTGGTCGTAATCCAAAATAAAGCAGCTCATTTTGAGATTGCCGATGTATTCCGCTATATACTGCTCGCCCTGCGCGCTGCCTGAAAAGCCGAGGTTGATAAAGTCGCTGTCGAACCGGCGGGCAAGCATGGCGCAGTAACTGTTGGAAGTGCGGGAAGCGCAGCCCCCCTGGGTGATGGAGGAACCGTAAAAAACAATCGGCTTTTCATTGGTATAGGGCGGGGGAGCGGTGACGGAAGCGCCGGCTTCCACCCCGATTTGGAGCGAGCCGACCCCGTTATAAAGCGGCAGATAGATGGTGACCGTTGTTTCGCCTGTTGAAAGCACGGCTTCGGCTTCCAGCTTTTTCTGCCCGCAGGCGGGCTGCCGGGTGGCGATATATTTCATGTCTTTGCCGGTGCCCTCGAAAAAGTCTAAACCCGAAGAGCCGCTGGAGGGCATATGTGCCATTGCCGGTTCATCAAGCACCTCCAACAGGACAGCCAGTTTTTCGCTGTTTGTGTTGAAGCGGATTCTCCCGCCGCTGGTTTGGATGGAAAGGCCTTTCAGGCCTTCGTTCATTAGCGCAAGCACAGAATCGGGGACACGGCAGTATTTGCCGGGGACCAAACCGTAAACTTTCGCTGCCGATTTCATCGGGTCAAAGAAGCTGAGGGTGGTTTTGTTGTCCATCTTGTTCACTCCTTATAATAGCCCTCTTTTTCAAAGATGGGACGCCGATTACTATCGGCGGTGGCGAACGATAGTTCGACGGGTGATTAATCCTTAATTCCCCTCCCTTGGAGGGGTGCCCGCAGGGCAGGGTGGTCGTAAAATGGTATGTCATCCTGAACGCAGTGAAGGATCTCGTGTGAGATTCATCGTCGCAAGCTCCTCTGAATGACATGGTTCTACCTGTTTATAATCGGAAAGTGGAAGCAATGCGTGTGAATCTGCGATATCACGCGGAAACCCTCAGCCGCTTTGTAGGGCGTGCCGAGCGCCATTTCGTTGGAAAACAGCTCGACAAGCATATACACCTCGTCGCTCATCTGCGATGCATGGCAGCCCATGGCGGCGATCTTCTTTTCCTGAAAGTCGGTTACATCAATAATGGTGTTCGGCCTCGGGGTGTAATAAAAAGCAATCATCCCGGTGCGCCATCTATCCGTTCTCTTTTTGCCGTCAAGCAGCTCTGGCAGAAATCCGATGCAGGCGTCCCGCACGGCATACATCGCGGCGCGCGGAACCTTCACATGGTCCTCGTGGTTTTCGTTTTCCAAATATGGGTCGGGGGTGAAAACAACATCCGGGCGGACCTGCCGGATATAGGGGATGATGGCGTCAGTAATTTCCCTTTCGGTTACCTTCGTTCTGTCCCCGTAGCCGACAAAGCCGACGTGCGTTGTGCCAAGGCATTCCGCTGCTGCCAGCGCTTCCGCCTGGCGGACGGTCAAGCCCTCTCCGCTGTAATCAAGGTCGGAAAAACGGTCGTCCAAAACAGTCAGTTCAAACACTTCAACGCCCCGGCTTACAAGGTAAGCCATTGTGCCGCCCGCGCCGACCTGGTTGTCGTCCGGGTGGGGCTGGATGAACAGCGCGCGCTTAATGCTGTCCAGCCTCGGGGGCTTGGCGAGCTCCGCCGCGGCGGGAGAGAGCTGTTCGAAGGTTTTGTTCATCTGCAGGTATTTAAAGGGTTGGTTTTTGTTTTTCATCTCGCACCTCGAAACATTTTCAGACTTTGATATTTTCTGCGTTACTTGCCCACCAGCATCGTCCAATGGTTGCTTGTATAGTGAGTATTATCCGGTTTGTATTCGCACATTTCTTTCGGATATTCGATAAAGGTCCACCCGTCAAAGAGTTTAATGATGTCCTCCATATCCACATAAAAGTGAGGGACATCTCTTTCCGTTTCGTCTTCATCCCGCAAAATCGTGTTTTCGTCAATCCGCTTATATTTATAGGCATTTTGGTAGCTGTGTGTATTTTTTGAAATGAAGGTGATAAACAGCTCGCCGCCGGGTTTGAGCACCCTTTTGATTTCATTTAAGGCTTTGTTAACGCCCGGGGTATCGGTGTGGTAAATCACATTGTAAGCCATGACGCAATCGAAACTGTTATCTTCAAAGGGAAGGTCCAGCATATTGCAGAGTGATGTTTTAACAGCCAAATTTTCTTTTGCTGCCCACTCATCCAGATGGTCTAACCCGTAACCGGATAAATCGGCCGCGGTCACATCAAACCCTTTTTGCGCCATATATACCGAGTGCCTCCCGAGCCCGCAGCCCAGGTCAAGGAATTTCATCAGCCCTTTTGACTGCCAGCTTTCGGCAAGAAAGGCGCTTTCCATGCATGGAATCAGCCATTTATTTTCCGTGTTTTTGCTCCAATCCCATGCTTTTGTGATGCTCATACGGTTGACCTTTCTTATGTTATTATTCAATTAATACTAACCACCGATAAAACGCATTAAATCTTTGCGGTCTTTTTTGCGCCGTACTGCGTTGTCCTCCTTGCGACAGCAAAGCATCATCGTCCGCCTTGTGCAGCACAAAAAATCATCGCAAATCTAACAACGCTTTTCATCGCCGATTAATATTAGTATAGCATCAATATTCGAATACGGCAAGTTTATTCTGCCTAAGCTAAAACCCCCGTCGGTTAAATCGGGGGTTTGCGATAGAATGATGCTGAGGTTAAACTTTACACCGAAAAGAAGTGGTCCAGAGCCGTGAATACTTTAAACAGAAGCCTGAAAACGGCACCGAAACTGTAAGCCGCAAAGTTTTCGTCCGGCGAGGTTTTCGGGGTAAAGCGGAAGTCGTCAACATAGATGGTGCCTTTGTCGCCCTTGGCGGCGGTGTTGTCCGAAAATCTAAGCTCTATATCGGTGACTTTGCCGAGCACATTCCCGTTTGTTCCGAAGCCCTTCGTGTCCCCGTAAAGGCAGAGCTTTGTAAGGTCGAGCGTAACGGTGTGCCACTGCCCGTCCGCAGGGATTTCTGCGGCGTTCGAAGCGGTTCCCTTGAGAAACGGCGAATACCAGGCAAACGCGGAAGTATAGAACCTCATTTCATCAAGCGTTACGCTTCTGCCGGAGGTGTTTTTGACTTTGAAACTCACCGTATCGTTCACCGAATAATCGGTATTGATGGCGGGGAACAAGGTCGGGCTCACAAGATCTTTTTTGTAGGAAAGAACCGGCCCGAAGGCAAAGCTCTTGTTTAAACCGCTTTTGACGCTGTAATCAACCTTCAGCGCAGCCGTGCCGGTGACCTTTTCCGCGGAGCTGAATGAAATGGAAGCGTTGCCGGTGTCCACGCCGAAAGCGGGCGCGAAATAAGGCTCATTGGTTTCCCGCCAGATCATATCGATGTCGCAGGTGGTCCAGTATTTGTCCTGAACATATTTTGCGCCGTCAAGGCGCTGAGTGATAAAGGCGGAAGCGCCGAGAGTGAATTTACCGTTCTCGGTCGCGAAAAGGTTGGAATAGCCGTTCACCTGCGAAAAGGCGTAGCTTGCGCTCACAGGCGCGGCGACGGAATCGCTCCAAATCCTTACGGTATCCGGTGCGGTGATTTCCGCGTTTGCCTCGGTATAGATGCCGTTTGCCCCCGCAACTGCAAAACCGTAAAGCGGCGTTTCGGAGGCGTTGGCAACATAAGATGTAAAGGTGATTGGCTTTACAGCCAAACCGTCGCCCGTGTTTTCAAACTTAACATAAATACTGCCGCCGTCGATGGTGACTGTGTCCTTCACCGGAGCGGAAAAACTTTCCCGTTTATCATAAACCAGCCCCAAAGCGGCAAAGGCCATTTTTTCGCCGACCGGTTTTTTAATCATCGGGTGAATAGCGCCAACAGCGCCCATTTTTGCGTCAATCTTCTTCGTGTCCCACTCGAGCGGGATGTCATACATGGTGGTCATTGCGATTGCGGTGGGGTTTTGAGCCTGAATTTCGCTGAGCTGAATATTGAAATTGCCCACAAGATTGTAAGCGTCCAAATTATTGCCGTAGCTGAAGGAGGCCAATTGAGTGAACACAAAGGGCATACTGCTGCCTTCGTAATCGAAAAGCGTGCTGTAGCTTTTTTGCATCAGGTTCATTGCGTCGGTATATGCGCCGTGCGGCGCGGAGATATCGGTTTCTCCCTGATACCAAATCATACCGTCCGGCGCGAACCGGCGCAGAGGATTTATCTTTTTATTGTAGTTTGCAGTGAGATCCATAAACGCGCTGTGTGTAACGCTGCTCCATTGCGCGGCTGTGATATATCTTCCGGTTGCGGTAAGGTAATCCTTCACAGCGGGGGTGCTGTCAATAGCCTGCCTCGAAAGCCAGGTATAGATTGAGGAGCCGCCCAAAGAAGCGTTGAGAATGCCGACGGGCATATCAAGTTCTTTTCTGAGCTCGCAAGCAAAGAAATAAGCGACGGCGCTGATGCCGAGGATTCTGCCGGTCTCGGTGCCCTTGCACCAGGAAGCTCCTTTGATATCGTTAAGGACATCGTACGGAAGGTTATCGCCCGAGCCGTTAAATTCCGGGAAGGTCGGCACTTCGAGCGCGCGTATATATTCTTCCGTGCCGCCTGTTTTGGACAGCGCAAAACCCTCGTATGTCATATTGAGACCGTACTGCATGTTGGACTGGCCGCTCGCGAGCCAAAGCGCGCCGAACACAACGCCCGTCAAATCGGCAAACTGCGTGCCGTTGGCGTATACCCTTATCTCGTAATTGGCATATCCGCCCTCGATACCGGCTGTTTCAACCTCAAAGGAGCCGTCCGGAAGAGCGGTCGCAGCGCCGGAGCGGACAATCACATTCCCGCCGAGGATCACCTGCACTGTAATGGAGGCGCCGGGGGCCGCGGTACCGGCAAGGCGGATGGGTTTGTTGCAGGCGAAGAGCATATTGTTGCCGTAAATCTGCAGGAGCGATGCGGCCGGAGCGGTCTGCGCCGAGGCGGACATGACGGGAACCGATAACAGCATACAAAGAACAAGCAGCACAGATAGGAACTTTTTCATAAATACGCCTCCGTTTTTTTGATTGTTTTAATGATAAACTTTCATGCAATAAAATTCAATGTTTTTAATAAAAATAACCCCGCCGGGTGGCAGGGATGTTTTAAGTATTATATGATTTAAGGTCTATTTGTGCATGGAGTGATTGGTTTTTATATTCAGGTAATCGATTAAAGCTGTTTCTAAAATACGCGAATAGTTTACTCCTTTTTGCTCCGCGGCATCTTTCAGCCAGGTTGGGAGTGTTACATTCGTTTTTACCTTTTTATTGTCCAGCTCGTTTTTAACCATATCGGGGAAAACCGTGACCGGCGCAACAAAATAACCAGGGGTCGTTTCCGGCGCAACAGCAGGGGATTTGGATGGTTTTGGAACCTTTTCACCGTCTTTCTCCATACCGTAAATATGAAGAGCCAAAGCATCAATGGCTTCCCTTTGCGCGTCTTCAAAAGTTTTACCGAAACTGATGCAGCCCGGTAAGTCAGGGAAGTAAACGCCGAAGCCGTCTTTTGACGGTTCAAAAATTGCTAAATAGGTTAAATTACGCATATATTATCTCCTTTTGTTTCAAAAACTATTTCAGCCCTGCTTGTTTCAGGATGCTGTTCAGCGTGCCCGGCGGAATATCGCCCGAATGTGCCGGAACCGTAATCCTTCCGGGTTTATCCGGATGCTTTAACTGAATATGCGAACCTTTGGTTCGCCCGTCAATTTCCTGCCATCCGTCTTTGTGAAGTTGTTTAAGAAGGTCTCTCACAGTCATTGGCTCATTCTCCTATACTTGAATTATACGCCCGTTTTATGCGCATGTCAATAGATATGTGCGCATAAATTATACGCATAATCTGCTGTCTGCTGACCACTAACCGCTGACCACTCGCTTAATAAATATCTCCGAAATATTCGGGCCCCGTTCGCCGTCGCGTACGGTGAATTTCAGCCGCAGTTTGCCGTCTTGATAAGCGGCTTTCGGCAAGGGAGTTTCCGCTTCAACAAACGGTTCGTTTACAAAAATTTCGTCGTGAATGAGGTGTTCGCCGTTTTCTCCGGCGCAAAGTTTTATATGTATCGGATGGTATTTTCCGTAAACGGTTTTGATGATGTAGTCCGCTTTCTTGTCAAGTCCTTCGTAATTCACAAAAAGCGGTGTTTGGTAAAGCGTATAAACATTCTGCCGCCAGGCGAGCGGGATATTCAGCTTGTCGTCCCCATCATGGGGCGGGGGCATCAAAAAAGAAAGAAGCGGGGTTTTGAAAAATCCGGGGTCATTGGGATAATTATCGTGGTTTTCGAGCCGCTTCCAGCTTTCTTTCGAGCCGAAATCGTCGTAAAATCCGCCTTCACCCGGGTCGGTGCGGTTTATAAGGCCGAGGATGGCGGCATGCTGTTCCTTTTCTGTCAGGAGGTTTTCGGCTTTGTCCAGCTGAGCCAGCATATACCGGCAGTCGTTCAGCGGGATATCGAGGCATTCGACAAACGCACCCCTGTCCCATTCCGAAGCGAAGTGGCGTGTAACGGTCAGCTGTGCTCCGATTTTTTCAAAAAGCAGGTCAGCAAGTGTGTTTATTTTTTGGCTGATTTCCGGAAGAATCTTCTCTGTCTTCGCTTTGTTTAATATATGCCTTGCTTTTTCAATACAATCAGCGGCTCCGTTTTTTACGAAATCCGCAAGCGATTCAAGGGCTTCCGTCTCAAGCCGGTGCTCGTAGATATATCTGTTCTGCTGGTAATAATCGAACAAAGCCCGCAGCAGATGCATCTCAAAGCGGTAATTTGTCTTTGCTGTTTCATTCAGACTATTTTCCATTGCGGTCCACTTCTCGTATGTTTTCCCGATTTCCGGATTAACAGCAAATTCGCCGATCAGATTTTTTTCAAGCGATATAAGGCCGTCCGCAATATCTTCCGCCTTGCCGCAGCTGATAAAGAGCCTTGCATAATCTGTTAAAGTTTGGATAACCGCTGTTTCGGGATTCCATTCCTGATCCAGCCAGATGAACTTGTTAACATCATCGTTGATGCCTTCGGAATAGCAGACGGATCCGGACATAAGATCGCAATAAAGGTTATGTATGTGCTTTTCATCGTTGGGACGCGGATTGATGAATTCCCGCCCGAGGGTTAATGCGAGCGTTAAATCCCACTTCGGTACGGGATATTGACAGCGCAGCGAATGCGCTATATCCGCATAGTTGCGTATCGGATAACACTGCGGAGTTCTTTTTCGAAGCACATCCACATTGTCGCGCTCCCAAGGCGCGAAGGTAACGCCGTGAAGCCATTCGGGCTTTTTCGCGAGTTCGTCGTAAAACTCCTCGGACCATTGCTCGCTCGGGCAAAAGGTTTGGGGCGAAAGCCACAGCTTAATGTTTTTATGGTGTGTTTTCGCAACAGCATAGAATTTCTCTGAAACTTCAAATAGCTTACGGGGGAAAAGCCTGCCCGGGTCGCCCCCGGGGATAAAAAGATTATCTATATAAGGCACAAACGAAAAAATCTCGCCGCGCTTCTTTACTTCTTCAAAAAAAGCCTGTTCGTCAATATCCTCCGCGAACATATTCGGGTACCACATGCCGACCTCAAGACCGTAGGAATGTATAATTTCCGAAAGCCTTCGTGTCATTTCGAGCGGTTCGTATTTCATCAGGCAGTTTCTTGAGGCATCATCTGTGCCGGGGGGCAGAATATCGATGCTGTTTGCGCCGAATAAAGCAAGTTCGCGGATATACTGTTCGAAAATTTTAGGCGTCCAAGCATCATAGGCATTTGTTTTCGGGCGATAGGCAAGCTGATGGCCCCTTATGGGGAAACGGGGCGCTGTTGATATAGAGACATCAAGAGGCAGCAAAAGCTCGCCGAAATTCCAGTTCATCAGCCGTAAAAGCTTGCCGACACCGTAAAGAACACCTCTGTCGTCCACGCCGATTACTGCGCAAAAGGGCTTGCCGCTTTTATCGATTTTTATGCGGTAACCTTCGCTGCCGGGCTTCGGCAGATCGTTGACCAAAGCCAAAGCGGGAAAGCAAACGAACCGTTTGCCGCCAACGGCAATAATAGATGTGGCGGTGTTCGGATATTTATAGGATATATTCAGTTCAAGTCCGGTCCTTTTAAATATCTCTTCCGCCAAGACAAGAACCGCTTTTTTTTCAAATTCCGAAGCGTTTTTGTCGGCAACAATAACTGCTTTAGTAAAATCGGCATATTTTTGTTTCATGTTTATCAGTCCTTTCAGCGTTATTGAGAAGAAGTTGAGAAGTGCGGCTGTGCCGCGGGAAGAGATGGAAAAGATGTTGGGGAATGTGAAGCGGATGAGAAAAAAGCTTCTCTTTGTTCAGGACAACAAATGTTAATGCATGCTTGGCTGAAAACATTGTAACCTTTTTATTTTAACAGTTCAATACAAAATAAAACCGATTCATTGGTTATTTACCGGTTGCCCCCGTATACCAACGTCTTCCCCACTTCTTCTCATGACGAAGTCATTCTTTCCCATCTCTTCTCAACATATTTCATTGACATTTATATTTTTTATATATATATTCTATATGATCGTTATCGGCCGTTCGTTCCGGAGTACAAACGCACAGAATCAGTAAAAAGTTGCAAAGCAGAGCCAAAACTCGTGGGAAAAACTTGCAAATGCTGGCTGAAACTCGTGGGAAAAAGTTGCAAAATCAGAGGCAAACTCGTGGGAAAAAGTTGCAAACTTGCTTTTATAAAAGACGGAGAGTGGATTTATGAACCAATATGAACTTAAAAAAGCATTTGCCGAAAACAGGCGGGTATACGGCACCCTGATAGCCTCGCCGTCGTCCAAATGGGCGGCGCAAATTGATAAAACCGGGGTTGATTTTGTTTTTATCGATTCCGAGCATATGCCGCTTGAACGCTCAACCCGCGGATGGATGTGCGAATGCTATAAGGCGAAGAATATCGCGCCGATTGTCCGCATACCGTTTTGCAGCGCGTATGAAGCCTTCGCGGCCATTGAGGACGGAGCCGCAGGGGTAATTTCTCCGTACCTTGAAACGGTGGAGGAAATCGACATCCTTATCGGTGCGGTGAAATACCGTCCGCTGAAAGGCAAACGCCTGCAGCAGGTTCTTTCCGGCGAAGTTGTTCTCTCTCAAAAAGAGAAGGATTACCTTGAAAAATATAACGACGGGCATCTTTTGATTCTTAATATCGAAAGCCGCCTGGCCGTCGACCATATTGACGAACTCCTTGCCAAACCGGAGGTAGACGCCGTGTTTATCGGTCCGCACGATTTGTCGATTAATATGGGTATCCCCGATGAATACGACAATCCGGAATTCGAGGTGTATGTCGAAAGAATCATAACTGCCTGCAACAGGCGGAAAATCGGCGTCGGCAACCATTATTCCGGCAACATCGAAAAGCAGATACAGTGGGCGAAAAAAGGTATGAACATCGTTGTCTGGAATTCGGACTTAAGCCGTTTTGTCAAGGCAATCGGGACGGATTTCAACTATATTAAGGATGCACTGGGTGAAAGCAAGGGCGAAGCAGAAGATGTTACTATTTAATCACCTGTCAGGCATCGCCTGCCTTGGCCAAAATTTTTGGCCTGACCGATGGTAATCGTCTCAGCTGAAAATTTCGGCTCAGCCGAAAGTGTTCGGCTAACCCATCTTTGAAAAAGAGGGCTTTTGCGGGGAAACCCGCACCCGTTGTAGACGAACCATGGAAAAGGCTCCTTTTCCAAAGGGAATTCCCCTGTCAGGGTAACATTGTCAACTTAAGAAAATCCAAGAAAAACATGCACAAAAACCAACTAT
>CAZVJW010000004.1:0-129274 GCA_964627535.1 uncultured Eubacteriales bacterium
CGAAGCTTATTTCCGTTTTACCGCCCAGAAGTGGAATTTAACTTTGCAATTTACTCTGTTTTATGAATTGCAATAAATGCATTGTTTGAATTTCAATACCTGCAGCTATAGCAATTCCGGTATAAATATGTTAAGATAATGCGGCATAGCTATGCAAATGCAAAAAAAGAGCATCAAGCTGGGAAGAAAGTGGTTTTATGATTTACCCGATGAAACTTACCCCCGCCTTTACCGACGCTGTTTGGGGCGGTACAAGGTTGATAAGCGAATTCGGTATGGTGACCGACAAAGTAAACGCCGCCGAAGCTTGGGTACTTTCCTGTTATAAGGATGAGCTGAGTATTATCCAAAACGGTGAGTTTGCAGGGGAATCGCTTCAGTCGGTTTACCTGCAAAATAAAAGCATTTGCGGCTTTGGCGGTGAAGCTTATGAAAAATTTCCGATTATTATTAAATTTATCGATGCTGAAAAGGATTTATCAGTGCAGGTTCACCCGGACGATGAGTATACCGCTTTTATAGGCGAAGGTGAAGGTAAAACCGAAGCCTGGTACATTATGGATTGTGCGGAAGACGCTGAGCTGATTCTCGGCTTCAAGCGCGAAATAAGCGAACATGAGTTCCTTTTGGCCATTGAAAACGACAAAATTCTTGATACTGTTCAAAAGTTTAAGGTTAAAAAGGGCGATGTGTTCTTTATTGAGGCCGGTACGCTTCATGCTATCTGTAAAGGTGTTTTACTTGCAGAGGTTCAGCAGAACTCCGATACAACTTACAGGATTTACGATTATAACCGTCCCGGGTTAGATGGAAAGCCGCGGCATCTTCATATCGATCGGGCAACTGATGTGACAAAGCGCGAACCATACAACTTTAACGCTACTGGGAACCGTAAAGTGGAGAACCTTGACGGAACTGTTAGAACACTTTTAGTCGACTGTGAATATTTTACAATCTTCACCCTTGATATATCGGTTAAATTCTATGGAAAAGCGGACGAGAGCTCATTCGTTTCTTTGCTTGCCCTTGAAGGCAGCGGGGAACTTAACTGCGCCGGTGAGGTATTGCCGCTTAAAAAGGGCGAAAGTATATTTATCCCCGCCGGCTGCGGAGAATTTAGCCTTGAAGGCTCTCTTAAAATACTTGAAACAAGAATATAATACGAATCCCGCATTTGAACAGCTCGCAAGCTAATCACAATCAAAAATACAATGCACGGTTGAAGAAGACAAGAAACAGATTGTGTTAGAATGAATATTATTTTGGATTCGGATAAAGGTTGAAATATGGCGGTCATTAACGCTTACAATTTAAACATGGGCTTTGGCGAAAAGCCGCTTTTCGAAAACGCCTGCTTTGATATCGGAGAAAAGGACAGAGTCGGGCTTGTCGGGGCGAACGGCACCGGCAAAACAACCCTTTTCAAGCTGATTACCGGCGAGCTGGAACCGTCGGACGGCGGGCTTTTCAAGTCCAAGGAACTTACGCTCGGTTATATGGAGCAGCATGTCAGCACAGGTTCGAAAAGGACCCTGTATGATGACATGCTATCTGTTTTTAAACCGCTGATGCAAATGGAAAGCGAAATTGAAGCCCTTGCCGATAAAATTAACCGTTGTTCAACCGGTTTGGGCACGCTTATTGACCGTCAGCATTACCTTCAAGAGGAATTTGAAAGGCTCGGCGGTTTAACATTTCGCAGCCGGACAAGGGCGGCGCTTATAGGGCTTGGCTTTGCCGAGTCCGATTTTTGTTTGTTTTGCTCCCAGCTCAGCGGAGGCCAGCATTCAAAGCTGAATTTGGGCAAACTTCTGTTAAGTCAGGCAGACCTTCTTCTGCTGGACGAGCCCACAAACCATCTCGATATCGAAAGCGTGGAATGGCTTGAAAGCTTTCTGAGCGATTTTAAGGGTGCCGCGCTGATCATCTCCCATGACCGGTATTTTTTGGACAGGGTTACGACAAAAACTATTGAAATCGAGAATTTGCATATTACTCTTTGGAACGGCAATTATTCGTCGTTTATTAGGCAAAAGCATGAAAAAGCGGAAATTGAAAAAAAACACTATGATAATGAAATGGCGGAAATTCACCGCATTGAAGGCATTATTGCGCAGCAGAGGCGCTGGAACAGAGAAAAGAACATTGTAACAGCCGAAAGCAAGCAAAAAATGCTGGATAAAAAAGTTGCCGCGCTTGTAAAACCGGAATCAGCGCGGGAAACGCTGCGTTTTAAGTTCAGGCCGGATGCTGTAGGCGGCAACGAGGTGCTTGCAGCGGAAGATTTATCCAAAACCTTTGGCAGTGTTCCTCTTTTTCGCGGCGCATCGCTGAAGATTATGCGCGGAGACCGTGCCTTTCTTTTGGGGCCAAACGGCTGCGGAAAAACAACGCTGCTTCGCATTTTAACAGGCGAACAGCCGACGGATACGGGCAGCAGAACCTTCGGCGCCAATGTTAAAACGGGATACTTTGACCAAAACCTTGCGGGCTTGAGTGAAGATAAATTACTGCTCGATGAAATTTGGGATGAGCATAAAGAGATGTCAACAACCGGGGTGAGAAAAGCTCTGGCAACATTTCTTTTTAAGGGCGATGATGTTTATAAAAAGATGTGCAGCCTCAGCGGAGGCGAGCGGGCACGGGCTGCGCTGTTAAAGTTAATGCTTTCGGGGTCGAACTTTTTACTGCTGGATGAGCCGACAAACCATCTGGACATAACCTCGAGGGAAACACTTGAGCAGGCGCTGCTTGATTTTGACGGTACAATGCTTATTGTTTCGCATGACAGGTATTTCATCAACAAACTTGCAACCCGGATTTTAAGGCTTGAGCCCGATAAAATTGAGCAATATATCGGAGACTATGATTATTATTTGGAAAAAGTTGCGGCGCAGGGCAGGCAAATTGTGCAGGAGACACCGGTTAAACCCAATGAGTATAAGCTTCGAAAAGAGCGTGACAGCGAGGAACGCAGGCTCGTTGGTAAAATAAGCCGCTGCGAAACAGAAATAGGGGAACTGGAAAATAAAACAGCGGAACTCAGTGCATATCTCACCCTTCCTGAAACAGCGGCTGATTACGAAAAAGTAATCGAATGCAGCGAAAAGCTCGAAAAGCTGGGGTTTAGGCAGGAAGAACTGATGTCGGAATGGGAAAGCTTGCATTCGGAACTTGAGACCTTCCGAATGAATAAATAGCTGAAAAAGATTAAAATTGCCGCCGGAATCATAATCCGTGCGGCAATATTTATTGAAAATATATCAACTTGAAACAAATCCCTATTTTTGCCCGTAGGTAGCGTCTTTGCCGTGCTTGCGCAAGTAGTGTTTGTCAAGTAAATATTGCTCTATCGGGTAAGCTCTCGCAAGGGTTTCTGTGTGCTTGGCCATCATGGCGATATCCTCAAGGATCGCGGCGTTTTCGGCGGCCTGAAGGCAATTGTCACCCCATGTAAACGGCCCGTGGGATTTTACAAGAACGGCAGGTACTGTCTGCGGGCTGATGCCTTTATCGTGCATGCATTGAGCGATTGCTTTGCCGGTGTTCAGCTCGTAATCGTTCCGGACCTGCGGCCTTGTAAGTTCTTTGGTGCAGGGAATAGGGCCGTATGCGAAATCGGCGTGTGTGGTACCATATGGTGGAATGGATCTTCCGGCCTGCGCCCAAATCGTTGCCCATTTTGAATGCGTGTGGGTAATTCCGCCGATTGACGGGAAAGTGTTGTAAAGAAAAATATGCGTCGGTGTATCAGAGGATGGATTGAATTCACCCTCCGCTTTTTTGCCCTTTAAGTCAATGACGACCATATTATCGGGTGACAGCTCCTCATACAGCACACCCGACGGCTTGATAACAACAAGCCCTTTTACCCGGTCAATTCCGGAGGCGTTGCCCCAGGTGAATTGAACCAGACTGTATTTTACAAGAAGCATATTTGCTTCGTAAACTTCTTTTTTAAGGTCTTCAAGCATCAGCTGTACACTCTCCAAGCAATATCATTATAAAAAATTTCTTTCCGGAAATCTGTTATGTTTGTATCTTTGTTAATGCAAATAAACTCAATGCCGGTAATTTCCGCGAAGTCTGCCATCTGCTGCGCCGTTAAATCGAAAGAAAGCACGGAATGATGCGCACCGCCGGCTAAAATCCACGCCTCCGCCGAAATTTTCAGGCTCGGCGCGGGCTTCCATAAAACGCCTGCAACCGGCAGTTTCGGCATTCCCCGAGGTTGTTCGACGCATTCGATATCGTTTACGATCATCCTGAGCCGGTTGCCCATATCCACAAGCGAAACAACAATAGCCTTGCCTGCCTTTGCCTTGAATACGGCGCGGGCGGGCGGCTCTTTGCCGCCGATGCCGAGCGGATGTACTTGAATATTAGGTATGTTGGATGCCAGCGTCGGGCATACCTCCAGCATGTGCGCGCCTAAAATCATTTCATTGCCCTGCTCGAAATGGTAGGTATAGTCTTCAATAAATGCTGTGCCGCCGGTTAACCCCTGCGCCATCAGTTTCATAGTTCTCGCCAGACCTGCTGTCTTCCAATCACCTTCAGCGGCAAAGCCATAACCCTGCCTCGAAAGGTCCTGGGAAGCGAGCCCCGGTAATTGCTTTAATCCGTGCAAATCCTGAAAGTTTGTATGGAACGCGCCAAACCGGCCATTACGCAAAAATCCTTTAATCGCGATTTCAAGCCTTGCCTGGTAGCGGACAGAATCGATATCGTCTGTGTCAAGTTTGTAAAATTTCTCGTATTCCGCTATTTGTGCGTCTATTTCTTCCTCGGTAACCTGCTCCGCGGCCTCGGCAATATCTCCAATTCCGTAGTGGTCAACCTGCCAGCCGAGCTTTAACTGCGCTTCGATTTTATCGCCTTCGGTTACGGCCACATCCCGCATGTTGTCGCTGATTCTCAGCACGCGCAGCTGCTTGCTTTCAACAGCGCCGACGGCCGGGCGCATCCATTCGCCGACTTCGCGCGCGAAAGTCTCATCCTGCCAGTGCCCGGCAATCACCTTGCGCGGCAAGCGCATGCGGGCGGCGATATATCCGTGCTCCCTGTCGCCGTGCGCGCTTTGGTTGAGGTTCATAAAATCCATATCGATTTCATCCCAGGGAATGTCGCGGTTGAACTGGGTATCTACATGCAGGTAGGGCTTTTGCAGCGCGGAAAGCCCGGCTATCCACATTTTTGACGGTGAAAAGGTGTGCATCCAGGTGATGACGCCGGCGCAGTTCGGGTCGCCGTTAGCCTCGGTTATCACCGAAAGGATTTCCGCTGATGTTTTTACACATGGCTTGTATACAACCGTGCAGGGGATAAGCGGGTTTCTGTTCAGACCCTCTGCAATTATTTTCGCATCCTCGTTAACTTGTTTAAGCGTATCCTCGCCGTAGAGATACTGCGAGCCGACGATAAAATAGAATACGTATTGCTTCATGGTATGGCACATCCCTTTCGAAACATTCGGTGAACAATTGGTGAGTAATAGCTGAGAAGTAGCTGAGCGATAGCTGAGCAGTTGTTGAGCAATCGTTGAACAATCGTTAAACCATAGCTAACCCATTGCTCAGCTAATCGTCGACCACTAACTACTGACCACTGACCACTTATATCTACTTGAGCGCCTTCAGCCTCTTCATTACATCGTTTTCGCCCCTGCCGAAATAATCGTGCAAAATCTTGTATTCGGCGAAAAGCTTGTCATAGATTAACGAGTTGGCCGCAACCGGGTTGTAAACGGTATCCTTCAGCTTGCCCATTGCCTTTGCCGCTTCAAAAACATTGTCATATCCGCCGTTTGCACTGCCCGCGGCAACGGCGCCGAAGATGGCGGAACCGAGCGCGCCGCCCTGCTCCGAGCCTGCGATTTTAACCGGCATTTTTATAACATCGGCGTAAATCTGCATCATCATCGGGTCTTTTTGGGAAATACCGCCCGCGGCGTAGAAGGTGTTGACGGCAACTCCGTATTCACGGAAGGTTTCGATAATCATGCGTGTGCCATATGCGGTCGCTTCAATAAGCGCTTTATACATTTCTTCGGGCTTCGTCTGCAGTGTCATGCCGAGCATCATGCCCGTTAAATCAACATCAACCAAAACAGAGCGGTTGCCGTTCCACCAGTCGAGTGCCAGCAGGCCGCTTTCTCCGGGTTTCTGCGCTTCACATTTCTTGCGCAGGTACTTATGGATGCTGATGTCTTGCTCCGCCGCTTCGTCATAATAATTTTTAGGCAGGCAGTTATCAATGAACCATTGGAAGTGGTCGCCCACGCAGCCCTGGCCGGCCTCATAGCCGTAAAAGCCGGGCATAATTCCATCGGCCACAACGCCGCAAATGCCCTGCACCTGTTTTTCAACATCGCTTATCATCATGTGGCAGTTTGATGTACCCATAATAACCAGCATTTCACCGTCTTTGCTGATTCCCGCGGCGGGGACGAATATGTGCGCGTCGATATCTCCGACGGCGACAGCCGTGCCTTCCTTAAGCCCTGTAAGCATTGCCATTTCGGCTGTGATTCCGCCTGCCTTCGAACCTAGAGGAAGAATCACTCTTCCGAACTTTTCATCTATCACATGTTCAAGCCTCGGGTCGAGCGCCTTGAAAAAATCGTCAGAGGGGAAACCGGTGTTTTTGTTCCAGAGTGCTTTGTAACCGGCGCAGCAGGAGTTGCGCGTTTCGACGCCGGTCATTTGCATAACAATCCAGTCCGCCGCTTCGATATACCGGTCCATTTTTGCGTATAGTTCCGGCGCCTCATCCAAAAGCTGCCAGATTTTCGGGATAGCCCACTCGGATGAGATTTTGCCGCCGTAGTTTTGCAGCCACTTTTCACCGCGTTCTTCGGCAACGGCATTCAGGCGGTTTGCCTGTGTCTGCGCTGCATGGTGCTTCCAAAGCTTGACATAGGCGTGAGGCTCGCTCCTGTATTGATCCAAAAAGCAAAGCGGCGTGCCGTCCGCCAGTGCCGGCAAAATCGTGCAGGCGGTAAAATCGATGCCGACTCCGATAACATCACCGCCGTCAACTCCCGACTCCTTCAAAATCTGCGGGATGGTTACAGCCAAAACATCAAGGTAGTCCTGCGGATGCTGCAGCGCCCAGTCGTGCGGAAGCTTTTTGCCGCAGGGCAGTTCATCGTTCATCACCCCGTGCGGGTAATCATAAACTGCTGTTGCAAGCTCTTCGCCGGTCTCGATATTAACCAGCAGTGCCCTGCCGGAAAGAGTGCCGTAATCCACGCCTATTGCATATTTTGCCATAGTAAACACCTCTTAAATTAATTTTATTCGAAATCAATTATAAATGATAATGTGCAATTATTCAAGCGTTCTTTACCGATTGCGCAACATCGGTTCTATCGATTGCACAACATCGGTTTCACCTGTTGTATTTTTTAAAAATTATGGTTATAATTGGGGATATGTGAAAAACCAACCGAGGTGATTCCCGTCAAAAAAACGCCAAAATTTTATTTTGAACTTTTCCTTTCAACCTTCACCATTAGTGCCTTCACTTTTGGCGGGGGCTATGTCATTGTGCCGCTGATGCGCAAAAAATTCGTTGAAAAGCTGAAATGGATTGACGAAAAGGAAATGCTCGATTTTGTCGCTATCGCCCAATCATCGCCGGGCCCGATTGCGGTGAATACCTCGATTTTGGTCGGCTACCGTCTTGCTGGTGTTTTTGGAGCTTTGATAACGGTATTCGGCACCGTTTTGCCTCCGCTGATTGTTATTTCGGTTGTGTACTATCTTTATGATTCTTTCAGGGAAAACTCGGTCATCAACGCCGCCATGATCGGTATGCGTATCGGTGTCGCCGCGGTGCTTATTGATGTTGTAATAACAATGGCAAAATCAATAATTAAAGAAAAAAGCGTTTTATCGATTGTAATCATGCTCTCGGCTTTTGTTGCGGCATACTTTTTCAAAGTCAACATTTTACTGCTGCTGGCAATTTGCGCGGCAATCGGCATTTGCGATACTCTTTATAAAGGCAGGAAAAGGGGAGGGGGGGCGAAATGATTTACCTTCAGCTTTTCTGGAGCTTTTTTCAAGTCGGGCTTTTCAGCATCGGCGGCGGCTATGCCGCATTGCCTCAAATACAAAACCAGGTTGTCGAAATGCACAAATGGCTCAGCCTTTCTGAATTCGCTGATGTAATAACCATTTCTCAAATGACCCCGGGGCCGATTGCTTTAAATGCAGCTACCTTTGTGGGGACAAAAATGGCAGGACTGCCCGGCGCTGTTGTGTCAACCTTCGGTAACATTTTGCCCTCGTGCATTATTGTTATGACACTCGCCTATTTCTATACGAAATATAAAAATTTAAAGGGTGTGCAAGGCGTTCTGGGCGGGCTTCGCCCGGCGGTTGTCGCGATGATTGCCTCTGCGAGTCTTACTGTTTTATTGCTGGCACTTTTCGGCGGTTCTTTACCGCAGAGCTTTGCGGATGTCAACTTGCTATCAATAGCATTGCTTGTTGTCTGCTTCCTGATATTGCGTATTTTTAAGCCCAACCCGGTTTTTGTTTTAGCGGGTGCGGGTGCAGCCGGAGTCGCATGGTATTATATTGAAAAATGGATTGCCGTTGCAGGGTAACAAAAAAAGCGGCTTAAACTGCCGTCCTTTAACTATGCATATGATGGCTTTGTTATTCTTTGTTTCCTTCTGTTATCTTGATTTCATTGTTATCAACGGTTTTATTTTCACTCTCCGGAATATTAGTGTCTGTTTCTTTTGGCTCCGGTGCTTCAGCCTTACTTATCGTGACTGCAAGGTTTATGGCTGACGAAGCGAAGAACAGTATTATTCCGGCATAAAGCCCGAATCCGGGCTTCCCGCTGAAGGCGT
Organism: uncultured Eubacteriales bacterium; assembly: GCA_964627535.1. Classification (GTDB taxonomy): domain Bacteria; phylum Bacillota; class Clostridia; order Oscillospirales; family Acutalibacteraceae; genus UBA1447. The sequence continues at coordinate 8,870 of CAZVJW010000004.1, forward strand.
TTACTGTGCTTGCATGCAGCAAATTCGAGAAACCCGTAAAAAGAACGGCACTTGAAATCATCATTGCCCCTGCAATAAGATTGGTAATAAAAAGCCCTTTGCTGTGCAGATTTTTATAATTTCTCAGTAAAAAGAAAAGGCTGACAGGTACAAGAGAAAGCGCGCTTAAAAAAATAAGCGCTATTGCAAGCAAAAACCTTATTGTTGCACCGCCAAGCACCGGGGAGGCAATAAAATCGGGTATCACCCCGAAATCAAAGTTTAACACCTGCTTCACCAGTGAAATGATGTTGAAGGATTTAACATCGTCGAAGTATGGCAGCGTAAAATCAAGCGTGAAAACAGGCAACAGAAACGAAAATAGCGGTAAAACGGATATAGGAAGCCTGGCAATTCGCAGATTATTGCCGATAAAAGCGAATCTCAGCTTAGCAAACGTCTGTTTCATCTTCATAAGGGCGTCTTCGGCAACAACCGAATCCTGCTCCAGTCTGTTAATCCAATCGAAATTTGGGATATTTACATCACACTTCGGGCACTCGGCTCTGATGTTCCAAATTTTTAATGTATATCCGCAGTGTGGGCACTTTGCCATATACAGTACAATCCTTCCGTTTACAATAGTCGAACAATAGTCGAACAATAGTCGAACAATTGTCCGACAGCCGGATGGTCATCCGGCTACTCAAGCATTGTAATGTTTTTATTTGCGCGTGTCAACCGAATAATAGTTGAACATTTATAATATTGTGGTATAATACTTTTTGTATTTATTATATTCCAATGATAAATTGGAATAAAACAGATGTGATGGGGTGTTTTCAATGCCAAATCAATCGGTATCATATATAAAAAAATTGATAGATTTTGAACCCGAAATCGGTATAATTCTCGGTTCCGGGCTTGGCTCGCTCGCCGAAAAGCTTGTAAATCCGGTTTATATCAATTACAGCGATATCCCGGGTTTTCTGAAGTCAACCGCGCCAGGCCACAAGGGCAGGCTTGCCTTCGGGGAGCTTTCCGGGAAGAAAGTTGTTTGTATGCAAGGGCGTTTTCACTTTTATGAAGGTCACCCGATGCGGGATATTGCCTTCCCTGTCAGGGTGCTGAAAATGCTGGGTGTAAAAATTCTGTTGGTAACCAATGCAGCCGGAGGAGTAAACGCAAGTTTTTGTGTGGGCGATTTTATGCTGATTACCGACCATATCAATTTCATGGGGACTAATCCGCTTATCGGCAGCAATGATGATACTTTCGGTCCGCGCTTTTGCGATATGAGCAAAGCTTATACGCCCGAGTTGCGGAATGCGGCCAAAGCTGCAGCTCAAAAATGCGGTATAAAGCTTCATGAGGGTGTTTATCTTGCCTGTACAGGTCCCAGTTATGAAACACCTGCGGAAATAAGGGCGTTTAGGATTCTTGGCGCGGACGCGGTCGGCATGTCCACGGTTCCGGAGGTTATTGCCGCATCCCATTGCTCTTTGCCTGTACTGGCAATTTCGCTTATCACCAATATGGCTTCCGGTGTGCTTGAGCAACCGCTGAGCGGTGAAGAGGTTATTGAAATCGGAAATCAAAAGGCAGAGGAACTTCAAAAGCTTGTAGGGGAGATTATTCATGGACTTTGAAACCGTTTCGTACGACGCGCAAAAAAACAGCCTTGTTATTATTGACCAGACTCTTTTGCCGGATGAGATGGTGTTTTTAAACCTCACCGGCATTACCGATATATATGAAGCAATCAAAAACCTTCGTGTTCGAGGTGCTCCAGCAATTGGTGTTGCAGCGGCCATAACCATGGCGGTTGTGGCTCAAAACATTAATACCATTGACTGCAGAGAGTTTGCTCTGCTCTTCTCATCGGCAAAAAAATATCTTGAATCCTCCAGACCGACTGCTGTCAACCTCTTTTGGGCTCTTGCGAAAATGGAACAGGTGGTAACAGCAAACATCGGCACAACAGTTTCTACTATAAAAGAACTGCTGTTGAAAAAAGCACTTGAAATCAAGGCGCAGGATATTGCTGTGTGCCGAAAAATCGGCGAAAACGGTTTTGGCCTTGTTGAAAGCGGCGCCGGGATCCTAACACATTGCAACGCCGGTTGCCTTGCAGCCGTAAAATATGGCACAGCGCTCGCTCCCATATATATCGGTGCGGAGCAGGGCGTCACTTTCAGAGTTTTCGCGGATGAAACCCGCCCGCTCCTACAAGGTGCGAGGCTTACCGCATGGGAGCTTTCACAGGCGGGAATTGAAACTACCCTTCTTTGCGACAATATGGCGGCTTCGCTTATGAAGCAAGGAGATATCAACGCGGTTTTTGTCGGTGCGGACAGGATTGCCGCAAACGGTGATACCGCTAACAAAATCGGTACTTCCGGGCTGGCGATAATTGCCAAACATTACGGCGTTCCGTTTTACATATTTGCGCCGGAAGCTACAATTGATTCCGGCTGCAAAACCGGTGAGGATATCGTTATTGAGCACAGGAACGGCGATGAAGTTACCGATATGTGGTATAAAAAGCCGATGGCACCCAAAACCGTAAAAGTTTACAACCCAGCCTTTGATATAACCGAAGCTGAGTTAATTACCGCGATAGTAACTGAAAATGGTATATACAGAAATCTTGGAGGTGTTGTTTTTGGCGGCAGTGAGGCCATATGAGCCGAAGGACAAAGAAAATGTCAGAATAATTTGCCTTGAAACAGGCCCTTCAAATGCATACGAACCCAAGGAGCGCGCTTTACTGCTTGCTTGTTTCTGCGATTATTATATAGAAAACGAGCCAGAAAATTGTTTTGTTGTTGCCGATGACGGGGATAATGCGGTCGGATACATATTTTGCACCGGGGATTTCGACCGTTATTACGAGATCTTCCGCAGAAAATATATCCCCGCCGCAAGGGAAGCAAGCCTGTCAAAAGGCATTATGGCGTGGTTCACAACCTTCCCCACGAGGTATTATGCCAAAAAATACCCTGCGCACCTGCATATCGATATTTTGCCGGATTATCAGCGGCAGGGGTTTGGGTCCAAGCTGATGGACGCGAATATTAACAATTTAAAAGCGAAAAATGTTCCTGCGGTCATGCTTGTCTGCGGTTCGAAAAATCAAAAGGGTATCAACTTTTATAAAAAATACGGCTTCAAAAAAGTTGTGAATATTTTCGGCTTCACCGTTATGGGGATGGATTTGAAATAGTGGGCAATAGTTTATCGGCCTATTTCACCTGTTTCGTTATCCTGTCGTTTTCCAATCTCTTCTCCACTTCTTCCCGTGACGCAGTCACACTTTTCAACCTCTTCCCAATTTAATCTACTACCCACTTTTTTAGGGAGATGAGCCGTTTGCTCAGATACGCCACAATAGGCACAAGCCAAATAACCGAAGAATTCATTGAAGGGGCGAATATTGCCGGGGGGATGGAACTCGCCGCTGTTTTTTCGCGTTCCGCGGAAAAAGGTGAAATCTTCGCCAAGCGCTTTGGTAAACCGGAAATATTTACGGATATGGAGCGTCTTGCCCGTTCGGATATTGATGCCGTTTATATCGCTTCGCCGAACAGTTTGCATTTTTCGCAAAGTCGGTTATTTCTAAAAAACAATAAAAATGTTATTTGCGAAAAACCGGCAACTGTGGCACCGGCTGAAATGGAAGAGCTGCGGCTGCTTGCTGACGAGCGCGGGTTGGTCTATATGGAAGCGATGATGTCAATGCATACTCCTGCAAAAAAAATACTGGAGAACGCGTTGAAAAAAATCGGAAAAATTACAAGCGCGCACTTCGATTTTTCGCAGCTTTCCTCGCGCTACGGCATGCTGAAAAAAGGTAAACTTCCGAACATCTTCAACCCTGTAATGGCGGGCGGATGTTTAATGGATTTGGGCTGTTATTGTGTCTATCCCGCAGTATATTTTTTCGGTGAACCCTCAGGCATTTCCGCTTCCGCAGGTTTTATACAGGGAGGTGCCGATGCCTACGGAGCAGCAGTTTTTGATTACCCGGATAAACAGATTACATTAACTTATTCAAAAGTTGCGCAGTCGCGTATTGGCTCGCAAATAATGGGCGACGAAGGAACGATAGTAATTAAGTCACTATCACAATTAAATAATATAGACATTTATTATAATAATAATACTAATAATGAGTTGGCAGGGTATATGCCGAAGCAGGTTGTTATGAGTTTTGAGGCGTGTGATTTCAGAAATTATATAACGTCATTTGAAGAAAATCGGGCGGATTATGAAAAAGCTTCCGAAACGGCAATGTTGGTCGGCGGTGTTTTGGGAAGGATAAGAGAACTCGCTTCGATAAAACTATGTTAAAAAAAACAGCAGAAAATATTTACTGAAATCGGCGCAAATCTTGCGCCGATATTTCTATTAAATCCTGCTAAAATTCGGTAAATAAATTTGAAATATTTCGGCGATGTTTAGCCTTCATTTTCCGAAAATAATTCACATGAAACCCGTAAAAAAAATTACTAGCTGGTTGCGGGATGAACAAAAAATAATCGGCAAAAATAATTTATTTATTTTGCAAAAGTGAAGATGAATATTTGTTGACATTTATCCGGCCGAGTGTTACTATGATATTGGGTAATGGTATGCTTTGCTGTAATTCTATGCGTTTGTTTTTTGTCAAATTTCTGTTTCTGCAATTTGGCTATTTTATATATCGGAGAGTGCAACATGGAAGAAACGAAAATATCCCAGCCAAGCATTTCTCGTGGTCTCAGAAGCATAGAATTGCTTTATCAGCCGGTGTTCGATACACATCTTAACATGGCAATTGATTACGAAACAAATATGCGCATCAACGACCGCAAGCTTGGCGTTCTCATGCCGCACTCCTTCATACCGATTGCCGAAAAATCCAACCAAATTTGCGAACTCGGCAAATGGGCGCTTGAGGAAGGATGTGATTGCATTCTTCGCTGCGAAAAGCGCGAGGTTGATGTCAACATGCTGATTCTCTTTACTTCTTTAAAACATCTTTCGAAAAAGAGCTTCGTTTCGCAGATGATTAAAATTGTTGAAAGCAAAGGCATCAATCCGGAAAAGTTTTGCTTTAATATTAATGAAAGTATTTTGGAAGCCGAAAAAGCGCCGGTTTTAGCCAATATAAAGGAACTCCGCAAGTACGGTTTTTTGGTTTCAATTGATGACTTCGGTGTTGAATATACTTCTCTTTCGCATTTGGGGCAGTATGAAGTTGATTATATCGGCTTGAACGACAGTCTGCTGGATAATATACAAAGCGACGAAAGAGCGCAGAACATGCTTCAGGGTATCATAGACTTCACAAAAAAACTTGAATCACAAACACGGATGAGCGGTGTTGATACGCAGGATAAAGCTGATTTGCTGAAAATAATGGGTATCGACCAAATGAAAGGCAAACTTTTCGGTGACGCGATGCAGGAGAAAAAAATCAGCTGACGAAAGGGGGGCGGAACTTGAGCCAACAGGAAAAGCGCGAGGTCAGAACAACCGCTAAACAGCTTAGCAGAAGAAGACAACTGATGCGTTTGATAATCATCATTCTCATTTTATTGGTTTCTTTAATGTCGCTTGTTTTTGCGGGCGCAAGTTTTTTAAACAAAGCCGGCCGCTTCACCATCAACCTGGATCCGGAGGCTTTTAATAAATTTGCTATTTCAATTTCCGATACCGAAGATTTTTCAAAACCGACAATCCTTCTTCAGGGAACGGCTGTTGAAAACATGTGGAACATTACCCAAAATTGGATTCTGAATGATCCGAACAATAAAGAATATTACAGCAAGGATGACCCTACATATGCGAGTTTTGCTGATTTAGATAAAATCGACGGCGACCACAATGGAAAGGACTATATAGCTTATACCTTTTGGATTCAAAATGCAGGCACGGATGATTCCGGATATTTCGGCACCCTTGATATAGATTCCGTTGCGAAGGGTGCGGACGAGGCTATACGTGTCATGGTATTCCGTAATGGTGTACCTACCGTTTACGGCAAAACTCCGAAGGACCCGAATGTGAAAAATGCGATGTTCGGCATTGATGAGGTTTTTGCGGCAAGCAATGTGGTTACGGACTTAACCAGAAAAGATTTCAAAGTTGGTGACAAAGACAGGTACACAATCGTTATCTGGCTCGAAGGATGGGATCCCGAATGTGTCAATGATATTATGGGGGGAGAGGTGAAGCTGTCCATGAACTTCAAGGTTCTGGAAGATACTGCCGCAACAACCGAACCGGCTTAGGGGGAGACAGGTTTGGAAGTTGTGACAAAATCGAATGGCTTCACATTTATCTCGGCGTATCAATGGCATTTATACGGATAAATAACCGGCTTGAATGCCTACAAGGCGTTCAAAATTCAAAACAAATCTATTAGGAGGAAAAAACAAATGAAACACACCAAAAAACGCGCGCTTCTCTCTGCAGTTGCCATGCTCATCGTTTCTGCGGTTGTACTTTCCAGCGCAACCTTTGCATGGTTTACCGCAGGTAATCAAGCGACAATTACCGGCATCGGCGCATCGGTCGGTACTTCCAGTTCCCTGCAGGTATCATCAGATGAAGGCACTTCGTGGAAATCTGCCCTCATCCCGGCTGATTTCGGGAAAGCAGACGATTATTTCCCGGGACAATTGGTCGCCGTGTCCACAGCAGCTGCTGCATCCACCTCTTTCTTTAACGGCTCTTTCACGGAAAACTCGGATCTCTTTACTTCGTCAAGCGCTACAGACAGTGTTGCTGATCTTGGCGGCAAACTTGTTAAGTTTACATTCCTCATTAGGGCCACAAGCAATGTAACCGTGAGCTACACAACCAGCTCATTAACCGGCAATGCTGTTCCCGCGGTTTACACAATGATGAAGATCGGCGCAGCGGCTGACAATGCTGCTGCAGCAACACCGGTTGTTCTTAAGGCTGCCGGAGATTCCTATTATCCCGTAAACACTGCCGGAACAGCTCATGACACAAACGGAAACTTCATTATCGACTCAGCAGACTCGCCGCTTCCCACAATCATCGGCTCAAGCACAGTTTCTGCGACTCCTTTCAGCTCTGCAGCTACTTTCGGCCTGACTGCGAATGCTGCGAAACAAGTGATCGTATTCATGTGGCTTGAAGGCAATGATGCTCAATGCTTCGTCGGTACCGGCGGTGTTGTTGACAGCGCATCTCTTGGTCTTACATTCACCGCTACCCCAGCCTAACTGATTTGATTTGATTTGGAGGGGTGGCAAACCCATCCCTCCAAATACCATGAAAATCTCCCCCCAGTAGGGGCGATTCATAAATCGCCCGAAATAAAGTTAGCTAACTCAAGGGGTTTATGAATGACCCCTACGCTTTAACGCAAAGCTTCTGCGGCCGGCGGCGCCGTCGGCCGCGGAAGGTAAATCGAGTTAACTGTGATTCATGTGCTGCCGCAGGCAGCTCATGAATGGCCGTTACAGAAAACCATTCTGGTAAAAGAGAGGAAATATAAAGCATGAAGAAAGTCGGAAATGTTCTCTTAGATATTCTGATAGTAACTGTTGTGATTTTTGCATTGGCGATGTCGGTTATGGTAATCTCGTCAAAGGCATCCGGGGTACCCAATGTTTTTGGTTATTCGCCTGTCACTGTCCAATCCGACTCAATGGTGCCGACATTTAATGTCGGTGATCTTCTCATTATCAAGCAGACAAATCCTGATGAACTTAAAGTTGGGGATGTAATCACCTTTAAGGAATTGAAGGATGGTTATGAGATTCTCAATACACATAGAATCAGTGAAATAGTTTTAGATGGTTCTCTAACAGCGTATGTTACCAAAGGTGACCATGAAGATGAGCATGATATTGCCCCTGTAAGGCAGAATGAGATTGTTGGCAGATGGACGGAGAAAAGAGTTCCGGCTTTAGGGAAGGCAATGGATTTTGTAAAAACACAAACCGGAATTATGATTTGTTTTGTTATACCGCTGGCGCTGCTGTTCATTTGGCAACTGTACAAGTTTATTATGCTTCTTGCTGAAAATAAAAAACAAAAGGCAGTGGAACAAGTCACCGTAAACATCGAAGCTGAAAAACAGAAAGCTATTGATGAATATATTGCACAGCAAAAAAAACAAGCGGATGCTGAAACAAGTAAAGATTCAATTAGAGCGGTTATGCCCCCTGCGGAGGAACCGCCGGAGGAAACCGTAAACCCTAAGATAGGGCAGACATACCAAACCTCGGGTTTGGCAGAGTCTGCTCCTGACGACGAAATTGAAGAAACATTCATTACAGATGAAAGCAAAGAGCAGGGAATTGCCTTAAATACAAATAAAAAAGAAGCTAACGCGGTTGAAATCACAGAACAAACCGCTGATGAGACAGATGCTGTCGCTGATGAAGCTGAAACGGCTAAAGATCATTCTACGGATGAAACAGCAGATATAGCAGTTGAAATCGAAGCGCTTGAGGAACAAATTGCGGTTGAAACAGAAACTCTTGCCGATGAAACTGAATCTATTGATGAACAAACTGCGGCTGAGACGGAAACCATTGCAGATAATGCGGTTGAGAAACAAATTGAAGTTGAAATAGAAACTCTTGCCGATGAAACTGAATCTATTGATGAACAAACTGCGGCTGAGACGGAAACCATTACAGATAAAGCGGTTGAGAAACAAATTGAAGTTGAAATAGAAACTCTTGCCGATGAAGCCGAATCTATTGAAAAACAAACTGCGGATGAGACAGAAGCCATTGACGATGAAGCGGCTGAGGAACAAATTGCGGCTGAAACAGAAACTCTTGCAGATGAAACCGATGCAAATATTAAAAAATCAACAGATGAGACTGATACCCCCCCGGCCTGCGGGTAGCGGAATCTGCCGAAAAAGCTGCAAAAACCGGCAAGAACTCAGCGGTTGTCCGCGAAAAAAGTAGGTAGAGGTTCTTTGCTTTAATATCAACAAACAGGTACGCTGATTAATCGCAACATCCGTTCCTTATACTATATTATTATATAGTATATAATATAATAATTTGGAATGGTTAAAATAATACTGCAAAATATGACGAAAAGGTGGCAAAAGGATGGGAGCTCTTATAAAATTTTTATCGGATTTCCTGGCTCAATTTTTTGTTAAAGGCGTTTGGGGAATTATTAAAGGAATCGGATTAGGCATCGCAAATATTTTTAATATCCCAAAATACATTGACATCTTTAAAGCATGGTCAGGTGAATTCGGTGCCGGGGGCTGGATACTTGCTATTTTATCCGTTATTGTTATTTTAGCGGTACTTGCTGCCTTGGTGTTTCTGTTTATATTGCTGATTAGAAAGTACGCCCGTTTCAGAAAAACAATTGTGGACCAGGAAGAACTCCTTAACGAAGTAGCCACACTGAACCGGGATGTTATAAAGCTGACAGTGGAAAAAGAGAAAATTCTCGCCATGAAAGTTTCTCAGCTCGGGTTGAAACCGGGTGAAAGCCCGTTTGTTGAGGGCGAAGAGGGCAAAGATGATGATAATAAGAAGGATGACGATGCGGATGTACTCGACGAGGATTACAGCCGATTCTATAAATTAACACAGGTTGATATTGAAGTGCAGGAGTATGTGCCGCCCGAATATAATGATGAAATTTCTCTCCCGGAAATCTGCGACATGTTCCGAAACTTCGCATGTTCGCGTATGGGTCTTTATTACGAACCTAAAATTATACGCCTGTTCCTCTCGGCGTTTGCCACAACAAGGCTTATTCTCCTTCAAGGTATTTCCGGTACAGGTAAAACATCTCTTCCATACGCATTCGGCAAATTCCTGAAAAACGATGCGACCATCTGTTCTGTTCAGCCGTCGTGGCGCGACCGTACAGAGTTATTCGGCTACTTTAACGAGTTCACGAAGCGCTTTAACGAAACAGAGCTTCTCAAAAAAATGTATGAGGCCACCTATAAAGACGATATATTCTTAACCATTATGGATGAAATGAACATAGCCCGTGTGGAGTATTATTTTGCCGAGCTTCTGTCCATCCTCGAAATGCCCAGCCGCGACGAATGGGTTGTCAGTTTGGTTCCGTCTGTTTGGTCAACGGACCCGAAACATGTTTTTGACGGCAAATTAAGATTGCCGGAGAATATGTGGTATATCGGCACAATTAATATCGATGATTCGACGTTTGCCGTTACCGATAAAGTTTATGACCGCGCTATTCCGATTGATATTAACACGAAAGGCAAGTTTTTTGATGCCCCTTGGACCGACCACCTTGCCCTCAACTATAAGCATCTTGAAGCGATGTTTGAGGAATGCAAGGTAAAATACAAAGTGTCCGAAGAGAATTTGAAAAAACTCGCCGAGCTTGACGACTATGTTATTGAGCATTTCCGTCTCGCGTTCGGCAACCGTATTGTAAAGCAACTGATAGATTTTATCCCTGCTTATGTAGGTTGCGGAGGCACGGAAATTGACGGTCTGGACTTTATCCTTTGCCACAAAATACTGCGTAAGTTTGAATCCCTTAACCTTTCCTTTATCCGCGATGAAGTCGGAGGCCTTATTACTTACCTCAACAAACACTTTGGAAAATCCAATATGAAGGAGTCCAAGGAATATCTTGAGAGACTTCAAAAACTTATCTAATTTACTTAAAGGGGACAATATAGATGGGTAAACAATACTCAGAACTGTACTCGCAATATAAGCAAAATATATTGTCGCTTATGCAAAGCAACGATTTTTTCGAAAATTTAACAGATGTTGTGGATCAGGGTAAAAATAACTTAGCGCTGTTTAACCGGTATTTTGACAAAAAAATCGATCTTGCGTGGGTTGACGAAATTGAAAAATGCCTTATTCCGCTTGATAACATTGTCAGGAATCCCCGTAAGTTTATCATTCAGGAAGAAGAAATTGTGCCGATTGAACGCGCAAAGAAGATTACGGCGGAATCCGTCCGTCACCTTGCGCAGCACACCAACATGATAGCGCGTGTGGACGATGACCGTGTTACACCCAGCCAAATCCTCAATGTTTTCCGGGAGGAAAGCTTTGAAATTTACGAAAACCGTTTTATTTTTACACTCCTGAAAAATTTGCAGCGTTTTATAGACACCCGTTATGACGTTCTTTTTAAAATAAAAGACGATGAAAATATGGCTTCGCTTACAATGGACAGCGAAATTGAAAAAGGCAAAGAAAAGATTCGCTATAAGCTCGAAATTTCCACCCAGTCGAGCAGCGCCGCTGTCAGTGAGGAAGATAAACAATTTGAAGCCTTTGAAAGAATCGGCCGCATAAAGAAAATTGTCGGTGATTTTGCCCATTCAACCTTTATGAATGAACTGCAGAATTGTACGCCGGTTCGGCCGCCAATTATGCATACCAATGTTATTATGAAGGATCCGAATTTTCAGGCGTGCCTGAGTTTATGGAATTTTATTTCATCTTATGATGAAGTGGGTTATGAGATCACTGCGATGGAATCAAACGAAATGGTTAGCGAAGAATACCGGAATGACCTTTACCGGGTATTCGGTATAAACTATCTTCTTCTCAAGAAAAATTCTGTTCCTCTTGAAGAGGCGACAGGCAAACTTAAAAAGCGTAAATTTAAACCAAAAATGATAAGACGTATTGCGGATGAACTCATCAACGATTACGACATGGAAGAAGTTGAAATACGCCGAATATTTGTTGAGGAGCTTAAACGGGCAAGCAGGAAAAAGATCGAAGGCGAAGAGAAAATTAAACAGGCTATCGATACTGCTCTTGCCGCTGAATACAACCGTAAGGCAGAGATACAGGCAAGAATTAAGGCTGAAATTCAACGCCAAAAGGACATTGAGAAACGCCGTAAAGAGCGTGAGCTTACACGTATTGCAAAAGAAAAAGCGCTTGAAAAAGAGCGAAAAGAAAAAGAAAAGGCGAGAATTAAAGCGCAGCGTGAAAAAGAGGCTGCTCTTGCCAAAGCAAAGCTTGCAAAGCAAAAAGAACTCGCAAGAATTGCAAGAGAAAAGGCTTTGGAAGCGGAGCGGTTAGCCAAAGAAAAAGCAAAACTGCTGGCTCAGAAAGAAAAAGAACGCCTGGCAAAACTGAAAGCGATTGAAGAAGAAAAAGCCCGTAAAGCCGCTCTGCTCGCACAGCAGCGCAAAGCCAGGGAGTTGGAAATAGAAAAGGCTAAAAAAGAAAAGGAAAAGCTTGCCAAACAGAAAGAGAAGGAACGCCTCGCTGCGATAGCTGAAGCAAAACTTGCCAAGGAGAAAGCAGCGGCAGCAAAACTGCGTGAAAAAGAACGTTTGGCTAAGGAAAAAGCATTGCAGCTTGCAAAAGAAAAAGCAGCTGCAGAAAAACAGAAGGAAAAAGAGCTTATTACCCTTGAAAAGACAAAGCAGTTTGAAATAGAAAAAGCCAAAAAGCAAAAGGAAAAAGAACGTCTTGCCGCCGAAAAAGCAAAGCAGGTTGAAAAAGATAAAGCTGAGGCCGCAGTAAAAAAGGAAAAAGAACGCGCGGTCAAGGCGATGGAACTTCAGAGAGAAAAAGAGAAGCTTGCTGCCCGGAGGCAAAAGGAAAAAGAAAAGGCGCGCCTCGAGAAGGAAAGTGAGTTCCTTCTAGCTAAAGAAAAAGCAGCCGCTGCAAAGCAGCTTGAGAGGGAGCGGAAGGCGGGCGAAAAAGCAAAGCAACTTGAAAAACAAAAAGCGGCAGCACAGGCCAAAAAGGAAAAAGAACGCCTTGCCGCCGAAAAAACTGCGTTTGCCGTAAAAGCAAAAGCCGAGGCAGAGGAACTGAAAGAAAAAGAACGCCAGGCGCTTGAAAACGCCCGGCAGGAAGCAAAGGAAGCGGCGGCAGCCGATTTGTTGAGAGTTGAGATGCAACTTGCCCGTGAAAAAGCGGAACTTGAAGCCAAAGAAAAAGCCGAAGCTGAGAATTCTAAGATTATGGAGAGGCTTGCAAGGCGTAAAGTACATGAACTTGACAGGGAAAAATCGGCGAAGCTGAAAGAAAAAGAACGTCATGCAATTGAAAAAGCCGAACTGTTGGCACAGGAGAAAGCGGCAGCTGCGAAACAAAAGGAGATCACACGTCTCGAACGTGAAAAGGCGGCAATCAAAGCAAAAGAAAAAGCTGCCGCTGACAAACAAAAATTAAAAGAAAAGGAACGCCTCGCCCGTGAAAAAGAGGCACAGGCAGTAAAAAAAGCTGCCGTTGCAGCAAAATTGAAAGAAAAACAAAAATCAACCCTTGAAAAGGTGGCACAAGCCGCAAAAGCGAAGGAATTTGCCGCGAAACAAAAAGAAAAAGAACGTTTCGCACTCGAAAAAGCCAAGCTTCTTGAAAGGCAAAAAGTTGCTGAGTTGAAATTGAAAGAGCGTCTTGCCTTGGAAAAAGCAGAGTTGCAGGCAAAACAAAAGGCAGCTGCCGCAAAACAAAAAGAAAAAGAACATCTAGCACGTAAGAATTCAGGTAAAAAGTCAAAAGAAAAGAGTGCACCTAACCAAGATATTGAAAATTGATTTATATTATTCTATGAACTATTATGCAGTGTAAAATGTAACTCTACCAGGCAAACTATTTTTTAAATTTTTATTGTTTTACCCCGTAATCCTCGGAGGGAGCAGGCGAATGAAGAAACATCTTACAATAAGACTATTAGGGCTGTTGCTTACGGCTTCTGTTTTGCTGTCCTCTACAGGTCTTATGGCCATGTTTGCTTCAGCTGAAGGTTCTTCGGATACTATATCTTCCGCAGACATTACTACGGGCTCAGCAGATATTACAAACAATGAAAATACAGGCACAACTACGGCAGAAACCGAAACGACACAACCGTTTACAACTGCGCCGTCGACGTCATCCGGAACCGAACAAAATAATACCGAAGAACCCGTGGCAACAGAACCGGCGTCAGGGGAGCAGCCGCAAACAACCGCTGTGGTACCCGAAACCGAGGTAAACGTTGTTACCGAAGGCGGCATACTGGATACTGCTGGACCGACTATTGCCGTCGAAGGCGAAAAATTAAATGCCGCATCGCAATCGGTTACCTGGCTTGGTGTTGACCACACAACAACCAACATGGGCAAGGCGTCGAATCCATATGATGTTTATGATCTCGCCCATTTTCTGGAAATTCAAAACTTGATCAATGACACCGGAAACGCTGACAAGTACTTCCGCCTTACAGCGGATATTGATCTTGCTTCTGTAACCATTTCAAATTTTTTTGAATATGCCGGCTTCAGCGGTTCACTTGTTTGCCTCAGCCCTTCACTCGCAACCAGCAATCCGAGCCAAGTATTCATCAATTTTGACGGTGACGGTTATAAAATTAAAAATCTCAATGTTACGACAGTTAGCAATGAGATTTGCGCTATTTTCGGCTACCTCAGCGCAAATTCTAATGTCTACGATATTAACTTTGAAAACTGTTCATTAACAGTCAGTTTAAGTACGGCCAGAATCAGTGCTGTTGTGGCAGCGGAAAACGCCGGAATAATTCACGGATGCTCGTTTACCGGCAGCACATCGGCAGTAACGTTGAATATGAACGGTACCGCGGGTGACGGTTCAACCTCCGAAATCTTTGAACTGAGTACCGGACATGTGGTTAAGGTTGGTTACAGTGCTTTTGTCGGCGATAATGAAGGTACCATAGAGGATTGTTATTTTTCGAATATCAGCATACAAATTAATAAACGTTTATTTGTCGGTGCAGTTGCCGGTCAGAACAGCGGTACGATAACCGGAATCAACGGTGAAGTCGGCGGTGTTACCGTAACAGCATTTGGTGTTTCCGGGGTAACGATCACTGCTATCAGCAATAACGACGGTTCGGGTCAAATTGGCTCAATTACCGGTAAAAACCGATCCGGCGCTACTCTTTCAGCTTGTACAGTCTGGCTGCCGGGGTCTAATACAGTAAATAGTTTTACATATGGAACTAAAATAGGAGGCATCACCGGTGTCAACGCAGGAACGCTTTCGAATTGCTATTCAAAGGGAAAGGTTTCGAATATCGGTGCGGTGAGTTCGTCGGTTTATGACATGAAGGGCTACGGCGGCACTTTCGGCGGTATAGCCGGTGAAAATACCGGTACGATTAATACAAGCAGTGCTGAAAACATTGGTGTATATTTCACCAGCACACAATATGCGGTTTTCGGGGGAATTGCCGGTACCTGTTCAAATACAGTTTCAAACAGTTTCTCTTCGGGTAAAGTCGGCGATCTCGGCAGTGTCGCAGCCGGTTACTTTTTGGGTGGTATTGTCGGCTCGGCTTCAACCGGTACGCTGCTCTCAAGCTGTTATGCGCTTGTTTATCTTTCGGAAAACGCTTTGCTTGCCGGTGCGTTAATCGGCAACGGGGCGAAATCGAACATGCTCAGTGCCACATATACAAATTATTGGTCGAGGCAGATAAGCGGTTGGCCGACACAATGCGCGCTCAACGGCTCTGACGATAATGACGTTTATCGTGTTGTTAAGGCAATAAATGTGGCCCCATATGCGACTTCAACGCTTCAAAAATCTTTGTTTACCGGCACAAATAAACCTTCTTGGGGCAGTGCGGTTGTCAATGTGAACGGTATCGCCTCAACATCCGCTTTCGCTGAAACAAGCGACAATCTTTCCATGGTTGAATATACAAATTATCTTGAGATAACAGGCGGTCCTACCGCCGGCACTTACGGTAAAGTTACATACAATTTAGCAATTGAACTCCCTGCGGGTATTGGTTCCACCGCACAGTCCACCATCACGCAGCAATTTTCTTTTGATACGGTAATGACTTCTATTGCGCCGGCCTCACCGGTTGTTTCGCTTTCCAATCCGATTGTTGTAAGCGATGCGACAGAAGTATTGCTTGTTAAGAATTTAAACTACTCGCATTTTAAACTCGGTGCTGATATTACCATGCCGGTCGTTGCTCCGAATGACTGGAAAACCTGTGTTTTTTCGGGCACGCTTGACGGCAATAATAAGACAATAACCACAAATAAACCGATATTTTCAAAAATTTACGGTTCACGCGACACAACAGTGCCTTCCGGCGGAGGCAGTGATATTGCGGCGAATCTCGAATATGGCTATGTTTACGCCCTCAAAATTATGCTGACTGCTAACATTACCACTGCCGGTGTTATGGGCTCTGTTATGGGCGGAACGGTTAAGAATGTTACGCTAACGAACGATAAGATTAACTATCCGAACGTAAAATTGCTTGTAACCGACCCGTTAGCCAGTAATGTGGGTGCGTTTATTGACTATGTGCGCGGCAACAGTTATATTTATGGCTGTTTTACAGATATAATGGTTGACATTCAAAACTCCAATGTCAACTATATTGGCGGCTTAATCGGCAATATCAACGCCGAAAAGGCGACTGTCGAGAACTGCGGTTCCAACTCGTTTATTTATTGCCTTACAACGCTTCCCGCCATCGGCAGTATGGTAGGCGGAATTACGGCAAATACCAACGGGGTTGACAATGGTGTAATCCAAAACTGCTACAGCGGAGGATTGGTTCAAAGGGGCGGCAACATAGTCGTCGGCAATAAGATCTCATCACATCTGCTGACAAATGTTTATTGGAGCATTAATGATACAAACACTTCAAACCAAGCGACTGTTACTTCTACAAACAACATCAGTGTTTCTGATACTATCGTCCAATGGCGATTTGATGAAACCTTCGGTTATGTTTCCGAGGGTCAAAGCAGCGTAAACCTCTCTTTACCTTCGGCAATTAATGTTCTTGCGAATTCCGTTGCCGGTGAGTATACGGTTCAGGTGGATACGGGCGTAATTATAGTCGGAACGCTTTCGATTTCGGGCGGTAAACTGATTGTCCCGATTACGAAAACCGTACCGGGCTCATCAATCGCAGATACGATTTTGACCGTTACGCACAATGTGACCGGTCTCAAGGCGCGTGTCACGATTAAAAACGGCTTGAACAAGGTTGACGGCTTTTGGCAGATAAAAACACCCGGCGACCTTCAGTATTTCAGCACTAACCAGAATGTGTTTCTTGCCGACGGTACAAACTGTAAGGCGCTTCTTGTGAATGATATCGATATGACCGGGTACACTTATAATCCTATCGGCTACTATAATATTACACCTGCGATAGCAAAGCCGTTCCAAGGTGTTTTCAATGGCAACAACAAAAAAATCAGTAACCTTACTATTACGGATAATCCTTTGATAGCAACCGGACAGATAGCGATGTTCGCTTATGAAAAAGATGCGACAATAAGCGCTTTAAAATTAGAAAACGCGAGTATTACCTGCGGCAATCTGCCAAGCACCGCGTGCCTTGTCGCGGTTGCCAGCGGCGGCAGCATACACGATATTGCGATAACGGACAGTACCGTCGCAAGTTCCTATAGCCTGGCGACAGGCAAGGCGTTTGCCGGTGGGCTGATAGGCAATATCATCTCGGGTAACGATGTTACTGTTTTTGCGATAGACATTACCCGCTTGACGATGTACATTACTGCCGACGGCACCCCGGCCGGCATCCCCTCCGGGGGGTATTCCGGCGGTGTAGTCGGCGATATTATAGATGCGAACACAACCATCAGCGACATTGGAATAAGCGATTTAAACTTGACCGGCTCTCAGTACATCGGCGGCGTTGTCGGTTACCAGGGCGAATCAATAGTTTCCAACACACAAACTGTACTCATCAGCGATGTGCAGATAACAGCTTCGGGTGCCGAAACATCAAAGATTCACGGCAGCCATAATGTTTTACCCAGTTATACCGGCGGCTATGTCGGCGGCATTGTCGGCGGATCGCTTTCCGACGCGTTAACCTCAAAAATTACCGCGTGCACCGTAACCGGTGTCGAAATTCACAACACCGGTGTCACTTTAGCCTCAACAGGCGCTACGGGCGGGATTGCCGGCTGGTTCAGCGGTTATATCGGCGACGATCCGGGGACGGACAATACTATAGAAGAATGCGTTGTCACCGACTGTACGATTTTGGGTTTATCGGCAGGCGGAATCGTCGGGAAGGCAGACACCAGTTCAGGTAATCTTGCCGCGACCGTTACACGGTGCAAGGTGACCGGCACCACCACAGTAACCGCCGGAGCCGGTGGCGCAGCGGGAGGTATATTCGGCGACTTTACCAATTATGACACGCTTCTGATACAATATTGCGTTGTCCAAAACGGCGTTACTGTTACCGGCGGTTTATGCGCCGGCGGCATATTGGGCTACATATCCAAAACCAGCACCGCTTCAAATTCAACGACACATGTTTATGACTGCCAAAGTTTCGCGGCTGTTTCGGCGGGCGACAGCCCAAGTTACGCCGGCGGCATTATCGGCTCTGCGAGGAACATAATCAACTGCAATAAAATCACCAACTGCGTAGCGGGCGGCTCGGTTTCTGCGGTTTATTCCGCCGGCGGTATTGTCGGCTACCACAGTAATTCCGCAGTGTATGTTCAGGGTACAGGCACCGGTTTCATGACAAGCTGCTATGTTACCGCGACATTAAGCGGCAACACCAGGCTCGGTAAATTGCTGGGTTATAACGGTTCAACCGCTACTTTTCCGAATGATGCTACTTTTGCCGATGCTTTCAAAACAAATGTCGTTTCAACCTACCCGCAGAACACCTCAAACTTCGGCAGAGCAGCCATGAATGCTTTTTCGTCCGCCCGTGCTATTTTTACGGATATTAACAGGCCGGATTCGGTCCAGGCCAATTACCAGCACGGGTCCGCGGTTGAAGTTAACCTTTATGATACCGCGAGGACCGCGACAATAAATGTTACGAATGTTCCGGCCAACGGTTTTACATATGTTTCAGCCTCCGGTTGGGTAACCGAGAGTGTACAGAAACTTGAGGTTACAGGATGTTCGGCCACGACTGTTGATGTTAAAGCACTCAGGTCAACAGCAAGCGGGAATCCGACCGGCGTTGTCGCCGTCTATGAGAATTCCGGCGTACCGATTTCACCGGACGGAACTGACGTAAGTTTAACTTTCCGCGCGCGTATACCCGTCTATTGCAACTCCATAAATTATGCGTGGGAAGGCGCAGGCACATCGGGTGATCCATGGCTGATTAAAACTAAATACGACCTTGATGAGCTGCGTAATCATATCCTTACTGATGAAAACAGCACGCAGTATTTCGGCGGTTATTATAAAATTGTCAACGATATCACATTTACGGATGAAGATTACGCTATAACAGGACCCGGAGATTTTTATAACGGCGGAAAGTTATTTACGCCGATAGCCGGCGGCACAGGCAAGATTGCCTTTGTCGGCTCAATTGACGGTAATGGAAAAATAATATCAAATTTAAAAATTAACAATACCGGTATTAATGCAACCTATAACGGCCTTTTTGAGCAGTCCGGCACGCAGACAATCATATACGGCGGTGTGCCTGTTGTTCTTACCGCTGAATTTAAAAATCTTGAGATAAGCGGCGCGGATATTCAAGGCGACCTCACATACACCACACATGCGGGCGTCCTTGTCGGCAATGCCGACAGCACTGCTTTTAAAGCTGTTAAGATTTCAAACAGTGTTGTCGCGAAGGTTACCACCTATGCCGGCGGGATAGCAGGTTACGCTACGCTGTCGACAGTAACCGGTTTAACGCTGCCTGATACAACATATGTCCCGACAAATGTCAGCGGTACAACTGTTACCGTTTCTGCCGGTATGGCAGGAGGCATTGCGGGGCGCTTCGGCGGAACCATAGGGGAAACTGTTTCAGGCGGTTTTGCTGTCAGCGTATCGTCCTGCGCAATCAACGGTTATGATGCGGGCGGACTTGTCGGGTGCAACTATCAATTATCTTTAAATGTACTGTATGCGCTTGTTTCCGGCGGTTCCGTAACATCGGCAGCCACGAGTGATTCTTACGCCGTAGGCGGTATTATCGGCCGTGCGGACGGTACCGGCAACTATCCCGTTTCTATTACTTATACGAAGGTTGACGGTACGGCTGTGACAGCTGTCTGCCTCGCCGGCGGGATTATCGGCAAAATGGGTGTTGTCCCGACAGGTATAACCAATATGCTGCTCGTGCAGCACACCGAGAGTTATGCTGCGGTCCAAGCGACAGCGACAACCGGCACCGGTTATGCGGGCGGTATTGTTGCTTATCTCTCGAATCCTTTAATTGTTCAAATCACCGACGGTGTGGCCGGAGGTTCCGTTACCGCGTATACTTATATTGGCGGAATTGTGTCGTTTATCGAGACGAATGCACTTTATACACTCGATAATACCGGGGCGATTAACTCGCTTATGAGCAACTTCGTCGTTTCGGCACTAATAAGTTCGTCTAATCCCGGAGCCAAGGTGGGGTTGGTTTTAGGCTATACGCATTATTCGATGATGCCTGAAAATGTTTCTTATACTTTTTTACCTATTGTTAATATTAAGTATTCATCTTATCAATATGTACCCGGCGGGTTTATAATTGGCAACGGTACTATTAACGGATATCAGACGCCTAATTTTAAGGAAACAGTCTATGATCTTAACAAAGGTTATGCTGACACTTGGACAGATACCTATAGAGGTATGAGGCACTTTAACGGTGCGGAAGATACGCTTACGGTCGTTCTTGGCAATGATCCTGTTGTACTAACCGATACAAACGTTTTGCTGCCGCTTTTCACCGGGTCCTATGGTTTCAATACCGGCAGTACCTTTGCGAATTTCACGGATACCCAAAATATGAATTTTACCCTTTCGGGCGTAACATCAAATAAAGTTAATTTGGTCAGTTATAATTTATTAACCAATACTTTATCACGAGGCACTTCGGAAGGCGGCGGTGACCTTCGGTTCACATATGCCAACGGGTTGATAATATCGTTGAAAGTGATAGCCTATTCCGATCTTGAAGGTATCGGTACTCCGGGGGATCCTTATCAAATAAAGCGAACCGGTCATTTCGACCTGTTAAGAGTTTTACCTTCAAAGTATTTTGAGCAGATGAACGATATCGCATTTACTGTTGCGGATTTTCAAAGCGGCGGGGATTACTATAACAGCAACAGCCTTTGGGAACCGGTTAAAGGTTCCGGCGCTACGGTCTTTTTTACCGGTCAATATAACGGCGGCGGTTATACCATATCCGGTATGAAGATTAACCGTCCAACCACCGATTACGTAGGCTTCTTTGCAAAAATTTCCAACGGAAAAATATATAACCTTACAATTGCTAATGCGATTGTTACCGGCAGCAACTATGTCGGCGTTCTCGCGGGCGAAACAACCGGCAGCGGAGCAGCCTTGTCTGTAACCGGTGTTCACGATGTTCATGTGCTGAACTGCGCGGTTTCCACCACGACTGCCGGCTCATCCGGCACACCTGTTTGCATCGGCGGCCTTGTGGGCGTTGAAAAATCCACAGTTCAAATTCCTTTGTCTGCCGGTATAAGCGGCTGTACGGTCACTTCGACAACTGTTACGACAGGCAACGGTGAATATACCGACGCAGGCGGCATCGCCGCAAAGGTGCAGAGTGTCGAAAACTGCGTTGCCGACAATGTCACCGTCACTGCCGGTTATTACGCCGGCGGGATAGCCGCAAGGTCAAGCATAACCGTAACGGGTGATGGGAACCCGCTGCTTATTAAGAACTGTACGGTCACCGGTGTCAGCGGCATTTCGCAGATAACGGCAAATTACAGCGGTGCCGCAGCGGTTGCCGGCGGAATAATGGCCTATATGGACAAGGTAATCCAGCTGACCATTGAATCCTGCCTGGTTTCATCGGATGTTGTAATCAAATGCGGCACCGTCTCTGCAGGTGGCGGAGCAGGCGGCATCATGGGTTTCATCAAAGGCCAGAATGTCACCAATACTTATTTCACGGCGGCGATTAAAGACTGTGAAAGCTATGCGAGCGTTATCGCCAGGAATGAAGCCGGCGGAGTTTTATCTTCAATAAAAGGCGTAAAGGTCCAGATGGCGAATATGCTTATTGAAGGCTGCGTCGGCGGCGGCGAGGTACAGTCATTAAGCACCGGCGCCGCGGGTTGCGCGGGTGGAATAATCGGCGGTGTGAATGTGACAAGCGGCGTTGTTGACACAACCGTTGCGTTTATCAAGGACTGTATTGCCAGTGCTTCGCTTTCGGTCGGTGCGGGCACAAGACTTGGCAAATTTGTCGGCGACTGCACGTCCATCAATTATGACAATATTTCCGATATAATTTATCCGACGGTATTTAACAACAACTATTACAGCTCCTTCCCGCAGGATAAAGAACCGTTTGGCGATCAAACGATGTCAGCTTCGCAATATCTTGGCAGCAGTATGACGGATGTAATGCTCTGCAAGCAAATTACCGGCAACCCGTTAGAAAGCATGACCGTCCGAAACCTTCTCGGGGAAGAATTTTCCCCGGTGGCTATCGCTACTTTCGGCACGCCTCCCGTTACGACGAATTTCGAAGCGGAGATATCTATTTGGAACGGAGCGGCTCCTGCGGATTTGGTTGCCGGCGAACCGTATGCAATTGACAACGGCGATCATGACGACGGAGTGAATCCTTTCCACGCCCTTGCGGTATCGGGAATTACCGCCACAACCTCTGCTGCCGTTACATGGGAATGCACCGGCGAGGGCGCGGCAAAGGCGGTTTATATCGGTATCAGGCCGACGAACCAGACTGCCGGGTACATTGAGGCAGCCATCGGTTACGGGCTTACTGTTTCGATACCGCTTGTTACTTTTGATATTAACGGTACCGGGCTTTCGAGCAACCCGTTTCAGATAACAACGGCTCAGCACCTGACACTTATGTATTACCTGAACAAAGCTTACTTCAAACAAATGAATGATATTACCGTAACTGCAGCCGATTACGCTGCCGGTACTTACAATGCGGAGACAGAGGAATATGACGGCCGCGGGGTGCTTTACAGCGAAGGGTACACAGGTTTCAGGCCTGTCGGTTCATTCTCCAAACCGTTTACAGGCAGTTATAACGGGCAGAATTTTAGAATTTCGGGCATATACAGTACAAATAAAGAAATGGATTACATAGGATTTTTCGGGTATGTTTCCGGCAATTCAGCGCTCGAAAATATCCATATTGAATTGATGTCAAATGTCGACGGAAGTCCATATGGCACCATCGGCGGGATGAACGGCAGGTATTATGTCGGCGGTCTTGCCGGTTACTGCGATTCCGAAACCACGGTTCGAAACTGTTCCGTTGCTTTTGGCCAGGTTGCCGGCAGGCATACCGTGGGCGGACTTATAGGTGAAAGCTCCACATCCATATCGGATTGCTTTACCGATTGCGATGTGCTTGCCGTCGGACGTCAGGGCGCCGGCGCTTTCGCAGGCGAAGCAGGCGGTTTAATAGGTAATGTCTACGATGATACCCTTACTCATATAAGCATTTCAAGCTGTTTCGCTACCGGCAGCATTTATTCCGGCAACCAGCATGCAGGCGGACTTGTCGGTGTGGTAACCGGTTCCATTAACTCTGTTTTAAATGTTACCGATGCTTTCTTCACCGGCAATATCAAGTCGAGTGATGAATCAAGCGTAGGTGCGGCATCAATCCTTTTCGGCTCGGGAGACAACAACATAGGTATCGCGAACTGCAACAAGGCTTATGTTGCCGGTACGAATACAAGTTTTAAAAGTACAATGCTGCCTGTCACAAGCCAAAACGGCACAAAGACAAACATTTACTTTGATTCCACTGTTTTGGGACTTACAACAGCGGTACAGGGAACGGCTAAAACAACCGGGGAACTTTCGAACGGCACATTGCCGACCGGTTTCCTTGCTGCTGACTGGACAGTATCCTCCGGCAGCTACCCGCGTTTGATAATGGCGGATAACTATTCAAATGCTTTCTGCGCGCTTGCTGCCTTACCCCTGCAGACGGATGCCAAGGAACTTCAAAACAGCGGCTCACTTGCAGACGGCGCTCTTTTCCAAACAAAAATAGCAAATACGGTAAATGGTTCGGCTATAACGGCCACCTCCTCAAAACTTGACATTTCGGATACATTGGCCTATCCGTCCGGCTATGACGCAGACCTTTACGGCAACGGCGCAGACCGCGCCGTGGATATGCTTTTCGGTAACACAACAGGCAATACGATTACGATTTACCGCAACATATTCGCAACGACAGCTTTCCCTCTGGAAGCAAATTTACTGGAATATAAGATTGAGCGCGGCGAGCTTTGGTACGACTGTAAAACTCCGGTTGTAACCCTGACCGCTTCCATAAACGGTTTTGATGTTTCAAGAAGGATAAAAATACCGCTCGAAACAGCAGCGAATCATTATTACCTCGCGACGGAACGCCAGCTTCGGACATTGAGCACAAACTATGAGACAACCGGTAAATTCAGCGCATTACGCGCTGCGTTAAACACCTATGATTCAACAGTAAATTTAACCGCCGATACAAGCCTGCGAGGGGAGGAGTTTGAGCCGATACTCAGCTTTAAAGGTGTTTTCAACGGCAATGACTTTACTGTCGGTAAATTGAAAATTATAACCAAATCCACAACAGATTATGTTGGGATGTTTAATAAGCTTGAAAGTTCAAATGCAGGCAATATTGTTACAATTAAAAATATTAATTTAAAAGATGTTTGGATTTCGGGCAAAAACTATGTCGGGGCGCTGACCGGCAAGGCAAACAATTATACACTGATAAGCAACTGCCATGTTTACCCAAGCGGGGATACCGGGGTTGACGCGAGCTATGTAACAGGCAATACAACCGTGGGCGGTCTTTTAGGTTGGGCACAGGGCACAATTACCGCAGGCTGCCGCAGTGCCGTTGAAGTTACAGGTGTTAATACTGTCGGCGGGCTTGTCGGCCTGTCGGCAGCGGTTATAGACAACTCGTATGCAACCGGAAATGTAACAGCTGCTATAACATCCGGTTCCAATATCGGCATTGGCGGCTTTGCCGGCTTTGTTTCGGCAGGGTCTGTTAATTATGCTTTCGCGTCAGGTAATGTGCTTGTAAGCACAGTTGACGATTTTACTGATGTTCAGAAGAAAATCGGCGTAGGCGGTTTCATCGGTACTGTTACAGCGGGTTCTGTCCTTGCCTGTTTTGCCAGCGGAAATGTCAGGGCAGAGGATGTCGGTACATTGAAAAACACCTCAGCAGCCGGTTCGCTGCAATTCGGTGTTGGTGGATTTACAGGTATAAACGACTGCCAGCTGACCGGCTGTTACTCATCATCCTCCGTTTTTGCCGAGTTTACCGGTGAGGTTTTGGGTGTTGCAGGCGGCGTTGTAAGCGCCGGTGTCGGTGGTGTTTCAGGGATAGCTTCCAACACAGTGTCGGACGCGTATTCATCAGGCAGTGTTTTCAGGGAAACATCCCAAACATATCCGCCTGTGAGCGATACATATACATATTATCTCAATGCGATAGGCGGCGTTATTGGTACAACAGCCGGAAATTCCTCATCGCACACACTGCTTTACTTTGATATATGGAACAGCAGCTACGGTTCTTCTTTTAAGGCTATTGGCGGCCAGGCGGATACAGAGTTTGTCAGAAGCCTTACCACCGACCAGTTAACCATATCACAGGCATTGCGCGAAACCGGTACGACTCCCTTAAAACTAAGTACAAACTATTGGAGTTTTAACTCCGGGGCTTATCCGTGCCTGTTGTCACTTGTTCAGCAAACCGTTTCGCCTTACATCCGCTATCCGGCCGTCTTAAGCTGTGTCGCTGTTATCCCCAATGTCCGCGACACATCCGCAAGAACAGGTTTTGGTATTACAATGGCAATAACGACACCAAACAGCCTGACTGTTCTCGGTCAGGAATATCTGCTCGACTGGTCGGTATCAGCCGGAAGTGAAGTTCGCTTTTTGGAGGAAAAATCCGGTTCCATCAGTACTTTTATTCCGATAAGAACAACAAATGAAAGCCAGATATTGAGCCTTGTCGCCGAAATAAAAGATAACAGCCTTTATGGTTCAAGAGGTTTTGACAGACTCTGCGCCCAAATGCTCGGTACCGAGACAAAGCCATATCTGGTTTCTAACAAGAGTGACCTTCAGCACATCGCTTTGCCGCAGATTGCCGGCTACTATGATATAACCGGCTTTGAAAATTTCTACAACACATGGTATTCTCCCGTTACAATAACCGGCGGTATTTGCACCAATGTTGCAGGTAAGGTTTATTTTAAGCTGCTCAGCGATATTAACATGGTTGTTGATGTCAACTACACATATTCCGGCGGGAAACTTACTGCCGTAGTTAATTATGATGGTGACACGAATAATTGGAATGATAACCATCATATCGGCCAGGTGCCGGCAAACTACGGCTCAATTCCATTCCAGGGTATCTCGTTCGCCGGCAATGATTATACAATAAAGAACTTCACATCCGACAGAGAATTTATCTATGGTATCAGCGCTGCTTCCGATGTCAGGGATGTCGGTTTTGAAAACCTGAATATCGATACGGATACGACAGATCCCCCGGTTCAGGGTACGGCCAGCACTGCGCTTGTTCTGAATAATTTGGGGACTATTGACGGCTGTATGATCATCAGCGGTAGTATTACCTCATCAGCGGCGGATAAGGTTGCGGGTATTGTCGCGAACAATTACGCAACGCTCACAAATTCAATTGTAAATGCTGATATTACGGGTAAATCCAATGTCGGAGGCATAACAGCGATAAACGCCGCTTCAGGCAGTATAACCAAGTGCGCTTATACAGGCGGTACGATTATTGTTACACAGGATGCATCCACCGCAGCGTATGCCGGGGGAATTGCCGGTAAAAACAGCGGCGGCATAAGTAACTGCTATACAATGGGTTCAATAAGTTCGACAAACGGAGCCACAGCAATCGGCGGCCTTACGGGTGAAAATGCCGGTGCCGGGATAATATCTGCGGCCTATTCAAGAACAGCCGTAAACGGCGGCGACAATATAGGCGGTTTTGCGGGTACAAATGCCGGGTCAATAACAAATGCGTTCTCCGCCGGCAAGGTTACTGTTTCCCCATCTGCCGTTCAGTCCGGTATTTTCTGCGGCACAAACTCCGGCATATTAACCGATTGTTTTGCGGATAAGGCTCTTTCCGGTTCGTCAACATACAAACTTTTAACAAGCGTAACCAGAACGGAAAATATAACCGAAAAGACCTACACCGAAGGGTCAGTCTTTACTGCCTCCTCAAACGCCACCGCCTATCCGCAGCTTAAAGCGATACTCGCTCTGGATAACGCTTACGGAACAGGTATATATATCCCGCAAAAATATCAGCTGCTTATCGGCGGTTCTGCCGTAAGTTCGGCAACGCTTACAACTAAATATTCCCAATATATAGATACGCTCGCATTAAGCACAGCAAATACTGTAAGTTCGGTATCAACCCCCGAAGCATATCTGACGGATATCGGCTGGACATCAAGCAACAGCAGCATTATATCGGATGCCGGTGCGACAGGGGCTTCCTCCGGTTCAGCAACATTGACAGCGGGGATAACAGTCAGCGCCAGTAACGGCAAAACATATATTATTACGTTGCCTGTCGAGGTGGCCACAGGCGGTCAGAATCCGAATTTCGCGGGCGGAAACGGAGCGAATACCGCACCTTACCAGATCGATTCTGTTGAAAGCTTTAATTCACTGTCATATTACGGTTTCGATGAGGATAACAACTACATAGTTACTGCGGATATTAATTATGCAAATGACTGCCCGGCAGTACCGATAACCGTATTCAACGGGCATTTAGACGGGCAAAAGAATGATATTTATGATGTAACGGTGGATAATAACTCGGGTCTGTTTGGTTTAATCAACACAGGAGCGACGCTTATAAATCTGGGTTTGGTTGGCGCTAAAACAACAACTGCTTCAACGGAAGGTTACGCCGGCCTGCTTGCCGGCCACGCGCAGGGCGCTGCAATTACAAATTGTTATGCAGTCGGTGAAATCAGTTTGAATGCGGCTTATGTCGGCGGACTTGTGGGGCTTGCAAATGATGGCACAACAATTTCGGGCTGTATGACTTCCGGCACCTTTACAAATACTTCCGCTTCGGGCGATACCGGCGGAATAGCGGCCTGTGCCGATACGTTAACCACAACCGGAATATCCGGCTGTTTCTCAACAGCTTATGTGCAGGGCAACGGAAATACCGGCGGTATCGTCGGCGAAGTGATAAACAGCTCGATGGTTACAAACTGCACCTATGCCGGCATGGTTATGGATACCGCGCTTGCAAGCGGCGCTTCCGCACCTTTTATAACAACCATCGGGAACATCACCGGCAGCAAATCGGAAAATTCGGCAATAACCGGCTGTTACTATGATAAACAGATAACACTGATTTCAGACGCAAATGCCACCGCGGAATTCACCGCGGAGCTGATGACAGGCTCAACCTATACGTTTGATGCGGGCTTGAGCGGCGGCAGCGATAAATTCACCGAAGGGGTTGCTTTCGGGGTAATGCCTGTTAGATTCCTTTTGGGAACCGCTGCAGGCTCGACGGAGGGCTTCTCAACTATCAGCCTGCCGCAGACAATCAACGGCGATCATATTCTGGTTGCCGAAATACCGCAGCACCCGGGGGATGACCCGCTGCATTACTACCTCTCAATCGGCACATCAGACCCGATTATTATTACTTTGGCCGACGAGATTGACCTCGCCGATGTTTACGCAGGGTTAAGGGTTAACCTTGACACGGGTACCGGCACAGAGTTTACCGGAATGACAAACCAAATCAAAAGATTTGTGCAGCCCAGGCTTGCAAGAATCATTAAAATTTCCTATACCATGACAAATTCATCCGGCTTAAGCGGCAGTGATCCACTTGCAGTTGTATTTAAAAACAAACACATTTTCGCCGGTGAACCGGTAACCTATTCCTCGGATGCATTTACAACTGCCGCCTCTGCGCCTTCCGTTTTTGAAGACCTTGTGGTTACTTCCGGGGCAATATACGCGGCAGGCATGCTGCCGGCGGGTTACAACTATCAAATTTCTGCTGACCAGTATGATAATACTGTTCCGACACCTGTTTTGCTTGAAAGCAGCACACCGGTGATGCTCGAAACAACGGCAGGCGAATATGGCTGCTATATTGACCTCAACGCCGCTGCAGCATCTATCGTCGTTCACTACACAATCATGAACAACGCTCCGTGGGGAGTTTATAAGCTTTGGAACAGCCTTGCTGACACGCTTGTCCGACCCTAAAAATGTGAAAGGGGATTGGTGATATGAATAATAAGCAAAAATTGATTAAAACCGGATTTTTCACCGCGTCAACAATCCTCGTTTTGATTGTGGCGACTGTGGCATGGTATGCCATCGGGTATAATACAAATGTTGATGAGATAAAATCCGATATCGTTCATGGCAGTTACAGTGCTATTTATTATGAATCCCCGGATTATGACAAGGATGGGGAACTTGACACATTGCCCGAGTGGAACTTAATCAGCACACCTTATTTTGATATAGCAAACATGGTTCCGGGCGAAACACACTTCTATAGAGTTGCGGTTACGGTTTATGAAGAACTGGCAAGTTTCAAGTTTAACTTTGGCAGCATAGAAACCATCCCGCCTGCGGGGGCAACAAAAGCGGATGTGCTTGGCAGAATCAACGTATATTTTGAAACGAAAGACGGCGAAGGTAACCCGGTTAACGGCTCCTCAACACAAGACACCGATATGCTGACATTTTTAGGTAACCCCGATGCTACGGAAAAGACGGTTTTCGATATGGATTTGAGCGGTTATACAATACCGTTTACTTTTGATTTATATTATTTTATCGGTATTGAAGGCAGTCATATTGCAGCCGTAGATGATATTATTCAGGGCGCAAGTTTTGTTGTCGGAAATATCGATTTCTCGGCAGCATAAAATCATAATAACACAGAATTTGAACGACGGTGATAGTAATTGCATTTTAAAAAAGCACTTTCCTTGTTGACGAGTATTTTTATATTTCTGATTTTTTCATTGGGTCTGTTTGTTTTTGTTACGGTGCTGTTAACGAAGGGTGAAGGTGTCCCGAACTTTTTTGGTTACAGTTTCATGAATGTCAAAACAGAAAGTATGGCTCCTGCATACCCGGTTGGTACAGTGGTGATTACAAAGAAAATTGAAACAGAGAAATTAAAAGCCGGCGATGTTATCAGCTTTTATTCAGAGGATCCCGTTATTAAGGGAATTCCAAATACCCACCGGATTTTTTCGGCGGAAAAAAATGAATCCGGGAAAATTTATTTTATAACAAAGGGCGATAATAACAGCGATATCGATAAGTATCCTGTTTACGAGAAAGATTTAATCGGTAAAGTACAGGGAAGTATCGGCTCTGCCGGCAAAGTATTGGGCATGTTAAAAAACAGATATATTTTCTTTTTTCTTTTTATAATTCCGCTAACTGTAATTATGGTTTTCGAGTTCAGGAATCTGACGAAATTAGTTAAGCGTGAAGATGATACAAAGCAAAAATCACAAAAAGATAATTAACCGCGGCATCTATATTTGTTTTACGCTGTAAAACACTGACGGATGATATGCTTTGAGCATGCTTCCGACTCAAGAAAACATTTCTTTATTTAAGAACAAGTCTAAAGGAGAGAAGGGGTGACAAAATGAAAAGAAAAGCCTTAGCTTTAATGTTAATATTGACAGCAATTGTTGGAATTATTGCATTCAAGCCATCCTTTGGTTGGATCAACTCAGTATTCAATAAATCTCATGAGGTTGACTTAGGGGATTTGAAGTATTCATTTGAAGGCGAAATGCATGCAGCATACATTGACGAATCATCAAGCGAATTTGTCGCCCCCGGTGAAAATTTAATATATGTCGGCAATGTTCCGGGCACATTAAAAGCCTTCAATCTCTCAACAATAAAAACAAACCTCAGGTTAAGAATTGACTATACTTATTACGATACCGGCGACAGCACATTTAAAACTGTTACCTACGGCGACCAAACCGGCGACTTCGTTGTAAAATATACCAAAGACATTCTGCTCGGTTCATCTTCTTATTGGGCATATGACAGTTCTGAAAAATGTTGGAATTATCAGCCGAACGGCGTGGCGGGTCAATATGATATAGATGCATACGTTTCTGTCGAAACTACTACAGGGGATGGCGGAATAACCGATCCTCCACCTGTTGGCAACGAGTTGGACCTAATATACAGCCTTGGTTACAGCGACTCTCTTTTGGCCGGCAATATTTACGAAGATGAAAATGTTCATATAACACTTACCGTTGAAGTGAAGCAAGCGGATTTTGTCACTTGGTCTACGCTCATTTCGGAAGTTTATCCGTGATCCCGGCGGATGAAATATGAAAAATAAAATTGCACGGTTGCTTTTCACCGGGTTTACGGTTTTAACGGTATTGCTTGTTTGTTTTATCGGCTTTTTAACCGTTACGCATACAAAAGCCTATGCTGTTCAGAGCAACAGCATGAGCCCGGCAATCAATAAAGGTGACGCGGTTTTCATCCGCAGTGTTAAAACGGAGGACCTTCGTTCCGGTAATATTGTCACGGTAAGGACTAACGACGCAAGCGGAGTTTTTACCCACAGAATTACAAGAGTTGATACACAAAATTCTCTTATATATACAAAAGGCGACAACAATGGCGACGAGGATCCGATGCCTTCGGAAATATCAAATATTATCGGGCGTATACTGTTTCGAATTCCATATATCGGAAGTATTTCTCTTGCGGTGCAAAACAAAACGTTCGTAATATTAATTGCTTCTGCGGCAATCATTCTCATTTCAGCAAGCGCGGTTTTATCAAGAAAAAAGGCTAAAGACGGAGGTGGCAAAAATGCTGCGTAAAAAAGCAAAAAATATATCAGCAATGGCGGTGACTGTGCTTTTTGTGCTGTCAATCGGTTATTTTGCCGTATTGCCGCCTACCTCAGCGTGGTTTTACCAAAAGTATGACGGGGTGGAGCATACCTTTATCTTTGGTACTTTGGATGTTAATCAGGATTTTGATGTGCCCGTGACACTTGACTTGCCTGCTGCGACAAAATTGGAAGACCCCGGCGAAACGTTGTTTGATGAGTCGCTGCATATTGAAACAATTACCGCCCAGAATACCGGATCGTTTCCGGCGCGCGTTTATTTAAAAATTGCAGCAAAAACAGGAAACCTCAATGGCTTTCATTACTTCTTCTATTATGATAAGGACGCAGAAGCAGGGGACACGGTAAAGGATATCATTGCGGGCAAAATCACCATATCAGACAATAATGCAACATATACAGCGCTGAATCTGTATAATGTCGGCAACGGAGTGAATAATAATTATGGACGGTTTATAGTTATTCAACCCCATACGACAGAAACCTTAAAAATTGCCTTCTGGACGGATTACACTGTTGTCGGAGATTCGCTGAAAATCACAGACAATGTTACCGTGCATTATAATTATGATGTCAACATTACTTTGAGCGCCGGTCAAAACACCGACGGTTGGTTTACAAGATAATATGACTTGAAAGGGGAGGCGGAATATATGAACAAAATAAAATTGCACCGGCCGCCGACCGCGGTACTGATTGCGATAATAGCGGTTTTAGTTGCGGTAAGTTCCGCTGTCGCATGGCTTCTCATTATACCTCTTGACCTAAACCGTTATTACAGCCTTTCTAACTTTGACGCTTATGCAAACGTTTATTTTGAGGGTAACGCCAATCAGGAAACTTATCACAATACGGACGGGAC
Organism: uncultured Eubacteriales bacterium; assembly: GCA_964627535.1. GTDB lineage: Bacteria > Bacillota > Clostridia > Oscillospirales > Acutalibacteraceae > UBA1447. Next base: position 41,625 of record CAZVJW010000004.1, read on the forward strand.
TTTAAGTGTAAATATTACAACCCCCGGAGCGGATAATTATATCGGAAAATTACGCGTTGACGCCTATTTCAAGGGCAGAGGAAAAGCGTATATACGCTTGAAAATGGCTCAGCAATGGCAAGACGGCAGCAATAAAATTCTGCAGTCAAATGCTTTGCTGCCATACAGCATAGCAACACCTTACCTTTCGACAGATAGAGGCAATATGGAAAAATGGTATGACAACCGAAGAGATGACTTTTGTTTATATTACGCAGACAAGCTGAAAATGACCGGGGCAACCAATGGCACTTTTAGCCCTATCCCAATAATAACAGGTATCAATATGACGCAATTCAACGCAATGGTACCGAGCGGGACAGTATCCCTTAAAGTTGCTTTTACCTTGGAAGCGGTTCAGATTAACCGTTACCCGCAGTTCTGGGGCATAGATGCGCTTCCATGGCCCGTTCAAACAACAACCGCTGTCACAACAACGGCCGGATAGGAGAGAGCAAATGGCACCAAAAAACAAGAAATCCGCCGTAAAAAAGAAGAACGAAAAAAAGAACAGGCAAAAAGCAGCTTTGGCGGCGAAGGAAGCGCTGCAACGCAAAAATGCGTCTGAAACCGCCGTAAACGAAGCAAAGAAAACAACGGAAAAAGCGACGGCGTCTTTTAGTAAAGAAGATAAGAAAAAAGAAAAACAACGGCTGAAAGAGAAAAAAGAAAAAGAAAAGCGCGAAAAATGGCAGATCAAAAGACATGCAAAGATACAGAAGATAAAAGACAAAAAGAAGGCAGCTGAGGCTGCCGATAAAAAAAAGAAGACCTCTCCGCCTGCTGCGAAACCCGAAAAGGATATGAAACAAAAGCCTGTAAAAGAAAAGAAACAGGAAGCACAAAAAGCTCCGAACCCGGAAAAGAAAAGCGAAAAATCAGATGCGGAAAAATCCGATAAAAATAAATTGAATACAAGCCGGGTTTTTGCCGGTGCTAACGAAAAGACCCCCCCGCAGCCTGAAAGAATAATGAAACCCGGAGCGGCACCGCCGGCTGCCGAAGTAAAAACAGAATTATCCCCGGTAAACGAGCCTGCTGAAAAGCGGGTTATTTCAAATGCAGGGGAGATAATATCGGCAGCCGAAGATCCAAAAGCAGCCCAAGCAACGGAAGATGCCCCAGCGGTAGAAGCAGCCCCCTTGGATGAACCCGCAGGGGACGGCTTCCACGCCGTCCCGGAAAAAGAAGACCCTTCTGAGGAATGTCCGGAAAAAATAGAGGAACAACCGGAAGAGATAACGGTATTTCAAGAAACCGTGACCGAAGAAATCATCTCTATTGAAGAAGAAACAATAGTCCTTGATGGTTGGCAAGAGCTTGCTCCTGTCATTGACGAAACAGATGAACCTGTCGGTCTTGCAGGGGACGGGTATTCCGCCCCGGTTATTAACGAGCCAACTATCGAATCCGAACCTGTAATTGAAGAGATATTCGAATACGAAGAAATTCAGGAAGAACCTGAAAGGGACGGCTATTCCGACCCGGATATTGGCGAACCAACTATCGAATCCGAACCTGTAATTGAAGAAATATTCGAATACGAAGAAATTCAGGGAAAAAATGAAGATGATGGCTTTTCCGCCCCGATTATGGGCGAAACCGATGATGAATCCGCGGAGGTTAAATCAGATGCTGATATAACAGCCGAAAATCCAACAGATGAAACCGGTGATATTCATAATGAAACAACAGAAGAGCCGGCAGACGACAAACAAGAGAATAGTGCTTGGTGGACATTTACGCCTATCATTGAACAAGAAGAAACCATCGTTGCGGATGAACCTTTCGAAACAAATGATGAAATAAATGCGGAACCGGTCGTGGAAGAATTTACTGCAGTCGAAGAAGAGACCGGAAAATCCGCAGAAGAAGAACCGGACATTGTTGAAGAACAAGCCGAACCAGATGAAATTAAGGCTGCTGTTCCCGCTGCTCCCGGGATTATTAATACATTTGAAGAAAAAGAAAAGCCCCAAAAGGTAAAAAGACAAAAGAGCGAAGCGGGTAAAAAGACTTTCGTTTTTATCTCCGGAAAGTTAACGGAAATAAAAAATAAAACAGAAGAGCTGCCGAAACGGACCAAAAAAATGATGTTATTTGCGGCTGTTTTTATAGCTGTAATATTAGTTGCGCTAATTACTGTTTCCGTTATCAATCACACAATGCCGGAAAACTCGGTCCCGATGTATAAGGGCTTAACCGAAGAATCCGTAAATGTTCGGGATATTAATATTGAACTTGACGAGCAGCTTGAAAGGTCAGCGGCTACAAAGGTTAAAGGCAATACAGGCGCATTCAAATTCTTCGCCAACAACGACCTGATGATCAATGAATGGTATGACAAAATACCGCTTGTTCTGGGCAATGTTGAATCGAATAAATGTGATTTTCTTGTAACAATCCTCGACAGCAGCGATACTATAGTTTACCGTTCAATGGGAATAAAACCGGGTTATTATTTACCGTCAATACGTTTGTTTGACATAATACCGTACGGAGAAAATGACCTGACATTGGTTGTTGCGGCATATAACCCTGAGACTTATAAAAATGTCGGTGTGCAGCGTATGAAATTAAAGTTGGTGATTGGATTTGAGCAAACCACAGAACAAGTCGCGGAGCAAACAACAGAAACTGAAACGGAATTCTCAACAGAACCTGTTACAGAAAATTCAGCGGAACCCTCAGCAGAGCTTACCGCAGGATTCTCAACCGATTTTGCAGCAGAAAACCCGACAGGGTAGTATTGTCACCGCGGAAAATAAAATAAAAATATTAGTTGTTTCGTTGACGGCATGCATATTGGTGATTTTGCTTGCCGTCATCTTGGTAAAAACAGGGGTTTTTGACATTGTTGGCGGGATGTTTGTACCGGGGGGCAAAGCGCAAACCGGAACAATACCGATAAGCGACGGCCTCAATGACGTGAAAAATGTTCCAAAAGGTGAGGTAAGGTACCGAATAAACAAGACGGTAACTTTTCAAAACGGATATGAGCAAGGCGATATAATGCTTGAAAATCCGGCATCCTGTGAATTTTCCATGGTATTTTCTTTTTATACCGAGGACAGTACACTGATATATGAATCACCGATTTTAAAACCGGGGGAATATCTTTTTAAAGACAAACTTAAAAAGAAACTTAAAAAAGGTGTTTATAAATGTGCATACAAAGTAACGGCATATAATTCCGATGACGTAATCGCAGGCGAAACCGGAGGGTACCTTACAATAACAGTTAAAAATTGATCCCCGCTTGAAATGGGTGAATTTTATGTCCGTACAAAACGATCTGAAACTATTTTTGCTGAACCTCGGCGTCACCGATGTCGGGTTTACACACATTGATGACGGCGATTTCGGTTCACTGAAATATGCCGTGAGTGTTGTTGTCAAACTCTCAGATGCTGTTATCGAAGAGGTTGATATTGCCCCGACACATACCTATTTTAACCATTACCGCACCGTTAATACTTTTATTGACCGGATTTTGCTCGAAGCGGGGATTTATTTGGAAAAATCGGGGTACCGATATATCCCTGTCGCCGCGTCTCAAAGTATTAACGACAAGGGCCGGAATTTTAACGGCAGGTACTCGCACAAAAAAATCGCCTGTTTCGCGGGGCTCGGCACCGTCGGCAAAAACTCGCTATTTCTGCACAAAACTTACGGGGCGCGGGTAAGGTTGGGCACGCTGATAACCGACTGCCCCTTTGAAACGGAATCTTTTACAACCGTTTCCCCCTGTAAAGACTGTAACATCTGCACCGTTGCCTGTCCGGCGAAAGCCATTTCGGGCAAGGCGTGGACGCCTGAAACAAAACGGGAGGATATTTTTTCGCCCGAAAAGTGCAGCGAATATATGAAAACAGCTTTCAGCGATATCGGTCGGGGTGCTGTCTGCGGCATATGCATAGCCGTCTGCCCGTTCAGCAACGGTAAGCGCCGGATCGATATGTAGGGGACGGGTCCTCCGTCCCGCGTTGAAAATTCAGATCTGGATAAACAGCAAAATTGCCCAATTGGGCTTCAATAGGAGGAAAATAAATGTTGAGATTAGGTTTTGTAGGTTTTGGCGGCATTGCGAACGGTGCGCATGTACCGGCGTGGAAGAAGGTTCCGGGTGTTTCCGCTGTAGCGGTCTGTGACATCAATCCGGAAAAGCTTGAAAAAGCAAAAACGGTTTTCTCGCCCGAAATCAAGTGCTATGAAAGTTACACAGAAATGATTGATAACGAAAACCTTGACATTGTTGATGTCTGTACACCAAATTATCTGCACAGTCCTGTCGCCTGTTATGGGTTAAGCCATGGCGTAAATGTATTGTGCGAAAAACCGGATTCCGTCAGCGTTGAAGATGTCATCAAAATGCAGGATGCCGAAAAAGCGTCCGGTAAAAGGCTGATGGTGATCAGAAACAACCGTTATACGATAGGCTCTCAATACTTAAAGCATGTAGTTGAAAGCGGCGAAGCGGGTGAAATATATGCCGGCAGATGCGGTTGGGTCAGAAAAAGAGGAATTCCCGGCAAAGGCGGCTGGTTTACAACAAAAGAACAGTCGGGCGGGGGACCGTTAATCGATTTAGGGGTTCATATGATCGACCTTGCCATTTATCTCATGGGCAACCCGAAGGCGGTTTCCGTTTCGGGCTGTACATACAGCAAGTTTGCGGACAGCGGTGATAAAGCCGATTCGGTGCATGCAAAGTTCGGGGAAGAAAAAGCGGACGGCATTTATGACGTGGAGGATTTGGCGATTGGATTTATTAAATTCGATAACGGCGCGAGTCTGCAGATTGAGTTCAGCTGGGCTTCCAACATTAAAAAGGAAGGCACCTTTGTTGAACTCAGAGGTACAAAGAAAGGCCTTGAGTGGAAGGGCGGAATGATCAATATTTACGATGAAACGAAAAATACCAAGCTGGATATGCTGAAATATAACGCGCAAGCAAAAAAGTATCATTCCGGTATCGTTCATACCATGCACGGGCATGAGGCGAATATCCTCCATTTTGTTGATGTTGTCACAAAGGGAACCGAACCCGTTTATAAAATCGAACAGGGCGTCAATATGATAAAAATCCTCACGGGTATATATGAATCGGCCGAAACGGGCAGGGAAGTTGTGCTGTAATCCTCAGCCGCCTAATACTAATCCCTTATAAAAAAATATATCAAAATAATTGGGATTAGTATAGCGGGCGGCAGCTCCTTTGGAAAAGGAGCCTTTCCCAATTAAGCCCTCTTTTTCAAAGATGGTACGACGATTACTATCGGCGGTGGCGGGCTAAAAGCCCGACGGGTGATTATATCCTCCGTTTTTCCCAACTTCTTCTCCACTTCTTCCCGCGGCGCAGCCGCACTTCTCAACTTCTTGTCTCGTATAAAGACCACATAACCGAAGGGATGTTAACTATGCTTACTGAAAAACAAATCGAGCGTATGCTCGGTAAACTCAAAAGGTTTGAATCTATTATCGAACCGTTTATTTTTGAAAAGGTCGGCGAAATTGACTGCGCAGCTTTTAAAACAACAGAACAATTCCACGATATTCCTGATGCGTCCCTTTTTATGCCGGTTGAAAAAGGCTGGCACTGGGGCGACGAAGGCGCATATTGCTGGTTTGTGTCACAACTGGCTGTCTCGCCGGAACTGGCAGGCAGAGACCTTTTTATCCGTCCGAACATTCAAGGCTATGAAGCGCTTGTTTGGGTGAATGGTGTACCGTTCGGAACATTTTCCACAAAAATTGTTTTCACAGGTCACGGCAACCATTACTGCGATTTGCTGAAAAAGGCGCCTGAAGCCGGTGAAGTCATTGATATTGCCGTCGAATATTATGCGGGTCATGCTTACAAAGGCTGCATGCCCCTTGAAGAAGAACCATTGCTTGATTATGACTTTGCCTATAACGGCATCGAAATATGCGTTAAAAACGAGGAGATTCAGGAGTTCTATTTTAACCTTGTTACGCTCAACCAACTTGTCGATACTATGCCGGCAAACAGCTATCGCCGCGCCGAAGCTGTTAACGCTCTTTATAAAATGCACGAAGTTTTATATTATTCCGTTGCGGATACCGACTGGGATACCTTCATCAGTGCCATGCACGAAGCTAAGCCATTTATGAAAGCGGTTCTTGCATCAACCAATGCCTCGGACGCTCCTTTTGCGGCTGTCATAGGCCATTCGCATATGGATACCGCCTGGCTTTGGCATATTGACGAAACAATCAAGAAATGCGCGCGTACCTATTCTAACCAGGTCAGCCTCATGGAGCAGTACCCGGAATATAAATTTATTCAAAGCTCCGCCTGCCATGGGGATATGATTCTGACCCATTACCCAACGTTATTTGAAAAAATCAAGGAACTTGTTGCCGCTGGCCGCTATGAGCCGAACGGCGGCGTTTGGGTGGAGTGCGACTGCAACATAACATCGGGTGAATCCATGGTCAGGCAATTCCTTTGGGGGCAAAGGTTTACACGCAAGCATTTTAACTATACCTCCAACTGCTTCTGGCTGCCGGACACCTTCGGTTACAGCGCGGCAATACCGCAAATTATGAAAAGCTGCGGGGTCGATTACTTTTTAACCACCAAAATCGGCTGGAACGATACCAATCCATTCCCGTATGACACCTTCTATTGGCAGGGACTTGACGGCACAAAGGTTTTTGCGCATTTTAACACAACTCACTGCTTTCCGGACGCGGCGACGCTCTCAAGTCAGCTCAAAGACGGTTACTGCGGCACCATAAGAGAAACAACCGTCACCGACAAGCGTATTGTGGCCTACGGCTTCGGGGACGGCGGCGGCGGCCCGCAGTTTGAAATGATTGAGCTGGCAAAACGCTGCAAGGATTTAAACGGCGTGCCGAAAGCGGAGCATATGCTCGTCGGCGATGCTATGAAGATAATCGAAGAAACGGCTGTTAATCCGAACACTTTCACCGGGGAGTTGTATCTTGAGCTCCACAGGGGCACGCTCACCAACCAGCACATCATCAAGCGTAACAACCGCAAGGCCGAACTGAGCCTGCGCAATTTGGAATTCTTTACGGTTAACCAAGCAGTCAAAGACGGAGAGGTTGCCGCAAGCACGGCAGTCGAACCGCTGTACAGGCTGATGCTCATCAACCAGTTCCACGATATTCTGCCCGGCACCTGCATCCCGAAGGCCCATATCCAGTCCAATAAAGAAACCACCGAAATTATTGAAACATCGGCGAAGCTGATAGCGGAAATGACCTGTTCGACCGAAGCACAGAGCGTTACCCTCACCAACACCCTGTCGTTTGAAAGAACCTCGCCGGTGTTTATCGACAGTGCCGGAGATTATGTGGTTGAGGGCAATTACAGGCAGCAGCTTTACACCGACCTTGACGGCAAAATGAAGCTGATGGTCAGCGGTGTAAAAATTCCGGCGTTCTCATCGGTAACATTAAAGCTTGTCAGAGGCGCGGTAAGCAATCATTCGGATTTTTCGCTTTGCGGTAATTGCCTGACGACGCCTTTTGCAAAGGTCGAATTCGATGACAGAGGCTATATTTCATCGTTTGTAGATACCTGTCTGGGCAGAGAACTCTGCGGCGAGGGTTACCCGCTCAACACCTTCCTTGTTGCCGAGGATGTGCCGAAAGCATGGGACAACTGGGATTTGGATTCGGATATTGAGTGCAAGTTTAAAGATTCCGCGGAGCTGATAAGCCGTGAAATCTTTTCACAGGGCGAGGTTGCCCTTGTGCTGCGCAGCAAGTATAAGGTGACAGCCAAAACATCAATCACCCAGGATATATTCTTCTTTGCCGATACAGCCGAAGTCCGCTTTGATACGCTAATGGACTGGCAGGATGACCACCGCTTTATGAAAGCTGCCTTTGACACAAGCATTATGCAGGATTTTGCGCGTTGCGAGGTTCAGTTCGGTTTCGTCAAACGCCCGACAACCCGCAACAACAGTCTTGAAAAAGCAAAGTTCGAAGTGCTTAACCATAAGTATACGGACCTCTCGGAGGCCCGTTACGGCGTCGCAATTTTGAACGACTGCAAGTATGCCATCTCCGTTGAAGGTGGCAAAATGCGCCTTTCATTGCATAAGGGCGGCAACCGGCCGGACTTCAGAGGGGATAAGGGGCTTCACCGCTGCGTCTATTCTTTCCTGCCGCATAACAGCGGGTTCAATGTCAACTCCGTTATCAAGCCCGCTTATGAGCTGAATATCCCGCCTGTCGTTTCACAGGGTGAATATAAAATCACTAAACTTATTGAAGTTGAAGCCGATAATATCATCGTTGAAACCGTTAAGCCGTGCGAGGATAACGAACGCGCGTTTATCGTGAGGATGTACGACGCGGAAGGCGCATATACACGCACCGGCATCAAGTTGTTTGACGGCGCGAAATCCGCCGAAATCACCAATATGCTGGAGGAACCCATTGAAGCAATCGCGGATGTTAACGCAATCAACCTTGAATTCCGCCCGTTTGAGATTAAGACGATGAGAGTGTTGTATTAGTCAACTTAGGTCCGGCATAAACCTCTAAAAGTCCCCCTTGTTAAAGGGGGAGACATAAGCCGAAAAAGTTTTTCGGCTATGGCGGTAGCCGGAGGGGGATTGAAAAAAGGAGGCCAACACCATGAAAACCGAATTGATCACTCTGCCAAACGACAGCGATATCACCCTGACGACCTACATACTGGACACCTCCGACGAAATGCCCAACATGAAAATCCGCCCCGCGGTTTTGGTTTGCCCCGGCGGCGGGTACAGCTATTGCTCCGACAGAGAAGCGGAGCCGGTTGCCATGGCCTTTTTGGCACAGGGGTATAACGCTTTTGTGCTGAGGTATTCGATAGGCAAGGGCAAAGCCGCTTTCCCGAGGCCGCTGGAGGATGCCGAAGCGTCGCTTGAGCTTATCCGGGCGAACGCCGAAAAATGGTCGATTGATAAGGATAAAATTGCGGTCATCGGTTTTTCGGCAGGCGGGCACCTCGCTGCGGCGCTTGCAACCATGGGCAGAGTGCGGCCGAACGCCGCCATCCTCGGTTATGCCTGCATTCTCTCATCCATGAGCGAAATATTGGCGGAACCGGTGCCGTCTCTGGAAGAATATGTGGACATAAAAACACCCCCAGCCTTCATTTTTGCAAGCAGCGCGGACACCGTTGTGCCGATTGAAAACTCCTTAAAGTTCGCTGCCGCATTAAATGAATCGAGGGTTCGTTTTGAAATGCATATTTTTGAAAAAGGGTATCACGGTTTCTCTTTGGCAAATCCAGTTGTCTGCTCAACCAAAGGGGTGCGCGAGGCAAACAGGTTTACCGCGGGCTGGTTCAAAATGTGTATTGACTGGCTGAACAATCTTTTTGAGATATGCTGACCGTTAAATATATACACGTTCAACAGCGCTGTCTACAGTTAACGGATTGACCTCAAAGGATGCAATGTCGCCGGCTTTGCAGTCTGTTCCCGTGACATCAACAAAAATATTGGTCAATCCGATACGGCTCACGAGAGGTAAATTTTTTCCGTTTATAAGGCAGTACATGTTATTGTCCCCGAAAATCGGCTTTGCATCGTGCCAAATTTGACGAAGTGTGTCTCTTAATCTGAAACTGTCTCTGCGTTTTTCCATACCGAAGCCGTCAATGTGGCCTATCGGTATAATGGCGATTCGCAGGGGCTTTTTGGTGCGGTAAACATCGCCGTAACCGATGTTGTGGTTTATTGGCAGCTCTTTGATTTCGCTTATTTCACACTCCATGTGACCGATTCTTTTTAAACCGCAGGCGTTTGGTATAGCTAGCCTGCCTAAAAATGCCGAGCCAATCCGGACGGCGTCCATTCGTGTTTCGGGATATTTCAGCGCGGCGGAGGAGTTGGCGATATGTTTTAATCCGCAGTTGATTCCGGCGGATTCCAAAGACTTTATCACTGTATTGAATATTTTCATTTGTTTGCTGACAGAAGCCGGATTTGGTGAAAAGGAAGCATAAAAATGCGAATAACAGCCGGTGAACTCAATATTATTAAAATTCCGGTATATTCCGGTAATTTCGCTTTCCGCTCCGGGAAGAAAACCGTAACGGCCCAGCCCTGTGTCAATTTTAATGTGAGCATTCGCTTTCACCGCATGTTCTTTTGCGGCATTGTCAAGAAGTTCGGCACTTGCTAAGGAATCAATGGTTGCTGTGATACGATACATAACGGCTGTATCGGCGTCTGTGGCAGTTGTTGCCGGGGTGAGCAGTAAAACCGGCAATTCGATGCCGGATATCCTGAGCGCAACAGCCTCGTCAATGCGGGCAACAGCAAAAACATTAATTCCGTATTCAATCAGCACCTTGGTAAAGGGAACAAGGCCAAGTCCGTAACCGTTGCCTTTGACAACGCCGATAACAGGTACTTCACCCATTTCTTTTTTTATCAGGCGGATGTTAACCGCCAAAGAAGGCTTTTCAACAACGTATCTCATCGTTACTTTACCCCCTCTTAATATGGCGAAGTTTCTTGTAACTTTTCTCGGCGAAATCAACCATTTTATTGGCAAACGGCTTCAGAATGAGATCCATTTCGCCTACAAATTCGGTCAGCTCGCCGTTAAAACCTTTTTTAAAGCGATAAATGCCGTAAAGAGGGTCGTTTTCATCGAGCGAACCGGAAACCCCTCTGAAGTCGTAAATCCGGCAGCCTTCCTCAATCGCCCAGCGTATCATCGCCCACTGCACCAAATAATTGGGCATAACATTCCTGTGTTCATTGGAGGAAGCCCCATACAAATACCAAACCTTGTCACCGCAATGAATAGCCAGCGAGCCGGCTATCGGTTTACCCTCATAATATGCCATATAAATCCTGGCGTTTTTGCCAAGCGATTCAAGAATTCTTTTAAAATAATCAGCGCCGCGAATACCGAAATTGTCTCTGGTGCCGGTCTCTATCATGATTTTGTGAAATTCCTCGGCGGCTTCCGGGCCTTTTATTTCAACAGTTACATTATTCTTTACAGCAACCTTGATATTGTAACGTGTTTTGGCTTGAAAAAAAGCCATAACCTCATCTTCTGTTTTACCTTCAATTTCAAGCCGGAAAACAAAACGGGGCTGTACCGTTTCAAAGCCTAAAGTAACTTCATTCAGCTTTATCCCTAAACTTTTTATCATTGTTTTAAAGACGGTGTCATCGGCTCTTGCGTCGGTATCAAGCTTTATGTCATAGCAGTTGTGCTCTTTGCCAACCTTCCGGGCGGCATCCAGCAAAGCCGCAAAAACATCTCTGTCATTCAAATCGCACACCGGGCCGCGCGGGCAATACATCAGCGAATAAGGCAGAGCCGGAACTTTGCGTATAAGCATAGCGATGGTGCCTTTTATATTTCCGCCCTCATCCCTGCATACAGCGCCGCGCCAAATCCAATTGTTTTTAACATTCGCCCAGCTGCTCACCTGCATAAAATGACCCTTTGGGTTGGAAATGACGAAGCTGTCAAACTCGGCTGCCTCGTCTTTTTTAATAATTTCGGTTTTATAGGTAATCATCGGTATACTCCTTGCAACAATCGAATGAAGGGCTTTTTTGTCTTTTTTCTGTTAAGCCGGATGATTCAGAAAACCTTTGGCAGCCTCAAGCAGCCGATCCCTTGTATTTTCGGTCTTATCTTCAAGAACATCGTCAAACAGCCGTTCCAGCATATCGCCGACGGCCTTGCCCGCGGGAATACCTATGTTAATCAGGTCAAGTCCGTTAACCTCTAAATCTCCGATTTTCAGGCAGACACCTTCTTCAAGCAGCCGGTTTGTCCGCGTTTCAAGCTCGTCAACCAGGGCAATACGGTCAAACCTGGCAGGAGAAAGCGAAAGCAAATCCGCCCGTTTAACAAGCAGGAATTTTCTGAAAAGCGGTTCGCCGAGTTTGCCGAGCCACTTTTTCAGAGCTTTCGGGTTTTCAAAAACCGGTATGTCGTGGCAGCGTATCAGTTGGGTTACTTCTTCCGTAAACTTCTTGCTGAATTTCAGGTCCTGCAGCACCTTCAGGGCAATTTCCTCCCCAGCGGCAGCATGTCCGTGAAAGCAGCCTCTGCCTTTTTCATCCAGGGTAAAGCATGCCGGTTTGCCGCTGTCATGCAAAAGCATGGTTACGCGAAGCTCCGGTTCGTTTTTTATAATAGACACACTGTGAACAATGTGGCCGAAGACATCAAAAATATGCTTTTCGTTATCATGCTGGTCAAAATCGTTTGTAATCTCAAGTTCCGGTATAATTTCAAAAAGAACTTCTCTGAAATCCAGCAGGATACGCTCAACCGCCTGCCCGCAGAGCAGTTTGACAAGCTCTTTTTGAATCCGCTCAACCGCAACTTTTTTCAGCAAATGCCTGTTGGCATTGATGCTTTCAGCGGTTTCGTCCTCTATTTCAAAATTTAAAACACTTGCGAACCTTAAGCACCTTATAATCCTCAAGGCATCCTCGTTAAAGCGGGTATCAGCGTTTCCGACGCAGCGGATAATCTTGTTTTTTATATCATCCCCGCCGCCGAAGCAGTCAATCACTCCCTCGTCGGGCGAATAAGCAAGCGCGTTCATGGTAAAATCCCTGCGGCTTAAATCAACCATCAGGTCGGATGTAAACTCAACGGAATCCGGACGCCGAAAATCGGTGTATTCGCCGTCAATTCTGAAGGTTGTTATCTCTAAGGAAAGGCTGTCGATAATCACCGTCAGTGTACCGTGCTTAATACCGGTCTCAATAACCCTGTGTTTTCTGAAAACCTTGATAATATCCGCCGGTTTTGCCGCTGTGGAGATATCCCAGTCAAGCGGAGCAAACCCCATCAGGCAGTCGCGGACACATCCGCCAACGACATACGTTTTAAATCCCTCTGCGGCGAGAATGTTTATAACGGTTTCAACCTGAGCGGGAAGATCAATATGCATACCGGTACCTCATATATTTTTTAGTTTTTAAAACGTTTACAATTTTATCATAGTAATATATAATTTTCAAGTGAAAGATAGTAGACGGTGGCGGCATTGATGCTGTAACGGCGGATTGCAGGTGACGGATTTCCCGCCCCGGAAACGAAATGTGAGAATTAATACGAAAGGATGAAATATATTTTGGATGAAATTAAAGCCGGCAAATACAAACATTTTAAAGGCAAAGAATACGAAGTGGTTTTTGTTGCCAGGCATTCGGAAACACTTGAAGACATGGTTGTCTACAGAACGCTGTACGGCGAAAGGGGTTATTGGGTGCGCCCCGCAAAAATGTGGAACGAAACGGTGGAATACGAAGGCAGAAGGATGAAACGCTTTGAATTTATTGATTAATCGAAAAGGGCTGCGGCAAATTTTGTTGCCGCAGCCCTTAAAAGATATTTTAATATGCTTCAAACCTTGAAATTGTTGCAAAGCAGCGGGTGCTTTCAATAACAAGTTTCATTCGCTGCACCCTGATTTCTTCAAAACGGCAAATGCGCTTGTGCCCGATAACCGTTCCTTCGGCAAGGGGGATCCATTTGCCGGCGACTTCTCCGAAAAGCTTAAAGCTTTCAATCTGCTGCCCCGTGCGTATATGTTCGCAAAGAACAACCTTATTAATATCGTAACCATCGCCTAAATCAATCATCAGCCAAGGCTCGTCGGGATTCATGCCGGAATGCCAATACTTTTCGGGGTCATTGCTCAGAACGTTCTGCGCGTTATACTCCTCGTCAAGGCAGCAGGAGGCAGTCATAACGGAATTCTGCGCCAAATCCTCGTTAAAATCTATTGAAAGCTGCGCGCCCATTGCCGTAAGCATATCAATTTCGCGTTCCGCAATAAGCCCTTCCTGGTTCGGCGGTATGTTCAGCAGCAGGGAAGCGTTTGCGCCGACAGCGTTATAATAATAGTCCAGCAGTTTCGAAAGCGGTTTCACGCTTAAATCGTCGCTCCCGTGGTAAAACCAGCCTTTGCGGATAGACACATCAACCTCGGCCGGGTACCATATTAAGCGGCCTGCATTTTTGATGGCCTTGCGGCTGCCGATATCAAGTTCCGTCATATTGATTTTTTTTGGCACTTTTCCGTCAGCCTTTTGCGAAGCCGCAGCCGCAACCTCATGGTTGCTGTAATAATACGGCACAACGCTCCACTCGGATTTTCTGCATACACCCGCCTCGTTGCCGCACCAGCGTACGTCCGGCCCGCAAATGGATATCACCGCGTCGGGCTGCAGTTCGCGGATCAGCGCGTAATAGCCTTCCCAGTCATATTCCTGTTTCTTGCCTTTTTTTCCCTCGCCGCACGCGCCGTCAAACCATACACAGAAAATATCCCCGTAATGGGTCAGCAGTTCCGTTAGTTGGTTTTTATAATACTTATCGTATGCCTCGCCTTCGCCGTAACGGGTGTCGTGCTTATCCCAGGGCGAAAGGTACACACCGAATTTAATGCCGTATTCTCTGCAGGCTTCGGCCGCTTCTTTCACCACATCGCCGTGTCCGCCCTTCCATGGGCTGAACTTGACACTGTGGTCGGTGTAAGCGCTTGGCCACAGGCAAAAACCGTCATGGTGCTTTGCCGTTAAAATCATCGCGCGCATACCCGCCGCCTTGATGCTTCTGACCCACTGCCTCGCGTCAAGCTTTTCCGGGTTGAACACTTCCGGTGATTCGTAACCGGAGCCCCATTCGGAATTGGTGAAGGTGTTGACACCGAAATGGATAAATGCGTAAAACTCCAGCTCCTGCCATTTCAGCTGCCTCTCGCTTGGCACCACTTTTGACGCCATTTCGGCTATTTTGTCCATTTTCATATCACTGACATCCCTTCTCCGAACTGCTTTTGCTATTTAATTTTATTACTTATTAAGATAACATAATTTGAAATGCATGTAAACGGATAAACAACAAATATATATTGCAATGAAAGGGGAGCGGATTTGCGTCCGCTCCTGAAATGGTTATATCCGGTTTGCCTCAGTGACGGGTTGCAAAAAACACATATCAAAACGGAGAGGTTCACACAGAACAGCAAAAAAGGCCGCCGCCGGCAGCCTTTTTTGCTTGGTATAATTGAATATGTTTCCGCCTACACTTCGCCGGATGAAATATCAAGGTTAATCCTGCCGTCTCTGATTTCGATGATCCTTTCGGCTTTTTGGGCAATCTTTCTGTCGTGTGTAATAATGATAAAGGTTGTTTTAAATTTTTCGTTGATATCACGCAGAATGTCATAAACGACTTCTGTGGACTCGGAGTCAAGGTTGCCGGTCGGCTCATCGGCCAGGATGATTTTGGGGTTGTTAATAAGCGCCCTTGCTATTGCGGTGCGCTGCTGCTGGCCGCCGGACATTTTGGTTGCCATATTGTCTTTGACCGGTGTGAGGCCCATCAAATTCATCAGTTCCAGCGCTCTTTCCCTGATTTCCGGTGTGATAATGCCGCTCTTTATCCGGTAAGGCATGAGCACATTCTCAAAGGCGGTAAACTCGGGCAGAAGATAATGAAACTGAAAGACAAAACCTATCGTTTCGTTGCGCAGTACAGCCAAAGCGTTTTTTCTCAAGCTGTCGGTTCTGATGCTGTTGATGGAGACTTCGCCGGAAGTGGGCCGGTCCAGCGTGCCGATAATGTTGAGCAGGGTGCTTTTTCCCGAACCGGAAGCGCCGATAATCGAGTTGAAGGATTCTTTTTCAATTTCCAGGTTGATGTCGGTCAGTACTTGGGTTTTGACATCGGTGCCGTATATTTTATTGACATTTTTTAAGCTGATGACACTATCCATTTTTAATTACCTCCATCGGGTCAAGCCTGGATGAGCGGCGCGCGGGGATAAAGGAGGCAATCGTCGCGGAAGCCACGGCTATCAGGCTGGATATTAAAATAAACTTGGGGTCTATGAACAGGTTGATAACCGGTGTTCCGTCAGGATTCAGCGCGAATTTTGTAAACGCAAATGACAGGCCCAGCCCGAACGACACGCCGAGAACGGCACCGAACAACCCGAGAACAAAGCCCTGAAATAGGAAAATCATACTGGCTGTTCTGTCTTTTATGCCCATGGCTTTTAATATGCCGAGCTGCCTCGACTTTTGCAGCACCGATATAGCAAGAACGCTGGCGATGCCGAGAATGACAGAAATCAGGACAAAAACCTGAATCATCAGGCTGGATATGCTTTGGCCGTTCAAACCGCTGAGCAGTGAGGCGTTCGCGTCTTTCCAGTTTTCCGTCTTCAGGTTAGACGGCAGCACGCCCGCGATGTCCTTTGCAACCGTATCCGCCGCAAAGACATCCGATATTTGGATTTCAACCGATGTGACTTCGCTGCCGTACCCGAAAATCGACTGAACCAGCGGCAGCTCCGCTATGGTCCAGGATTTGTTCAGGCTTGAAACCTTTAAGTCATAAATGCCGGATATGGTGACTTTTTGCGTTTTGCCCAAAGGCGTGACGATTTCAACGGTATCTCCGGTTTTAAGGCCGGCTTCCTCAACAAGGTCTTTGCCGAGCATAATTTCGTTTGCTTTCGGCAGCGCCCCTTGTATTAACGCTTTTTTCAGTTTATAAATATCGTCCGCAGCATCAAAGTTAAAGCCGCGCATCAAAATAGGAAATGTGGAATTGCCGGTTTTGATAAACCCAGGTGCGTCCGCAGCAGGCGAGATAAAGGTGACAAGCGGTTCTTTGTTTTTGATGGAATCGATAACCGTTTGATAATCGGCTAAGCGCTGGTTGCGGTCGTTTGCCTTGACGGTTATCTGCGACGAGCTGCCGATGGTTGTTTCAAGCAGGCTTTTCTGCAGGCCGGATATTAAGGAGCCGATAAAAACCTGAACCGAAACGCCAATCGCAATGCCAAGCACAATTAAAACGGTTTGCCCTTTGCTGGAGGAGAGGAATCTCCATGCGATTTTAAATGCCAGCTTCATGATAATTCCTCCCAAATGCCACAGTGTCCGCAAAAGAATTGATGATGACATCCGCGCCGAAATCCGCGGCGGACTTGCCGGTGCGGCCGAAAGCGCTGCCGCTTACGGCAATTTTAATGCGCGGGTCGATTTTTTCTCTAAGCTCAATGATGATTTTTTTCAGGGAAACGAGATTCAGAAAGTTCGATACGCCGATATCGATCATGTCCGGCTTGAGTATCTGCAAGGCCGAAACAATATTTGCCTGCGGCGTGTTGCAGCCGATATACAAGGCTTCAAAATTCGCGATGGTAAAGAAATCGGCGCCCATACGGATGCCCAGCTCGTGATATTCATCCTCCGGGCAAACAAGAACTACTTTCCTCAATAAACCGACTTGCTCATATTGTTCTCTTGCCTTGAGCACATAAGGATGAGCACTTTCGATGACGCTCCTGACAATCGCGGTCATAGCGTGCTCCTGCCAAATCAGGCTGTCTTCCTCCGCCCTTAAAATGGTTATTCTGTTCAGGGCAGGCGCGAGGATAGTTTCGTAAAGCTCCGGGACCGAAACCGTGCCGCTTTCCAGCAGCTGCAGGCAGTAATCGAGCGTTTTCTCTTTTTCGAAACGTTTCAAATATTCCGCTACTGTATCAAAATGCTTCTTTAGTTCTTCCGTCATGATTTGCCTCCCTTTAAGTTTTTTGTGTAAGGATTTTTATCGGTTCCTGAAATCGTAACTGCCATGGTTACACCCGCATACACAACACTTTATTTTTCACCGCAATCAACCCGTAAAGCTTCCCCGCGAATTCCATCGGTTCTCCTGTTTCAAAGCCAAGATTCTGCAACATTGAAATAACATTGTCTTTTCCGATCCTGTGTTCTTCGGGCGGTCCCATATCCGCATTTTCCTTGTGCCATTCGATAATTGCGATTTTGCCGTTTAAAGTTAATATCCTATTTATCTCGCGGATAAACAGCGATTTGTCTTCAATTTCGTGGAGAACATTCACCATTAAAACAAAAGTAACGGATCTATCCGGCAGTTTAACATCATATTCGCTTGTTAATACGGTGACAATGTTTTGCACATTGGCTTCTCCGGCGCGTTTCTCAACCTCCGCCAGCATTTCTGCAGAGGTATCCAAAGCGTAAACCTTGTTTTGTCTATCGACAAACTGAGCCGCGGGCACGGTGAAATAGCCGATACCGCAGCCGATATCCGCGATAATGTCCGCCGGACACAAGCCGAGGTCTTCAAGAGTAGGCAGCGGCGGGAGATTTTGCCTTCTCCAATCGGTATCAAGCTTGTTTTTGTCTTTCGGTTCAAATTTATGCGGCATAGTAACACAGCTTTCTTTTATAAGTTATTGTATTAATAATTTAGCATATTCAGAAGTTAAATGCAATTGCGGTTTTGATGTGGTATAAAGGATACATCAATTTTTAGTATAATAAGAAAAATTGCTGACGAAAACGAAATATTATGTTATACTTTTTTCATTGCATTGTTAAGCAAAAATGATAGGAGAAAACAGACGATGCTGCATTTGATTCTCGGCAGGGCAGGCGCCGGCAAAACCACACATGTGCATAAATTGCTCGAAGATTTCGCGCGCGCCGGCGAGCGGGAGATGCTCCTGATTGTTCCGGAGCAGTATTCGTTTTTTACCGAGCGGGCACTGCTGGAGCGCCTTGGCGCAAAGGATGCCGGCAAAATCGAAGTGCTGAGTTTTTCACGCCTCGCGGACAGCGTCTTTAGAATTTATGGCGGCAAAACCGGGCAGCAGATTGACGATTCCGGCAGGGCGGTTTATATGAGCCTCGCGCTTGAAGGCGCGGGAGATAAGCTGGATGTTTATTCCCGCCACAGGCAAAGCACCGCGGTGGTCAGGGAAATGCTCGGGCTTTCTTCGGAGTTTAAGCAAAACGCTGTTTCGCCTGAGGAGATAATGGCCGTTTCAAATAATATGAAGGACTGTCTTTTGAAAAAAAAGACCCGGGAAATTTCCATCATACTTTCCGCTTACGACGCACTTGTCGGCCAAAGCTTTTTTGACGGGCAGGATACGTTAACAAACCTTTACGGGACATTGCTTCAGCATCAATATTTTGAAAATAAAATTGTTGCCATTGATGCGTTCAGAGGCTTTACCGTACAGGAACTGAAAATAATTGAAATGATTCTGGCACAGTCAAAAGACACGTATATAACGCTTTGCACCGATGAACTCTATCCTTTTCAAGGTGACACGGGTGTCTTCGGGCATACAAAACGCACAGCAGGCAAGCTGATTGAAACGGCAAAACGGCACAATGTTTCCGTAGCCAAACCCCTTGTGCTTACGGATGACGGTGTTTTCAATAATATTCCGCCGAAAACAAGCCGGCGCAAAGAAGAAGCCCTTGCCGCGCTTGAAGCCGGGCTGTATAAACCCGGCGCGCCGGTGTATGAAAAAGAAACCGAAGCCGTTACCCTCGTTGCGGCGGCGGATATCGTCAGTGAGTGTGAATTCGTCGCCTTCACTATTAAAAGGCTGATGCGGGAAGATAGCCTGCGCTGCAGGGAGATAGCTGTTATCGCCCGTTCGGCGGAAAGTTACGAAGCACAGCTTAAATCGGCACTTAAAAAATGCGGGGTGCCTGTTTTTATAGACAAACGCCAGCCGATAATCACCCAGCCGCTTATTGTCCTGGTGCGTTCCGCCATTGAAATCGCGGCGAACGGCTTTTCGCCGGACGCGGTTATGCGCTGCCTTAAAACCGGATTGCCGGGTTTTTCGGTTGAAGATATCTCCTTGCTCGAAAATTATGCTTTGCTTTGGAATATGAACGGCAACCGCTGGCTGCAGGTGTGGACAGCACACCCGGGCGGCTACGGAAACGAGCTTTTTGAAGAGGATAAAAAGCTGCTGGAAAGGCTGAACAAATTAAGAGCCTCCGCAACGGCTCCGCTTGTTAAGCTGAGGGCAAGCTTTGAGAATGCCGACGGCGAAACCGCGGCCTCGGCGGTTTATGAATTTCTGACAGAAATAAACGCCGGAGAAAATCTGAAAAATTTCGCTGTTTCACTGGAAGAAAACGGCGAGCCTGTCCTTGCACTGGAGCAGGAAAGAATTTGGGACGACCTGATGGCGGTGCTTGACAATATCGCAACTGCCCTGAAAGGCAGCAGGCTTTCCGCAAAACGCTTCCGTGAGCTTTTCGACTTAATCATCTCAACCCGCTCCCTCGGCACACTGCCCCAGGGGCTTGACGAAATCACCATCGGCAGCGCGGACAGAATCCGGACAGCTTCTCCCAAAGCAGTGTTTATTGTCGGTGCCAATGAAGGCGTTTTCCCCCGCAGTCCGGTTACGGCAGGCGTTCTCAACGACATTGAACGCCAAAAACTGATTGAACTCGGGCTGCAGGTTTCCGACCCCGCCGAATTTAAAATAATTGAGGAACGGTTCATCGTGTATGCCGCCCTTTGCAGCGCATCCGAAAAACTATTTGTGTCATATGCACGCAAGGATTTGGCAGGCGCGCAGCTTTCTCCTTCGGAAATAGTTGCACAGATTAAAACCATCTTCCCGAATTGCCTTAAAAAAGATACTGCGGATATTCCCGACATTGAGACGGTTGAGGGTTTGCGGCCGGCCTTTGAATTAACGGCAAAATTATGGTGTAAAGGTAACGAACTTTACGCATCTTTGCGTGAGTTTTTTAACAGCAGGGAAGACTACAAAGATAAACTGCTGGCGTTTGACAGGGCAGTTTCCTCAAAACAGTTTGAAATAGAAGATAAAGACACAGCGTTGGCGCTGTTCAGAAAAGATATGTACATGTCCGCTTCCCGCGTGGAGAGCTATTTTAAATGCGCTTTTGCCTATTTCTGCAAATACGGCTTGAAAGCCGAGCCCAGAATAACAGCGGAATTGGACCCGATGCAAAAGGGTACGGTTATTCATTATGTGCTGCAAAAACTGATTGAGAAGTATCCGGGCAAAGAACTTTCGGTATTGCCGAAAGAGCAAAGGCAAACGGAAATACAAACATTTTTGAACGAATACCTTGAAGAAAAAATGGGCGGGTCGCAGGATAAACAGCAGCGCTTCACTTACCTTTTTAACCGGCTTTCAAGTATATTGGAAGAGGTGGCCGCAAGGCTTGCGAAGGAATTCGAAACCGGCAGTTTTGTGCCTGTCAGTTTTGAACTGAAAATCGACAACGACGGTGATGTTCCGCCTTACGATATAGCGTTGGAAGACGGCGGTACGCTTAAAATAAAAGGCTTTGTGGACAGAGTGGATAAAATGGAAACAAACGGCAAAAGCTATGTCAGGGTGGTTGATTACAAGTCTTCCGGCAAGGAGTTTCTGCTTTCCGATGTATTGGAAGGTTTGAATATGCAGATGCTTATTTATCTCTTTGCTATCTGGCAAAACGGTGCCGCTCTTTACGGCGACATTATTCCCGCCGGCGTGCTCTATATGCCTGTCAACGCACCGGCCGCGAAACTTAACAGAAACGCGACGCCGGCGGAAATCGAAGCGGAAAAAATAAAAAACAGCTGCATGAGCGGCATGCTGCTGAAAAACCTCGTAGTTATTCTCGGTATGGAAAAAGACGGAGAGGGTATATTTATACCTGCCGAAATCAGAAACGGCGAACCGGAAGGCACACTGATAAGTTTTGAACAAATGAAAAAGCTTAAAACAAGAGCCGATGAAATTCTGCGGGATATGGCGCATTCGCTTCACGCCGGCAGAATTGCCGCTGTTCCGAGCAAGGATGCTTACAAGACCGGCTGCGAATACTGCGATTATGCAGGTGTATGCGGGCATGAAAACGGAATGCCGGTGCGCTTCATACAAAAACTGAAACATGAGGAAGCCCTGGCAAAGCTGGATGGGCAGGGAGGCGGCTGCAATGAATTGGACTGAGGATCAGCTGAAAGCGATAACCGCCGTGAACGGAACGCTGCTTGTCTCCGCCGCCGCGGGTTCGGGCAAAACCGCCGTGCTTGTTGAAAGAGTCATCAGAAGGCTGACGGACGCTCAAAATCCGTGCGGTGCTGACAGCCTGCTGACAGTTACCTTCACCAAAGCCGCCGCGGCGCAGATGCGGGAGAGGATCGGCGAGGCACTGGCAAAACTTGTAGCCGAAAACCCCGCGGATACAAGGCTGGTCAGGCAGCAGATGCTTATGCCGTTTGCGCATATCTGCACCATCGACAGTTTTTGCAATGAACTTGTCCGCGAAAACTTTCATTTGCTTGAATTAAATCCCGATTACAAAATAATGGATGAAAGCGAACTTAAAATAATCCGAAACGAAGCCGCCGCGGCGGTTGTTGAAGCGCTTTATGAGGAAGACGCGCCGGAAACCCGGGATTTGGCTGAGCTGCTGATTCAGGGCAATGACGACAGCGTGCTTGCCGATTCAATTATCCGTCTCTGTAATCAGGCGGAAGCGTATCCTTCTCCGGATTTATGGCTGAAAAGCCTGCTCATTCCGTTTGAAATGAATGAACCCGTGGAAAAAAGCGAATGGGGCAAAATAATCCTTGAGTATATCAGAGAAGGCTTGGAATACTGTCTACAGTCAAGCAATGCAATGCTGGCTTATATTAAGAACGATGATGAAGTCGCAAAAGCATACACCCCAACATTTTCAGCCGATGCCGCGATGTATCAAGGCTTGCTTGCCAAGATTGAAACCGGTGTCTGGGATGAAATAATCAAAGCGGTTCAAGAGTTTTCCTATGAAAGAATCGGCAGCGTACCGAGGGGTTATTCAAGTCCTGTTAAAGTTCAGGCACAGGCTAAGCGGGACAGCCTGAAAGGAATTGTTAAAAAGTTTTCGTCTTATTTATGCGCATCCACATCGGAGCATGCGGATGATTTGGCATACCTGAAGCCGGTTGCCAACAAGCTGATTCAAGCCGTATTTATGTTCAGGGAAAAGTTTAATGAACTGAAAAAAGAAGTCAACGGCGTCGATTTTTCCGATATAACGCATATGGCACTCGATTTGCTGATTGAAAAAGATGAGCAGGGGAAAACGCGCAGAACACCGCTTGCCGCTGAGCTTTCGCAAAGGTATACGGAAATTCTGGTGGATGAATATCAGGATATCAACAAAGCGCAGGATCTGATTTTTTCGGCGTTGTCAAAGGGCGGGCAAAACCTTTTTATGGTGGGTGATGTTAAACAAAGCATCTACCGCTTCAGGCAGGCAATGCCGGAAATATTCCTGGCCCGCCGTAATAAACTTCCGCTTTTTATAAAGGAAAATTACCCTGCGCGGGTAATTTTAGGCAGCAACTTCCGGTCCCGCAAAGGCATAACAGGCATGGTTAATTTGGTTTTCGGCCAGCTGATGAGCGAAGCGGTCGGCGAGCTTGACTACACCGGCGGGGAAGAGCTTGTTCCCGCTGCGGATTACCCCGAAAGCGCGGCTCCCGATACGGAAATCCATATCATTGATATTTCCGGCGGTGTTGAGGACAGTAAAGCAAACACCGAGGCAAGGTATATCGCCGGCATGATAAATAATATGCTGGCCTCAGGCTTTTCGGTTACGGATAAAAAAGGCGTCCGCCAAGCGCAATACAGAGATTTTTGCGTATTAATGCGCGCGCCGGGCGAAAAAGCGGCGGTATATATTGAAGAACTTTCAAAAAGAAATATCCCTGCTTACTCCGAGCTTGCCGGCGGTTTTTTTCAGGCGCAGGAAGTCGGGTTTATGCTTGCGCTGATGCGGATACTGGATAATCCCATTCAGGATGTGCCGCTTTTAACCGTTTTGCTGTCACCGGTTTTCGGCTTTACGCCGGATGACCTGGCAAAGCTGAGGATAAACGAAAAACGCGCACCGCTTTATAACTGCCTGCTTTCGGCTCAGCGGAAGGGAAATGAAAAGTGTATTGATTTCCTAACGCAAATCGAATCGTTCCGCCGCCTGAGCTCAACCCTTTCGGCAGGTGAGCTTGTCCGAAGACTCTTGGAGGAAACGGGCTATCTGGCGATAGCCGGGGCAATGAGCAATGGCTCCCGGCGCCGGGCAAATCTTCACCTGCTGCTGGATTATGCCAACAAGTATGAGGCCGCAGGGCATATCGGGCTTTCCGGTTTTATAAGGTTTATTGACAAACTTGACAAAACTGAAGGTGACCTGTCCGCTGCCATGGAGCTTTCCGAAGCGGCCAATGTGGTAAGAGTGATGAGTATTCATAAAAGCAAGGGGCTGGAGTTCCCGGTTTGCATTCTTTCGAATTGCTCCGCTAATTTCAATACAGATTCACAAAAGGGCAATATCGTTATTAACACGCGTGCGGGTATCGGGATGCGGCGAAGGGATATCAAAACCTTCAGGCAGTTTGATACCGTAAGCCGCCGCGCGGCAGCACTGGCTGCTGAGCAGGTTGACCGGTCGGAGGAGCTGAGGGTGCTCTATGTCGCTTTAACAAGAGCCAAAGAACGGCTGATAACAGTCATGAGCATCAAAAATCCGGAGAACAAACTATCATCCCTTGCAGGGTTAATTAACAATGACGAAAAAATAGCGCCTTTCGCGGTAAGAAACTGCACAAGCTTTGCCGATTGGATTTTAACAGCAGCCCTTCGCCATCCGGATGCGAAACCGCTCAGGGATCTTGCAAGTGCCGATTCATCCATATCGGTCCCGGCGGACTTTGCGCTGAAAGTCATTTGCAAAAAAGAAGAAACCGTTGCCGAACAGGATGAAAACAACGAGATGAATACAAAACCCGATGCCGTGCTGCTCGAAGAAATCAAAAACAGGCTTTCATATGTTTACCCGTATGAGGCGCTTTCGGCGGTTGTGGCAAAACGCGCGGCTTCGGAACTGGAGGAGCACGGCATCAACAGGGAATATTTTGCCGCCTCACGCCCGGCGTTTTTAGACAAGGGCGGGCTGACTCCGGCGCAGCGCGGCACGGCTATTCATAAGTATATGCAGTATGCAGATTATACAAATGCCCAAAGCGATGCCGACGCGGAGCGTGACCGCCTTATGGAAGCAGGCTTTTTAACCGAACTTGAGGGCGCTGCGGTTGATCTTGCGAAAATAAACGTTTTTTTCCGGAGCTCTTTGGCAAGCCGGATTTTCAGTGCCGAAAAACTGATGAGAGAGCAGAAGTTTACGGTAAGAATTCCCGCGCGTGAGCTTTACCCAGATTTGCCCGAAAACGCACAAAATGAATTTGTTGTGGTGCAGGGGATTGCCGACTGCGCATTTGTTGAAAACGGCGAACTTGTTATTTTGGATTATAAAACGGACAGAGGAGTCACCCCGGAAATCCTCGCCGAGCGCTACACCGGCCAGCTCGCTATCTACCGCCGCGCGCTGGAGGAATGCCTGGAGATGAAGGTGAAAGAAGCGCTGCTGTATTCGTTTGAGCTGGAATTGATGGTGTCAGTTTAATGCTCCCGCAACAAAACCTCACGCAACAGCATATATAAAAAACAGTATGTAAAAAAAACACTTGCATTCACATCCTTATTGTGTTAAAATCCATTTGCTTATAATACCCAACCAATAAAGAGGTGACAGAAATGAAGGAAGGAATCCATCCCAAATACGAAAAGACAAGCATCCACTGCGCTTGCGGCGAAGTTATTGATACCGCATCGACAAGGCAGAATATGCGTGTTGACATTTGCTCCAAGTGCCATCCGTTTTTTACCGGCAAGCAAAAGCTTGTTGATACCGGCGGACGGGTAGACCGCTTTAAAAAGCGCTTCAACATTCAGTCAAGCGAAACGGAATAACAAAAACGGACGGTGCACTGCACCGTCTGATTTTTTCTAAAGGTTAACTGTTTTTTAAAAGGGATTAGTATTGGGCGACCGAGAGGTAAACTTGAAATCTTTTACCATAGGCAACCGAGAGGATGGTTTCGTTCTCCAGCTTCTTCTCCATTTCTTCCCGCGGCGAAGCCGCATTTTTCCACTTCCTCTCCATATCCCACGAATTAAGGGGTGAACGCATGGATTACAAAACCGTTGCCCGCACAGCGCAGGCCGAATTCACCGTCAAACGCTCCCGATTCATCGGGCATATCATGCCGGTAACCTCGCAGGAGCAAGCGCTTGAATTCATCGCCGGGATCAAAACAAAACATTGGGACGCGACCCACAATGTTTACGCCTATATGCTCCGGGAAGGGCAGACGAGGCGGTATTCCGATGACGGCGAGCCGCAGGGAACCGCCGGAGTCCCGGTACTTGATGTGCTGCTGAAAGAAAACCTGACGGACTGCGCCGTCGTTGTCACCCGTTATTTCGGCGGAGTGATGCTCGGCGCGGGCGGGCTTGTGCGAGCGTATTCCCATGCCGCGAAAATCGCCGTTGACGCGGGCGGGATAATCACCATGTCACTTTGCGCCTTATTGAAAATTAACTGCGACTATCATTTGTACGGCAGGCTTTCCTCGCTCATCCCGGAACTCGGCGGGGCAATGGAGGATACCGTCTTCGCCGATGCGGTTACCGTCACCGCCCGCGTACCGCTCGAACAGCTTGAAATGTTTGACGCGAAACTTACCGATTTAAGTTTAGGGCGCGTTATAAGCGAAAAAACAGGAGAAATTTTTGCGGAAACAAAAATAAAATAAATATTTATATTAATAAAGGGATTTGTCTTTGTTGTGCGTATATAGCTTATGAAGACATTTTTTTGCAATTAATACTAACCACCGATAAAACGCATTGAATCTTAGCGGTCTTTTTTGCGCCGTACTGCGTTGTCCTCCTTGCCTTGCGACAGCAAAGCATCGTCGTCCGCCTTGTACCGCACAAAAAATCATCGCAAATCTAACAACGCTTTTCATCGCCGATTAGTATAAAGGGGGGTGAGACTCTTGGAAAAATCCATAAGAGAAGGAACCTGGGAACTTGAACGGTTAACCCTGTCGCCCCGCGCGGCTTTTTCGGAAAACAGCCGCGGCAGGCAATTTCCGCAGGAGGAATGCTATGTCCGCACAGCTTTTCAGCGTGACAGAGACCGTATCATCCACTGCAACTCTTTCAGGCGCTTAAAACATAAAACACAGGTTTTTCTATCGCCGGAGGGCGACCATTACCGCACCCGCCTGACCCATACCCTTGAAGTTTCGCAAATCGCCAGAACCATCGCAAAGGCGCTGCGGCTTAATGAGGATTTGACAGAGGCTATCGCTCTGGGGCATGATTTGGGGCATACGCCATTCGGCCACGCCGGTGAAAGGGCTCTCAACGAGGTTTATCCGGGCGGTTTCAAGCATTATCAGCAAAGCCTGCGGGTTGTCGATCTTTTAGAAAACGACGGCAGGGGCTTAAATCTAACTTATGAAGTCAGAAACGGCATTGAAATGCATACCAATGGCGATGCCGATACTCTTGAGGGTAAAATTGTAAGGCTGTCTGACAGAATTGCTTATATCAACCACGATATTGACGATGCAATCAACGCCAATGTGTTGCTGGAAAGTGATATTCCCTATGATTTACGGGTTAAGCTGGGGATGACAAAATCAAAGAGAATTAATACCCTTGTCATATCCGCTATAAAAAACAGTTTTTATGATATTTGCCTGGGCGATGATGCCAAGGATGCGTTCGAAGAACTTCATAAGTTTATGTTTGAAAATGTATATAAAAACAAGGATTGCAAAAGCGAAGAACCGAAGGCGATTGAGTTGGTGACCTGGCTTTACAATTATTTTAAAAAGAATTCTTCCAGGCTGCCGCCGAACTTTAGAGAAATTGCGGATTCGGAAGGAGCCGAGCGCGCTGCCTGCGATTATATTGCCGGTATGACGGACAGATATGCGGTTAAAACATTCAATGAACTGTTTGTCCCAAAATCATGGTCATACGATGATGAAGAAAGACGCCCCGCCCGTTAACCGGGTAACCTGTTAACCCGGTTACCGGGGAACATGCCTGAAAGGTGTTGACAGTATGGCAATCAGCGATGAATTCCTGCAGGAACTTCGTGAAAGAATCGATATCGAAACGGTTATATCGCCTTATGTCAACCTGCGCCGGCGGGGCAGATTGCTTACCGGCTTGTGCCCTTTTCACAATGAAAAAACCCCGTCTTTCACGGTCTATTCCGACAGCCAATCGTTTTACTGCTTCGGCTGCGGAGCCGGCGGTGAGATAGTAACCTTCGTGCGGCGCATCGAAAACCTTGACTTTATCGAGGCGGTAAAAAGCCTTGCCCAAAAAGCGGGGCTTCAAATGCCGGAGGACGGATATGACGATACCCTTTCAAAGCAACGCGCTGCTATCCTTGCCGCCAACCGCGAGGCAGCAAGGTTCTATAACGAAACATTGATGAGCCCGCAAGGCAAACACGCGCTCGATTATCTCATAAACAGGGGAATGTCGCCGGCGATGATTAAACATTTCGGCGTGGGTTATGCGCCTGATTTGTGGGATGGGCTTCTCGGGCATATGCGTACTGCGGGCTGCGCAATAGCCGATTTGATAGAAGCAAATCTTATCAGAAAAAGCGCAAAAAACGACAAAGACTTTTTTTACGACAATTTCAAGAACCGGATAATGATACCGATAATCGACCTGCGCGGCAATATTATCGCCTTCGGTGGCAGGGTGCTGGACGATTCAAAACCGAAGTATATCAATACTTCCGATACGCTTGTTTACAAAAAGAGTCAAGGCGTTTTTGCGTTGAATTTCGCGAAAAACGGCAACAGCGGAAAGTTGATTTTGGCGGAAGGATATATGGATGTCATTGCTTTACACCAGGCAGGTTTTACAAATGCGGTTGCCTGCCTCGGTACAGCTTTTACAAGGGAGCAGGCGCAGTTGATTTCGCGTTATGCAACAGAGGTGGTTTTAGCCTACGATTCCGATGAAGCCGGACAGGAAGCCACTAAAAAGGCAATAACTGTTTTGAGCCAAACGGGTGTAAAAATACATGTGCTCACACTCGCCGGAGGCAAAGACCCCGATGAGATCATTAAAAAACATGGCCGGGAGCGTTTCCAAAATCTTTTGGACGGCGCCGCGAATGACATTGAATATAAACTCAACCGCGAGCGGGATAAGTACGATATAACCACCGATGACGGCAAGATGAATTTTTTGTATGCGGCTGTTGCTGTTCTGGCCGGGCTGCAAAGCCCGATTGAGGTTGACATTTACGCTTCAACCCTGTCGGAGGAATTAAAAGTCGGCAAGGAAGCAATTCTAATACAGGTGAAGGATCTTAAAAGAAAGCAAGGACGGGGAAAGGACAGGGAAAGATTCAAAGCTGTTCAGCGCAGTACTTCCGGTTTTGGTGACAGAGTGAATCCGGAACGCCACAAAAACATGAAGGCAGCCAAGGCGGAAGAAACTCTTATTGCAACGCTTTTGAGAAGTCCGGATTTTTACAAAAAGATCAGCGCAAAAATAAAGCCGGATGATTTTATAACGGATTTCAACAGAAGAGTTTTTAACCTGCTTTATGAAAGGTTGAGCGAAGGAAAGGGAATTGATCTTACCCTTCTTGCCACCGGGTTTACGGGCGAAGAGATGGACAGGGTGACAAAGTTTTTTATTATGGGTTCGCAAATCAGCAACACCATAGCAGAGTGCGATGACTGTATAAATGTATTGAAAGAGGAAAAGATCAGACAGATTATAATCAATCCTGCCGAAACAAATGATGAGGAGTTTTTAAATCTGTTTAAAAATAAAAATTATTCAGGCGAATAAACTTATTGATATGAAGGAGATTGATCATGGACGGTACGGAAAAGAAGTCAGCTGTAAAAGTGCTTTTGGAAAAGGGCAGATCAACAGGTAAACTTTCCACACAGGAAATTGACGCGGTTATTTTAGAAATGGATTATGACATAGAGGAACTTGATAAGCTCTATGACAGAATCGAAAGCGAAAGCATTGAAATTATCGATGACTTCGGAGATGCAATGCTTGACAGCCTGGCATTTGATTTGGAAATACCGAAATCAGGCGATATGAACGGTATTGAGAAAAACGCGGCGATGGACGACCCCGTAAAAGTATATTTAAAGGAAATCGGCAATGTCCCTCTGCTGTCTGCCGAGGAGGAAATTTCTCTTGCCCAGCGTATTACGGAGGATGACCTCCCTGCAAAACAACGCCTTGCCGAGGCAAACCTGCGTTTAGTCGTCAGCATAGCAAAGCGTTATGTCGGCAGGGGAATGCAGTTTCTCGATTTGATTCAGGAAGGAAATCTCGGGCTGATAAAAGCTGTTGACAAATTTGATTATACAAAAGGCTTTAAATTTTCCACCTATGCTACATGGTGGATCAGGCAGGCAATTACCAGAGCTATCGCCGACCAGGCGCGGACAATCCGCATCCCGGTGCATATGGTTGAAACAATCAATAAAGTAAAAAAGACAAACAGTTTACTCCTTCACCAAAACGGCAGAGACCCGACCGCGGAGGAAATAGCAGCAGAACTTGATATGACTGTTGAAAAGGTCCGCGAAATTCTGCGCGTTGCGCAGGAACCTGTTTCTCTGGAAACACCCATTGGCGAGGAGGAGGATAGCCACCTTGGCGACTTCATCCCCGATGACGACGCTCCGGCGCCGGCGGATGCCGCCTCCATGCTGCTTTTAAAAGAACAAATCAGCGATGTCCTGAAAACGCTGACAACAAGAGAAGAAAAGGTTCTTGCACTTCGTTTCGGACTTGTGGACGGCCAGTCGCACACCCTAGAAGAGGTTGGCAAGGAATTTAATGTCACGAGGGAACGCATCCGGCAAATCGAGGCGAAAGCCCTTCGTAAACTCCGCCACCCAAGCAGAAGCAAAAGGCTCAGGGATTTCCTCGATTGATATATTTTAGTGTAGGGGACGGGTCGTCCGTCCCGCAAAGGTACATTCTTTAAAGGCGTTTTTTTAATTTTGAAACAAATATAAAGATATGTGAGTAAACTTATGAGCGATGAATTGCAATTGGGTTCTACACAGGATGCCGGAGCGGATATCCCGGCAAACGGGGCAAATATCGATGAACCTTCACCGCCGGCGGAGGATAATGAAAAGAAAAAATATCTGACTTTGCCCGAATATATATTGAATGTTTTAGTCGTCGGTTCTGACGGGCTCAAAGGAGCGCTAAGTGTCTGGAGCGGCATGGTGACCACAATATTTTTGAAACTGAGCCCCAAAGCATATGTCAACCTTGCGAATGTCAACACAGGGCTTTCGGTTTTTGTTCAATTCTACAACCTGTTTGCGGCAAGAATCTCGGATAGAATGACGAATCATAAAAGAACGGTCTATGCGCTTTTTGGTCCGGCCGCTGTCCTCGGAATTCTCGGAACGGTACCCATCGCGTTTATGTTTCCCGGCATGACGGATAATGTTAAAATTGCATATATTTGCACATTGGGTATATTAGGTTCGATTATCAGCCCCTATTTGGGAAACGCCCAGAGCGTGTTGGGTATCAGAATGACACCGAGCTCAAGGGAAAGGGGCATTCTCGGCACGCTCAACAATACCATCGGCAGCGCTGCCGGGAGCCTGACCGCCCCGGTGATGTCCTTGGTGATGCTGCTCTTCTCGGGGATAGTGCCTTACGAAAAGGGCTCCAATTCAGCGAATGCCTATTATTTGTTTTACGGAACAATCCTTTTTACAATAATTTCGATGACGCTGTCTGTAATCTTTACCCGTGTCAGGCAGGTAAGAATTCCTGCTCCGATAAAGGACCCTTCCGAGAAACCTTCAAACCTGTTGGGTGTTACGAAATCGATTCTTAAAAACAGGCCTTTGGTTTTGAAAAAAGTTTCCGGAATGCTGGGGGGATGGTCGGGTATTGGCAGTTCGGCATTTTCCCTGTTAGTCACCAAGTATTATCAGGGAATCGCGCTTAATTTATTCGGGTATCATTACAAGCCCAGTCTCGGTATGCTTTTCTTTATGTTTTCGCTGACCCAGACTGTTCCTTCGGTTATATCTTTATCCATAACTCCGTTTTTAAGAAAAAGGTTCTCGGACAAAGCGCTTAATATTTTTCAAATGAGTTGGTATTTGGCGGGCAGCCTGGTGTCGCTTGTAGGGCTTTCAGGCATTTTCTTTACTGTGCCGATGCAGCAAAAGTATTGGATTCAAATGTTTTGCTATCATTGGAACGGCTGGGCTTTTGGGCTTAATGTTTGCGGCGGTGTCATGGATTTGGAACTGCTCGATTATTCGGAATGGCAGACCGGCGAAAGAAACGAATGCACTTTTGGGTACTTAACCGGTCTTTTTCATTGGATTTTTACTTTGCCTACAGGCATTGTCGGTGCTCGCTTGCTGATAAAGACGGGGTATAGAACAGACCGGCCAGAAGCCCCGATAACGCCTATGGTGACCAATAACCTTTTTCGTTTATTCACTTTAGCACCGCTGTTCGGACAAATTCTTACGCTGATACCCATGCTGTTTTACGATTTCAGCGGTGATAAGAGAAAACGCGTTATGGATGAATTACAGGCAAGGAGAGAAAAAATACAAAAAGAAGACAGCCTGAAGGCGGGAAATGAAGCATCCGTTTAACAATATAATTTTAGTAATATATATGTTACCGTATTCAAACATCGGCGATTAATACTAATTACTCTTAAAAACCTAACAAAAAATCCGCACAAAACCTCATAATACTATTCTGCATTAAAATGGCGAATAGTATAAATCAAAACTTTTGCTTCATTTTTTAGAGATTTTTAATCGTGAATTAGTATAAGAACCATCTTTATAAATCAGTATATGGAGGGTTTGTATGAACCTGAATGTCAACACACTTGCAATTGCTCTTTGCATAACAAATTTAATGCAGGTCGGCATCATGTTTTCCCAATTTCGTAAGAGTAAAACCAACGAAGGCCCGGGATGGTGGACTGTTGGCGGTTTGTGCGCGGCACTTGCCTTTGCTTTTTACGAATTTCGTAATTTGCCTGCGCCGCTTGGCATGTTGGCTATTATTGCCAACAATTCACTTCTTTTTATTGCCCTGACACTGGTTTATATTGGTGTTAAACGCTTTCAGAACCAGCGTGAAAACGGCAAAGCGCTTACTGCTTTTTGTGCTGTCTTCGTGCTGCTTAATATATATTTCACTTCCCCTTCATTTTATAATTATGGTGCGCGGCGGACAATTTTGTTGGCCGGAGTTGCAGTCATTT
Organism: uncultured Eubacteriales bacterium; assembly: GCA_964627535.1. Taxonomy (GTDB): domain Bacteria; phylum Bacillota; class Clostridia; order Oscillospirales; family Acutalibacteraceae; genus UBA1447. The sequence continues at coordinate 74,741 of CAZVJW010000004.1, forward strand.
CGCTGTTAATAGGAAGCAATCTTACAAAATATAAGGGCAAACTGACTGCTTTTTGGAGATATTTCCTTTCAATCGGGTTTCTGGCATTTGGGATAGCCTCTGTAATCGGAGTTGTATTAACACTTACCGTAAAAAAACTTGGCGGTACAAATGAAAATGCAATGATGCAAACGGGTATGTATGTCGGAACAATTATTGCCACCACTGTTTGGACATTCGGATTTATTACTTTAATCAATCAGCGTCTGTTTGCGGCCGGCCAAGAGGCAAAAGAACGCTTTGAATCAATTTTTAATACAAGCCCCGACGGCGTTTTTATTTCAAGCATTACCGAGGGAATCATATGGAACATAAACGAAGGCTTTACGGCTCTGACCGGTTATACCCGCGAAGAGACTATCGGGAAAACAAGCTTGGAAATCGATCTTTATGAAAACGTTGCCGACCGTCAGCGTTTATATAACGAGCTTGTAAAAAAAGGGATTTGCGAAAACTTTGAAGCAAATATTAAAAAGAAAGACGGATCAAAGATTACTGTGCTTATATCATCAAAAAAGATTTCTTTGAACGGTATACCGCATGACAGCTGCGTTATGCGTGACATCACAGAGCGGAAGCTGGCCGAAAATAAATTGAAAAAATCAAGGGAACAATACCATCTTTTATTTGAAAATGCCGTTGAAACAGTATTTGTCGCACAGAATGCAAAAATTAAACTCTGCAATCCTATAGCGGAAACGCTGACAGGTTACCCGCGCGATGAATTGTTGTCGCTCCCGATTTCAACTATCATCTATCCGGACGATTTGCAATTTGTGCTTGCAAGCCATGTTAGCCGCCCCGAGGACGGAAATGCTGTAAATCAGTATGATTTCAGGATTTTAAGTAAAGACAATAAAGTCAAATGGGTAGAAATCAAGTCGATTATGATAGAGTGGGATAATAAACCCGCCACATTGAATTTTTTAACCGATATTTCCGAGCGTAAACAAGCCGTACAGGACTTGATGGAAAGTGAGGCTAAGTATAGGCTGATAACGGAATTTGCGTCAGATGTTATTTGGGTACTGAATATAAACAAAAATGAGTATACATATATGAGCCCATCCGTGATTCATTTGAGAGGTTTTACGCCGGAAGAAGTAAAAACGATGGGGGTAGAAAAGTCTTTTACACCTGAATCTCTGCAAATAGTCAGGTACTCCGTCACAAACAATCTTGAATATTTCAAAAAAACCCCAAAAGCTTCCAACCATTACACGAACGAACTGCAGCAGACATGCAAAAACGGAGATGTGATATGGGTGGAGGAATCAACGAAGTATAGGTATAATGTAGACGGAGAAATTGAAATTATCGGTGTAACCCGCAATATAGAAGACAGAAAAAAGACAGAAGCGGAAATTCTTTATCTGAGTTATCATGACCAGCTTACCGGCCTAAAAAACCGGAGATATTTCGACAATTCCATAAGAATGTTCGAGGAGAATGAACGAATCCCTTTAACACTTATCATGGCGGATGTTAATGGTTTAAAACTGACAAACGATGCTTTCGGGCATAAAGCCGGCGATTTGATTTTGGAAAAAGTTGCCAATATATTAACCGATTCATGCGGTAATAATGGTATTGCCGCAAGAATCGGCGGAGATGAATTTATTCTTTTACTACCGGAAACAGACGCGAAATGCGCAGAGAAAATTATTGAAAAGATTGACACTGCAATAACCCGGGAAAAATGCGAGACCATTATCCTTTCACTTTCAATTGGGTTCGCCGTAAAAACAAATGCTGTCGAAAATATCGATGAAATTTTCAAAAAAGCGGAAGATGATATGTACCGGCACAAGCTGGCCGAAAGTTCGAGTATGCGTAACCAAACAATCAACCTGATTATGAAAACACTGTATGAAAAGAACAACAGAGAGATGCTGCATTCGAAAAGAGTCAGCGAACGTTGCGAATTGATTGCGAAAAACCTCGATCTTGATAACAATTCGGTCAATCAACTCAGGCTGGCAGGGCTTATGCATGATATCGGTAAAATCGGAATTGCCGAAACAATTCTTAATAATCCCGTAAGATTAGCAAAAGACGAGTGGGCTGAAATAAGAAGGCATTCAGAAATAGGGTATAGAATATTAAGCTCAGTAAATGAATTCTCGGAAATAGCGGATTGTATACTAGAACATCATGAAAGATGGGACGGAGAAGGATATCCAAGAGGCCTTTCCGGTAATAACATTTCTTTACAGGCAAGGGTGATTTCGATAGCGGATTCATTTGATGCCATGACATCCGACAGGCCTTACCGAAAGGCTTTAAGCGAAGAAGATGCCGTTGCCGAAATCGGAAAATGCTCAGGAACACAATTTGATCCTGTTATTGCAAAGGTTTTTGTCGAAAAGGTTTTGGGTAAAAAGTGGGCATAAAGGTTGCTTGGATTTTCATAACCAGTGTTTTCACGCTTGGTTACTGCGTTTTTTAATTAAACTGTATAAAAAGCGGGGCGGATTTTCGAAAAAAGAAAAACCACCCCGCTTTTTAAAAAATACAAAAAAACTGGAAGAAACAAAAAAAACAGAAAATAAGTATTGACAATCAAATTGACTTCATATATACTATTACACTGCACATTAAAATGGCGAGGTATGCCACAACAACATTGCCCGCCGAATACATTATAACATTTACCGTGAAAAAAACAAGCATTATCGGCAATTATTTATGTTAAACAGGCAGTTTAAGCTTAACGCACACAATACCTGCAAAACCCACCGAAGTGGAAAATAAAAGAACGGAGTGATTGGCCTATGCTGAAAGTTATTCCCGTTGAGCGTGGCAACCGTACTCGTATGAGTTTTGGAAAAATCAAAGAGGTTATGGAAATGCCGAACCTGATAGAAATCCAAAAGGACTCATATCAGTGGTTTTTGGATGTCGGTCTGAAAGAAGTGTTTAGAGAAATTGCGGAAATTAAGGATTATACCGGCAATTGGCTTTTAAGCTTTGTGGATTACCGAATGGATGAAAGGCCGAAATATACGGTTCGCGAATGCAAGGAACGGGATGCAACCTATGCAGCTCCGATGCGCGTAACGGTTCGCTTGCAGAACAAGTTGACCGGTGTAATTAAGGAGTCCGAAGTATTTATGGGAGATTTTCCCATTATGACCGACAGCGGTACTTTTGTAATAAACGGAGCGGAGCGCGTTATCGTTTCGCAGTTGGTTCGTTCGCCCGGTGTATATTTTGATATGACACATGATAAAACCGGAATCGAGCTTTACTCAAGCACCATTAACCCGAACAGGGGTGCATGGCTCGAATACGAAACGGATTCCAATGAAATATTTTATGTCAGAATTGACAAAAACCGCAAGATTTCTATAACAACATTCATAAGAGCTTTAGGGCTTGGCACTAACGACGAAATTGTCGCCCTTTTCGGCGATGATGACAGAATTAACGCAACCCTTGAAAAGGACGAAACCCGCAATGCGGAAGAAGCCCTTATGGAAGTATTTAAAAAATTGCGCCAGGGTGAACCTGTCACACTTGAGGCCGCGCAGACACATTTGGATAATCTCTTCTTCGATCCTCATCGTTATGATATTTCGAGAGTCGGCCGGTATAAATACAATAAAAAACTTGCAATCTCTGCTCGTCTTGCAGGCTGCACACTTGTGGAACCGGTAGCAAATTTGTTTACCGGCGAAGTCATCGCGGAAGCCGGCGAAGTCATCACAAAAGAAAAGGCGTACCGGATTGAACAGGCAGGTGTTATGAAAGCGGTTGTTCTGGTCAACGGTCATAATATTAATATTGTGTCAAACCAAATGGTTGATATAGCCGAATATGTCCCTGAAATCTCGGAACAGGAACTTGAAGAAATCGGCATCAATGAAAAGGTCCGTTTTTCCGTACTCTCGCAGATACTGGAAAAATGCGAAAGTAAGGAAATTTTAATTGCTGAGTTAGCTGCCCGCTGCGACGATCTTATTCCGAAACATATTATTGTTGATGATATTCTTGCGTCGATAAATTATGTAAATTGCATTGCATATCACATCGGAACCACCGATGATATAGATCATTTGGGCAACCGCCGAATCCGTTCGGTTGGCGAGCTTCTGCAAAACCAATTCCGGATAGGACTTGCCCGCATGGAAAGAGTAGTCCGTGAAAGAATGACCCTGCAAGCGCAGGAGGATGAGGACAAAATAACCCCTCAGTCGCTTATCAACATCCGGCCTGTCCTGATGGCAATAAAAGAGTTTTTCGGTTCATCACCGCTTTCGCAGTTTATGGATCAAACCAACCCTTTGGCAGAGCTTACACACAAACGCCGTCTTTCAGCACTCGGTCCCGGTGGTCTTTCAAGAGACAGAGCCGGTTTTGAAGTCCGCGATGTTCATTATAGCCATTACGGCCGCATGTGCCCGATTGAGACACCGGAAGGCCCCAACATAGGGCTTATTTCCTACCTTGCGACATTCGCACGCATCAACAAATACGGATTTATTGAAGCTCCTTTCAGAAAGGTTGACAAAGCAACGGGTGTTGTGCTTGATGAAGTGTTATATATGACTGCGGATGTTGAAGATGATTTTATTGTTGCGCAGGCAAATGAGCCGCTCAACGAAGAAGGCCATTTTAAAAATTCAAAGGTCAATGCCCGCTACCGTGACGAATTCCTCGAAGTTGAAGCTTCAAAAGCGGATTATATGGATGTCTCGCCCAGAATGGTTGTTTCAGTTGCAACGGCTATGATACCATTCCTTGAAAACGATGATGCCAATAGAGCTTTGATGGGATCAAACATGCAAAGACAGGCTGTGCCGCTTCTTAAAACAGAGGCCCCGATAGTCGGTACGGGTATGGAATATAAAGCAGCAATAGATTCGGGCGTTGCCGTAATTGCGAAGAATGCGGGAACCGTTATACATGTCAGCGCGGACCGCATTCAGATTATGAATGACGGCGGAACAATTGACGATTACGAAGTAATTAAATTTATGCGCTCCAATCAGGGAACATGTATCAATCAATGCCCAATCATTGAAGTTGGAAGACGTGTTGAAGCCCGCGAGGTTATTGCAGACGGTCCCGCAACCGATAACGGTGAAATCAGCCTTGGTAAAAATGCTCTTATCGGCTTTATGACTTGGGAAGGCTATAATTATGAGGATGCAGTTCTTATTAATGAAAAAATAGTACGTGATGATGTCTACACGTCAATCCACATAGAAGAACACGAGGTTGAAGCACGAGATACAAAGCTTGGGCCAGAAGAAATCACAAGAGATATTCCGAATGTCGGGGAAGACGCTTTGAGTGATTTGGACGAAAGAGGAATTATCCGCATAGGTGCGGAAGTCCATTCGGGTGATATTCTTGTGGGTAAAGTCACCCCGAAAGGTGAAACCGAACTAACGGCTGAAGAACGTCTGCTGCGTGCGATATTCGGCGAAAAAGCCAAAGAGGTAAGAGATACTTCTTTAAGAGTACCCCATGGCGAGTATGGAATTGTTGTAAACGTCGAGGTATTTACAAGGGATAACAGTGATGAACTTTCCCCCGGTGTTAACAAGGTTGTTCGTTGCTATGTCGCTCAAAAACGTAAAATTTCCGTCGGTGATAAAATGGCAGGACGTCATGGCAACAAGGGCGTTGTTTCCAGAATACTCCCTCAGGAGGACATGCCATTCCTGCCTGACGGAACACCTTTGGATATTGTCCTAAATCCCCTCGGCGTTCCTTCACGTATGAACATTGGCCAGGTGCTTGAGGTCAATCTCGGCTTTGCCGCAAGGCATTTGGGTATTCGTGTCATGACACCTGTTTTCGATGGTGCGCATGAAGAGGATATCAGAGAAGCCCTGAATCAAGCAGGTCTGAGTGAAGACGGTAAATCTGTTTTAATAGACGGAAGAACAGGTCAAAAGTTTGATAATACGATAACTGTCGGCGTTATGTACTTTTTAAAGCTTTTACATTTGGTGGACGATAAAATTCATGCGCGTTCAACCGGACCGTATTCGCTTGTAACCCAGCAGCCGTTAGGCGGCAAAGCGCAGTTCGGCGGCCAGCGTTTCGGAGAGATGGAAGTATGGGCTCTCGAGGCATATGGTGCTGCATACACACTTCAGGAAATCCTTACCGTTAAGTCGGACGATGTTGTCGGCAGGGTGAAAACATATGAGGCTATAGTGAAAGGCAAGAATGTTCCTAAACCCGGTATTCCCGAATCGTTTAAAGTGCTTATTAAAGAACTCCAGTCCTTAGGTCTTGATGTTAGGGTAATGGATGCAAACGATAATGAAATTGACATGAAACAGAATTTCGAGAACGATGAACTTGGGCTTAATCCAGTTGATGACCGTGCTTTTATTAATATCAACGATGCGGAGAACGCACCCGGATTCGGCTTTGAAATTGCAGAGGAAGAAATACTGCTTGATGAAGATGACGAAGAAAATGAGGATGATGAAATCATTGATGACGGCATTGAAATTGATGATTTCTTGGACGATGAAGAAGACCCGGAGATTGAAGCGCCTGATGATAATAGTGAGCATGACGGGGATGAGGATAAATAAGCACCGTTTTGATTAATGTGTATTAAGCAAAATATATCGAAAAGGGGCAGTAGTTTAAATGGAAAATAATGTTTTTGAATCAATCAAAATAGGTCTTGCTTCGCCGGAGCAAATAAGAGGCTGGTCTTGCGGTGAAGTAAAAAAACCTGAGACAATAAATTACCGTACACTTAAACCCGAAAAGGAAGGTCTTTTCTGCGAGAAGATATTCGGACCGACCAAGGACTGGGAGTGCCACTGCGGCAAATATAAGCGCATCCGCTACAAGGGTAAAATTTGTGAGCGCTGCGGGGTTGAGATTACAAGGTCAAAGGTGCGCCGCGAACGAATGGGACATATTGAGCTTGCGGCACCGGTATCGCATATATGGTATTTTAAGGGAATTCCATCGCGTATGGGTTTAATTCTTGATGTTTCACCCCGTATTTTAGAAAAAGTGCTTTATTTTGCGATGCATATTGTTATCGATCCGGGCGATACACCGCTCGAAAAATACCAAGCCCTTGATGAAAAGGATTATGAAAAATATCGCGAATACTATGAAGATTCTTTTACAGCGGGTATGGGAGCGCAGGCAATAAAAGAACTGCTTGCCGAAATTGATTTGGATAAGCTTTCAAATGATCTGCGTGAAGAGATGAAAGACGCATCCGGCCAAAAGAAGATAAAACTGTTAAAACGTCTTGAGGTCGCAGAAGCGTTCCGTCAGTCCGGCAACAGGCCGGAATGGATGGTCCTTGATGTGATTCCTGTTATACCCCCCGAAATACGTCCGATGGTTCAGCTTGACGGCGGCCGTTTCGCAACTTCGGATTTAAACGATTTGTACCGCCGAGTTATAAACAGAAACAACCGTCTGAAAAAGTTGCTTGAACTCGGAGCACCGGAAATAATTGTTAGAAACGAAAAAAGAATGTTGCAAGAGGCTGTTGATGCACTTATCGACAACGGCCGCAGAGGCCGTCCGGTAACCGGACCCAACAACAGGGCGTTAAAATCACTTTCCGACATGCTCAAGGGAAAACAAGGCCGCTTTAGGCAAAACCTTCTTGGTAAGCGTGTTGACTATTCCGGGCGTTCCGTTATTGTTGTCGGGCCGGAGCTCAAGCTTTACCAATGCGGTCTTCCGAAAGAAATGGCCCTGGAACTTTTCAAGCCTTTTGTGATGAAGCGGCTTGTTGAAACAGAGATCGCGGGCAATGTTAAATCCGCCCGTAAAATGGTTGAACGCTCAAAACCGCAGGTTTGGGATGCGCTTGAAATCGTTATTAAAGATCATCCCGTTATGCTCAACCGCGCGCCAACCCTTCACAGGCTTGGCATTCAAGCTTTCGAACCCGTATTAATTGAAGGCAGAGCAATTAAGCTGCATCCGCTGGTATGTACAGCCTTTAACGCAGACTTCGATGGCGATCAGATGGCTGTTCATGTTCCGCTTTCGGCGGAAGCGCAGGCGGAAGCGCGTTTTCTGATGCTTGCCGCAAACAATCTGCTTAAACCGTCCGATGGCCGTCCTGTAACCGTTCCTACACAGGATATGGTGCTGGGTTCTTATTATCTTACACTTCTCAAACCGGGTGAACCCGGTGAAGGCAAGGTTTTCAAAGACATTAATGAGGCTGAAATGGCTTACGAGGAAGGCGATATAGGTCTTCACTCAATAATAAAAATCCGTATAACCAAAGAAATCAACGGTGCAAAGGTTTCAAAGCTTATAGATACTACTCTCGGGAAAATTATATTCAACGATCCGATTCCTCAGGATTTAGGCTTCGTTGACCGTTCAAATCCCGAAAATTTATTTGCGCTTGAAGTCGATTTCCTTGTAGTCAAGAAAAAACTCGGCGAAATAGTAGCGAAATGCATCAGTACGCATGGAACAGCGGTTACAGCCGATGTGCTTGATAAAATCAAAGCGCAGGGATTTAAGTATTCAACACGCAGCGGAATAACTGCAGCGATCTGTGACGCTACAATACCGGAGAAAAAGCCGGAACTCCTTGCAGCGGCGGAAAAGAAGATAGACAAAATCAACGGAAATTATGAGCGCGGCCTTATTACAAACAGTGAACGGGGCGAAAGTGTCATAAAAACTTGGGATGAATGTCAAAAACAGGTTGCCGCTGAACTAAAGGCAAACTTTGATCCGTTCAACCCGATCAATATGATGCTTGATTCCGGTGCCCGCGGTAATGACAGCCAATTAAGGCAGCTGGCCGGTATGCGCGGTCTTATCGCAAATACAGCAGGTAAAACAATTGAGGTGCCTATTCGGGCCAACTACCGCGAAGGGCTGAATGTTCTCGAATATTTTATATCTTCGCGCGGCGCCAGAAAAGGCCTTGCGGATACAGCTTTGCGTACAGCCGATTCGGGTTATCTGACGCGTCGTTTGGTTGATGTTTCGCAGGATGTTATTATTCGGCAGGAGGACTGCGGATGTGTCGAGGGTATTGATATTTATGATATATTTGACGGCAACAGACGCATAGTCGAACTAACCGAGCGCTTAACAGGGCGTTATCTTTTAAATGATCTGATCAATACCGAAACCGGCGAACTGATTATGAGCAAGGATGAGATGATGACGGATGCAACTGCCAAAAAAGTATCCGTTTATGTTAACGAACAACACAAAAAGATGATTGAGCAGGGGAAGGCAGCAGAACACAGCTTGGCAAGGATTGAAATCCGCTCCTTGTTAACCTGCAACGCCAAACATGGGGTATGTATAAAATGTTATGGTTCCAACCTCGCTACAGGCGATCCCGTCACGGTTGGTGAAGCAGTCGGTATTATTGCCGCACAGTCCATCGGGGAACCCGGAACACAGCTTACCATGAGAACTTTCCAAACAGGCGGAACAAAAGACCAGTCGGATATCACGGAAGGCCTTCCCAGAATTGAGGAGCTTTTTGAGGCAAGAAAGCCAAAGACACTTGCTATCATGAGTGATATTGACGGTGATGTTTCATTCAGGCAAATTAAAAACAGCAGGCATGTTGTTGTTACTGACCGAAAGAATATGGAAGAGAGAAGTTATCTTATCCCTTACGGATTCCGTACAAGGGTCGATGAAGGCCAAATTATTGAAAAAGGCGAGAACCTTACAGACGGAGCTCGAAACCCGCATGACATTCTTGCGATTTTAGGGGTGGATTCGGTTCACGATTATCTTATTCGCGAAGTTCAGCGTACTTACCGTTTGCAGGGTGTTGCTATTAATGATAAGCATATCGAAGTTATCGTCCGCCAGATGATGAAGAAGGTTAAAATTCTGGAATCCGGCGGAACCGACTTGCTGCCAGGAATGATAATTGAAAAGAGTGAATTAAATTCAGAAAACAAGATTGGCCGTTCTCTTGCAAAATCAGAGGGTAAAGAATTCAGTGATGCAATTGGCGAACCCGTCCTAATGGGTATTACTAAAGCTTCGCTAGCAACAGACTCTTTCCTGTCGGCTGCATCTTTCCAGGAGACAACCCGTGTTTTGACCGATGCCGCCATCAAAGGTAAAAGCGATCCGCTTCTCGGCCTGAAAGAAAATGTTATTATCGGCAAACTGCTGCCCTCGGGCACAGGTATGAAGTGCTATAGTGATGTGATGATTTATAAAACCAACAATAAAGACATCGAAAATAATTATGACGAAAACCTTTTTTGATTTTTATTGAAAGCGTTGACAAATTGTTTTTACACGTGATAAAATACTGAATCGTTGAACTTGAAAAACAGAAGTTTTGTTTTCAAAACAGGTAATTGCAAATATACTGCTTAATAAACAACCAGCAGTATATTCGCGTTAACCGATAAATATTTTTTAAGAAAGGAGATGTATTGTTTGCCAACCTTTAATCAGCTTGTCCGTAGCGGCAGGGAGAAAATTGAGAAAAAGCCAAAAGCACCCGCACTGCTAAAGGGATTGAATTCCAAGAAGAATGTTATGACCGATAAGAATTCGCCCCAAAAACGCGGCGTGTGCACAACGGTTAAAACTGCGACTCCCAAAAAACCGAATTCAGCCCTTCGGAAAATCGCCAGAGTGCGCCTTACAAACGGCATTGAGGTAACATCCTATATTCCCGGTGTCGGCCATAACCTTCAAGAGCACTCCGTTGTTATGATCCGCGGTGGCCGTATTAAGGACCTCCCCGGTGTCCGCTACCACATTATCCGCGGCACACTTGATACCCAGGGTGTCAGCGGCAGAATGCAGTCGCGCTCCAAATACGGCGCAAAACGTCCCAAAGCTGCAAAAAAGTAAACAGAACAGCTTAAAAAAAATCGACAGAATCTTCTTGCAGGCTGAAAAAGCTAAGCTTTTTTACTCAATGTGAGAGTGTATGATATATACGCCTCTCCATTGGCGCCACGGGAATTTTGTCACTCGAGTACCTATGATATCATTATTATGAAGGAGGGAAGCGAAGTGCCAAGAAGAGGCCAAATTGCAAAACGTGATGTTTTGCCTGATCCGCTTTACAACTCAAAACTCGTAACGCGCCTTATAAACAGTATAATGTTTGACGGTAAAAAGGGCGTTGCCCAAAAAATTGTTTACGATGCTTTTGACATTATCAAAGAAAAAACAGGTAAGGATCCTCTTGAGGTTTTTGAAGCTTCAATGGAAAATGTTATGCCCTTGCTTGAGGTTAAAGCCCGCCGTGTCGGCGGCGCAACCTATCAAGTACCCATCGATGTCCGCCCGGAAAGAAGGCAGACACTCGGTTTACGTTGGATTACTATTTACAGCCGTGGCCGTTCGGAAAGAACAATGAAGGAAAGACTAGCAAACGAAATTATGGACGCAGTCAATTCAACCGGTTCGGCATACAAGAAACGCGAAGACACCCATAAGATGGCTGAAGCCAACAAGGCTTTTTCACATTTCAGGTGGTAATCGCACCACAGAAAAAACACTCAAATTAAGCAATACAATCGGAGGTTCATATGCCAAGGCAAGTATCACTGGAACTCACCAGAAACATTGGAATAATGGCACACATAGACGCCGGGAAAACGACTACGACCGAGCGTATACTCTTCTACACCGGAATTACGCATAAGATGGGCGAAGTTCATGACGGCGCTGCCACGATGGACTGGATGCAGCAGGAGCAAGAAAGAGGTATAACAATTACCTCCGCTGCCACTACTTGCTTTTGGAAAGGCCACCGTATTAACATCATTGACACCCCGGGACATGTTGATTTCACAGTGGAAGTTGAACGGTCCCTGCGTGTCCTTGACGGCGCTGTTACGGTGCTCTGTGCCAAAGGAGGCGTTGAACCCCAGTCGGAAACCGTATGGAGACAAGCGGATAAATACAAGGTTCCCCGTATGGCTTACATTAACAAAATGGATATAACGGGAGCGGACTTCTACAATGTTGTAGCAATGATGAAGGACCGCTTGAAATGCAACGCTGTTCCTATTCAATTGCCAATCGGTTCCGAAGCGGATTTTAAAGGAATTATTGATCTTGTTCAAATGAACGCCACTTATTATGATGACGATAAGGGACTGGAAATTCGAATTGGGGAAATTCCCGCGGATTACAGGGAACTTGCAAAAAAATATCGTAACGAACTTGTGGAGCATGTCGCGGAACAGGATGACATTTTGCTTGGAAAGTATCTCGAGGGTGAGAAACTTACAGCTGACGAAATCAAAATTTGTATACGCAAAGCAACTCTTGCAAACCTAATGGTTCCGGTTACCTGCGGAACATCCTACAGAAACAAGGGCGTTCAGCCTCTGCTTGATGCTGTTGTCGACTATATGCCGGCACCGACTGATGTTCCGTCAGTAACAGGGATCAACCCCAAGAACGACAAAGAAGAACAACGTGGATCTTCCGATGAAGAACCTTTTTCAGCTCTTGCTTTTAAGATCGCAACAGATCCTTTTGTCGGTAGGTTGTGCTTCTTCAGAGTGTATTCCGGGACGGTAAACACAGGCAGTACGGTTTACAACTCAACAAAGGATTCAAACGAGCGTCTGGGGCGCATACTTCAGATGCATTCTAACCACAGGCAGGATATTGATTGCTGTTATGCAGGTGACATAGCCGCAACTGTCGGGCTTAAGGTTACAACAACTGGTGATACACTTTGTGATGCGAGGCATCCGGTCGTTCTTGAATCAATGGTATTCCCTGACCCAGTCATACGTGTTGCTATTGAGCCGAGGACCAAGGCCGGTCAGGAAAAAATGGGTATTGCCCTGCAAAAGCTGGGAGAGGAAGACCCGACTTTCAAGTGTTACACCGATGAAGAAACAGGCCAGACAATTATTGCAGGTATGGGAGAACTTCACCTCGAAATTATTGTGGACAGAATGCTGCGTGAGTTCAAGGTTGAAGCGAATGTCGGCAAACCGCAGGTTGCTTACCGTGAAACCATCACAAAATCAGCTGAAGCGGATACTAAATATGCCCGCCAGACAGGCGGACACGGCCAGTATGCTCACGTTAAAATCCGTATCGAACCGAACCCGGGAAAAGGCTTTGAATTTATTAATGCTGTTGTTGGGGGAGTCATCCCGAAAGAGTTTATTAATCCGGTTGAAGCCGGAATCAAAGGCGCTATGCTATCGGGAGTACTTGCAGGTTTTAATGTTGTTGATGTTAAAGTAACGCTTTTTGACGGTTCTTACCATGAGGTTGACTCATCGGAGCTTGCCTTTAAAATTGCCGGTTCAATAGCATTAAAAGAAGCTATGCGAAAAGCCGCACCGGTTCTGATGGAACCCATTATGAAAGTTGCGGTAATTGTTCCTGACGACTACATGGGTGATGTTATCGGCGATGTCAACTCTCGCAGAGGCACGATTCAAAGTACCGAAACGAAGCCGGGCTCTGCTCAAATAAACGCACTGATACCGCTTTCGACCATGTTCGGCTATTCAACAACTTTACGCTCAAAAACCCAAGGCAGAGGGCAATATGTAATGGAGCCCAGCCATTATACTGAGGTTCCGAAATCTATTGCTGAAACAATAGTAAACGATAAGTAAAGTTTATGTGAAGAATATTTTCGAAAAGACTTGAAATTATTGCGGAAAAATGATAGAATCCTTCTATTCATCCGCATGAAAGACAATTAATTTTAATATCTCTAATTACTAAGGAGGAAAAAGAAATGGCAAAAGCAAAATTTGAAAGAATCAAACCGCATGTAAACATCGGCACAATCGGTCATGTGGACCATGGTAAGACAACATTGACAGCTGCCATAACAAAGGCTCTTCATTTAAAGGGTTTTGCGGACTATGTTGATTTTGCGCATATTGACAAAGCGCCCGAAGAGAAATCACGCGGTATCACAATCAACACCGCTCATGTCGAATATCAAACGGAAGCCCGCCACTACGCGCATGTTGACTGCCCCGGTCATGCCGACTATATTAAGAACATGATCACCGGCGCCGCTCAAATGGATGGAGCTATCCTTGTTATCGCCGCCACAGACGGCCCGATGGCCCAAACAAAAGAGCATCTTCTTCTTGCCCGCCAGGTCGGCGTTCCCGCAATAGTTGTTTACATGAATAAATGTGACGCTGTTGACGATGAAGAACTTCTTGACCTTGTCGAAATGGAAATTCGTGAAACTCTTGATAAGTATGAGTTCCCCGGCGACGATACACCCATCATCAGAGGCTCCGCTTTGCAGGCCCTCAACTATGACGGTACGGATGTCAACGCTCCCGAACTTAAATCAATCTGGGAACTCATGGATGCTGTCGATGCTTTCATCCCGACTCCCGACCGTACAGCAGACCTTCCGTTCCTTATGCCTGTTGAAGATGTCATGACCATTACAGGACGCGGCACCGTCGCTACCGGCAGAGTTGAGCGCGGTCGTGTTAAGTTAGGCGAAGAAGTCGAAATCGTCGGTCTTACCGAAGAGAAAAGAAAAGTTGTCGTCACCGGCATCGAAATGTTCCGCAAACTCCTTGATTATGCCGAGGCGGGTGACAACATCGGCGCTCTGCTCCGCGGTGTTCAGAGAAAAGAAATTGAGCGTGGACAGGTTCTTTCCAAACCCGGCTCAATCCATCCCCACACAAAGTTCCGCGGTCAGGTTTATGTTCTTAGCAAGGAAGAAGGCGGACGCCACACACCTTTCTTTAACAACTACCGCCCGCAGTTCTATTTCAGAACTACCGACGTTACGGGCGTTATCTCTCTTGACGAAGGTGTCGAGATGTGTATGCCTGGCGACAACATCGAAATGAATGTTGAACTGATCACTCCTATCGCTATCGAAAAAGGCCTCCGTTTTGCTATCCGTGAAGGTGGCCGCACAGTCGGCTCGGGCGCTGTTATCGCTATTACCGAAGACAAATAATCTAACTATATAACAATTAAACAGCTAAACGGCGCAGACAGAAATTTGTCAGCGCCGTTTTTGATGATTGCAGGTATGAAATAGAAATGTATATGTCCGCACAAATAAGCACTTTGTTTATTTTATGCCAATATAATTTCCGCCGGCGGTTCTCCCGCATCGTTCATATCCTTCAGCAGCATTGTCCGCAGTTCAGCCCGTACATTTTCATAGCGGGAATGGCTGATAAGGTTGTTCTGTTCATGCGGGTCACCGATCAAATCATATAAAAACGCTTCGCGGTAAAAAGGTTGAAAAGCAGTATCCGTGTTATCGTTTGTAACCGAATATTTCCACTTTTTTGAGCGAATTGCCCTGCCTGTCTGGCTCTCGCTGATTTGCAGAAAAACATGGTCGCGCCATTCCTTAGCTGTTTTTGAGGCAAGCGGTTTCAACGATTTGCCGGCAAAATTCGAAGGCACCGAAATTCCCGCGCAATCAAGTAGGGTTGGAGGTATGTCAATCAGGCTAACAAGCTCTTCAATAATACTACCGCTATCAAATCCGGGACCGTGCGCAATCAAGGGAACCCTTATGCAGCCTTCATGGCAGGATCGTTTATATTCGGAATTCCTTGTCCTGAAGTGCGAACCGTGGTCGGAGGAATAAATCAAAATGGTGTTGTCATAAATCCCCAAATTTTTAAGCGTTTCAACAAGTATTCCGACATTGTGATCCAAGCGGTTGCAGCAACTAAGGTAGTCCGGATAATGAAGCCGCCAGTCACCGCCGGTGCCTTCAAGGTCGCCGGGTACTATATAATTCTTAAAATTCTTCCTTGTGCCCTTAGGGCTTTGATAGCACAGACGGTTGTTTTGGTGATGCGGTTCGAGTTGCGAAATGAAAAGGAAAAACGGATTGGTTACCGTTCTGTTTTTAAGGTATTCGAGAGCGAATCCGTTGATGCAGTCAGCCCGGTAACCTTTGAAGGGTATCTTTTTATTTTCGCTGTTATAAACAAAGCCGCCGAAGCCGTTTGATGTGAATTCCAGCGCGTCCGCAGCCATCCAATAGCTTTTATAGCCACCCCTGCGCTCCGTTGGGACGGGCAAGGTTTCGAGCCTGTGATTTTTATCGGAGGCCAGGTGCCATTTCCCGATATATGCGGTGTCATATCCTGCATCGTTAAATAGGTTTGCGATGGTTTTCGTTTCTAATGGCAGTGCGACACCGTTTCGGAAACAGCCGGTTTGCGTTGCCCAAAGGCCGCTTTGAATGCATGACCTCGCTGGACCGCAGACGGGTTGGCAGGTAAAGGCGTTCTCAAATCGTGTCCCTTCAGTTGCCAGAATGTCAAGGTTGGGCGTCACAGGAAGAGCCTGCCCGTAGCAGCCAAGGGTATCCCACCTTTGCTGGTCGGAAAAATAAAATATCACATTTGGCCGTTCCCCCATATTGAAGTCCGTTCCTTTCCGCAGAAAAGCCATTCAACGTTTCCTTAATTTACAACTGTTGTATCATTTTTAGGTTATTTCGTGAATGATGCTAAACGACAACATATCCGGTTATAATAGTATCTAAAATTTTACCGTCATCATCAATGACGGCTTTTGTTATTTTATAATACGTAAAAACTGCCGGTTCAAGTCCATCCCTCGTCTGCCACACGTGCAGCCGGATTGCTGTTTTGAAAAGCGCGATTACTTCGCTGTTACGGTCAGCATAGCATTGTGTGTATTTAAATTCGGTATCCGGTACCGTGAACTGTTCAATAAAATCCTCTGCAGCGTCGCTTGAGGGCAGGGGAGAAGTTCTGCAATTGCAAAGTGCCCATTCGGCAATCGTTTTTCGAAGCTCCTCAAATGATATTGTATCAAATGCCATTTGAAACCTCCTTAATGCATGGCGGCTTTATCCCTCAATTTCTTAACGATTTTAAGCAGCAAGTCGGGATTTTTTGTAGTAATGTTATCCACTTCGAAATCAAGCATCCGGTACATATCGACCTCTTTTTCAACATCATAAACGGAAATTTTGAATTCAAGTGTTTTTACGGTCTCAACAAGTGCTTTGCTGCAAAGTCTGGCAGGACAATTGACTCCGGCGGCACCGAGACTGTAAGCGGTTTCCACCAGGTTAAGACAATAATCTGTGTTGTTTAACATATGTATATCGGGGCTGATGTCAAGATAAAAGGGGATATCGGGGCTCTCGGTTTGGACGTATGAAACTTGATTTTTATTTACCCCTGAGTATACGATCCTTTTAGTTAATTCATATTTCTGAGCAAGATTTTCAATTTCGGGGAGTTTAGTAGCCTCTTTTAGATCTAAAATCATAGTGACTTCTTTTTTGTCTGTCAATAATTTAAAAATGCTTTCCAAAGTTACCGGTTCATCGCTTATATCGGCATATTTTCTTGCCAGGACCGGTACGCCGTCTTTTGTGAAGGATATGTCTGCTGAAATCGCTTGAGCTCCGCTGTTTATACCGGCTTTTGCGGAAACATATGAATTTACCGCGGTTTCCATACAGCCGGTTTCGGCTGTTACGGTGAAGATTGCTGAAAGTTTAATGTCTTTTTCGCTCAGTTCGCTTATCAGAAGTTTTTCCTGGCTTTTTTGAAAAACTGAAAATGCAAACAGAATTATCGCTGTAAGTGTCACAATTGAACCGGTTATTGCAACCGCAGCTTTGAAGTGGCTCTTCTTCAAAATCAAAGCCTCCTGAATATTCTTGTTGTTATGTCATTCATAATATCCATTTTTTTTTCAATATCGGCTACAAGGGCAAACTGTGTGCGGCATCTAACTAAATTATGGTCGTCATAAGCTGTGCGAAAATAAACGTCTCCGTTAAGGTAGTCTGTTAAAAAGCGTGTTCCGCATTCAAATGTAAGCAGTTTGGCGGAAAACGGAAGATATTCCACTTCACACGGCGTAAGGCTTTTCCCTGCCGAGCTAAGGTAACCTCTTACATATTCCTCAAAAAGTTCCAAGTTAAGTGAAACCTTGCTGACGTCTTTTTCGTCCTCTTCCGCTGTGTTAGCGCCATAGCGTATACTGTCGCCGAAATCATATAATGAAAGTCCCGGCATAACGGTGTCAAGGTCAATTACGCAGATACCCTCATTGCTTTCGGAGTCGAACATAACATTATTTAATTTTGTGTCATTGTGTGTTACCCTAAGTGGAAGCTTGCCGCATTGCAGTAAGTCAAGCAGTACACTGGTATCGTTCTCTCGATCATAAGCGAAAGCAATCTCATCCCGTACGGAGTCCGCTCTGCCGGCAGCATTTTCCTCAACCGCCTTTTTTAAATCAGCAAAGCGGGAAACGGTGTTGTGAAAATTGGGAATTGTTTCATGCAGTTTATCAATAGGGAAATCCGCAAGCATACATTGGAACCTGCCGAAAGCTTTTGCAGCATTATAAAAAACCGTCGGGTCATCGATATGCTCACAGGTATAAGCTCGGGTAATAAAGTTATAGCAGCGCCAATATCTTCTCTCTTTATCAATGAAGTAAGGCTTTTTATCTTTGGTTAGAATAACATTCAGGTTTTCTCTGTCAGGGTCACCTTCGTTTTGAACGATTATATCGCGCAGATATGCGGTAACATGAACAATGTTTTCCATCAGTTCATCGGGTTTTTTAAAAACATTGGTATTGATTTGTTGTAGAAGGTAATAATTAATAACTTCAAATTCATCTCTGAATTCAAGAACAAAAGTGTTGTTAATATGGCCGTTGTTGGAAACATAGAAGCCAGCGTATTCGCCTTTAAAATTAAAATTCGGAAGTATTTCCTCAATATTAAACGATTCTTGCTGCACGGAAATTTCACCTTTCATTTTATATATTTTACCGGTTGAACCCCGTCATGCAAACAACGTTTTAAAACGATAAATCGTTGCTTCAACTAAATCTGCCGATATCGGACCGGGTTCTTTTATAAGTGCCAGCTTTTGGGAATGTAAAACTGTACTGGCAGGTTCGAAGAGGTTTTAAATAAAGCTCTTATTATATAAAAACATATTTAGAGGGTTGAATTCGTTGCCATCATATGCTGCCCGGCAGGTGTTAATAGTATTTCACCGAAGCATGAAGGATTATGAAAGCCAAGTTCCGCCGAATCGGCAGGAAAAAATGCGGCATAATGAGGAACCGGGGTTTTATCGCCGCATTTGTAAAAGTTGCCTTTCATTTCGCAGGGGGAAACAGCGTAATCAATGCCGTAGATTTCGCCGATAAGCGCATCCGGAATGAAAATTTCAACCCCCCAGGCGGTTTTTCCTTTTTCCTTCTTTTCGAAGCAGGTAATCCGGGGTTCAAAAGAACAAAATTCTTTCAGGAAAACTCTGTTATTGCGCTGTTCGCCGAACTGGGAAAGATATATTCCGCTGCAATTCATTTCGAAGTTGATATACCCGGGATTTCCCGGAACCGGCTGCAGGAAAAGCTCAAGGCAGCTGTCCTCATAAACGGGATCGTCCCGTTTTGTGCCGGCACAACGGGGATTTTCCTCAAAGGACCATAGCCTGGCATAAATTCCCTTACCACGGACACCGCAAAGCTGAGCAAATGATTCGGGGCGGAAGGGTTTGTTTTCTTCCCAATGAAAGCTGTTGATTTCAGCTGCGGGAACGGTTTCCCAGTTGGGCATATCATCAAAGAGAAAGGTGCTGTAGGCCATATAAAACCTCCCCAAAAACCTTTAGAAAGTCAGCCAAATAATTATACATTTTTTAAATTGTTAAGTCAAGATTCGGGGTTTTTAAATAAAAAATAATTAAAGGTTTAATTTTAAAACAAATTGTGGTAAAGTATTAGCATTATGGAGGTACTGAAATGATATTGAATGAGCTCGTGAATTTCTCGAACCAATACGGAAAAAGGGAAGACCTCGTTTTGGCAGGCGGGGGGAATACTTCTGCAAAGAAGGGGAAAGCCCTTTATATTAAAGGCTCCGGCACCGCGCTGGCGACGATAACCGCCGATGGCTTTGTTAAAATGGACAGAAGCCTGCTCGCGGAAATCTTTGTGAAAAATTACCCCGAGGAAGATGCTGCGCGCGAAGCCGCGGCGCTGGCGGACCTTATGGCGGCAAAAATGCCCGGCGAAGAGGCGAAACGGCCGAGCGTTGAGACAACGCTTCACAGCCTTTTCCCGCAAACCTTCGTGCTGCATTTGCACCCGGCGCTTGTCAACGGGCTGACATGCGGCAAAGCCGGCGATGAAATAGCCAAGGCTCTTTTCGGGGACGAATTCCTCTGGATCGAAAGCTGCCGCCCCGGGTACATTCTGGCAAAGCTTTGCAGTGCTAAAATGAAAGAATACACAATTCGTACCGGTAAACCGGTTTCGACTCTTATTTTGCAGAACCACGGTATCTTTATCGCCGCGGATACTACGGCGGAACTTGATTTAATACTCGAAAACGTCCTCTCGGCTTTGGATAAAAGGCTGATAAGGCGGCCGGATTTCTCAATGAAGGAATATGACGAGGAACAGGCTGACAGAATAGGCCACAAAGTAAAAGATCTTTACGGAAGAGACGCCGGCGTGCTGTTTGAAAGCAGCACCGAAGCGCGGCGCTTCGCTCGAAGCGAACAAGCGGCCTTGCCGCTGCTTTCACCGTTTACACCCGACCATATCGTTTATTGCAAGGCATTCCCGCTGTTCCTGGACGATGCCGTTAATCTTGAACGCAAATTCCTTAAATACAAGCAAAATTACGGTTACGCACCGAAAATAATTATTGCCGAAGGGATCGGGATTTTTGCCGCGGGTCAAAACGAAAAAGATGCGAAAACAGCACAATTGCTGTTTAACGACGCAATGAAGGTTGCCGTTTATTCCGAAAGTTTCGGCGGCCCGCTCCATTTGTCGCCCGAGCTTACGGATTTCATCATCAACTGGGAAGTGGAAAGTTACCGTCAAAAACAAAACTAAAGATTGCGGGTGACTGTTATGGCATTTTTAAAAAGGCTGTTCCTTTTCTTGCTGTCATTTTTCTTTGCGGGTCCGGTTATAGGAGTTGTAGTTGGAGGTGGAGAGTTGCTGCAATATGATAAATATACGCTGGAGGCTTATATGCAGCCTGTCTGGCAGGGCGATATTGTTTACAATGAAACATTGATGTTTGTTGAGGACGAAAACGGTAATGTTCCGCCCGCACCGCTGCTTTATAAGCCGGACGAAGTAATTTCGTTGCGCTCATTTGACCTTGCCACGGAATATGTTCCGGGTGAGGATTACACCGTTGACGGCAACGGCTGCATCGTATTAACCGAAAATTCAAGAATAGTCAAATGGAGTTACGCGGAGTATTATCCCCCCGAAGCAATACCCAGCCGCACTTTTGATAAAACCGGCGGCGGTTATCTTTCCTTCGGTGAAGGAGATACATATTATAAAACCCAGGTGGCGGTCACTTACCGCCATTCCGATGCCTGGGAAGGCGATTTCCCGGTTTATAAAGGCGATAAACTCGAAAAAACAATGGCCAAGCTGAAAAACGGCGAAAATCTGACAATCGTCTATTACGGCGACAGCATTACGACAGGCGCAAACTCCAGCAACACGCAGGCGCCGTTTGCCCCGATTTGGACACAGCTTGTAACGCAAACGCTGGCAGCGGAGTTCAGCAATCCGAATATAACCGAAATCAACACCGCGGTCGGCGGAACGAATGCCGAGTGGGGAGTCGATAATTTAAAAGAACGGGTTATCGCATACAATCCGGATCTGGTTGTTATCGCGTTCGGCATGAACAATGCCGGAACCGCTCCGGTAGTATATGCCTGCCAAATCAACAAAATGATTAATGAAGTCCGCAAGACAAACAAGGCTGCGGAATTTATCCTTGTTTCCCCGATGCAGCCAAACAAAGAGGCAAAAGGCTTTTACGGCAATCAAAAAAAGTTTGAATGCGTATTGGAAAATATCGCTTGTTTAAGAGACGGTGTCACCGTCGCGCCGGTGTGGAGTATGCATTCGTATTTGCTGGAACATAAGCGCTATTATGATATGACAGGCAACAATGTCAACCACCCGAATGACTTCCTGGCAAGAGTTTACGCGCAGACGGTCGCCGTTCTGCTTATCGGAAAGGAATAGATAATATGGATTTGCAGCAAGCAAAAGAATTTGCAAAAGCAAATGTAAAAAACCGCGTGTTTTCACAAGGCAGGCTCTCGGGGAAAATCGCGATTGTTACCGGCAGCGCGCAGGGCTTCGGGCTCGGAATAGCCAAGGCGATGCACAGCCAAGGCGCCGCTGTTGTTATCGCAGATCTGCCGGTCCAGCGTGAAGCAGCGGACGCAATCGTTGCGGAGCTTGGCGGGCAGGCTGTTTTTTGCCCGGTTGATGTTGCGGATGAAGCTTCTGTAATAGGCTTGATTTGCAGGACGGTTGAGCTTTTCGGCGGGCTTGATATGATGATTTCAAATGCCGGTGTGTTAAAAGCCGGTTCACTCGCCGACATGGATTACAAAAGCTTCGAATTTGTTACAAAGGTAAACTATATGGGCTACTTTTTGTGCGCGAAATACGCTTCGGAAATCATGAAAGTTCAGTTCGAGGCTGACAATTCAAAATGGAGCGATATCATTCAGGTGAATTCAAAATCCGGGCTTATCGGCTCGAAAAACAACTTCGCCTATTCGGGCGGCAAATTCGGCGGGATAGGCTTGACCCAAAGCTTTGCGTTGGAGCTAGCGCCTTATCAAATAAAAGTCAATGCGGTTTGCCCCGGCAATTTTTACGAAGGACCGTTGTGGTCGGACCCGGAGAACGGCTTGTTTGTGCAATACCTGAAAGCAGGCAAAGTTCCGGGCGCGAAGACGGTTGAGGATGTTAAAGATTATTATCTCTCACTTTCCCCGATCAAGCGCGGCTGTTCTCCTGTGGATGTTGCCAAGGCGATTTTCTATTGTGCAGACCAGTGCTTTGAAACCGGCCAGGCAATTCCCGTTACGGGCGGCCAGGTAATGCTGGGGTAGTTGTTAGTGGTCAGTGAATAGTGAATAGTGAATAGTGAATAGTGAACAGTGAAAACGAATTGTAGGGGACGGGTCGTCCGTCCCGCAAAAAACAATATAAATATCAAAAAAGGAACACAGAAAGCGGTACAAATATGCAGGAGATTTTACAACAACTGAATGCAGGCAATGCATCCGACAGGTTGGCAACACTTAAAAAAATAATCGCGGCTGAAAAAGAACCGCCAGCCGTTCTGCCTCAATTCGCGAACAATCATATTCACACGACTTATTCATTTTCACCGTATTCACCGGCGGCTGCGGTGTATTTCGCGCGCGCGGCAGGCTTGCAGACAGCCGGGATTATGGACCATGATTCCATAGGCGGGGCGGAGGAATTCATTGAGGCCGGGTTGATTGCGGGTATCGCGACAACGATAGGGCTCGAATGCAGGGTAAGTGTGGATCATACACCGCTTGAAGGCCTGCGTGTAAATAATCCGGACCAGAAAAGCAACGCATATATGGCGCTGCATGGCGTTCCGCATACGCAGATCAATTATCTGCAGGAAGTTTTTAAACCGCTCAGGGAGAAAAGAAATGTCCGCAACCGGGAAATGGTTGAGAACATCAATTCTTTAATGACACCGTTTGGGATCAGCCTGGATTTTGACAGCGAGATTGAACCGACTTCCCAATTTTCCGTTGGCGGCTGCGTAACGGAGCGGCATTTGCTGTTTGCGCTCGGGAAGAAAATATTGGAAACCATCGGCCGGCCAAAAACGGCGGAATTTCTGGAAAACGAAATGAAAATTCCGCTCTCTCAAAAGCAGAAAGAGCAGATGACGGATGAAGAAAACCCGTATTTTCTCTATGATCTCCTGGGGATTCTGAAGTCAAACCTCGTCGAGAGAATCTATGTTCCCGCAACGGTCGAATGCATGCATATTTCGGAACTGTCGCGTTTGGCGAAAGACACCGGTGCGCTTTTATGCTATTCCTATCTCGGGGATGTAGGCGACTCCGTCACGGGGGATAAAAAAACGCAGAAGTTTGAGGACAGTTTTCTTGACTTGTTGTTTGATGTGATCAAGGATCAAAATATTAGCGCTGTCACCTACATGCCCTCCCGCAATACGCCGGAACAGCTCATGCGGATTCAGAAAATGTGCAGGGATAGGGGATTAACGGAAATTTCCGGCGAGGACATTAATACGCCCCGCCAGAAATTTATCTGCGAACAGTTGGCGCAGCCGCAGTTTGCGCATTTAATTGATGCCACATGGAAACTGATTGAGCGGGAAAAAGCCGAAACCGAGCGCCAGTTAAACAGGATTAACTGAAGAACAGCTCAGCAAACTCGGAAATGGTAACATTTGCGATATAGTTTTTTAATTCGAACCTCTCAAGGGCATCAAGCAAGGCTTGGCGCTCGTGCGGGGTTCCTGCTATTTTTTGTTCGAGTTCGCTGATTTCCCGGCTTCCGAAGAAATCTCCGAAAATTTGTATTTTTATAATTTTACCTTCGTATACATCAAAGTTGACTGTTACAAGGCCGCCGGTCAGCATGGCGGTGCTTTCCATCGAGTAGGAGGGTGCGCTGCCGATATTCCAGCTCCAGGTTCTGTATTTATCGTCAACAAGCTTTTTGATTTTAGCTTCATCCCCGGATGTCATCGAATAGGGGACGCAGCTTTCCGAACCGGTGAGAAACGCGGCAAGATCCTCTTTCAATTCCTCGACACTCATGCTCCTTGTTAAATGTTCGCTGATGTTTGTTACCCTGCTTTTTACGGAACTGATGCCTTTTGCCGTCAGTTTGAGGGGATTCGGTTTTAACGCTTTTGCCAATACAGACAATACCACGGAAAACAGCAGCGTGCCATGCAGCATGACCCTGCCCTTGTAATTTGCCTGAGCGTTGCCGGAAATTTTCATGCCTTTTAGCAGGATGTCGTTTCTGCCCGAAAACTCGGCGTCCAGGCCGATGGAGCAAAGGTATTCCGTAATCGGTTTCAGAAAGACTTTGAAATCGGCAAGCCCGTCCGCGCCGTTTGTAATAAAGGTAAAATTCAGGTTGCCCAAATCATGGTAAACAGCGCCGCCTCCGGTAAGCCGGCGGATGACGGGGATTGAATTCTCGGCGACATAATCCATATCAAGCTCCGCATAGGCGTTTTGATTGCGTCCGATGATGATAGCAGGGGAGTTGCGCCAAAGCAGGATGTAGTTTTCCTGCCTGTGATGAAAGAAATATTCCTCGCAAGCCAAATTGAATGCGGGGTCAGTAAAATCGTGCGCCAATATGTACACGGGTTCGGTTTTATTGAATAACATCGTGAACTCCATTCAAATTAAGTTGTCATCAGCATAGCATATAGAATAATCGAATGCAATATAAAGGGATGAAGTGCGGGCCCGGCTCACTTATATTGACTAATGCATGAAGGCTTGTTATAGTCTACTCAAATAGAAAACGTGCAGCTTATATAATAAATGAATTAACAGGAGCCGATTTGATGAAACGGATACAACTTTTTGAGTTTACGGATATGCCGTGGTACCCCAATACCTTCCGGCAAATGCAAACCGATTATTTGCAGTTTGCCTCAACCTTGAGTTCCGGGCATACAAACATTGTTCCGCTGCTTATCAAAGCGATGAAAAAAGCGGAGACCGTGGAAATTGTCGACCTTTGTTCGGGCGGTTCGGGGCCGTGGCTTAATCTGAAGAAGCAGCTTTCCGACGCGGGTTATCCGGTATCGGTAAAACTGACGGATAAATTTCCGGCTCCGGATACAGTCGCCAAATTTCAAAATTCAGACTTAAGGTTTCTGCCCGATTCGGTTGATGCCACGCATATTCCGCCGGACTTGAAAGGGATGCGGACAATTTTTGAGGGTTTCCATCATTTCAATCCGGAACAAGCGAAGAATATTTTGCTGGATGCCGTAAATCAAAAGGCGGCAATAGGAGTTTTTGATGCAAGTATAAAAATGCCCGCCGGGCTTATGTTATTGCTGCTGTCGCCCATTATTACAATTTTAACCTATTTGTTCGCGACCCCTTTTATGAAACCGAGAAGGCTTTCCCGGTATATTTACACTTACATATTACCGCTTGTCCCTCTGGCCACCTGCTGGGACGGTATTGTTTCCATGCTCAGGGTGTATTCACCCGCAGAAGCGAAAAAATTGACCGAGCAGATTCATGTTGACGGATATGCATGGGAGACAGGCATTGCATCAACGGGAACACCGATATTCAACTTCACCTATATAATCGGCTATCCGGATATCAAACTGTAATCCGATAAATAGTGACTCTAAACAATTAATCAGCGTAAAACGAATGTCTGAAAACGGAGCATTTATCATAAAGACGATAAAAAAACGGAGGCTGTCGAAAATGGCAGCCTCCGTTAAGTACGACAATCAGTCGACTTTCGGCAATTGCTTAAAACTCTTTTGAAGGTCTTCGTCAGTCGGGATGTAATCGGTCATGGTGCCGTTCAAATAAGAATCATAGGCCGACATATCGAAATAACCTGTTCCCGTGAGGCCGAACAGAATGGTTTTCTCCTCGCCGGTTTCTTTGCACTTGAGCGCTTCTTCAACCGCGACATGAATTGCATGCGCGGATTCCGGAGCGGGAAGAAGACCTTCGCAACGGGCAAATTTGACAGCGGATTCAAATACCTTTGTTTGCTCAACAGCCCTTGCATCAAGGTAGCCATCGGCATGAAGCTTGCTTATAACCGCGGACATGCCATGGTAGCGTAAACCTCCGGCGTGGTTGGCGGAGGGCAGGAATTCGCAGCCTAAAGTGTACATTTTCATGAGCGGTGTCATTTTACCGGTGTCTCCGAAATCATAAGCATATTTGCCTCTGGTTAATGACGGACAGGATGCAGGTTCGACCGCTATGAACTGTGTATTGGACTTGCCTTCGATTTTATCTTTCATATACGGCGCGATAAGTCCGCCGAGATTGGAACCGCCGCCCGCGCAGCCAATAACAATATCGGGGTATTCGTCATACATATCCATCGCAGCCTTTGCCTCAAGCCCTATGACAGACTGATGAAGAAGAACATGGCTGAGCACAGAGCCCAAAACATAGCGGGTATTCGGGGTGGTTACGGCTGTTTCAACGGCTTCCGAAATGGCGCAGCCCAAAGAACCGCCGGTGCCGGGAAACTTTTCAAGAATAGCGCGGCCGGCGTTTGTTGTGTCGCTTGGGCTGGGAATAATTTTTGCGCCGAATGTTTCAATAATATTTTTGCGGTAAGGCTTTTGCTCATAGCTGGTTCGCACCATGTAAACGGTCAAAGGCATATGATAATACGCGCAGGCCATTGACAGCGCGGTTCCCCATTGGCCGGCGCCGGTTTCTGTTGTCAGCGAGGTGATTCCCTGCTCCATGGCATAATAGACCTGAGGAATTGCCGAATTAAGCTTGTGGCTGCCGGAGGTGTTGTTGCCTTCAAATTTGTAGTAGATTTTTGCAGGGGTGCCAAGCTCTTTCTCTAAGCAGTAAGCCCTGATAAGAGGAGACGGACGGCACATTTTATAGAAATCAATAATACCCTGCGGAATATCGATGTAACGCGTGGTGGTGTCCATTTCCTGATGCGCGAGTTTCGTGCAAAAAATCGGATATAGTTCTTCCTCTTTCAACGGTTGCAGTGTTCCGGGGTGAAGAATAGGGTCCGGGAGCTCTTTCATATCGGCACGCAGGTTATACCATTGCTTTGGAATCTGGTCCTCTGGAAGGTTTATACGGTAGGGAACTTTTTTTTGATTTGACATTTTAATTTCTCCTTTTATTATATGAATTTAAATTTTTTATAAACACCGGTTTCTTAAATCAAATCTGTATCGCGCCATCGGAAAATAGCAATTTCGTAATTTTGTTTTAAGTATCTCATCTTGAATCCTCCTATAAAATAAAAAAAGCCCCTGCCCCCAAATATAAGGGGCAAGAGACATCTCCTGCGGTACCACCCAAATTGATGAAATTACTTTGTAGAAAAAGCAATTTGCATCCACTCTTTACGCACACTGCTATGTGCGCTTCCTTTATAACGGGCGAAGCTCCCGTCAGAAACTACTCACACCGCTGACGCGCTGTTTTCGGTCTGCCCTCATAAGTCCATTCAATTCAACCCTGCCTGCCGCAATTCCACCGCCTGCGGTTCTCTTCAAAGTGGTTGCCGAATTTACTACTCTTAATCAACGGTTTAAATATTATTTTTATACTAAACCAAAAAAATCGATCTGTCAAGCATTTTTTAAAAAAATTAAAAATTTTCCAGGCATGAAAGCTGATATCCGTAGGTTCTGTATAGGCCCGAATATCCCGAATTAAAATAATTGACGACAACCCTTGTAATTTAAAATATATATCGGTATAATATTTTTTAATGATAACGGTATGGCAAATTCCCGGAGCATTTTTTTGCCTGCCCGAAGATTTCGAAAGGGAACCTTTCATGTTAGGTAAATATGTTCGGATAAATGTTACAAACCCTGTTCACTCCGTTAACAAGCAAAACGGTTTTGAGTATTTGCTGAATTTCGGGGTGGTCGAGGGCGTTAAACGGTTCGAAACGCCGGTAGCAGGCGCATATATAATGGGCATAAACCATCCGGTAAGGAACTTTGACGGCAGAGTTATCGGTGTTATCCGCCGGGATAATTCGGAAGCGGCTTTGCTTGTTGTTGCGCCTAAAAGTATAGATTTTATCGATAACCAGATCCGGGAGGCAATTGCTTTTGCCGAGGGCGGGAATGACTATACGCTGGACTGCCTTTACGAAAGGTCCTGCGGGGCGATCGTTTACAGAGAGATAAACAGCGAGACAAGGTTTTTACTTATAAAAAACAAGCGCAGCGCGCATTGGGGTTTTCCCAAGGGACATATGGAAAAAGGGGAAACACCGCCTCAAACCGCTATACGAGAGGTGCTTGAGGAAACCGGACTTCATATAGAAATTGTTCCCGAGTTTGAATCGAAATCCGCATATACAATTCAAAACAAGGTTGAAAAGAATGTCACAATTTATTTAGCCAGGACGACGGAAACGAAAACAATAATTCAGCGCGAAGAGATAGAGGATTATATTTGGCTGCATTACGATAAGGCGATGGAAACACTCCGTTTCGACAACGACCGGGCAATCCTTGAGAAGGCAAATGAATTTCTATTAGGGAAATAATATATTACAAGTGAGGGTATTAATGCTATGGCGGAATCAATCGCTCAATATTTTGTGGAGCACTTCAACGGTAAAATCCCGAAAGAACTGATCATATTCCTTATTTCCCTGATGCCGGTTTTGGAACTCAGGGGCGGTATGATTGCGGCCAAATTGCTGGATGTTAATTTTATTTCCGCCATCACAATTTGTTATATAGGCAATATCTTACCTATACCGTTCATTTTGCTGTTTATCCGGAAGATATTCGATTTCTTAAGAAATAAAAAAGGCTTTTCAAAATTAATAAAAAAGCTTGAGTCAAGTTCGCTGGAAAAAAGTGAAAAAGTAAAACGCTGGCGTGATCTGGGCCTTGTTTTGTTTGTTGCCATTCCACTTCCGGGGACCGGCGGGTGGACCGGCGCTTTAATAGCGGCAATCTTGGAAATGCCGATTAAAAAATCCTTCCCGCTTGTCGCTTTAGGCGTTGCTATAGCCGGTGTGATCATGTCAGTCGCGGCGTACGCAATTCCCGGCATGTTTGGATTTTAAAGCAAAATATTAGTTCGTGATACCAAACAACTCTCTTGCGTTATTTGCGGTCAGGTCAAGCAAAGCCTGTGCGGACATTCCTCTTTCTTCCGCTATTTTTTCGGCAGTGAAGGGAATCATTGCGGAGGTGCAGCGGTTTCCTCTGAAAGGAACAGGGGCCATATAAGGACAGTCGGTTTCAATCAGCAACCGCCCGGACGGCACGAAGTGTGCTGTTTCGAGCGGTTTTCTTGCGTTTTTAAAGGTAACTGCTCCGCCAAGTCCGATATACATGCCGAGCTTGATTACTTCGCTTGCCATCTCAGCACTTCCGGAAAAACAATGGAGTACACCCCTGGGTTTGTATTTTTTCAGCAAAATCAAAGTATCTTCGTGCGCTTCTCTGTCATGTACAATAACAGGTAAATCAAGTTCAACGGCAATGGACAACTGAGCCTCAAAAACCTGCTTTTGAATATTCATCGGTGAAAAATCATAATGGTAGTCAAGCCCTATTTCACCGACCGCGACGCATTTATTGCGTGTAAAAAAACGCATGAATTCTTCGTCGATTTCCGCTGCAGCCGAAACACCGGCACTATGCGGATGGACTCCGCATGCCGCAAAAACAAAACCGAACCGCTCAGCGAGTTCAATGCTGCTTTGGCTGCTGCTTTTGTCACTCGCGCAGTTTATGACACCGCAGATTCCCTGCGAAGGCAAAGCCGAAAGAATATCGAAACGATCCTCGTTAAAGGCTTCATCGTCATAGTGGGCATGGCTGTCAAATATGTTTTCCATGTTATCTCAGTTTCGCGCCGACAGGCATCTCGTCAATAAAAACAACTTTAACATCGTTTTCGCCGCAGTCAGCCGCCAGGATCATCCCCTGGCTTTCAATACCGCACAGAACGGCGGGTTTCAGGTTTGCCACGAGTACAATTTTTTTACCAACCAATTCCCCGGGTTTATACCATGCGGCAATGCCGGAGGCAACCGCGCGGGGAACACCGCTGCCGTCATCCAGTGTCAGGCGAAGCAGTTTGCTTGTTCTTTTAACCGGCTCGCAGGCAGTTATCAGCGCCACTTTCAGCTCAACCTTGGCAAAGTCCTCAATGCCGATGAGCGCAAGCCCGGCGGGAACCGGTGCGTCAGCAGGCAGCTGCGTTCTGTTCTGCGCGGCAAGAATTTCAAGCTCTTTATTCAGGTCGATTCTCGGGAAGATGATGCCTCCCTTTTTCACTTTAAAACCGGAAGGCAACAGACCCCATGTGTCCGCGTTTTCCCAATTCGCGATTTCTTCGCCAAAGCCTATTTGCTCCCGGATTTTTGGCGCGGTAGTGGGCATGAAAGGCGTCAGAAGGATAGAGATAATCCTAATGCTCTCGCAAAGGCTATACATAACACCAGCAAGAACCGGTAAATCATCCGCATTTTTCGCGAGCTGCCACGGTGCGGTTTCATCTATGTATTTGTTAGTGCGCGAAATAAGCTTCCAAAGCTCTGTCAGCGCGTTTGAATACTGAAGATTGTCAAGGTATGCCTCTACTGTATTTTTTGTGGAAAGGCATAACTCGATGAGCCCGGCGTCAAATTCGCCGCTTGTCCTTTCATCGGGCACAACGCCGTCAAAATACTTTTCAACCATTGCGACCGTGCGCGAAACCAGGTTGCCTAAATCGTTGGCAAGGTCCGCGTTTATGCGGTTTATCAATGCTTCGTTTGAGAAAACACCGTCGGAACCGAAGGGGATTTCCCGAAGAAGGAAATACCTGATTGCGTCGACTCCATAACGTTCGCAAAGAACAACGGGATCGACAACATTGCCCTTGGATTTGCTCATTTTTCCGCCTTCAAGCAGAAGCCAGCCGTGTCCGTAAATCTTCTCCGGCAAGAGCTCGCCTAAAGACATCAGCATGGCAGGCCAAATGATTGTATGAAAGCGGACGATTTCCTTGCCCACAAGCTGAACATTCGCAGGCCAGAATTTTTTATATAAGCTGTCATCCTCCGAGCCGTAGCCCAGGGCGGTAATATAATTCGACAACGCGTCAACCCAGACGTATACGACATGGTCCTTGTTGAAGGGCACCGGAATGCCCCATTTGAAGGTAGTCCTTGAAACACACAAATCCTCAAGGCCGGGCTTTATGAAGTTGTTTATCATTTCGTTCAATCTGCTTGACGGTTCAATAAAATCGGGATGGGAATCATAGTATTTCAGCAGGCGGTCCGAATAGGCGGAGAGGCGAAAAAAATAAGCATCTTCCTGAGCGCTGGCGACCTCGGCGCCGCAGTCCGGGCATTTGCCTGCAGCAACCTGCGTTTCCGTCCAGAAAGCCTCGCAGGGTTTGCAATACATTCCCTCGTACTTGCCCATGTAAATATCGCCTTTATCATACATTTTTGTGAAAATATTTTGAACAGCAGCCTCATGGGCAGCATCTGTCGTTCTGATGAATTTATCGTTGCTTATGTTCATCAGGCTCCAAAGGTCTTTAATGCCGGCAACGATATTGTCGACATAATCCTTTGGGGTAATGCCGGCTTCATTCGCTTTGTCCTCGATTTTTTGCCCATGTTCGTCTGTGCCGGTCAGAAACATGACATCATAACCCTGCATTCGCTTATATCTTGCCATGGCGTCGGCGGCTACGGTCGTGTAGCTGTGGCCTATATGCAGTTTACCCGAGGGGTAATAAATGGGGGTCGTGATATAAAAGGTTTTTTTATTCATTTTTAATTGCCTTTCTTAACAGAATATTTATAAAATATTTTCAACAGATAAATAAAAGCGGATGGACTTTGTTCGCTTGTATTAATTAATAAAACAACACCGGAATCTAAAAGTAACCGGTGTTATACTAATTACTCATAAAAACCTAACTAAAAAATCCGCATAAACCTCATAAATCAAAGCTTTTGCTTGATTTTTTGAGGTTTTTTAATCGTGAATTAGTATTAAATGATTGCATCACCCACAAAAAAACTTCAAATCAATCCCCTGTACAGCTGAAATTACTGAATTAAAAGCACCTTTATTAAGCCGTGCAAAGATGTTTGCAAAATTTATTATACCATTGTTTTAGCTTATTTCAAGATAAATATATAACCGTCTCGAAATGTTTGTTTGGTATATCGAGAAATTAAAATTTCTTTAATATTTTATGAACAAATATTTGGAAATTATTTGACATGCGGATTTCTTTGTGTTATTTTATATGTGTATTATTGTAAAAATTATACATAATTTTGCCGAGTTCTAATATTAATAAGTAGATGGAGGTTGTTTTATGAGTAAAAACAAACGTTTCTTAAGCTTGCTCATGGTTATGACGATGATCCTTTCCAGCGTCAGCATTGGTTTCAGCGCAGTCGCAGCAGGCGCGGAGCCGCAGGTTGTTGGCGCATTTAATGCCGCAGCATATCGCAGACCCGCACCCGATGTTACATTGGATGTTACCGATGTAACGAGAGTCGGAGCCGCAGGAGACACCTCTATGGGCAGCGGCACAAATATTAAAAAAGCAACTCCTTCGGGCGTACCCTACATAACCGGTACATACGCAACACAAGCATATGCCGGTGAAACTCCGAAATGGCCGGCAATATCATTTACATCTTCAGTAGAAGTCACTATTACTTCCATTTCGATTTCAGGCACAGGGGTAAGTGCATCGCCGACCAAAATAACCGGAAATCTTGCAAATACAAAAGCGGTTTCTTGGGAGATTCAAGGCGGCACCGCGACGGCAGGCAGCTTGTTAAAAATTGCGATTACTTATACATACACTTGGGCTGATTCATATACAAACACTTCTGTTACGGATACATACACCACAAACGGTTATTCCTATGTTGAAAACATCATTTTCCCGGCCGGTGTATGGGCATTTGCTTCCGCTTACAGTAATGTAGCGAATGCCGCCGATGTCCCCTATGTCTCAAGGATTTTGGGCAGAGGCGTTTACGGCAACGCGGTTCGCCGCGAAACAAATTCCGGTAATGAATACAGCTCGGGTTATTTTGACTTCCAATCAAACACTCATATAGATGACGGAGACACATCAATACCGAAAAAGACCATGCTGATAGCCGACCCTCCTCACGAGGGGGTTGGTGACAAGTCGATTTCCAACGGTACCGGCTCATATGCAAGCGGTGACGGTGACCGTGCTAAAGCTACGGTATATTGGGATCCCAGCGTTCAAACTCTTCAAACAAACAATTTAAGGATGCACTTTTTCATTCATACAACACCAAGGTCAACCAACAGCGCAAAGGATTTAACATATGAAACAATCCATGTCAAGGAAAACGATGTTGGGTACACCGGCGGCACCGGTAATGTACTCGGTACAAGCAGCGCTCTGGCAAAAACAGCGCTGAATCCGTCAGGACCTGTTGACGGGACCACATCTACAGGCGGATTCTATCTTAGCGCAGGCATGCAAACAACATCAACACTGTTTGGTTCCGGTGTGGCGGGCAGCTACACACTGGTGACGCAATGGACCGGCAGAGGAGATGCCCCGGCAACCGGCGGCGACAACTGGATGGAATACTATCACGCCGTAACAATTGAGATCGTGAGTGTTAATAAAAATAGTCTTCGTAACGCGTTGAACACTTCAATAGGCACCACAACAAAAACAATGACAGACTCAATCGGCGTTACAACAATAGTGACAGCAAATGGTACAGACCCGGCGGACGGCGGGATTTCCAATACCGGCAAGGGCAAGAATACACAAAGCTGGTATTATTCGGCCGGTTGGAATCTTTTCAGCACCGCATATGATGACGCATGGAAAACAATGCAAAAGCCAAATGCAACATCAGATCTGGTTGTTCCGGCTGTAAACAACCTCAACGGTGCAAATACAAGCCTGGTTCTTGCAAGCGCGAACTATTCCGACCGCACATCACAGTATGTAACGGCAGGCCAAGGCAATACATACTATAATTCCGGCATTTACCCGCTTAACACGACCATTACCGCAATTCAAACAGCGGATAGTGCATTCAATGCTAAACTTCGTTGCTGGAAAGATGGGCAATACGGATATTATACCGACGCAAGCAGGTTGTTACTCGAATCGGCATACACTGCTGCAATCGATTGCCAGACTGCCGGTTACAATGTGCTTTATCAACCGTATGTTGACTATGTTGCCCAACAGTTGCAGGCAGCTGTCAACGGCCTTACTTTTAAGTCAAATACAATTACCTTTGACGCAAATGGCGGCACAGGAACAATGCCGGCACAGGCATTGGATGCGGGATCATCCGCCAATCTTTCCGTAAACACATACACCAAAACAGGATATACGTTTTCGGGATGGGCAACAACAAATAACGGTATTGTTATGTATAATGACGGCGGGAGTTATGCAATGGGTGACAGCAATGTTACTCTATATGCCCAATGGGCCCCAAACAACTATACTGTTATATACCACGGCAACGGCTTTACCGGCGGGTTAACATCTTCTTCCGCACATGTTTATGATGCTGAAAAAGCACTTAACGCCAACGGTTATGCAAGAACAGGTTATGATTTCAAAGGATGGGGGCCGAATCCAAACGATACAACCGCTACATGGTCAAATCAGGCTCCTGTAACGAATCTTGTTTCTCAGAATAACGGTACGATTACTATTTATGCTATTTGGTCCCCGACGGTTTATAATATAGTGTTTAACGCAAACGGCGGCGTTGGGACTATGTCAAACCAGACTTTGGCCTATCTTTCAAGTGATTTCCTCAAGCAGAACAATTTTACGTTAATCGGTCATACTTTCAGAGGTTGGGCTACCACCAAGGCAAATGCGGACTTGGGTAATGTCACGTGGCAAAACGGAGCTACGTATTACATGAGCACCCCTGAAAGTAAAGTTCTTTATGCTTCCTGGGCTGCTAACCCATATGCGGTTAAGTTTGAAGCCAATGCTCCTAATGTAACCGGTTCAATGCCGGATCAAGGTTATACCTTCGGCCAGACCGCAAATCTTAACGCTAACACATTTTCAAGAATCGGATATACTTTTATGGGCTGGTCAAACACACCGCTTGGTGCAAAAGCATTCAATAACGGCGCGAGTTTTTCAATGAACACGGAGGGCGCAACCCTTTATGCCAAATGGGAACCTATTGCGTATTCTATTGCATATAATGCAAACGGCGGTACCTCTGCTCCTGCTCCTAACGCTGCCAACTACGGTGTTCCTGTTATCATTCCTTCTGCGGAGCCGATCAGAGCGGGCTATACATTCTCTGGTTGGGCACTTTCTGCATTTGCGGGTACGGCGGAATACTTAACCGGTGCAAGTGTAACTGACCTTACAACAACGAGCGGCGCTACAGTTACGCTTTATGCGGTTTGGGTAGCGAATGATAATACAACCTTTAAAATCGAACACTATCAGGAGAATTTGGTTGGTGGGTATACCCTTTACGAAACAACAACACAGATAGGGACAACCGCGACAATCGGTGTAGCGACTTATAAGAATTATGCGGGATTCAACTTTAACCCGACCTATCCTTCATCATCCGCTTCCGGAATTATTTTAGGCAACGGAAGTCTTATTCTCAGGGTTTATTACGACAGGATAAGCTATTTAATCACATTTAACTCGGATGGCGGTAACGAAGTGCAATCTATAAGCGGCAAATATGGCACAACCTTTACACCGCCGGCTGATCCCAAAAAGACGGGTTATAGATTCAACGGCTGGCAGCCAATCTTACCTTCAACCATGCCGGCAGCCAACTTGCCGGTAAAAGCACAGTGGTCTGCCAATATTTATAATGTTGTATTTAACGGCAATGGCGCAACAAGCGGAACGATGTCTGCGCAGAGCATAACCTTCGGCTTAGGAACAGTTCTCGTTGCCAACAGTTTCATTCGAAACGGCTATTCGTTTAACGGCTGGTCAACCACACCGGGGGGCGGAAAAGAGTACAGCGACGCAACGAATTTCGTTATGCAGACAACAGGGATAACTCTTTATGCGGTTTGGTCACCGGCAGCCGGAACACAGTTTAAGGTTGAACACTATGCGCAAAGCGTCAGCGGCGCGAGTTATGCCCTCCGGCAGACAACAACTCAGACAGGCACAACGGGTGATCTCGGATGGGCAGACAATAGCGTTTCGATTCCAGGATTTACATTCGACTCCGGAAATACATCTAATCTTCCCGCAAGTATAATTCTCGGCGACGGAAGTTTGGTTCTTAAGAGATACTATGCGAGAAACAGCTATGATTTATCTTTCAGCGGAGCAACCGGAGTAAACACAATCAATGCAAAGTTTGAGCAAAGCATTTCCGCTCCCACTCCGCCCGTAAAAACAGGCTACTCGTTTACCGGATGGGCTAAAGATGAGCAATTGACTCAAATGGTATCCTGGCCATACTCGATGGGTTCTTTAAATACTGTATTTTATGCGAAATGGACTCCGAACAATTATACGGTTACATTTGATCCGAAGGGCGGAAAAATAAGCAATACGACCGGGACAAAGAATTCCACGGTCAGTTACGGTAAAACATATGGAGAAGGCACCCTCGGCTTCCCGATACCGGTTAGAGCAGGCTATACTTTTAACGGTTGGTTTACCATTGGCAATGTACAGATATTTACCGATACGGTTGTTCAAATCGGTACAGCGCAAACACTGAATGCTTCTTGGTCACAAAACAGCTATACAGTCAGTTTCGACCTTAACGGAGGCACCGGAACACCGCCAGGGTCTGCATACGATGTATACGGAACATCGGTGTCTTTACCGACATTTGGTTATTCGAATGCAAAACCCGGCTACACCTTCCTTGGCTGGAATACAACGATGGATGCCGCTGCGGGGTTAAGTTATTTTTCAATTCCTGAAGGCGGTGCAACTCTTTACGCTGTATGGCAGGTGAAAAAGTTTACAGTTAAATTTGATCTCAACGGCGGTAACGGGGTTAATCCGCAAGATGTTTATGATAATTTCGGAACGAATGTTGATGTCAGCATGACCGGATTTACAAGAACGGGTTACACTTTCGGCGGTTGGGGAACAACATCAAATGCGACTTTTGCTCAGAGACTTACCAGTTTCACCATACCGGCACAAAATATAACGACGCTTTACGCTATTTGGAGCGCAAATCAACATCCGATCACCCTTTTCAAAAATGGCGGTATCGGCCAGAACACAGTGCAAATCAGTACATTTGTCGGGACGGTTGTTGATCTTTCATCTTATACGAACTATTCGAAGGAAGGCAGCACATTTGTTGGCTGGAACACCAGCCAAACAGCTACCACAGGGTTCTGGTCATATACGGTTCCAACTACACCCTTCACCCTTCTATTTGCCATTTATGTTCCAATTAATAATATCAGAGTCACGTTCAACTTAAACGGCGGAACGGGTACTATTCCTGCAGAACAGAGCGGGGCTCCGGGATTGGCGGTAGATCTTCCGCTTCAGGGCGACATTACAAGGCAATACTATAACTTTTTAGGATGGGCAACATCTGAAAATGTTGCAACACCGCTTGCAGGTTATCTTATTCCTTCATCAGATACCGTTCTTTACGCAGTATGGAGCGAAGTACCGGTTACGTTTACCCCAAAAGGAAGCTCAACAACAGTAATTGATCAAAACAACGGGTTTATTTATGGCCTTGAAGCCAGGATAACCATATCAGTGTTTGAAAACAGCTTTACGGAACTCACCGGCGACGCTCGGCTTGTTTACACACCTAATTCCGGTGTTTTGGGTACCGGAACAAGAGTTGAGTTGGTTGACAACAAAACCGATGCAGTTATAGCAATTTACTATATTGTTATTTTCGGGGATGTCAACGGCGATGGGATGATAACGGTTGAAGATAAAACCATGATTAAATCAGTTGCCTCCTATCAAAGTACGTTTGCTGCCGGTTCTGCGTTCAAATATGCCGCGGACCTCACACAGGATGGAATTATTGACACCTTTGACTTAAATATAGTCGGTGCGTCAATAAGCGGTATTGGTACAATAAACCAGACGAATCCGGGCGAATTTATTTAGGCGAATCGTTTAGGATAAAGCTGTTAAATCAACAAAGGTGAAAAGACGAAGAGCCGCAAGGGTATAATCCTTGCGGCTCTCATCATTTATACTAATCCCTCTTTAAAACATAGCTAATACTAATTACTCATAAAAACCTAACTAAAAAATCTGCACAAAACCTCATAAATCAAAGCTTTTGCTTAATTTTTTGGAGGTTTTTTAATCGTGAATTAGTATTAGATGTGTAATTGTATGAATAATCCCGGTCATTATTCTATTTATTATAATAAAAGGTGTAAATATATTATATAATAAAATTGCTATAAGTATGTTTAATAACAATATAATTGATAATTCCTATATAATACGGAGGCATAATTATGTTAAATAAAAAGCGCATAATCAGTTTTGTTTTAGCAATTGTTATGATAGTAACAATTGCTCCACGGTCAGCCATGAAAGCATCGGCGTCTTTTGCCGGAGCATTGCAGTTTGATACCGAAGGTAAATTCACCGTGATGCAAATTGCCGATGTTCAAGTGAGCAGTGGGTTGTTCATTAATTCAAGAGTAATAAATCTTCTTAAAAATGCTATTGCGCGGTATCATCCGGATCTGTGTGTTTTTACCGGCGATAATCAAACAGGCACTTCGGTGCTTTATAAAGGAGCGATTGACAAAATTATTGCTCCGATGACTGATACAAATACGAAATTTGCGGTAACCTTCGGCAATCATGATGATGAAGGAGGAGTAAGCAAACAAACACAGTATGATTATTACAAGTCAAAAGGCGGTAATAATTTTATCGACCATGATGTCAGTTCGCTAAATGGTGTCGGCAGCGGTGCAATACCCATATATCCAAATGGACAAACAAGCGGCACGCCTGCATTTCAGGTTTATTTAATGGATTCCGGATCCGATGCGTCTTCCGGTTATGATTGTCCGTATACCGACCAAGTTGATTATTATATTCAGAGAAGCATCACATATCCCGATGTTCCGTCTCTTTGGTATATGCATATCATCGTTCCTGATGTCTTTTATG
Organism: uncultured Eubacteriales bacterium; assembly: GCA_964627535.1. GTDB lineage: Bacteria > Bacillota > Clostridia > Oscillospirales > Acutalibacteraceae > UBA1447. The sequence continues at coordinate 114,487 of CAZVJW010000004.1, forward strand.
AAACTTTGACAACCACCAACAATGACACACAAGGTCAAAGCGGGAATGGTTCCGCTTTTGGCAGCCAAACATGGTATCTTCAAACAAACCGGATTAACTGGGCAAAATCCAGTATGGGAACAACGATCCCTGACATTTATAAAGAATTACCGTGTCCTGCTAATGAATCAACCTATAAAAGTACAGCACATCGCTCATCGGCAAATTACGGCAGTAAAACGCTTTATGAATCTTGGGTTGCTTACGGCAATATGCTCGGCACATATTATGGGCATGATCATAAAAATTCTTTTGTTACGACTACTGATGACGGAATCGATATCGGTTACGGCAAGGCTCCGACATTAGAATCATACAATGACGGCAACCCGGGCTGCCGTATATACGAGCTGGATGCCGCCAATGGAACTTACAATACTTTTAATGTAACCGAATCTGACCTTGCAAAAACAAATATAAATTTTAATGCCAACGGCGGCACAGGCTTCATGTTGGGGCAATTAGTCAATCAAAATTCGAATGTAACACTTAATGCCAATACTTACACAAGAGCCGGCTATATTTTCGCGGGCTGGGCAACTTCGGCAGGCGGAAGCGTTGCATATGCCAATGGTGCTAACTATTCAATCGGCACATCGGATGTTACCCTTTATGCCAAGTGGACCGCGAGTAATATCAGTTACATAACCTTCGATGCAAACGGAGGCAGCGGCGGAACCGGACCGACAGCGAGGTCACCGGGTGCGGTACTTACTGCACCGGCAGTTACAAAATCCGGTTATACATTCAGCGGTTGGTTGCCTGTAGTACCCGCAGCGGTACCTGCCGTTGATACAACATACACTGCACAATGGACAGCAAATACATACACTGTTAGCTATAACAGCAACGGCGGAACGGGCAGTACGGCAGCCTCATCTCATACCTTCGGTATTTCGGCAAATCTTACATTAAATGGCTTTACAAAAGACGGCAACAGCTTTCTGGGATGGTCGACCGATCCGGATGCTGCAACGGCTTCATATACAAACGGGCAAAGTGTAGTAAGCCTCTCGCCAAACGCGGGTGCGGTAATAACCCTTTATGCGGTTTGGTCACCAAATCAATACACAATAACCTTTAATGCCAATGGCGGAACAGGCGGCGGCAGCAGTTTAATGACATTCGGGACCGCATTAACAGCACCAATAGTATCAAAAACCGGCTATACCTTTATGGGATGGTCACCGGAAGTGCCTGTAACAGTACCTGCAGAAAATAAAACCTATACTGCGCAGTGGAATCTAAATCAAGTCTCAATCACTTTTAACGCAAACGGAGGCATAGGCGGAGACGGACCGACATCGATGGTGCCCGGTGCTGTGCTCCAGGCACCGACGGTAACAAGACCGGGTTATGCCTTTATCGGATGGACGCCATTGGTGCCCGCAACGGTACCTGCTGTAGATACCATTTATACAGCTCAGTGGGATTTAATCAAAGTTTTAATCACTTTTAACGCTAACGGAGGAAGCGGCGGAACCGAACCGACAGCGATGGCACCCGGCACAGCCCTTACGGCTCCTTCTGTTGCAAGAGAGGGTTATACCCTAACAGGCTGGTTGCCCTCCGTACCGGATACAGTACCCGATATGAATTCAACCTATACCGCACAGTGGAACATAAACAATTACACCGTAATCTTTGATGCAAATGGCGGTATCGGCGGAAGCAGTACTGTGCTGCAATACGGCGAACCTGTTACCGGTATCCCTTATGTAACAAGAGAAGGATATACATTTACAGGCTGGTTGCCTTTGCCCGACAAAGTTCCGGCGGAAAACATAACTTATAAAGCACAGTGGAGTATAAACAGCTACACCATGACCTTTGATGCCAACGGAGGGACAGGAACAACAAGCGTTTTGCTTCCATATGGTTCGGTTTTGTCAGCACCCATTGTCACAAATACCGGTTTTGCCTTTTCAGGATGGACCCCGTTGGTTCCCACTACTGTACCGGCTGAAAACTCGGTGTATATTGCGCAGTGGAAAGTCGAAAAATATGTAATAACATTTGACGCGAACGGCGGAACCGGCAGCACGAGCGGTTCTTATACATACGGGGATCTGCTTTCGGCACCGGAGGTCGTAAGAACCGGATATACCTTTGCGGGATGGTCTCCGGAACTTCCGTCAACCGTGCCTGCGGCGATTACAACATTTACTGCCAAATGGAATATCAATAGCTATAAAATTACGTTTGAAGCTGCCGGAGGGTTGGGCGGTACAAGCGAGACATACATATACGGTTCTCCGCTGACAGCACCCATACTTACAAGATTCGGTTATGTATTTACCGGTTGGGCACCGGGTATACCCGCGGCGGTACCTGCGGCAAACACAACATATACTGCTCAATGGGTTCCCGGTAAATTTGTAATTACCTTTGATGCAAACGGGGGTACTGGCGGTACCAGTGCATCTATGTCATACAACTCAACAATAACAGCGCCAATTGTCGCCAGGTTTGGGTATGCATTAACTGGTTGGTTACCTGAGCTTCCGTCAACTGTGCCTGCTGCGAACACAACATATAAAGCGGTGTGGACGCCCCTAAATTTCACAATAACCTTCAATGCCGGTGGGGGAGTGGGGGGTACAAGCGCTTTAATGGCGTACGAATCCGCGCTCAGCATTCCCGCGGTTTCAAGAGACGGATTTACATTCGCAGGCTGGTCACCGGCTGCCCCCGCAACAGTGCCGGCTGCGAATACAACTTATACTGCCTTGTGGAATCCAAAAAGTTATATAATTGCCTTTGACGCGAGCGGCGGTACAGGCGGCACAGTCGGAACCATGCTTTGCGGATCGACACTTTCCGCGCCTGCTGTTTCAAGGACAGGCTACACATTCGCAGGTTGGTCACCGGCTGTCCCCGCAACAGTCCCTGCGGGAAATACAACCTATGCGGCCCAGTGGAATCCAAACAGATATATAATAATTTTTGATGCAAATAACGGGATAGGCAGTACGAGCGGTGAGCAGTTATGTGGTGCTTCGCTTTCGGTGCCTAATGTAACAAAAGAAGGATATACTTTGACAGGTTGGTTACCTGAACTTCCGGTAACTGTTCCGGCCGAAAACTCAACATACAAAGCTCAGTGGAGTATAAACAACTATCAGATTACTTTTAATGCTGATGGCGGCGCTGGGGGAACATCTGTTTCGCTTGCTTATGGCTCATCGTTTTCCGCTCCGCCTGTTGCGAAAACCGGCTATACATTTGCCGGTTGGTCCCCGGACGTACCGGCAACGGTTCCTGCTGAAAATATAACGTATACAGCCCTTTGGAATGTTAAAAGTTATACGGTAACCTTCAATGCTAACGGAGGGGTGGGGGGTACAAGTTTTACTTTGGCATACGGTTCAACAATTACGGCGCCTTCCGTAACGAAAAGCGGTTATACTTTAACCGGCTGGTCTCCCGTAATGCCTTTGACAATGCCTGCACAAACGCTTCAGCTGACAGCGGTTTGGGTTCCGGCTTTATATGACGCCATCTTTATGGTTGATTCGCAAGAATATAAGAAAATTCCGACTTCGTTCGGTTCGCCGGTTTCTCAGCCTGCCGATCCCGAAAAGCCGGGGAACTTATTTCTTGGCTGGGACCCGGGACTGCCAAGCTCAATGCCAAACCAAAACCTCACTTTTAATGCGGTATGGTATCCGTTCAGTTTTACTGTAAGCTTTAATTTAAATGGAGGTTCAGGCACCGTGCCGGTGTCTCAAACAGCGCCATGCGGGGAGTCAATAGATTTACCGGAAAAAGGTAATCTTGCAAAAAATAATTATATATTTCTGGGTTGGTCAACAAATCCGAACGCAGAAATTCCTCTTGGTATTTTTTTCGTACCGGCAGATGATGCGATGCTTTATGCCGTTTGGGGTACGCGTCCTGTTTTAATTCCAAAAGGAGGTTCTGCAATCACGATTGAGGGGAGCAACAACTTTATCAGCGGTCTGGAAGCGGGTCTTTCGAAAGATGACTTTGAGAGCGGCTTTATAAATATTGTCGGTAATGCAAGACTGATTTATACTTTCTCAAACGGGTACTTCGGAACCGGTACTAAGGTTGAACTCGTTGATAACATAACAAATGAAGTACTGCAAACCTATTGCATCGTTATTTTCGGGGATGTGAACGGTGACGGCAATATCGACACCGGTGATGTGGGTAGGCTTTCGGATATTGCAAATTATGCATTTGCGCAATTTAACATAAACGAGGGTGACGCTTTTTTCAAGGCTGCCGATATCTTTTGTGACGGGGTTATTGATGAAAACGATGTTGTTGTTATGGCAGATGTTTCTAAAAATATTCGGCAAATCAACCAGAATAACGGCGAAACGTTTCCGATTTAATGCATAAGATTGTTTTTTACAGATGATTCAGATACAAAATATTTTTTACAATTTAATCGTAAAAAAAATAAATGCGACAAGCGGCGGAAGCAAAGGCTGAAGCCGCTTGACTTGTTGAGAGAGTGTGTTAAACAGAAAATTTGCACAAATTTATGATTGGAAATATTAAAATATAAACGTTGTATTATAATATATATGTGTGTAAATCGTTTGGCATCAAAATTTACGGAGGCAAATTATGTTAAACAGAAAGCGGATATTTTGTATATTTATAACACTGGTTATGCTTGTTCCCTTGGGACCGTGGTCGTCATTCAAGGCATCTGCGGCATATTCAGGAGTATTTCAATTTGATGAAAACGGAAAATTTACCGTTATGCAAATTGCAGACACTCAGGACAATCAAAATCCATATGAAAGGGTTATTGCCGCGATTACGGATTCTATAGCAAGATACCATCCCGATCTGGTTGTGTTTACCGGTGATAATGTTATTGAAACAATCGTAACAAATTCAAATTTTGAAACCGCTATCAATAAAATTCTTGCTCCGTTGAATGCCACCGGTACGAAATTTGCGGTTACTTTCGGCAATCATGATGATGAGGGCGTCGGAGCTCCAAACAAAACAAACCAATACAGTTATTTTAAGTCCGTTGGCGGAAGCAATTTTGTTGATCATGATGTTAATTCTCTCGACGGAGTGGGAAGCGGTGTTATTCCGATATACCCGTACGGCCAGTCAAGCGGCACGCCTGCTTATCAGGTTTATCTGATGGATTCAGGAAGCGACCAGTCATCGGGTTCATATGATTGCCCTTATACAAACCAACTTGATTATTACATTCAAAGGAGCCTGACCTTTCCAACCGTTCCTTCATTATGGTTTCAGCATGTTATTGTACCGGATATTTATTCGGAGTGTATGACAACCGCAAATACCGGCGGCGGCGTTTCATTTAAAGGCAGCGGGTCGCCATTCAGTGATAATACATGGTATATTAATCCTTCCAAAATAAACTGGGCAAGGTGTTCATCAACGTCACTTGCGGATGTTTACAACGAAGCGCCCGCATGTGCAAATTTGTCGTTATATCAATCAGCGGCTCACCGTTCTTCTCCGTCATACGGCAGTAAAACGCTTTATGAGGCTTGGAATACTTACGGCAACTTAAAGGGCGCATATTTCGGTCATGACCACTTGAATGAATTTACATGCACAACGGATGACGGTATTGACCTTGGTTATGGCGAGTGCACAAATCTCTATAAAACACTTGGTGTTTACGCTTATAATGACGATAATCCGGGTGTAAGCATCTATCAGCTTTCAGCGGACGGATCCTACACCAACCAATATGTTGCGGAAAGTGATTTGGCAATTCCGGCTGTTGACCCTTCTGCGCCGACCGGCGGCACATTCCGCGTTCATGCAGTAACATTGCCAAATGCTTTTGGAAGAACCGACTGTGGAACATATGACGATGTTTGCATCTATTTTTTTAACTATCAAAATCCTGCAAATAATGCTGTCGATTATCTGTATAAGTCGCAAACGATTAACGGTGTTGCGCATGGTGGTAATGATGAATGGACAACACTGTTAAATGTACCGGGCCCGATCAAGGATTGGAAAAGTTTCCAAATACGAAAAACAGGCGGAACCGATGATTGGTGCTGTGACTATTGGAACTTATACTATACGCCGTTAGGCGGTTCGGAAGTGCTTTTGGGGGGTTATAACGGCAGCGGTAATGATTGGTTTAAAAACAATCCATCTTCCGAGCAGGTTAATACACCCTGGTTTTCAGACAGCAGCCGCACGGTCACTTTTAACGGTAACGGAGCTGACGGCGGCACAACAGCTTCGCAGGATATTGTATACGGCACCGCTGATTTCTTAAAATCCAACGGGTTTACAAAAACAGGATACACTTTCGCGGGCTGGTCAACAACATCGACCGGCGAGGTCTCTTATGCGAACAAAGCAAAATTCCAAATGGGGACAGCCAATTCTACCCTTTATGCAAAGTGGACAGCTAATGTATACAATGTGGGTTATAACGGTAACGGAAGCGATGGGGGTTCCACATCAAGTTCGGTTCATACTTATAATACGGCAAAAACTCTGACCGTAAACGGATATATAAAAACCGGCTATACTTTCGCGGGGTGGGCGACAAAAGAAGACGGTGGAATCACATTTACAGACGGTCAAATAGTATCCAATATTGCGAAAAGCGGCTCTGTGTTGCTTTATGCCGTTTGGACACCTAATGTATATACGGTGGAATATTACAGCAATGAAAGTGACGGGGGTTCGACGGCGAACTCATTGCATACCTATAATGCTGCGCAAGCTCTTACCTGCAATGGTTTTACTAAAACGGGGTATTCGTTTTCCGGCTGGGCAGCCAGCGTCGGCGGGCCGGTTGTTTATCAGAACGGACAGGAAATAATAAACCTTGCGACAGGCGGAACTTTAATACTATATGCCGTATGGAGTAAAGATCCGGTATTTCTTGCCAAGGGCGGTGAAGCGGAAACGGTGTTTGATCCCGCCGGTAATTTCATTTATGGCCTTGAACAGGGGCTGACAAAAGATGAGTTTGAGAGCGATTTTGTTAATATATCGGGTTTTGCAAGGCTTGTTTATACGTACGCAAACGGCAGCTTTGGGACAGGTACAAAGGTTGAGCTTGTTGACAATATAACGAACGAGGTTGTACAGACTTATTACATTGTCATTTTCGGCGATTTTAACGGCGACGGCAGTATTGACAGCAATGATGAGGGATTGATTAAGGATACCGCGAATTATATGTATCCTGCTTTGGACACTGAAAAGGATGCTGCTTTTTTCAAAGCAGGGGATGTTTACCGTGACGGTGTTATTGACGAAAACGATGCCTGTGTTATTCTGAATTCGTCAAACTATTTGCATCAGATAAACCAGATTACCGGTACGGCACCATAAATTAAACCGGGGATATTATTTATTCTGCGGGTACGAAAACCAGGCGGCGGAAGCGTTATGCGGAAGCCGCCATAATTATTTTTGTTAGGGTTTTATGAGTAATTATACTAATCGGCGATGAAAAGCGTTGTTAGATTTGCGATGAATTTTTGTGCTGCACAAGGCGGATGACGATGCTTTGCTGTCGCAAGGCAAGGAGGACAACGCAGTACGGCGCAAAAAAGACCGCAAAGATTCAATGCGTTTTATCGGTGGTTAGTATTTGTATAATCTGCTCATTGAAATATAAAAACATTGGAATTATTGGAAATTTTCCGGTAAGTTATTATTGCCATTAACACACGATGGATTAATGCGCATTTTATTACACTTAATAATATTAAACTCAAGGATGTGTGTTAAAATTAAATTGGTTTATTCTTTCGTTTGGTATTCAGCTTTGTATTTAAATAAAACGGAGGCTAATTTATGTCAAGAAAAATGCGTGTGTTATCTATAATTATGGTGTTGACGATGCTTGCGACACTTGCGCCTTGGTCATCCATAAAGTCATCAGCGGCATTTACCGGCGCGCTTCAATTTGACGCAAACGGAAAGTTTACGGTGATGCAGGTGGCGGACATACAAACCAATACAAGTGTGCCCGCAAGGGTTGTCGCGGCGATATCTAATAATATAAACCGCTACCACCCCGACCTCGTTGTTTTTACGGGTGATAATATTTATGAGGGTATAAGCTCGGTTTCAAATTTTCAAACCGCTGTTAATTCTTTTCTCTCACCATTAATATCCACCAACACGAAATTTGCTGTTACCTTCGGCAATCATGATTCTGACGGTTCCGGTGGCAGTTTATTAAGTCAATACACTTATTACGGAACTAAAGGCGGAAGTCTTTTTATCGATCAGGATGTTCCTGCTCTCACCGGGGACGCCAGCGGCGTTATTCCTATATATGCAAACGGTCAAACAAGCGGTACACCGGCATTTGATGTCTATGTGATGGATTCCGGGCACAGCCCATCATCCGGCAGTTATGACGGCTGTTATACAAACCAGGTGGATTACTATATTCAAAGAAGCCAAACCTATCCGGATGTTCCTTCGCTTTGGTTTCAGCATGTCATAGTTCCCGATATAAATACAAGGTGCATGTCAACAACAAATAACGGCACCGGAGTTTCAAAAGGCGGTTTATACATTGACAATGCCAGAATAAATTATACAAGGTCATCATCAACCTCGATGGCTGATATATATAAGGAAGCAACATGTCCGCCAAATACGTCGGTCTATGAATCTGCCGCTCACCGTTCATCAGCAGCCTACGGCAGTAAAACTCTTTATGAGGCTTGGCGGGATAACGGTAATCTGAAAGGCGCCTATTTCGGCCATGACCATCTGAATGAATTCACATGTACGACATCCGACGGTATTGACCTCGGATACGGAGAATCAACGACACTGTATAAAACATTGGGTATAGTTAATTACAACGACGGCAATCCCGGAGTAAGCATTTATGAACTTGACATAAGCGGCACATATACAAACGAATATTCGGCCGAGACAGAAATTGCCAAAGCAATGGTATCCTTTGATTCCAACGGCGGAATAGGGACAATGAGGAATCAATTAGTGGCAAAAAGTTCGTCTGCAACCCTTGCCGTAAACTCATTCACAAAAACCGGATATGCTTTTAGCGGCTGGAACACAGCAGCCAACGGGACGGGCACTTCCTATGTAAACGGAGCTTCTATTAACATCGGTACGACGGATATAACGCTGTATGCCAAATGGATGATAGTGAATCAAGACCAGGCGGCACCGACGGGTCTCTCAGGAGTTGCACCGACATACTATAATGACGCAACCGGCAGTATTACCGGCACAACCTCGACCATGCAATGGTCAACCACTTCCGGCGGCACTTATACCACCTGCGGTACATCTGTTAACGGTTTAACCCCCGGAACCTATTTTGTAAGGAAAACGGCTTATGTGGGATACAACGCTTCACCGGATACGGCCGTCACTGTACCTGTCGGACTGAACAGACCTCAAATCGCACCGACCGACTTAACGGGCGTTACCCCCACATACTACAATGACGCAACCGGCAGCATTACCGGCACAACGACAGCGATGCAATGGTCAACCGCTTCCGGCGGAACTTATACCACCTGCGGCACATCTGTTTCCAACTTAACCCCCGGAACCTACTATGTTCGGTATACCTCTTACGCCGGCTACAACGCCTCGCCGGATACATCTGTCGCAGTACCTGTTGGACCGAACAGACCTCAATCCGCACCGTCAGATTTATTCGGAGTTGCGCCGACCTATTATGGTGACAGCGATGGTAGTATTACCGGAACTACAACGGATATGGAATGGTCAATGACTTCCGGCGGTACATATACAGCTGTAACAGGCACATCCGTCACCGGCCTTGCAGCCGGCACCTATTATGTGAGGTACGCCGCCACGGCAGGATACGATGAGGGAACATACGCTTCCGTCGTTGTTGAGGATGGACCGGTTCATAAAGTGACAATCACATTTAACGCAAACGGCGGCACGGGAAGTACAGGACCGGTTTTAATGACAGTCGGTGATGCTCTTTCAGCACCTATTGTTGCCTGGGAAGGCTATATTTTTACCGGTTGGCTTCCGGAAGTTCCGGAGGAATGTCCTTCTGCCGATACGTTATATGTTGCGCAGTGGAAACCCCCGGTAACTTTTGAAACCGCAGCAGGTTCAACAACAGTTATTGATGGCGACTTAAATTTTATCTACGGTCTTAAACCCGGAATAACACAAACCGAATTCGAAAGCAGTTATATTATTACCCCAAGCTCTGCAAAGCTTGTCTATACATATGTAAACGGTAACTTTGGAACTGGTACTAAGGTTGAACTTGTTGACAAAATAACGAATGAAATTGCACAAACTTATCAAATTATCATTTTCGGCGATTATAACGGCGACGGCAGTATTGACAGCAATGATGAGGGATTGATCATAGATACCGTGAATTATAGGTATACTGCGTTGGGCACTGAACAGGAAAGCGCTTTCTTCATGGCCGGGGATGTCTACCGTGACGGTGTGATTGATGAAAACGATGCCTGTATTGTTTTGAATTCCTTAAACGGTTTTTCCCCGATAAATCAAAGCCCCGATACGGCTCCGTGAAGAGAATAACCGCATGAATCATTGCTTTTCGGACACAATAAAGATTAAGCGGCGGAAGCATTAAGCGGAAGCCGCTTGTTTATTATATTTTTAAGAGTTGAATTAATAATTTATATTGTTGCTTCACATTTATAATAAGAAAAATTTCCGGATAGAAAAATTATTTCATGAAAATGTGTTAAAATAGTACAGTAATATTGTAATTGTGTTTGTATTTATTGGGAGTAATTATTATGACATGGAAGAAACGCTTTACAAGTTTATTATTAGCGGCTGCGGTTTTTGCAGCATCTGTTCCATGGCAGGCTGTTATGGTAGGGGCGGCTTACGATGGTGTGTTGCAGTTTGATGCTGACGGCAAATTTACCGTTATGCAGCTTACTGATATTCAGGAGAACAGTGAAGTCGAACCCGAAATAATTGATTTGATTACAAAAGCAATAGCCCGTTACAGTCCGGATCTTGTTGTTTTCACCGGCGATAATATCAGAGGCTTCATCAAATCCGACAGCTTCAAATCCGCAGTCAACCAGTTTCTTGACCCTCTTTTAGCGACAAACACAAAATTTGCGGTTACATTTGGCAATCATGATGACCAGGGTGTTTGGCCTACAAATCCGGGGACAAGAGAAGAACAATATGCTTATTATAAGTCCAAGGGGGGCAACCTTTTTATTGACCATGATATTCCGGCGCTTGACGGCACTGGCAGCGGTTCCATACCGGTTTATCCCTTTGGGGAAAGTACGGAGGTTCCCGCGTTTCAAATCTTTTTGATGGACTCCGGCGCTTATATAAATGTCACCCTCGATCTGGATGCTGTCAAGACCGGTCAAATTGACTATTATATGGCAACAAACCCAACGGTGCCTTCTTTATGGTTTCAGCATATTCCTGTACCGGATATGTATAACTTGCTTACCGAGGTTCCGGCAGGAACAGCGAACTCTTTTGAAGGCAGCCATGACCCTTTTAATAATTATACATGGGCAATGAACACATCATTAATCGACTGGAAAGCAAGCGGGTCAACAAATATTGCCGATATTTATAAAGAAGCGCCCGGACCGACAAATCTTGATACATATCAGGAATCACAGCACCGTTCCTCTTTGGCATACGGGAATAAAACCTTATATGAGGCATGGTGTGCAAACGGCAATATGAAAGGCGCTTTTTTCGGTCATAACCATACAAATTCATTTGTAGCAACAACTGCTGATGGAATAACACTTGGTTATAGCAAAGCGGCGACGCTGCAAGGTTATAACGACGGTGACCCGGGTTGCCGGATTTTTGAGATTGACGACAGCGGCAGTTATACGACAATCGGCACAACGCTATCGTCCTTAACCAATTATGCTGTTGGTGACTACACAGCGGTTAACAATGCAATATCTGCTGCCCGGGTTTTAAAAAACAATATTGCTTATTTCAGAGCTAACAATATTAATGATCCTGCTTATTATAATCCTTCAAGTATGGATATTGGTAACGGGGTTTATTCGCCGGCATCTTTCGCCGGAGAGGCTGCGATTTTACAATCAGCGATTGATTCTGTTGAACATAACCTTGATATCCGTTCGCAAAGTCTCATCAACTCCTTTGCCTCGTCTGTATCAACCGCATGGCAGTCGTTAAGCCTAAAATATGCGGATTATTCATCGGTTAATCAAATTGTCAGTTATACAAACGGAACAGAGATTTTATCGCCTCCGTTTTACAGCGCAACGCATTCCGGTCAATGGCTGCCGAGGGCATACTACACCGGCGCTACTCTTTCTGCTTGGGATAATGCCATAAATTCTGTTATAAGAAATCTTAAAATTCCAAGCCAGGTAACAGTGAACAGTTACGCTTCTGTTATGCAAGAAGCATATGATGCACTGAGGTTGAAACCCGAATATGAAATTGCGAATATTGAGATATTTACGGGTTCGACAACGGTAATTAATCAGGCCACTCACTTGATATACGGCCTTGAACCGGGGATTACACAAGATGAGTTTGAAAGCAGGTTTGTTCGGATTTACGGTAATGCGTGCATAATATGCACATCTGCTTCCGATGCATTTGGAACCGGTACAAAAGTTGAACTGGTTGATAACACAACGGGCGAAGTTATAGAAGATTATTATATTGTCATCTTTGGTGATGTCAATGGCGACGGAATTATTGGCGGCAGTGACGCGGATATGATTATTGACATCGGAAATTATGCATTGCCGCAATGGGAACCGGTTGAAGATGCGGCTTTTAACATGGCAGGGGATGTTTTCCTTGATGGTGTTATTGATGAAAACGATTATGTTGTTATGAATAACGTTCAAAACTATGTACAGCAGATCAATCAAGTTAACGGAAAAGTCTTATACCGCTGAAACATAAGAGGTACAATATGGTTATTATATTAACGGGTGTGTTTGTTGGTGTAATCCGGAACAATAAATACCTGTGCACTTGATACTAATTACTTATAAAAACCTAACTAAAAAATCCGCATAAAACCCCACAAATCAAAGCTTTTACTTGGTTTTTTAGAGGTTTTTTAATCATGAATTAGTATGAGCAAGTAAATTTTTAAAATAGTATAAAATTGAGGTTTAATTGAGAAAATATATGAATATTTATCATTGATAATCCGCGGGTAAATACCTGCGGTTTTTTTATTTGGTATTAAAATAAAATAATTTGATTATCCAAAAAATATATGTTAGAATAATGATGTAATACTATAGTCAATTACAGATATTTAATAACAGTATAAATTGTTTTTTATATGGGGGTATTTTATGAAAAACAGAAAAAAAGTACTGAGTTTACTGGTGGCGGCAGCCTTGGTAGTCTCAAGCATATCGCTTGGGCTGGGGCAGCTGAAAGCCGGTGCTGCCCAGGCGACCGGGCAGACGATTCAGTACAGGATATACTGCGAGACTTATAAACAAACCTGCGGCGGCTCCGGTACGGACTCCAACTTCAAACTCAAAATCGTGTACGATGACGGGGAGACTTGGTATTCCGCTGTTATAGATGATACCGGCGACAGCAACGACATGGAATCGGACGATAACAACAACATGTACGTTTGGGGTCCTGCGAAACCAATTACCTCGACAGGCTTGTATCAGGATAACTCAAACGGCGGCGAATGGCAGTGGGATACAATCCAGTTTTTTGCCGATTACGGCACGGGGGGCTGGACACAGATTTCCACCCTAGGCGGAGGGATATATAACACCGCCGGCGGAACTATTAATGTACCTTACAACGGCAATATGGACACGACCTATAACAGAACCCTGACCTTCGCCGGCGGCAGCGGTACGGTTAACGGCGTTGCCAGTTATACACTGAACGCCATACAAGGCGCGACCTATCCCACAAGCAATACCCCCACCAATCTCGCGAGAACCGGTTACACCTTCACCGGCTGGTCACAAGCAACTCCCACTACAGTATGCCCTCAGACGAACCAAACCTATACCGCGCAGTGGAGCGTAAATTACTACAATTTAACCTTCGATGCCAACGGCGGGACCGGCGGTACAGGACCGACCTCAACGGCTTACGGTGCGGGCATTTCGGCACCTTCGGTGTCGAAAACAGGTAATTACTTAACCGGCTGGTCACCTTCGGTACCTGCAACCATGCCTGCGGCAATATCCACATACACCGCGCAGTGGGCAGCGGAAACTTTCTATGTCCAGTATAACGGGTACGGAAATACCGGCGGTTCCATGAGCAATTCCACGCATGTCTACGGCACCACATCGTCCCTTACCGCGAATGCATTTACAAAGACCGGATATTACTTTGCGGGCTGGTCATTAACGTCAGGCGGAGGAGTGGACCTTGCAGGCGGAGCAGATGTAACCAATGTCGACCCGCCGTCAAACGGCTACACATATCAGCTCTACGCTGTATGGACGGCGTATACATATACATTAACGTTTGACGCCCAGGGCGGATCTGTTTCCCCGGGCACATCAACGGTAACATACAATGGAACATACGGCGGAGGAACGGGCGGTTTCCCGACACCAAGCAAGACAGGATACACCTTTGCGGGGTGGTATACAGGAACCGGCGGCGGCGGAACACAAATACTAACCGGCACGGCCTATACAACGGCAGGAGCCTCGACCATCTATGCCAATTGGACAGCAAACAGCTATACGGTCACGTTTGACGCCAACGGAGGCAGCACGCC